>CACJXQ010000005.1 GCA_902597385.1 uncultured Pseudomonadota bacterium | reverse complement strand
TGGTACAAAAATGGCACTGGTTATATTGTCAGGAATGTCAGTGAGTGATTTCTTTAGTTGTGTTCGATCTGAGGACTGGGCCTCGCTTGTTTCATTGCCAGGTGTAGGCAGGAAAACGGCCGAGCGCCTTGTTTTAGATATGAGAGACAAAATTGACAAAATTTTACCGGATAGTGAGATGAGTTCGTCTTCACAGTCGTCGATAGTCGACGATGCGGTTTCGGCCCTTGTTTCTTTGGGATACAAGCGACAAGATGCAGAGAAATATGTCGACAACCTGGATAGTAATCTTTCTACGAGCGAAGAGATTATCCGAGAAGTTTTAAAAAATGTTTTAGTAAGATGATTGTAGTACTTAAAGGTTTTTCAACTTGGAAGAGAATAAAAGAGTAGTAGATGGGGAATTAGCTGAAGAAGATCAGCTTCTCGATTACAACGCGCGGCCAAAGCTCTTGGTGGACTATGTTGGGCAATCTAGTGTTTGTGAGCAGATGGATATCTTCCTCTCCGCTGCGAAAAAACGCAAGGAGGCACTAGACCACTCGCTGATTTTTGGTCCCCCTGGATTAGGAAAGACGACCCTGGCAAATATCATAGCAAATGAGTTAGGAGTGAACTTAAGGCAGACCTCTGGGCCTGTCCTCGAAAAGAAAGGCGATTTGGTAGCGTTGCTAACAAACCTAGAAGCGCGTGATGTATTATTCATAGATGAAATTCATCGGCTTAATCCAATTTTAGAGGAGTCGCTTTATCCGGCGATGGAAGATCAGGTTGTGGATATGATAATCGGAGAAGGGCCTTCGGCTAGGACATTAACAATGCCTTTAAATCCCTTTACTTTGATAGGTGCTACCACGCGCGCCGGTCTGCTCACTTCCCCCCTACGTGACCGTTTTGGTATTGTGCAACGGCTCGATTTTTACACGGAAATAGAACTTACTAAGATTATAAAAAGAGCTGCTAATCTTTTTGGTGTCGATATTGATAATAGTGGTGCAGGAGAGATTGCCAGTAGGTCCAGGGGAACTCCGAGAATTGCTAACAGATTGCTGAGACGCTGTAGAGATTATGCAGATGTAAAAAATAAAGGCACTTTAGACGGCAGGACGGCTGCTCTAGCATTAGATCTTCTGGAAGTGGACAACGACGGATTGGATAATATGGACCGTAATCTGTTGCTCACTTTAATTGAAAAGTTCGAAGGGGGTCCAGTGGGGATAGATAGTCTCTCAGCTGCGTTAAGTGAGGAAAGGGGAACGATTGAAGATATTATTGAGCCTTATCTTATACAGCAAGGTTTTTTAAAGCGAACCCAGAGGGGAAGAGTTGCGACCAAGTCAGCCTGGGTTCGTTTTGGACTTAAGCCTCCAGGCGAAGAAAATTCCGAGAGAAGCCTTTTCGATGAATAGTCATGCAGATTCGGTTGGCTCAGATCATATTCATCAGTTTTTGGTAAGAATTTATTTCGAGGACACAGATGTTGCTGGGATAGTCTATCATGCTAATTATTTGAAGTTTATGGAGCGTGGAAGAGCTGAATGGCTTAGAGAGCTCGGGTTCGACCAAAGTGTGCTGACCAAAATATATAATATAGTGTTTGTTGTTGCAGCCTTAAATGTAAATTTCAGAAAACCTGCGATAATCGATGAAAAACTTGTTGTAAAAACTTCTATCCATAAGATAGGTTTTGCTTCAATAGAATTAAAACAAGTCTTGGAAAATGAGAGGTCCGAGATAAATTGTCACGGGCTTGTTAGACTTGGGTGCGTAAACAGAACTTCCTTGCGTGTAATGCGAATACCAGGGGAAATAAAGGAAAGAATTCATTATGTCGACTGACCTTTCAATTGTTCACTTGATAACAGGTGCAAGCTTTGTGGTGCAACTAGTTATGTTAGTTTTGTTGCTTGCCTCTATTGTTTCTTGGAGCCTCATTTTCTCTTTTAGGAGTCAGGTCAAATCAGCCAAAAAAGGAATATTGAGCTTTGAAGACGAATTTTGGTCGGCAGAAGATTTAACAAAGTTATATAGCAAGGTTTCTGAAAAGAATCCCCAATTAAAAGGACTCGAAAAAATTTTCGAGTCGGGATTTAAGGAGTTCCTTAAGCTTAGAAAAAAGGAAAAACTGGAGCCGGCAGATATTCTAGATGGGTCCCAGAGAGCGATGAAAGTTGCCATTGATCGAGAGTTAGAGGTTTTTGAAGCGCGCCTTCCTACACTAGCGACTGTGGGTTCTGTAAGTCCCTATATTGGTCTGTTTGGAACAGTTTGGGGAATCATGAATTCCTTTCAGTCTCTGGGCAATGTTCATCAAGCCACACTTGCATTAGTAGCTCCAGGGATTGCCGAAGCCTTAGTGGCGACTGCTATGGGTTTATTTGCGGCCATACCCGCTGTCATTGCTTATAATCGGTTTTCAAGTGACCTAGAGCGGGTTTTCGGCAGATATGAGATTTTTGTGGAAGAGTTTTTGGCAATTCTTAGGCGGCAGGTTAATAGCTGATATTTAGGTCATGAGAAAGGTCACGAGTAAACGCCTCATGTCAGAAATCAATGTGGTTCCCTACATCGATGTTATGCTGGTACTTTTAATTATCTTTATGATTACTGCTCCGTTAATAACTCAGGGTGTAAGAGTAAATCTCCCTAGTGCGCCTACAGATGTTCTGCCTCCAAGTGAGGCAGAACCCGTCATTGTTACCGTCGACACCTTAGGAGAGGTCTACCTGGACTTGGGAAATCCGGAGGAAAAACTAAGCGACGAATTATTGGTTGCCAAGGTAGCTGCGGTTCTGAGACTTAAGCCGAGCACTCGCGTATTAATTAGGGGTGATAAAAGTGTCATTTATGGGAGAGTGGTGGAGATTATGGCGCTTCTTCAAGGAGCAGGCGTTGAGAGTGTTGGTATGATTACTGAGCCATCTAGTCTTGAATAAAAGGTTATAACGAGAATTCCGGACGAGAAATGATAACGAGAACGGCTGTACTCTATTCAGGCTTAATCCATGCTGTCATTGCTGTAGTATTAATTATTGGTATGCCTGTTGATAACAGGCAACCAAGGGTTTCGAATAGTGAGCGTAGCGTTAAAGCGGTAATAGTTAAAGAAGACTTGCTCGTCGCTGAAGTAAGGCGAATAAAAGAAGTAGAGAATCGCGAAAAAAGAGAAAAGGAGAGAGAGCTTAATGCTTTAAAGAAGCAGTTAATAGAACTAAAAAATAAAAGTAAAAACGAAAGAAATGTCATAGAGGTTTTACAGTCAGAAAAAAATCAGATAGCTAAGGAGAGTAAACAGGCTCAGAAGCGTAGGAAGGTTGAATTAGAAAAAGCGGCTGAAGCAAGGCAAAAAGCTGTTGAAGAAAATACAAGATTAGAAAAAGCGGCTAAAGCGAGACAAAAGGCTGAGTCTCTCAGGGAAGTTTCTGAGAGGAAAGCAGCCAAAGCTCAAAGGGTGTTGGCAGAGATGGAACTCTTAGCCGAAATAAGTTCCGAAGAGGCCTCAGAAGAGTTTGTGGAGCAGAGTCTTCAGGATGCAGAGTTGATAGACAAATATGCTACTGCCATAAAGTCCAAGGTGTTAGAAAACTACAAGATTTTGGCTGGACAAGAAGGTTTGGAATGTACGCTTCGTATTACGCTTATTCGAGATGGAAATGTAGCGGGAATTGAGGTTATAAAATCTAGTAATAATGCTAGCTTTGATAGGCTTGCGGAAGTGGCTGTCCGAAAAGTAGCACCCTTCCCAGTGCCAGATGAAGAGCGAGTCTTCAACAAAATGAGGGTAATCTCTTTTGTATTTCGACCTTAGAAAATTAATTCTGTTTGTTTTATTGGCTTCACAAATTTGCGCTGAAGAGTTGATGATTGAAATCGATAGTGGCGCAGTGGAGGCGCTGCCAATAGCCGTAGTGCCTTTCGAGATTCCAGCTAGTTTCGAGAAAAATCCTGCTGAAATTATCAAATTTGATCTGAGCATGAGTGGTAAGTTCCTTCCTTTGCCAGAAAATTCTATGATTTCGAATCCAACTTCTTTGGAGGCAGTCAATTTTAAAGACTGGCGGATCGCAGGTGTTGAGAACCTGATTGTTGGAAGGGTCATGGAAAATGACAATGGCTATACTATTGTTTTCAGTTTAATTGACGTGTTTAGAGAAACTGAATTAATTACACGAAAGATATCCTATAAGTTTGATGGCTTTAGGAAAGCATCCCACCATATAAGTGACCTCATTTACCAAGAGCTTGTAGGTAAGCGGGGCAACTTCTCCACTCAGATAGCATATGTCGTTTTTAAAGCTTCGAAAAAGGAGTATCAGTTGGTAATATCCGACTCTGATGGACACAATCCGAGGCCAGTTTTTAGATCTGGCCAACCTCTGCTTTCGCCGGCGTGGTCTCCTTCGGGTGATTCTCTGGCCTATGTTTCTTTTGAAGATGGGCGCTCGGCGATATTTGTTCAGGAGTTGAAGACGGGCTTGAGGCAAAAGATCCGTATAGGAAAAGGCATAACTGCCTCACCAGCGTTCTCCCCCGATGGTGAAAAGTTGGTCTTAACATCTTCCAAAGACGGCAACTCTAACCTATACCTATATAATTTAGGAAATGATTCTGTCGAACAGATTACATCTCATGGAGCAATTGATACTGAAGGTAGCTGGTCTTCTGATGGCGCCAGTTTAATTTTTACCTCGGGTAGAAGTGGGGGTGCGCAGATTTATAATCTCGGTTTTGATGGTTCTCCACCAAAGCGCTTGACCTTTGGTTTGGGCCCTTATAATGCGAATGCGGAGTATTCTCAAGATGGTAAGAGTTTGGTATTGATAAGTCGAGGGGGGCAAGGCCACAGGGTGTGCCTATATGATATTTCGAGTCAAGAATGGAGGTTTCTTTCTGATTCAGCATTAGATGAATCGCCTAGTTTTTCCCCGAATGGAGATATGGTAATTTATTCTTCAAAAGCTCAAGGTTCTTCTAAATTGATAGTTATTTCAACCGATGGGAGCATGACTTCAAGGAAGTTTACTTTGGGAGAAGGCGATATTAGGGAGCCAGCTTGGGGGCCAATAACGGATTAACAGTTGTTTACCACTAATCGAGGGTAGTTGAATGATGGCTAGAATTTTTTTCTTCTTTATATGGATTGTTATTTTTATTATATCTTCTGGATGTAGCAATAACAGCACCCGAACTGACGCTCTGACAGCGTCAAAAGCGGACCAAGCAAATTCTTTTCCTAATCAAGGTGGTTCATCAGTGCCTTTAAATCAATCAGGAAAGATAAAGTCTCAAGGGGTAGAAAGCGAAGAAGACTTAAGGGCTATAAGAGTAATTTATTTTGACTATGATACTGCAACTGTTTCTTCAGAATTTCGACAGGTTTTGGAGGCTCATGCAGCTTACCTAACTGATAACTTTACAGCACGAGTCGTTTTGGAGGGTCATACCGATGAAAGAGGTACAAGGGAGTACAATTTAGCTTTAGGGGAAAACCGGGCTTTGTCAGTTAAGCGTCAATTATCTATTATGGGCGTCAGAGAATCCCAGATGGATTTGGTGAGCTTTGGTGAGGAGAGGCCTGATATGTTAGGTCAAGGAGAGGAAGTATTCTCTTTAAATCGTAGAGTGGAGTTAGTTTACTAATGTACAGTAGTTTTTTAAGAACAAATAAACTTTGGATTTCATTTTCACTGGTCTTTTATTCTTTTGCGATCGAATCGCAGGAGTTGTCTATTTCTGATCGGTTAGAAAGGTTAGAGCGGACTTTGAGCACCGCCGGTTTGATCGATTTAGTAGAACAGATCGAAGAACTCCAGCAGGAGGTCAGGGTTCAGCGTGGTGAAATAGAGAACCTTCAGTTTCAAATAAATAAATTCCAAAGCAAAGAGGGTTTTTCAGTAACTGCGGCTCCAGAAGAATTGTTAAGTGGACCTAAGAATGAGCCTGTAATTATATCTTCAGTAGACGACTCAGATTCTCCACAAAATACATCCGCCCTATCTTTGGAGTCGAATGTTGCAGATAGTCAACCGCAGTCAGTTGCTGTAATTAATGGTGAGGAATTATATAGAGCTGCCTTTAGCCTTTTAAAAGCAGGAAAATACCTTGAAGCGATAGAGGGTTTTAACGATTATCTCTCAAAAAATCCTGCAGGTGATTTCTCGGATAATTCACAATATTGGTTGGGAGAAGCTTATTATGTCCTCCAAGATTATTCAGAAGCAATTCAGCAATATAAGAGGCTGATCCAGCAATTCCCTGATAGCAAGAAGAGTTCTCACGCAATGTTAAAAATAGGATATTGTCACGAAAAATTAGGTAGTGAGGGTGAAGCACTTGAAACTCTTTCAGAACTTCAGGAACTTTTTCCTAACTCGGCTGCCGCGAGGTTGGGTCGTGCAAAAATTGAAAAATTACGATCTAATTAATTTTTAGCTATTTTTTATTTTCCTTTCTGCGTTTCGGAGTTTTTCTATTGTGCCGATATCAAACCATTTGCCTTGAAAAATTTCACCAGAAAGTATTTTTTGTTTTGCCCAAACTCTCAGTATAGGACCTAGCTTCTTTTTCTCCGCAACCATGCCTTTGAATAAGCTAGCCTTATAACTAGCAATGCCAGTGAACATAAAAGGAGGGGAACTGGAGGTATGTACTAACCCTTGTTTTAAGTCAAAATCTCCATTTTCCGAATCGGATTTGGGCGCTAAAACTAAGTGACCATTGAGATCGCTTTCTGGGAGTTTATGGATAGGATAGTCTGTCCAAATATCGGAATTTATGACCACAAATTGTTCTATTTCACCCAATATGGGGAGTGCTTTTAAGATCCCTCCAAGAGTTTCTAGTGGTTGTTCGCCTTCCTTAGAATACTTAACACGAATGCCGTATCTTGTGCCATCGCCGATATGCTTTTCGATTTGATCGCCTTTATAAGAAAGATTTATAACTATCTCTTCAAAGGAACTTTCGGATAATCTTTTCACATGGCGTTCTATCAAGGGTTCGCCGTTTATTTTGGTGAGTGGCTTGGGCACTTTATCTGTTAGTGGTCTGAGCCGTTTCCCTCGTCCTGCGGCTAAGATTATAGCTTTCAAAGTTTTTCTCCTGCCGATAATAATTTGAGTTAGTAATAGCATCTCATTGTGAGTATTTTGATGCTATCCTATCCCACTATTTGTTCATTTAAAAAGGGAAGTTCGATCTAATGCTGGAGGCAACTATATTTGTTCTGTGCGGTTTAGGATTGCTCGCCTTTGGTGCGGATAGATTTGTAGACGGAGCATTATCTCTCTCAGTGCGATTTGGGATTTCGCCCATGATAGTTGGGGTGGTGGTGGTCGGGTTTGCTACTTCGGCTCCGGAGTTATTGGTTTCTACAATTGCCGCTTTGGAGTCTCATCCTAACTTAAGCATCGGAAATGCTATTGGCTCAAATATAGCCAATATTGGTTTGGTTCTTGGCGTAACTGCTTTGGTATTCCCCCTTCAAATAAAATCCAGTCTTTTGAAACTAGAATTTCCCATTATGCTAGCTGGATTGTTGTTATCAACCCTGCTCATGCTCGATTTGAGCATCGGGTTATTTGATGGAATTGCACTTCTCGGTGGTCTATTGTTTTTGCTTTCTATGATGGTATTTCTCAATGGCAATGCTGAAGATGACAGTTTTGATGATGGCGAACTCTCTATCTCGACTCAAGAAAAAGAGGTAAGGGTTTGGAGGGCTTTTTTTTTATTCTTGGCAGGGTTAGCTTTGCTGTTGATAGGGTCTGAAATGCTGGTTAAAGGAGCGGTTTCATTGGCAAAATACTTTGGGGCGACTGATGTGTTCATCGGGCTCACTATTGTCGCGGTGGGTACAAGTTTACCAGAGCTCGCAGCTTCCCTTGCTAGTGCCTTAAAAAAAGCAACAGATTTAGCTATCGGCAATATAATAGGTTCGAATTTATTTAATGCTTTAGGAGTTGTTGCGATGCCTGCCCTGTTCCATCCCTTCTCAGTCGACAAAACTATATTGCTACGTGATGTTGGGGTAATGTGGTTCCTAACTCTACTGTTGCTACTGGCAATTATCATTAACAGGAAAAAAGGGAAGTTGGATCGTTTGCCCGGCTTAATCTTTTTATTGAGCTTTATTTTCTATCAAATTACGCTTTTTTTTGGGTGATGTTTTTGCTAACTAGCGTGTAAAATGGTTTACAGCAGTTGATCCAAATTTACTAAATAGAGGTCTGTTGTCAAAAATGAAGGTCAAGGAAGGTATAAAACAAACCGCGATTGGTGTTTTGGAAGCGGAGGCGGAGACTCTTGGTGCTTTGGTCGCTTCCGTTGACGCAAATTTTATTGATGCAGTTAACTTAGCCCATGGATGTTTAGGCAGAGTGGCGCTAATTGGTGTGGGTAAGTCAGGCCACATAAGCCGAAAAATTGCTTCCACACTTGCAAGCACGGGCACACCAGCATTTTTTGTGAATGCAGCGGAGGCTAGTCATGGTGATATGGGTATGCTTGCCAGAGGGGATGTGGCACTAATTTTATCTAATTCAGGTGAAACAAAAGAAGTTTTATTATTACTGCCTATTCTAGAGCAGATGAATATACCTGTAATTGCTATTACGGGGAATCCGCATTCCTCGCTTGCAGTTTTTTCAAATTATAATTTATCCGTTCCAGAAGAGGAGGTTGCTTGTCCTTTAGGTTTGGCTCCCATGTCGAGTACAACTGCAATGTTGGCTTTGGGAGATGCATTTGCTGCGGCAATTTTCGAGAAAAGGGGTTTTTCTAGAGAGCAGTTTGCTCGCTCTCATCCAGGAGGGGCGCTAGGAAAACAACTAACACTATGTGTGAAAGACATAATGCACACCGGTCACTCAATGCCTATTGTGGACTCCAAAGCGTCGCTTCTAGATGCAATCATGAAAATAACCGAAACGGGCTTGGGTTTTGCGATTATTGTTAATGATGCAAATGAAGCGCTTGGGGTCTTTACTGATGGTGATTTACGGCGGCTTTTCGATACAGAATTTAATGTTCGTAAAGCCTCGATAGCGTCTTTCATGAACAAATATTTTAAAAAGGTTTCTGAAGAAAAATTAGCATTTGATACCCTTAATATGATGAGGGATCTAAAAATAAATGGATTGCCTGTTGTGGATGGGGATAACCGAGTTGTTGGGGCAGTCAACCTACATGACTTGTTAAAGTTGGGGTTCAATCTCTGAACTGCCAGATTTGTGATATATTACTTGATAAATATAATCGTGCCAGCTGATTAATAGGCCTAAAAAGTGATTTCTTGGTTTGTCTCATTTGTTTTCATCGTTTTTGCTTGGTTGAGTTTCCTGCTGGTTAAGACAGTTGAGGATAATCTTGTTGAAAACGAGAGAAAATCCTCACGAGAACCAGATTACTATTTGGAATCGATGTTAAGAACTACAACAGATAGTGAAGGCGCTGTGAAAAATATTTTGCGTTCTAGATTGGTAGAGCATTATCCAGAAGACGACTCCATGGAACTCGATAAGCCGCATTTCGAGATATACAATGATGGACCTATACCTTGGCATGTGGTGTCAGAGAGGGCGTGGGTAAGCTCTGGGACTGAGGTGGTTCTACTTCAGGGGCAAGTCGATGTTTGGAAAAAAGACGAATTGGGCAAAAGGCTTTACGAAATTTTTACCTCCGAAGTTAAAGTTCTTCCCAAAGATAAGTTTGCGGAAACAGATATGCCGGCCAAAATAATCGGGCCATCGAGTGAAACAAACTCGGTAGGGATGAAAGTGAGATTTTTAGAAGGACGACTGCATCTAATGGATCGTGTGAGAACAGTTTATGAAAAAAAAGATTGACGACCGTCATTTTCCTTGCGGGGCTAAATTCATTTCACAGATAAAAATTCTTTTCATTGCTCTTGTATCTATCTCGTCAGTGCACGCGCTACCCTCTGATATGGATCAACCTATTGAAATAGAGGCAAATTTTGCGGAACTGGATGATGAAAAGGGTGTTACGACCTATTTAGGAGATGTCGTCGTTACTCAAGGCTCTATTCGTATGACTGGTGACAGTCTTAAAGTACTATTAGAGGAAGATAGGCAAATAAAGGAAGCGTTTCTTGAAGGAACACCGGCAACCTTTCGGCAGACGCCTAAAATTGGTGAGGAAGATGTGGAGGGTGAAGCAAAAATAATAGAATATTATAAAGATAAACAAATGGTTTATCTGATCGAGGCGGCAAAAGTCACTCAGGGCAAGAGGCTCACGCAAGGGCATCGTATGAATTATGATATCGAGAGAAGTATTGTTACAGTTCGTTCTTCTCGGGCTGGTATTGTGAGGAAAGATGAAATTGACAAGAAAAAAGCTCAGAGAGTTAAGATTATTTTGCCGCCGAAAGAAGATGAAGATTGAAATATTAACTTTTGCGTAATCTCAAATTGGGTATTTGAAACATGGCGATGTTAAAAATTGAAAATCTAAGTAAAACGTATAAGTCTCGAAAAGTCGTTCAAGATGTAAGTTTAGAGGTCGAAAGTGGCGAAATAATTGGCCTTCTGGGTCCGAATGGGGCAGGAAAGACCACAAGCTTTTATATGATTGTGGGCTTGGTAAAGAGCGAAGGTGGCTCTATTTTTTTAGGCACCGAAGATCTAACTAAATTCCCGATAGATGTTCGGGCTAGAAAGGGTTTGGGATATTTGCCGCAAGAATCTTCTATTTTTAGAAAGATGACTGTTGAGCAAAATATTATGTCCGTATTGGAATTAAATCAAAGACTAAATGAATCTGAGAGGGTAAAAAGGCTTGACGAGCTGTTGTCGGATTTTCATGTCAGCCATCTGCGTAATGAGCAAGGTGTTTCTTTGTCGGGTGGCGAAAGGCGTAGGGTCGAGATTGCTCGGTCTTTAGCAACTGACCCATTATTCATTCTGCTTGATGAGCCTTTTGCTGGCGTGGACCCTATATCTGTCGGTGATATTCAGGGTATCGTACAGAAACTAAAAGAGGCTGGGATTGGTGTTCTAATAACTGATCATAATGTACAAGAGACTTTGAGAATTTGTGATAGAGCCTATATCGTTAACGAAGGGAAGATTATCTCAGAGGGCTCTGCCGAAACAGTTATGGCAGACGATAAAGTAAGGAGTGTGTACTTAGGGGAATCTTTTTCGTTGTGAGAGTTACTTTCTCTTTAATAGATAATTAAAACCACAAAACGAAAATCATGAAGCAATCTCTGACAATTAAGACCGGCCAGCAATTAGCAATGACCCCTGCTCTTCGTCAGGGAATAGAGTTGCTTAATCTTCCCTCCCAGGAAATAGAAGCGAAGATTCAAGAGACCTTGGATTCCAACATAATGCTTGAGGAAGAAACTTTAAATGATGATGTTTCTTTTGAGACCGAACATGAAAGCGACTTAATTCATGAAGAAGAGGCACTGGTAGGCGATTCAGTAGACTTGGATGCTAGTCCTATGGCATCACCACAGGAAGTTGAAAGAAGCGCCATGATAGCCGATGATGTTCCCGATTCTTCCGACGAGGAGGCGTATAAAGAGGACTGGTCACATGGGTCTCTTGAGATGGGGCGGGATAGACAATTTGAGGGATCATCCGAAACCCTGGGGCCATCTCTAGTCAGGGAAAATGATGCTCAAAATTCCTCATTGCGCCAACATTTGTTAGAGCAACTAGGTTTAGTTAATCTACCTCATGAATATAAGATTATTTCGATAGCACTCATTGACTCTTTAAACGAAGATGGATTTCTCTATTCTTCGCCTGAAGAAATTGTAGAGACATTACTGAGTGGGAACAAGAATTCTTCTCAGCCAAAATTAGAAAATGTAAATATTACCGATATCGAACACGTTATCACTAATGTTATTCACAATTTCGATCCAACTGGAGTGGGAGCCAGGAGTGTTCAAGAGTGTTTAATATTGCAGCTTTCAGGCTTAGAGGCTTCGAATGAGATAAGGGATAAAGCACTAATATGCTGTCGTGATTATTTTGATCTGCTAGGGGAAAGTAAGTTTGATAAGCTACAGGAAAACCTAGAAATTTGTGACGATCAGTTAACGGCCTTACTGAAGCTTATCCGCTCGTTAAACCCTAGACCTGGAGCAGCATACGCCGACCATAATATCCAATACATTGTGCCAGATGTATATGTTTTTAAAGTTAACGGGATTTGGCAAGTGGAGTCGAATACTTCGCTTTGCCCGGCTCTGCGGATAAATGCTCAATACGAACGGATGGCACAAAAAACTAAGACTGAGTCAGAAAAAAAGACTCTGCAAAAGCACTTATCAGATGCAAAGTTCTTTATTAATAGTTTACGCCTTCGTAACGACACTATCTTTAGGGTGGCTAAAGCAATTGTATCGAGACAGATCGATTTCTTCGAGGAAGGAGAGAGTCAGATGAAACCTATGGTACTGCGTGATATTGCCGAGGTAGTGGGGAGGGATCAGTCGAATGTTTCTAGGGCTACTTCTGGGAAGTATATGGATACGCCGAGGGGGATCTTTGAATTCAAGTACTTTTTCAATAGTCATGTCCGTTCTGCGGCTGGTGAGGATGTTTCCTCCTTAGCGATTCAAAATTATATACAGAAGATAGTAGCGGAAGAAAATGATATCAGACCTTACAGTGATCAGAAAATATCGAACCTGTTAGCCGAAAAAGGTTTTAAGGTAGCTCGTCGCACAGTTACGAAATATCGAGAGCTACTATCAATCCCATCTTCTAGTCAGCGCAAACAAAGGGTTGCTTCCTAACAAAATGTTTTGATATTTGGGCAAATCATATATCATTTGAGTAGTGTATTCATATTTGCTATCGATGGGATTTTGATGGAAATAGCGAAAATTTTTTCAATTGAGCGTATTTCACTTCGCGATGATTTGCGAAGTAAAAAAACTGTGTTGGAAAGACTTGGTTCCTTGTTGGAAATTAAGAATGCTGGACCTTCGGCCTGTCAAATTGGAGATTTACTTGCTTCGAGAGAGAGATTGGGTACGACTGGGTTAGGTAGCGGCATCGCATTGCCGCACGCCAGGATAGCAAAGAAGGAACCCGCAAGGGCTGCGTTCCTTAAAATTTCTAACCCCATAGACTTTGATGCTGTAGATGAAAAACCAGTCGATTTATTTTTGGGTCTTTGCTTGCCAGAGGATTCTATAAACGAGTATCTAAATTTACTCGGAAAGGTAGCAGAGGCTTTAGAAGATATTTCATTTGTAGAAAATTTGAGGACCATCGATGATAAAGAGGCGGTTTTACGAAGGTTGTCAATAGAGATAGACTCGAAGCAAGGAGTATAGTTTGCGACGAAAAAGGCTGGTCATAATTTCTGGTTTATCAGGAGCTGGCAAATCGGTAGTATTGCGAGCGCTGGAGGATTTTGGTTTTTATTGCGTAGATAATCTACCTATTGGAATCTTGCGGGGCTTTATGAATTTTCTGGCGGGCCAAGAAAC
The DNA here is from genome assembly GCA_902597385.1 of uncultured Pseudomonadota bacterium. Taxonomy (GTDB): domain Bacteria; phylum Pseudomonadota; class Gammaproteobacteria; genus TMED69. The sequence goes on along the minus strand of CACJXQ010000005.1, from coordinate 66,365 downwards.
GAATCACTATGATTGTGTGGCTGTGGGAATAGATGTACGTAATACGGGATCATCTATCGTAGAGCTTCCTAGTTTGTTGAAAGATTTGGGCAACTCGGCAGTGACAGTCGAATTAATATTCATTACTGCTACCCCTTCAGCGCTTCTTCGTCGTTTTAGCGAAACTAGAAGAAAACATCCTTTATCGACGCAAAATATTTCATTAGCTGATGCTATTACCATGGAAGAAAAGTTACTTGATCCAGTGAGCAATAGCGCAGATTTGCGAATTGATTCAAGTCATCTTACTGTACATGATCTACGAAAAAGAGTGCGCGATAATATAGCTGCTAAGCCAGCCGACCAAATGGCATTACAATTTGTATCTTTCGGATATAAGAAGGGCGTCCCAACGGACGCAGATTTTGTCTACGATGTTAGATGTTTGCGAAACCCTTACTGGGAGCTGCCCTTAAGAGATAAAGACGGACGGGACCAAGAGGTAATTGAACTCTTGGATAACGATCCACTAACTTCTAAGATGGTGGAAGATATATCTAAGTTCCTGATCGATTGGTTGGGTTGCTTTGAAAAAATAAGCAGAAGTTATCTCACGATAGCCTTTGGTTGTACTGGAGGACGGCATAGGTCTGTTTTTGTAGCAGAGAAGGTAAGTACAATTTTCAAAAACAATAATAAATCCACAAGAGTAACTCACAGAGATTTATGAGCAACCAAAATGTGCGAAGCCAAAGTAGAAATAATTAATAAGCTGGGTTTGCATGCTAGGGCGGCTTTGAAGTTTGTTGAATTATCTTCTAAACATTCGAGTCAGGTAACTGTGACAAGAGAAGGGCGAGAAGTGAATGGCAAAAGCATAATAGGTTTAATGACGCTCGCTGCTCAAAAGGGTGCTACTTTAAATATAGCAACAAGCGGCGAGGATGAGAAAGAGCTATTAGATGCTCTGAGAGACTTGGTTTCGAATAAGTTTGGAGAGTCTGTTTGACATTTGCTGTTTATGGCACCTCTACTTCCAGCGGAATAGCGATTGGACGGGTCCATCTAAATGGAGCTAAATCTTTAGACATAGCCCCTTCTCAAATAGATGCTACAGATCTGGCGTCCGAGAAAAAGCGTTTAGAGGAAGCAGTTTATCGAGCTGTTGGTTTTTTAGAAGAAGTTAAGAGCAAAATACCTTCTTCTTCGCCCCCAGAGACCCTGTCGTTTGTAAAAACTCATATACAGATGGTTCGAGATGAATCTTTAAAAGTTGGTGTAGCGTCAATTATAGAAACTAATAATTGTACCGCCGAATGGGCATTAAGGCTGTATGAAAAAGATTTATCTTCATTTTTTGATAAAACAGAAGATCCCTACTTTAAGTCAAGAAAAGAAGATATTCGACAAGTAATTAATGTGATCCTAAAGAACTTTAGTTCGCAGCATAGCGTAGACATATTCTCCGCAGAATCACTTCAGGGCTCGATTGTAATTGCACGGGACTTAAGCCCCTCGGATGTGATAATGCTATCAAGAAGAGGAATTCTAGGGTTTTGTCTAGAATCGGGAGCAACACTATCTCACACGGCTATTCTGGCTAGAAGTCTACGTCTGCCATTTGTAATTGGCGTCAAAGATGCGACGCGTTTTTTTAAAGATGAAGAGGTTGTTGTTGTTGATGGAGAATCTGGGCTCATTATAGGCGAGCTCGATAACAGGACCCTTAGTTCTTACAAGAGCAAAGTAAGAATGAATAATCTGGAAGAGATGTGTGTAAACTCCACCTTGGATCACCAGACTGTCTTGAGTTTAGATGGAAGCCATATAAGCATTTTTCTTAATCTGGATATATTTGAAGATATATATAAAGTTCCAGAATACGAGACTTATCCGATAGGGTTATTCAGGACAGAGTTTCTTTTTATGAATAGCCCCTATGTTTTGACGGAATCAGAGCAGGTCGAAGTCTACAAAAAAATTCTTAAGCGTTCGAACGGCCAAGAAATTACTATCAGGACTGCAGACTTGGGTCCAGATAAATTGCCAACTGCTCTGAGAGATTCCTTGCCCGAAGGAGCTGTATCAGCGCTTGGACTTAGAGGTCTACGGTTGAGCCTCGTGGAAAGAAAACTCTTCCTATCCCAATTACGTGCAGTACTGAGAGCTTCCGCGTTTGGTAAAGTGAGACTGTTGTTACCAATGGTTACAGGGGTGGATGAAGTAGTTGAGGTGAAAGAAATTCTAAAAAATCTTAAAGAGGAGTTTTTGGCAAAAGGAATTGATTTTGCAAAAGATATTCCGCTTGGTGCAATGATTGAGGTTCCAGCTGCTGCAGCGTCTTGTTCTTTGCTGGCTGCGGAATTAGATTTTTTATCTATTGGTTCGAACGATCTGGTTCAGTACGCAAATGCAGCCGACCGGCAAAATAACCATGTTTCTTACCTTTACCAGCCTATACATCCAGGTGTAGTTCAGCTGATTTTTTGGTCAGTGACTGCCGCTAAAAAGCTAAGAAGGCCTGTCTTTATCTGTGGAGAAATGGCTAGTGATCCCAAGTATCTTCCATTACTTCTAGGGCTTGGGCTCACTCAACTCAGTGTGCGACCTTGGGTGATTTCAGATATTAAAAAAAAGATAGAAAATACTTCCGTTAAAAGTTCAAAATCATTAGTGGAAAGGTTTATCAGTTCGGGTGACTCAACCGTACTGAAAGAATTATTAGCTGACTAGGATATTTAGATGTCGAACAAACTAAATAGCGAGAAAAGGAATTCATTTCATGTTGATCTAGTAAGTCAAAATCAGGTCTTATTGCAATCGGCTCTAAATTTTCTCGAAGAGGATGATCTTCTACATCTTCGTAAATTACTTTCTGCCTCCCATCCGTCAGAGATTGCAGATTTGATAGAAACTATGCCAGCTGCACGGCGCTTAGAATTTTGGAATGCTTTAGACTTTTCCTTGAGGGGGGAAGTGATTGCGCAGGTGAGTAAGAAAGTAAGGAGTAATCTCCTTGAGCAGATAGACGTTAGAAGGGTTGTTACTGAAACCCAGAACTTAGACTCTGATGAGTTAGCTGACATCCTGCAGGAGCTGCCAGGAAAAATAGCCGATGAAGTGTTGTTATCAATGGATGAGCAGAATAGGCGAAGAGTTGGGGCGGCGCTTCATTATCCTCAGGATACCGCGGGCGGAATTATGAATGTCGAAGTTACAACGATTAGACAAGATGTCGATGTCGATGTTGTTCTTCGCTTCCTAAGACGTTTTACCCCAAAAACACATAATTTGGATCAGTTGTTCGTGGTAAGCAGGGATAATCATTTAATTGGAGCAGTGTCCTTGGTTGATTTGGTGATAGCTAATCCTGAGGTGCCTATTACGAAACTTACCGCAGACGTCGAGCGTCCTATTCTCGCTGAGACGAAGGCGACCGAGGTGACTGCAATATTTGAAAAGTTCGATCTTGTCTCTGCGCCGGTTGTTGATGGATTTGGAAAGCTTATCGGTGCGATTACTGTAGATGATGTTGTCGACGTTCTTAGAGCCGAAAATGATAAAAAAATTATGTCAACTGCAGGTATCGTTGAGGACTATGACATGTTTGCACCCTTTGTTGCGGCGGCCAGACAAAGATCCTTATGGTTGGCAGTAAATTTAGCCACTGCTTTTTTGGCTGCTTGGGTTATAGGTTTGTTTGAGGGGGCGATAGAAAAGATGGTTGCTTTAGCGGTTTTAATGCCCGTCGTAGCGAGTATGGGTGGGGTGGCGGGAATGCAATCACTAACCATTGTTATCAGAGGGATGTCGTTAGGCCAAGTTGGTTCCGCTAATTCTTGGTCAGTAATCTCGCGAGAAATTGGTATCGGATTTTGTAATGGGTGTCTGTGGGCTATTGTTGTTGGTATGGTGGCCTCTCTTTGGTTTGAAGATTTTCATCTAGGAATCATAGTAGCCGCTGCTGTCGTAGTGAACTTGGTAACTGCTGGTTTTTTTGGTGCCGTTGTTCCTTTGTTTCTTAGAAAAATTAGCCTTGATCCTGCTTTAGCTGGAGGGGTTATTTTGACAACTATTACAGATGTAATTGGCTTCTTTGCGTTTCTCGCCCTTGCAGCTAAATTCTTGCTAGAGTAAGCATTTGATCTTTCACCAGTTTAGAATCACCCATTGGGGCACCCTAGGGGTAGAATTTCTGTCAGTATTTCTGGTCTCCCAAACTCCGTCGCCATCCTGATCAATATAAAAGTATGCCGGGCCAATCGACGGTATTATTTTAACCATATATAGTTTTCCATTCAGTCTGTACTCTTCTTTAATAGAGTCTTTTCTTTTGATGATGGTTACCTCAGGTTCCAAGTCGTTGCTTGAAATCTCCTCAGAATAATAATTTTCTGCATCCTCTGGAACTTCTACTGTCTCTGTAGCCGCAAAGGAGTTAACGGTTACTAATATGCAAATGACTATTAAGAAGGCTTTGAAAACACTGCTTGGGTGCAATTTTTCTTCCTTTAGTTTGTGATCACGATGTAGAATGCTAAAAAAAATATAAATTGTCCACCATTAAACACTATAAAAAATGAGCCAAAAAAAATTATTATTGGTTGACGGTTCCAGTTATTTGTACAGAGCTTTTTATGGATCGAGCGACTTAAGAACTAACGCTGGTTTCCCGACCGGAGCGATATTTGGAGTCGTGTCAATGCTGAGAGCTCTGATTTTAAAGAATCAACCCGACCTGTTCTCTGTAATTTTTGATCCGCCAGGACCAACATTGAGGATGGACTGGTATGAAGAATATAAGGCCAATCGCTCAAAAATGCCCAAGGAGTTAATAATTCAAGTAGAGCCCCTAAAGGAGATTATAAAATCTTCGGGTTATTCATTAATCGAAATACCTAAAGTAGAGGCAGATGATGTGATTGGTACTCTTGCTTTGCAAGGCTCTGATAAAGGTTTCAAAGTGTTTATTGCTTCAGGTGACAAGGATATGGCTCAATTAGTGTCTTCGGAAGTAACGGTTATCGACGATCAAAAGAATTCCGTATGGGATGAGAAAGGCGTTCTAGAAAAATTTGGAGTTAAGGCAAATCAGATAGTAGATTACCTCACTTTAGTGGGAGATAGCTCAGATAATATCCCAGGCGTTCCAAAAGTAGGCCCGAAAACGGCGACTAAATGGCTTAATGAATATCAAAATCTCGACTCCCTCATCAGAAATAAGGAAAAAATCAAAGGAAAGGTAGGAGAAAATTTACGAGAGTTTGAAAAGCAAATTCCATTAACAAAACGCCTTGTCACTATTTTGACCGATATAGATGTTGGAGTTGAAGTTGGCAGTTTGAAGATAATTGAGGCTGATAAGCAGAGATTGGAATCTCTATATCGTCAATATGAGTTTAAGACCCTTCTGAGTGAGCTATCTGAACCGCAGGATTCAAACAAAAAATTTATAAAAAGGGTCGCTCCCAAAACTAACTATAAGACAATTTTCACAACCGAAGAATTAATGTCTTGGATCTCTAGATTAAATGCTGCAAAACTTATTGCTTTTGATTTGGAGACGACCAGTCTGGATCCACTTGAAGCAGAAATTGTGGGGTTGTCGTTTTCTGTCAATATACTGAATGCAGTCTATATTCCACTTGCTCATGATTATGATGGTGTTGAGGCACAACTAGATTTATCCCAAACTCTAGCTGCACTTAAGCCAGTTTTGGAGAATAAAGAAAGGCTGAAGGTGGGACATAACCTAAAATACGATCGTGCAGTTCTAAAAAATTATGGGATATCTCTCGAAGGAATAGCGTTTGATACTATGTTGGAATCTTATATTTTTGATAGTAGCGTAGCTCGCCATGATCTTAAGTCAGTGGCGAAGAGGTATTTAGATATAGAGGTTACGGAGTTTGCTGATATTGTTAGTAAGGACTCGAAAAACCAGTCTTTTGACAAAGTGCGGATTGATATTGCTACTAGATATGCTGCTGAAGATGCGGAAGTTAGTCTCAGACTTCACAAAAAATTATTTTCAGACATCAGAAAAACAGGCCAACTTGAATCTTTACTAGCCAAAGTGGAAGTTCCGCTAGTTCCGGTTCTTGCCGATATGGAGCGATCTGGGGTGCACATTGATGCCGATATGCTTTCTCGCCAGGGTAAATATTTATCCGAAGTTATCCTAAAAAAAGAGGATGAGGCGCATAAAGAGGCAGGAGAGTCGTTCAATTTGGCTTCCCCAAAACAGATTCAGGAACTTTTGTTTGAGAAGCTTCAATTGCCTGTAGTTAGTAAGACTCCGAAAGGGCAGCCGTCTACTTCTGAATCAGCGTTATCTGAGTTGGCTGTCGATTATGTACTTCCCAAGCTAATTCTGGAACATAGATCTCTGAGTAAGTTAAAATCAACTTATGTAGATAAATTGCCTGCACAGATTAGTCCTATTACTGGAAGAGTGCATACAAATTACCATCAAGCTGTAACGACTACCGGTAGATTGTCTTCCTCTGATCCCAACCTCCAAAATATTCCTATCCGAACTCCGGAAGGCCGAAAAATACGGAAGGCTTTTTCGGCGCCCGACGGAAGAAAAATTGTGGCCGCCGATTATTCTCAGATAGAGCTTCGAATTATGGCGCACCTATCTAAGGACGATAATTTAATTGGGGCTTTTCGAGATGGTGTCGATATTCACAGCGCAACCGCTTCTGAGGTTTTTGGAGTAAGCCTTTCTAAGGTCTCTGAGGAAAATAGGCGAGCTGCTAAGGCAATAAATTTCGGATTGATTTATGGTATGTCGGCTTTCGGCCTAAGTAAACAGCTGGGAATAGGTAGATATGAAGCGCAAGAATATATCAATTTATATTTCTCAAAGTATCCAAAGGTTAGAGAATATATGGAAAAAACCAGAGTCACCGCAAAAGAACAAGGCTTTGTGGAAACTGTGTATGGGCGGCGCCTATATTTGCCTAATATAGAATCTAAGCAAGCCAAGCTGCGGCAATATGCCGAACGAACAGCTATCAATGCTCCCATGCAAGGGACTGCGGCGGATATCATTAAAATAGCGATGATCAACACCTTTAATTGGTTGAACGAAAAAAATATTCCAGCTTTGTTAATTATGCAAGTGCATGATGAGCTAGTGTTTGAGGTCGAATCAGAGGCAGTCTCTCAAATATTAGAAGAATTAAACAGTCTCATGGTAGTAAGTGGTGATGATCTGGATGTTCCTTTGGAAGTGACTATAGGGACGGGTGTTAATTGGGATGAGGCTCATTAAGGCAAAGTTTATGGGGGCAACACTTTTAAGTTTTTAATTCCTCTAATCACTTCTTGTGTCCGAAACGATATGCCACTATAGTTTTATAACGAGCAATTTATCAGAGAAGATTATAAATCTAGATACAAGAAATGCTTATTATTCCCGCCATCGATCTAAAGAATGGAAAATGTGTTCGCCTCAAGCAAGGAAACATGGATCAGGAAACTATTTTCTCAGATGATCCTGTCGAGGTTATCAAACGGTGGAGGGATCAGGGTGCGAGACGCTTACATATTGTTGATTTAGATGGCGCAACGAGCGGCAAACCGGTTAATCATAAGATAATTAACCGAATGGTCTTGTCTTGTGAAGATATAGCTATTCAGGTGGGTGGTGGAATCCGAAATGAGGAAACCATTCAGGGTTATTTGGACATCGGAGTCTCGTTAGTCATTCTCGGGACCAAAGCTGTAACCTCACCTCATTTTGTCTCAGATGCTTGTCTTGAATTCCCTAACCATATTATTGTGGGGTTGGACGTCCGTGACGGTAAGGTGGCTACTGATGGCTGGTCCAAATTATCCAAGCATGACGCGCTCGATATTGCAAAAGGTTTTGAAGCTGATGGGGTAAATTCTATCATTTTTACGGATATAGGTAGAGATGGAATGTTGAGTGGTGTGAATGTTGAAGCTACCGCCAAATTTGCAAGCCAGCTTACCGTGCCTGTCATCGCATCGGGAGGGGTAAGCTCGCTTGACGATATTAAATCATTGTGCGCTGTATCTGGAGAGGGTGTTGCTGGCGTGGTTGTAGGTAGAGCTATATACGAGGGAAAAGTAAATTTAGCTGAGGCTCAAGCTATCGCGGACAAATTTTCAGAGCAGCAGTAAATGGGCCTAGCTAAGAGGATAATTCCGTGCCTCGATGTAGATGCGGGTAGAGTTGTAAAAGGAGTAAAATTCCTCGATATAAAAGACGCAGGTGATCCGGTCGAGGTGGCAAGAAAGTATGACCTACAGGGTGCCGATGAAATAACGTTTCTAGATATAACTGCTAGTAGCAGTGAACGAGCAATCCTACCGGAGGTTATTTCGGAAGTAGCGTCTCAAGTTTTTATCCCTTTGACTGTAGGGGGAGGCGTCCGTTCTGTTGAAGATGTGAGATTATTGTTGAAAGCTGGGGCAGATAAAGTTGGAATAAATACCGCCGCAGTAGCTAACCCAGAGTTAGTGAAACAGGCTGCTATCCGATTTGGATCACAATGTATTGTGGTGGCAATTGATGCTAGAAAAAGTCCTCTAGAACGAGATAAATGGGAAGTTTTCACTCATGGTGGAAGAAATGCTTCGGGACTAGATGCGGTTTCGTGGGCCTCTAAAATGGCTGAATACGGAGCGGGAGAGATACTCTTGACCAGTATGGACAGGGATGGCACTAAAGATGGTTATGATCTAGATCTGGTAAATACTGTTTCCACCGCTGTGAATATTCCAGTCGTCGCCTCGGGAGGCGTTGGCTGTGTGGATCATTTAATAGAAGGGGTGGTTGAGGGGAAAGCCGATGCTGTATTAGCGGCTAGTATTTTTCATTACGGAGAAGTCACGATTCATGAAGTGAAGCGAGAAATGTCCAAATCGGGCATTGAAGTTAGAATTTAAGCTTCTCATTCTTGTTTGCGTCCTGCTAAATGGGGCTTTACACTTCAGTCACAATGATAGGAAAAACAAAGCGACAAAATTAGGAACTATGGTGACCAAAAAATGGATGATGTGCTGCGAGAATTGGATGAGTTAATACGCTCTCGGGAAGGTGAAAATCCGACGAAATCCTACGTGGCTAGCCTGCTTCATGAAGGCGGAGATCATATTTTGAAGAAACTCGGAGAGGAAGCCACCGAAACTATTATCGCAGGCAAAAATGAGAACGTAGAGGAATTAATAAAGGAAACCGCGGATCTTTGGTTTCATTCATTACTTCTGCTCCGATACAAAGGGCTGGGACCAGAAGATGTTCTTAATGAGTTGGCTTCTCGTTTCGGTCGCTCGGGGATAGAAGAGAAAAAAGACAGAAAAAAATGAATCGGGTTCGCCCGGGTTAAGGGAGAAAATAATGGGATTTGGAATAAAAGAACTAATTATTATTTTTGCTATTGTAGCGTTACTTTTTGGTACAAAAAAAATCAAAAGTGTTGGAAGTGATGTAGGGGGATGGATCAGAGATTTTCGAAAGGCCATGAAGGATGATCCAGAAGGCCCCAAAGATCAGGAAAAAACAGAAAGGGTAATAGATGTTCAACCAGATACTGATAAAGAAAAAGTCTAGTGTGATTTTGGCATGTTTGATATCGGTTTTTGGGAATTGGCAATCATAGGTATAGTTGCCCTTCTTGTGATTGGCCCAGAAAGAATGCCTGAAATGGTTCGCACGATTGGACAATGGGCGGGACAGTTTCAGCGACTCGTTTCAACTTTAAAAAGAGAGATAGAAGCAGAAACACGCAGCGATGAATACAAGCTTCTTAATAAGGAATTTCTTAATGAAGACAAGAAGTTTAAAGCAATGGTTCGACAAGCTACTCGCGATGAAGGTGTCTTGTCTGACAGTGAGATAAGAAAGGGGGGGAGCGTGCAACATTCAAAGGAGCGTGAGGATTAGCTGTTCTGGTAGATTATGAGTGATAGCACGAATGAATTTGATGCGGATATCGAGAGTGATAATAAGTCCTTTGTATCCCACCTAATAGAGCTTAGGAAGCGAATATTTAAAGCTCTAGCGTGTGTTTTTTTCTTTCTTTTGGTCTTAATGCCCTTTTCTGATCAACTTTATCTTTTATTAGCTGAACCTCTTTTGAAGTCTCTTCCTGACACCAGCTCGATGATTGCCACCCAAGTGGCCTCCCCTTTTCTTGCTCCATTTAAATTGACTCTGTTCGTCGCGTTTTTCATATCTGTTCCATATGTTTTTTATCAAGTATGGGCGTTTGTTGCCCCCGGCTTATACAAAGAGGAGAGGCAGTTAGTTCTGCCCTTGATGGTGTCTACTTCCCTCTTATTTTATTTGGGTGTTTCTTTCGCTTATTTTGCAGTGTTCCCTTTGGTTTTCAGTTTTTTTACCGGTATTGTACCAACCGGTGTCACGGTAATGACAGATATAAGCCAATATTTAGATTTCGTCTTGAAGTTATTTTTCGCTTTTGGGCTTGCTTTTGAAGTACCAGTGGCGACCTATCTTCTTATCCGCTCCGGATTAGTGAGCATAGAGTCTCTATCAGCGAAACGTCCTTATATAATTGTCGGTGCTTTTTCTCTCGGCATGCTTCTCACGCCTCCAGATATAATTTCACAAGTTATGCTTGCGGTTCCTATGTGGCTTCTTTACGAGGTGGGGATCTATCTTTGTAAATTAACCATGATTAATGATAAAAATGAAAAATCTAAAGATGAACCTAAATCTCCCTGATCTTGTTTTCACTTCCTACGATAATTTTATCTGCTGGTCTTCGGGAAAATATGCCATTAGAAACAACGCCGGCTATACTGTCTAATTGTACTTCAAAATCCTTGGAATCCGTAAGGTCTAAGTTATAGACATCTAGAATCCAATTTCCATTATCGGTAACGAAACCTTGTCGCCACTCGGGCGCCCCTCCTAATTGCACTAACTTACGAGCAACATAACTTCGAGCCATAGGAATTACCTCTACGGCCACCGGGAAGGATCCAAGCTTTTTTACCAGTTTGCTCTCATCAATTATGCAAATAAAGATTTTGCTAGAGCTTGCAATTATTTTCTCCCGTGTTAATGCGCCCCCCCCCCTCCTTTTATTAATTGTCTATGCAATGTGGCTTCATCCGCACCGTCAACATATATATCGGGGTCGTCACAATTATTAAGTTCCGTCACCGCCACTCCCTCGAGCTTCAGAAGCTCCGTAGTCGCTTTCGAACTGGACACAGCGTAATCAAATCTATTCCTTATTTTTCCTAGTTCCTTTATGAAATAGTTTACCGTACTGCCTGTGCCTACTCCAATCACGGAACAGTCTTTGATATACTTTATAGCTTCGATTGCGGCTTGCTTCTTTGCGATATTACTAGAACTCATTTTTCCTCCAGGTAAAAAAATTGCGCTGAAAATCATAACAATTAGTGTTACTTTAATTCAAATGTTAGACAAATATTTAAAAATGATTCTAAAAGCCCCGGTCTACGACGTGGCGTCAGTGACGTCTCTTGACTACTTGCAAGGGCTCTCCGCCAGAATAGGGAGCGACATATTGCTTAAAAGAGAGGATACCCAACCAGTTTTCTCCTATAAAATAAGGGGGGCGTATACCCTTATGGCTTCATTACCGCCAGAGATTATAGATAAGGGCGTGATAGCGGCATCGGCAGGTAATCATGCCCAGGGAGTCGCGTTGTCTGCCAAGACCTTGAATACTACCGCTATTATAGTAATGCCAAAGACTACTCCTGAAATAAAAGTTAAATCTGTTAGAGGCCTTGGAGGGGAGGTTATCCTTCATGGAGATAACTATGACGAAGCAAGTAAGCGAGCTGAGGAAATTGCGAAAGAGAAAGAGCTAATGATTATCCCTCCTTACGATGATCCTTATGTTGTCGCCGGCCAAGGCACTGTCGGGATGGAGATACTACAACAATCAAAAAAAGACATAGACGCAATTTTCGTACCAGTTGGTGGTGGCGGTTTGATAGCTGGTATAGCTGTCTATTTTAAATCACTTAGTCCTGGTACTAAAATTATCGGTGTTGAACCCCTTGAAGCTCCTAGTATGTCAATAGCATTAAAGAAAGGTATGCCAGTAACTCTAAACAAAGTTGGTATTTTTGCTGATGGTGCTGCGGTAAAGCGGGTTGGCGATTTGACTTTTAAACTAACAGAAAAGTATGTCGATGAAATGCTTTGTGTTTCGAACGATGAAATTTGTGCCGCTATCAAAGACATTTATGAGGACACCAGGTCAATAAGTGAGCCGGCCGGCGCTCTCGCGTTGGCGGGTCTTAAGCAGTATTCCGTTAAGAATGATTTACTATGTAAAAACTATGTGGCCATCTGTAGCGGAGCAAATATAAATTTTGACAGGCTTCGGCATGTAGCTGAGTTAGCTGAGTTGGGTGAAAATCGAGAGCTTTTGATAGGAGCTTCAATACCAGAAAGGCCGGGTAGTTTTAGAGCTTTTTGCGAAGCATTAGGACCGAGGTTGATCACTGAATTTAATTACCGTGCAGGTGATTCAGATATCGCTAGCGTATTTGCAGGAGTGCAGGTTGGCGATTATCCTGATGAGAAGGAGTTGCTTTTAAAAACTCTCACAGAGCGTAATTATAACCCAGTAGACATGTCAAACAATGAATTAGCCAAGATGCACGTCAGGTTTATGGTCGGAGGAGCAGGGCGAGAACTATCAAACGAAACAGTTTTCCGTATTGAATTTCCAGAAAGACCAGGTGCACTGATTCGTTTTTTGAATCGCTTAGGGACAAAATGGAATATCACGTTATTCCACTATCGAAATCATGGGGCAGCTTATGGGCGGGTATTAATAGGAATACAATTGACTGAAGCAGAAAAGCAAAAATTTATTGAACTAATAGGAGATGTGAAATATTTTGAGGAAACTCGCAATTCTGCTTATAAAATGTTTTTACAGTAAAAAGATGACAGAGGTCCGATTTGACTAATAGTATTTGTTCAAATATCTGCGATGTTATGGAGATCCTTGAAAAGAGAGGCTTAAATACCGGCGCCACGGGCAATATAAGTGTAAAGTCTGAAGACGCAATTAATATAACCCCCAGCGGTTTGAGCCCTGCTGAGTTAGGCCCTGAGAAAATTGTCTCCATTTCTATTTCTGGAGAATATCGTGGCCGATGGAGGCCTTCTTCTGAGTGGCGAATTCATACCGAGATTTACAAACGTTATATCGGTGTGGGAGCAGTAATCCATATGCATTCGCCTTACGCAACCGCTTTATCTTGTCACTGTATAGATGTACCAGCTTTTCATTATATGGTTGGAGCTATTGGTGGGGATAATATTAGATGTGCCGCATATGAGACTTTTGGAACTAAAAAGCTTTCGGAAGTTGTCGTGGTAGCCTTGCAGGAGAGAATGGCCTGTTTAATGGCAAATCATGGTATGTTAGCAGTTGGTCCTGATTTATCGAGCGCATTGGAAACCGCCATGTTGGTCGAAGAACTTAGTAAACAATACCTTTTGTCCAAAACAATAGGAGATCCTATTTTGATTTCAAAGCAGGAAATGAGTGTAGTTGTTGGTAAGTTCCAAACTTATGGATCTCAGAATGCCTAATAACTACAAAATCTTGGATGAATTTTGCGAAAAGCCGCAGATAAGAATAGGAATTCACGTTGAAGATTTAGTAGATTCTTTAAGGTTTTATGTAGAAAAGTTGGGCTGTCAAGTTGTAAGAGAGGGAAGGAACTCAGTAGAAATTGACTTTTTTGGATACAGTGTTGTTTTGCACGCCAGATCGGAAGATGGTCGAGGAAAAGAAATTAGTGATAACCGTCTTCTTGGGGAATCTTATTTTGGCCTCATTGTCAGCTGGACTGATTGGCATCAGGCGGTGTCTCACTTGACATATGTGGGTACCAAGTTTAAAGCTAATCCGGAAGTAGTGACTAACAACTCTGGAGAAAAAGAAGCCTTTTTTATTTTGGAAGATCCTTCTAAAAACTTTCTACGTTTTGTAGCTTACGATAACTGAGTAACCTATGGATACTGATATTTAATTTAACTCTGGGAACAAATCTTTTAATTTATCTCCAGGTTTATCTGCTCGTAGAAAAGTTTCACCGATAAGGAAACAACTAACATTGTTTGCGAGGAGAACTTCAACATCTTTCCTGCTTGAGATTCCCGATTCAGATATAACTATGCGGTCCTCTGGAATGTCTTTAAGTAATCTAATGGTGTTGTTGATATTGGTTTCGAATAATTTTAAATTTCGGTTGTTAATTCCGATAAGCGGTCCTCTCAGTCTTAGAGCTCTTTCAAGCTCGGTACGATCATGAACTTCGACCAATACATCTAGACCAATTTCAGTTGAAACTTGAAATAGTTTATCTAATAGCTTGTCAGAAAGGCATGCGGCTATTAACAGAATGCAGTCTGCGCCTATCGCTTTAGTTTCGTATACCTGGTAAGTGTCTATTATAAAATCTTTCCTCAATACGGGTATTTTGATGATTTTTTTTACACTACTGAGATCTCGATCCCCGCCGTGAAAAAATTTTTCATCTGTAAGCACTGATATGCAGGTAGCTCCCGCGTTTTCGTATTCTAACGCGATTGTTTCAGCATCGTAATTGGCCACTATAATACCTTTCGAAGGTGAGCCTTTTTTGCATTCGGCTACGATAGCCGGTTGCCGCTTTATAAGTTGGTTTTCTAAAGCCTGTACAAAACTCCTGGTGTGAGTTTGCTCGGCGGCTTGTTCTTTGACGAGAGAAAGTGGTCTTGTTTCTTTTCTAGCCCTGACAATTGAGGCTTTATATTCGACAATTGAACTGAGAATATTTGTCATAAGCCGCTACCTCATTTTTTTGAAAACCGTTGAGTATAAGAGCAAAATTCGTCAAACTTTTTAATAGCTAATCCTGAGGTTAAAATTTCTTTCGACTGCTGTACTCCATCTTCAAGCGTGGGCGATCCCTTACCGATATAGATTGCTGCCCCTGCATTTAGCGCGACAATATCGAATGCGGGGCCTCTGACCCCTTGCAGAACCTCCTTTGCTATTTTTAAACTCTCTGTTGGCGACTTTGCAACAAAGGAGCTATGTTCCTGAATTTTGATACCGAACGTCTCCGGCGATATGTCAGATTCTGTAATTTTACCGTTATTGGATAGCTCTACCAACTTTGTGGGTGAATCTATCGCTATTTCATCCATTCCTCTATGAGAAGAAACCACTATCGCCCTTTCGCTACCCAGTCTGTGTAATACGCTCGCTATCTTCCTAACCCATAAGGTATCGAAAACGCCAATTACTTGCGCCTTTGCACTCGCAGGGTTAGTCAAGGGGCCTAGAAGATTAAAGATTGTTCTGATTCCTATTTCTCTTCTAGGATTGAACACATGCTTAGTCGCTTTGTGATGTGCAGGTGCAAACATAAAACCTATACCCAGGTTTTCTAGACATTGTTGAATTTGTGGCGGAGTTAGATCTATTTTAGCCCCACCTGCTTCAAGCAAATCAGCGCTTCCTGTGGAGCCGCTCGCCGATCTGTTCCCGTGCTTCGCTACATTAATTCCAGCTGCTGCGGCTACGAAGGCTGCTGTTGTGGAAATATTAAAAGAGTGACTGCTGTCGCCGCCTGTTCCGCAAGTGTCTATTATTTCGCTGTTTTTTAGAGGGACCTTAAGAGAGACTTGTCGCATTGCTGTTGCAGCTGCTGCGATTTCATCTATAGTTTCTCCTTTCATGCGTAGTGCGACGAGAAAAGCACCTATTTGAGCGTCAGTTACTTTTCCTGACATAATGTCTAGAGCTACTTCTTGCATCTCCTCAAACTTCAGATCCTCTTTATCGGTTACTTTTTTTAAAGATTCTTTTATATTCATGTCATTTTTATCTAATTGTCTACTAGGAAATTCCTTATTATGTCGTGTCCGAATTCGGAAGCGATAGACTCTGGATGAAACTGCACTCCATGAAGCCTATTCACTTTATCAGCTATCCCCATAATTGTACTTACTTCGCCGTTATTTTTTTCGGTCCAGGCAGTTACCTCGAGTTGTGCCGGGCAAGTCGACGGGTCTACTACAAGGCTATGGTAACGAGTAGCGGTAAACGGCGAGGGTAGGTCTTTAAAAAGACCATTATTAGAGTGATATATTTTAGATACTTTGCCATGCATTATTCTGTTAGCTCTTACTATCTGTCCACCAAGAGACGCCGCTATTGCTTGGTGTCCTAAACAGACGCCGAGAATAGGTATTCTTTTATAAAATTTCTTGACTACGTCCATTGAAATTCCTGCTTTATGCGGATCACAAGGCCCTGGTGAGATAACAATGTGGGAGGGATTTAACCTTGCTATTTGATCAATCGATATCTCATCATTTCGGTGTATTTCTACCCCAAAGCCCATCTCTCCTATATACTGCGCTAGGTTGTGGGTAAAAGAGTCGTAGTTATCAATAATCAGAAGCATTTGTAGTTAATATTTTTAATTATCTTTGGTTTCACTTAGTAATTTTTTTACTAAACGGGGAATTTCTTTAATTTTATCGGTGGTTGCATCGGCACCCTCTGCGGCCAGGTCGATATTGTGGCTATAGCCGTATGTGACCCCTATAGCTTTCACTCCAGCTGCAGCCGCAGTTTTGATATCGACTGTAGAATCACCAACTATGACCATATCTTCTCTTTTGCACTCGAAATTTTTTATACAGAAATTCACTCCAACTGGAGATGGCTTCATCTGCAGGAGAGTATCTCCAGAGATTATCAATCGAAACCAGGAGGCCAAGCCAGTTAAGTTTAAGACAAGGTGAGTGATTGGGCTGGGCTTGTTAGTTAAGCAGACTAATGAAAATGACTGATAAAGTATTCCTAGTGTTTCTTGAACATCAGGATAAAGTTTGCTAAAAAAATAACTCAGTTTTTTGTAAGCAATCAGAAAGTCATCATGTATTTTTTTATGTAAAAGATGATCTGCTTTTTTGGTTTTTCTGTTCAAAACTCTTGCAATTAATTCAGCAGAACCGTTTCCAATTAAATTTCTAACTATAGATTCATCTATGGGATTTAATTGGTTTTTCATTAGAGCCTTATTAAGAGCTAGGGTAATATCCGGCGCGCTGTCCAGCAAGGTGCCATCAAGGTCAAATAGTATTGTTTTTTTGGGGTGCATGCGGATTGGCTTTTTAAATTTTTGCTTTTAGGCTAGATATTGCTAGTTTGTAATCATCCGTGTCGAAAACGGCACTCCCAGCTACAAAAGTATCTGCGCCGGCGTCGGCAATAGACTTAATGTTTTCTTTATTAATACCTCCGTCTACTTGTAGTCTGATGTCCCTTCCTGAATTATCGATAATTTCTCGAACTTTGCGAATTTTCTCGAGCGCAGTTGGAATGAATTTTTGCCCTCCGAATCCAGGGTTGACGGACATGATCAAGATAACATCAACTTTTTCTAGTATGTAATCAAGAGCTTGAAGTGGGGTTCCAGGATTGAAAACCAGTCCAGCTTGACAGTTCAGTGCCTGAATTTGCTGAAGAGTTCGATCGACATGTAAGCTGGCTTCGGGGTGAAAGCTGATGATGTTGGCCCCAGCATCTGCGAACATCCCAACTAACTCATCAACGGGGGATGCCATTAGGTGGACATCGATAGGTGCATTAATACCGGCCTTTCGTAGCGATCTGCAGACCATTGGCCCGATGGTTAGATTAGGCACATAATGGTTGTCCATAACATCAAAATGGATCCAATCTGCTCCCGCTTCTATAACGTTACTTACCTCGTTACCAAGTTGACTGAAATCAGCCGATAGAATCGATGGTGCAATTATTGGGTTTTGTTTCATTTTTTATTTTCTTTCTTTGTTCTTGTAGTGCCCATTTTACATGCTTTCGGACTAAATCACTCTCGTGATTTAATCTTACGTTTAAGGCTTGAATTATATCTGGGTTGGCCTTTGCGTTTCCTAGTGAAACAGCTACATTTCTTAGCCACTGCTCGTGCGAAACTCTCCTTAGGGCTGATCCTTGGGTGATGCGGTCAAATTCCAATCTATCGATTAATAAGAGCGTTATAAGGTCGATATCGTTCAGCTCGTTTCTGTAGTCAAAATCTGGGATATCACTTTTTTTTGCGTACTTGTTCCACGGACAGAAAATTTGGCAGTCATCACAGCCGAATATTCTGTTGCCAACTAAGGGTCGAAATTCTACAGGAATCTCATCTTTCGATTCTATTGTTAGGTAAGAAATACATCGCCGAGCGTCTAATTTATAGGGAGCAACGATAGCTTTTGTCGGACAAATTTCCATACATTTCGTGCACGTACCGCAATGATTGCCAACTCTAGTCTTAGTTTTAGGTAGTTTCAGGTCGGTAAAAATTTCTCCTAAAAAAAAATATGACCCGGCCGTTGGATCTATGAGCATAGTATTTTTCCCAACCCAGCCAAGTCCTGCGTTTTTTGCAATTGCTCTCTCTAAAATTGGCGCGCTGTCTGTGAAAACCCTATATCCGTAGCCCCCTATTTCAGATTCCAAGTTTTTCCCGAGTGTTTTTAATCGAGATCGCATGGTCTTGTGATAATCCCTGCCTAGCGCATATCTGGAAATGAATGCTTTCTTATCCTCTGTTAACAAGCTTTTATCCTTGTAAACACCTTCTTTTCGATATTGCATGCGCGCGCTGATTATAGACAAAGTGCCGGAAAATAAATTTTCAGGGTTTAATCGCTTATCGTAATTTCTACTCATATAGCTCATAGAGCCGTGCATTCCGCTCGAAAGCCAAAAAGAAAGGGCCTCAGCATTATCTGTTAAGTCTATTCCGGAGATAGATAACTTATCGAAGCCTAGTTCTGTTGACCACATGGTGAGAAGCTTTATGATTTGCTCGGCTTCTATATCAGTTTTACTTGATTGCATAGCAAAATTCCTGGAATGATTTTCTTGATTAGCTTTTTGTATTGCGTAGCGTCGGGTTATTAACTAAAGTGGAGTCTTGTACATAGTTAGATCGTTATCCAACATGAATTTTGTTCCTAAACTATAACCTGATCATTGTATGATGATTACACTCATAAAATCTTGGTTCAATACACACTTCTCGCATCCTGACGCGATGCTCATAGTGCTATTCATTTTAGTGGGCACCTTAATCCTGTACTTTTTCGGTGGAATGCTAGCTCCAGTTATAGGGGCCATAGTCATTGCATATATGTTAGAAGGTCTCGTTCAGTATCTTTTTCACCGTGGACTTAGTCGAATTTTTGCAGTTGTTGTGTCTTTCGCTATTTTTTTAGCAGCATTATTATTTGTAGTAATCGGACTCGTTCCAGTTGTCTCGAAGCAAGTTAGTAGTTTTTTGGATGATTTGCCAAAAATAGTCACCCAAGGTAAAGACTTTCTGCAAAATTTGCAGGTGGAGTATCCTAACTTATTAAATGTGGAGCAAGCTAATAGCTTGGTTGCCTCAATAGCAAGTGAATTCACATCTCTCGGGCAAAGTGTTCTATCGCTATCCTTAGCGTCAATTCCTTTTGTCATAACTGCGCTCATTTATTTTCTTTTAGTTCCTCTTTTGGTGTTTTTCTTCCTCAAAGATAAATTCTTATTGTTGGATTGGGTAAATGCGTTTCTGCCCAAAGAGAAAAGAGTTCTTCAAACCGTTTGGAAAGATGTAGATAATCAAATAGGAAACTACATACGCGGCAAATTCTACGAAATCGTAATAGTTGGCTCCGCTACCTTCGGTGCCTTTTTATTTTTAGGCCTGTCCTACGCAACTTTACTTGGCGTCTTGGTGGGCTTGTCTGTAGTGGTTCCCTATATCGGGGCAGCTGTTGTCACATTTCCAGTTGTTATTGCCGCTTATTTAGAGTTTGGCTTCTCCGTCGATTTTGGTTGGGTTATAGGCATTTATGCTTTGATCCAGGCTTTAGATGGAAATGTGCTGGTGCCCATTTTATTCTCAGATGTTGTTAATCTTCATCCTGTAGCTATTATTGTGGCGATTCTGATATTTGGAGGACTTTGGGGGTTCTGGGGTGTGTTTTTTGCGATACCTCTAGCTACACTAGTCAAATCATTATTAGCCGCTTGGCCAACCGGAGGTGGAATTTCCGAAGCTTCGTAGTCAGGTACCTTTTACTTCAATGGCTCTAGGACCGCGTCTATGTTCAAATGATCGCAAAAGTCTACAAAATCACTCCTGAAGGAAGCTATCGATAGGCTGGAGGGAACACTGACGGTAACTTGTAGGGAAATCATTTGAGTGTTCGTTTGATTAGCTATAAAACCACTACACTGGAGTTCTTTTATAATCACTTTTTGTAGCTGAAAAAATTTCACAGTATCGTGAACTAAGTCAGGGTTTTTGACGGTCACTACCTCCATCACATAAGGGATGCTTTTATCATAATTGGAAATGTTAGATGCGCGTTCCGCAGAGAACTTGATTCCTAGATTATCACCTAATCTGGCCAAGACCGTTTCTATTTTTGCGATAGCATCCCAGGTGCCAGAAAGCATTGTCATTAGTAAAAATTTGTTTCCCATGACGGAAAACTTACTTTCAAGAATTTCGCAACCAC
This sequence comes from uncultured Pseudomonadota bacterium, assembly GCA_902597385.1. Classification (GTDB taxonomy): domain Bacteria; phylum Pseudomonadota; class Gammaproteobacteria; genus TMED69. The sequence continues at coordinate 45,793 of CACJXQ010000005.1, read as the reverse complement.
ATTTTGTAAAGGAATGGGTTATCTCTCCGAAAATCTTCGGATCTTCTGGGCCGATGGCTGAAATGACGATTATGCTTTTGTGAGGGTTGTTATGGTTATCCATTTTCAAAAATCGCTTTTATTTACGTTAATTATACAGATTCTCGGTGGTTAAGGGGTAACCTGTAGTATCATTAGGAGCATTAACGATGACTCCTTGCTCTGCCAGGATTCTGAAGATAACATGCGATAGCTTAAAATTAAGGAAAAAAGATGTCTCTTTTACGTGGAAGTATTGTAGCAATCGTCACGCCTATGAAGGGTGGCGTGGCTGTGCAATCTACCTTAGATGATGGATGTTTTGCTAAATTGATAGATTATCATGTCGAGCGTGGAACTAGAGCCATAGTGGCTGCAGGAACAACTGGTGAATCCGCTACGTTGACTTTTGAAGAACATTGTAGGGTCATCGAACGAGCAGTAAAGTTCTCGGATGGCAGGATTCCAGTCATTGCTGGGACAGGCGCTAATTCTACTCATGAGGCCTTGATGCTTACAAAAGAGGCAAAAAAACTTGGAGCGGATGCTGCGCTAATTGTAACGCCGTACTATAATAAGCCGACGCAAGAAGGGCTTTGGCAGCATCATGCTCTTTTGGCAGAAGAAGTGAAGATTCCACAGATTTTGTATAATGTACCGAGTAGAACAGCATGTGATTTGTTGCCAGAGACGGTAGCGAAACTATCTTCTTTGGAAAATATTGTCGGAATAAAGGAAGCAACTGGTGAGCTTTCGAGGGTGAAAGAAATTAAATTAAGTTGTGGTTCGGATTTCTTGCTTTTTAGTGGTGATGATCTCACAGCAAGAGACTTCATGTTAGAGGGCGGGGATGGGGTTATTTCAGTTACTGCAAATGTGGCCCCAAAGGAAATGAGTGAAATGTGTGAGGCGGCTTTGGCTGGAAAGAAAACAGAGGCTAAAGAAATAGACGAGCTGTTGGTTGGCTTGCATAAAGACTTGTTTCTAGAAGCAAATCCAATCCCAGTAAAGTGGGCTGTCGGTAAGCAAGGTTTGATAGAAGACGGGATCAGGTTGCCTCTGACCCAATTCTCGGAAAAATTTAAAAGTAAATTACTTGCCTCGATGGAAGTGGCCGGTTCAATTTAGTTCCGAAAAATGTAGCTTTAATAGGAGTTTAGGTAAATGCACATAGCTACTGGGTTAGTTTTAGTTTCGTTGGTACTGTCTTTATCCGGTTGCGGTCGATTATCATCAATGCTTGACGAGGTTGTGCCGGATCAGCGAAAAGACTACACAAGAGCCAGAACCTTGCCTGATTTATCGATCCCGCCCGGCCTAAGCACCGGAGCGATCAGAGATAAGATGTCCATTCCGGAAGAGTCTCCTGAAGGAGAAAGAACTTTTTCTGATTTTCAAGATAGAGTGGGCAAAAGGAAGGAAAACAACTTGGACTCCACGGATCTATTGGGAAATGACGATGGGATTATAGTTGCTGAAATTAGTACTCTTGATGATCAACATATAATTGTGGTGGAGGCTACAAGATATCAATTATGGGAAAAGATAAAAAATTTCTGGAGAGCCGAAGGATATGGGTTTGAACTGGATGACCCAGATTTGGGGGTGTTAGAGACTTTATGGCTTGAAACCAGCGATGGCCTTGTTAGGAGTAGGTACAAGATTTTTGTTGAAAATGGGAAGGAGGAAGGTACCACCATAGTCTTTTTGTCCCATCAGAAGCAGGAGCTTGTACAAACAGATCAAGCTTATGGGGAAGACTATGAGTGGGGTGAGATAGGCAGAGATGAAAAAATGCAAGCGTCTATAGTTGAAAGGTTAAGAAATAGTTTGGAGACTCAAGTTAAGGGCTCCAGTTATGTAGCTACTGATCTTCGCCGAGGCCAAGAAAGTTCTAATTTAAGTCCAGACGTGTATGACCCCACAAAGAGTTTCTCAAACAAAATGCGCCCTAGAAAGATGAGGCAAGCGAGCAGCCCCAGTGCTGATGACAATATTAACACTAGAGAACAGCAGCCTCCTATGGAAGTTTTAAGAGACTCTTCAGAAAATAACATCGAAGCCCCATCCTATAGTCCATCAGACGATTTTGCTAAAAAAATGAGTCCCAGAAAAATGAATCGTTCTGCGTTAACAAATGCTCAGGAAACATCGTCGCCGATCTCTTCAGAAAGTGTGGAATCGATTGGAATAAGGATGATGAGTGTTGGACGGGGTAAATACTATCTTACGTTGGAGTCTGATTTTAGTAGTGCTTGGAAATCCACCAAAGAGGCCTTGAGGGTGGCCAATGTCTCGGTGCGAAGGGCGGATAAAGGACGAGGCATCTTTGTTGTTGACCTTGTCGAGACGGGCTATGGTGAGACTAAGGGGTGGAGTGGGATTATGTTTTGGAAAACAAATCAAGCTTCTCAGTATCAAGTGAGTGTGACGGGAATTGGAGATAAGACTGAGGTCGTTATACTTGATCCAGATGGGCGCTGGATCACGAGTCATGAGGCGGAGAGGTTATTGGATCGGATTTATAATGCTCTTATGTCGCAAGGTTAGCTATAAAGGACAACTTATCTTTAATTAAGCAGGTGAATTTCACCGATTTTTTTTGGAGTAATTTATTAGTCTTTTACGCTTGGCGACCTGTCTTTTAGACAGGTTATTCTTCCTACCTGCAAAAGGGTTTTCGCTTTGGCGGTAAATGAGTTTAATCGGGGTTCCCGACAGCTTTAGTTTCTCCCTCAAAAAATTTTCTATATAGCGTCCGTAAGATTTAGGTATTGATTTTACTTGATTACCGTAAATTAAGATCGTCAGCGGATTTCTACTTCCAATATGAGCGAACCTGAGTTTTATTCGTCTTCCTCTGACCAGAGGCGGTGCATGATTGAGAACTGCTTCTTCGATTAATTTTGATAAAACGCCAGTTTTAATTTCTTTGGTAACGGCGTTCCAAGTTCTGATAATGGCTTCAAATAAATTTTCTATACCGAATCCGTCTCTTGCAGATATGAGCACAATCTCTGAAAATCTTACAAAGTTGAAGCGTCGTTCAATATCTTTTAAAAAATTTTCCTTTTCATGGTTTTTTAATAAGTCCCACTTGTTTGCGGCGATCACAAGAGCCTTTCCGTTGTTCAATACTTGACCTAATAGATTTAGGTCTTGAGCGCTAATGGCATTGGAAGCGTCAATCACTAAGACAGTGATTTCCGAACGAGCAATGGTTTTCAAAGTTTTTAATGCGGAGAGTTTTTCAGGATACTCAGTTACTCTACTCTTTCTTCTAAGGCCAGCGGTATCAACAAATGTATATTTTTTCCCCTTCCTCTCGAAATTGACCCATATATCGTCCCTAGTTGTACCTGGAATATTGCTTGTGATCATTCGATCAAAACCTACAACTTTATTTATTAAAGTTGATTTACCAACATTGGGTTTTCCTATTATAGAGATTGACAAATTTTTCTCTCCAGGTTCTTTCGCGTATGCTGTGTCTGTTGATTTCAAAAATGGTTCAGTAGTGGCTCTAATTAGTTCTGTGATTCCTATATTTGCTTTTGCAGCTATGCAAAAAATATCCTTGAAACCAAGTGAGCTAAATTCAGAAATTATTAAATCGGGGTCAGCTGATTCTGACTTATTAGCTACTAAGGCAGTCGGTTTATTCCATTTCCTTATCTCGAAAGCAATTGCTCTATCCTGTTCCGTTAGGCCTTCTCTACTGTCGACTATAAACAGTATAGTCTCCGCCTCTAGGGCGATCTCCTTGGTGGAGTGCATAACCCTGTTTAAAAGGCTGTTATCTTCATTGTTATATGAAAATCCCCCGGTGTCGGCTATCAGATATTCTTTCTCACCCACTACCCCTAAACCAATTTTTGGATCTCGTGTAATTCCCGGAAAATCTGCGACTAAAGCGTCTCTTGAGCGTGTGATTCTGTTGTAAAGTGTCGATTTGCCAACATTTTGGCGCCCAACGATGGCTATCGTTGGGATGGTCTTTGTGGAAAACATTACTAAACCTGTACTTACGTCGATATTAAATCAGGAAAAAGTTAGAGTTTTACTTATTAGTCGCCTAAGGTCATTGCTATAGTCTTCCCGCTGCTAGAACGTAGCACTACTATATCATCAGAAACTGCTGCCGGCGCCAAAATGCTATTTCTATCTAGTCGTGTCCTATTCACGATTTCACCTGTTTCAGCGGATAGCCAATGGACATATCCTTCAAAATCTCCAACTATGATATGGTTGTTGAAGAATACAGGATCGGTAACAAATCGTCTTTCTAATTCGGTTTGCTTCCAAACCGAAATTCCATCTTCTTCATTTAACGCCCAAATCACACTAGCCTCATCAACAATAAAGATCTTTCTGTCCCCTCGGGCGAGTCCATTGTAGCTGGATATTTGCCTAGCCCATATTATCTGGCCGTCAACTTTAGATAATGCAGTTACTCCACCTTGAAAGCTGCTAACATAGATAAATTCATCTGTAATCAAAGGATCGCCGTCCAGGTCAACCATCCGCTCTAAGTCAGTAACTCCTGAGGGCACAGTGATTGCCTTATTCCAAACAATGTTTCCAAGCTTCAAATCTAGGGCAAGAAGTCTGCCGTTATCTAAAGCGGAAAAGACAACGTTATTACTAATTAAGGATCTGCTGTTACCTCGCAAAGTTAAGCGAGGAGCTTCCCTCCTATAATTCCAAATTTCAGATCCTGTCTTGGAATCGAGAGCCAGAACTGCACCATCTGCGCTACGAACCACGGTTATTCCCTTGTAAGCGCTAGGTGCTGCTAGAATTTCACTGGATGTCTTCACGACCCACCTTAACGTGCCACTTTCAATTTCTCTCGCTATTAATCGCCCGTCTCCAGTGCCAACTAGGATCATTTCGTCCCCTAGTCCGGCAGCGCTCGTATATTCCACATTCTTATCTTTTACTTTCCAATGCACTTTGCCGGATTTAAGATCTACATTGAACAGATCCCCATTACGGTCAGTTATATATAAGTGTTGTCCTTCAATGGTTGGACGTAGCTTTAGATAGTAATCATCTAGTCCACTACCGAGTCGCTTCTTCCACAAGGTTTTTACCGTTAAAGAGGAAGAAAAATTTTTCTTTAGTTTTGAAGGTTCATTCCTTTTGGTCAGATCCTCTTTTTCTTCTTTTGTTTCTTTTTTAGCTGACTCTTGAGGTTTTTCTTCAAATAGAGAGCAGCCGCCTACTAGGATTGGCAAAATTCCTATTATCAATACTCGGATTATATGTTTCATTCGCTGTTAGCTCTTCTGGCTGGAAGATTATTTTTCTTCAGGATTATATTGTTTGTCGGATATCCTAAAAGTTGGCTCTGTTCTAGAGCTTGGTTATAAAGCACTAAAGCTTTTTCATTCTCTCCCATTGCTGCCGCGATGTCTGCCCGTAATTCCCAAAGTCCTCCTTCAACTTTGTCCATTGCCTTGTCAGAAATTACTGCCATCGCCTTTTCGGGTTTTTCCTGCGCTAAATAAAGTCTTGCTAGTCTAGAGGCTGCGACTTGAGTCAACCCTTTAATAGGATCACTATCTATTAACTCGAGCAGTATTTCTTCAGCATCTTTATAGTTATTTTCCGTTACCAATATATTGGCCTCGAGTAGCATAGCTAATTGGGTATAAGCTAGGTTTGGGAAATCTTGTTTAATATTTTTAATTAAACTTTTGGCTTTTTCCTTTTCACCCTTATTCAATAATTCAAGAACCGATTCAAAACTGACCGATGCATCCTTTGCCTTATTAGATTGGACAGTATCCCAATATCTGAATCCTCCGACCCCAACTAATATAATTACGAGAAAGGTAATGAGGTAATTTCCAAACTGTGCCCACCAATTTTTAAATTGCTCGACTATTTGGTCTTCATTAGAATCGATATTCACAATGATTTTTGCCTCAATTACTTATATGATTTAGGAGTCTTTGAGGGAGTCTTCCAGCTCCGACATTTTGCAAGACTGTTGAGATCTACTGTTCCGAAGAGGCCTTACGGTCAACGTGCCTTCTTCAAGTTCTTGTTGCCCAATTATTATAGCTGCTTCTGCTTCGCTTTTGTCTGCCTTCTTCATTTTGGATTTTAAGCTCCTTTCACTAATATCCAGCTCAAAACAAATTTTAGGGTACATGTCTCTTAATTTTTCGCAAAGGACTAGTAATTCTTTGGAGTATTGGGTTTCGGTAGATAAGACGAAAAATTTTGGCATTCTCGTAGTTTTCAATGATTCTTTCTGTTCGCAGAGTTCCACTACTCTTTCTAAACCGACAGCGCAACCCACTGCACTAGTATGTTTTCCTCCTAATTGCCCTATTAAGTTGTCGTATCTTCCTCCCGCGCAGACCGCATTCTGCGCGCCCAATGATTCGGTCGTCCATTCAAAAACGATATCGGAGTAATAATCGAGTCCTCGAACTAGTTTGTTATTCTCCTTAAAATCGATCCCGACCATGGTCAATAGATTTTTGAAGTCCGTGAATCGGGTTTTTGCCTCATCAGATATGAATTCATCTAATGTTGGTGCATCAGAGATCAGTTTTATGATTTCTGGATCTTTGCTATCTAGTATTCTAAGAGGGTTAAATCTTAGTTTCTGCAAATTATGTTCGCTTAGCTTCGAAGAGTGATTAGAAAAAAAGTCGGTAAGTACTTTGATGTAGTTTTGTCTATCCTCTTGATTTCCTAATGAATTAATTTGGAGCGTTATATCAGATATCCCCAAATTTGACCAAAATCTTGAAAAGATAACCACGAGTTCCGTTTCGGCGAGAATACTATCTGAGCCAAAAATTTCTAGTCCAATCTGATGAAACTGTCTTTGCCTTCCTCTCTGAGGTCTCTCATATCTGAACATTGGCCCGTGATACCAAAGGCGTAATGGGGCGCTGGAACTAAGTAGATTATTCTCTATTGCTGCTCTTACACATCCAGCTGTACCTTCTGGGCGAAGTGTAAGTGACTCCCCGTTTCTGTCTGTAAAGCTATACATTTCTTTTTGCACGATATCTGATGATTCACCGATCGAACGATTAAAAATCCCCGAATATTCTATTATCGGTAGTCTGATTTCTTGGAACGAGTATGAGCCTAATATTTGAATCAGCTCATCTTCTATCGTTCGCCAGAGAAGGTTCTCTTTGGGGAGGCTTCCCGTCATCCCACGGACAGCGTAATACTTAGATTTAGTGCTCATAGTTGGTTCCTAGAAATCGCCCAGTCTGAATCGAGCCATGCCCTCAGAATCTAGTGCGTCGGAAAAATCGATTGTCTGTCCTTGATAGGCAAGGTCAATCGCTTTACCGTCCTCTATTGTTAGATAGTATGGGGGGTTACCCAAAAATTCAAAAGTTTGATTAGCATTTACTAGGTCTCGATAAATTACTATTCCATGATTGTCTACAATTTCTATCCAAGTCTGAGCTTTAGCTCGTAAAGTTAGTTGGCCTGTTTCCAGCTCAGATTCATAATTATTTGCTTTCCTAGGAGTGGAGAAGCTTGGTCCGTAAGTATCGGACAGTTCATCAAGGCTGTAAATTTCAGTATCATGCAGTTTTTTTTCCAGTCTATTAGTGGATTCTTCTAAAACCATAGAATATCTGAAATAATAAACCACTATCGCTATCAAAACCGCTGCACCGAGAATGGAAAGTATCACTATACTGCCCCATGGATCATGTTTTCTGGTTTTAACATACTCTCCAGGAGAATGCTCGTCGCGTCGCTTGAGGGCTTCATACACTTTTAAAACAGGCTCGCCATCTGCGTCTAATTCTCTTGCAATCAAGTTTATATATCCCTTTATGAACGCTTCGCCTCCGATCCCTTGATAACGATTGGCCTCTATTTGTCGTATAATTTCTGGGCCGAGATTGATCTTGTCGCCCAACAGTTCAACGCTAATCTTTCTGTGTTCCCTTGCGTGTCGTAGCATTTCGCCAGCATTAGCTAAATAAGCGTTTATTTCAAAAGGTTTTGAGCTTTCCACGCCATAATAAATTAAGGCCTGTTCTCTTGTGAGTATCACCGTTTCGTAGTCGTTATTTTCTAGATTATCCATCTTTTTACTCGACTCATTTTTCGGAGGCTATTAGTTGAGACTCAGGGGAATCGGGAAATAGGCGCATTAGAAGAAGGTGAAAGCTGTCCCTAGAATCTAGATCTTCTCTTTTGGCAGCCAGCTGATACCCTACCCAAAGTGAGAGGGCACTGTGGTTCTCGCTACTAGTGAACTGCTCAAAATAACTTGTAGCAGCTGCTAATTGTCCTTGCGCTAGCATAATGTTAGCTAGCTCAATTAATGCATTTTTATTTTTTGTAGAGAAGCTAAGGCTTTTCTTAAGATGAAACTCAGCCTTTTTATAGTCAATAAGTTCCTTGTAGCATTTTCCAAGATTTAAATGGGGGATGCTTCTGTCCCTATTAAGTGGATTCATTGCTGCAAGATTTAGGTATTTGATTCCCTCCTCATAGCGCCCTTGTTGACACAAAAATTGGCCGTAGTTATTTGATATTGCCGGCCCATTATCAGACAGTTCTACTGCCCTTGCGAAGGCGCTCTCTGCAGCTTTGGGCTTTCCTAGAACGTTTTTCAGTAGGCCCATTGCATTATGGGCTTCAGAGTTTTTAGGGTTGGCAGCTAGGGCTTTCTCGATTTTTTTATTCGCCAAGTCATATTCTCGCTCCTGCATGTACCTGAAGCCCAATTCGGTGTTGAGAGCCGAGACCTTTTTTAGATCTTGTTTTCTGCTATTTTCCATAGTCTTGTTCGCGCATCCCACGGCGAATAGCACAAGCCAAAAAACAAAGAAAAGATTAGCCAAAATTTTTCCGTTCATTTAGTCGGCCCAGGAGCTATTTGAGCGCCGTCCAAGGATTCTGGGCTTTACAAAACCAGCCAATTGCCCGCAAGCTGCATTTATGTCGTCTCCCCTTGTTTTGCGAGTGGTAGAAATAATCCCGCCTTTCATTAAAATTTGACGGAATTTGTCAATAGACTTAACTGGTGAGCATCTGAAAGGGATCCCCTTAACTTTATTAAAAGGAATTAGATTTATCTTAGCAGGCACAGCGGAAAGTATTTCTAAAAGTTTTTTTGCGTGCTTTGGTTGATCATTGACTTCCTCCAGCATTGTGTATTCGAAGGTAATCTCACCGTCATTATTACTTTTGCTATATCTTTTACAGGCCTCCAATAGATCTCCTATAGGATACTTTTTATTAAGTGGTACTAGCTTGTCTCTGAGCTCGTCGTAGGGCGCATGCAGTGAGACCGCTAGGCTGGTCAAGCATTCTTCTCTAAGTCGGTCTATCCCTGGGATGACTCCTGCAGTGCTAAGTGTTACTCGTTTCCTGGATAGGTTATAGGCGTTGTTATCTAGCATTAGCCTAATTGCTGGCAGCACGTTAGAGAGGTTTAAAAGCGGTTCCCCCATTCCCATGAGAACGATGTTCGTGATGCCGTGGTGATTTCCACCAATGGCTTCAAGATGTCTGGTTGCCAGCCATAGTTGTCCGATAATTTCGCTGGTTTTAAGTTGCCTCGAAAAACCTTGCTGAGCAGTCGCGCAAAACGTGCAGTTTAGCTGGCACCCAGCCTGAGATGAGATGCAAAGCGTTCCCCTTGACGGTTCTGGAATATAAACTGTTTCTATAATGTTATTGTCGTTCAGTTTGAAGAGCCACTTTATGCACCCGTCAGAGGACCGCTTTTCTTCGAACATATCTGGTAACGTAATAGATGCTTTCTGTGCCAACGATTCTCTAAGATTCTTGCTTAGGTTTGTCATTCTGTCGAATTCAACGACACCAGATTTATGAATCCATTGGATAACTTGTGAGGATCGGAACTTTCTTTCTCCCAAAGTTGCGAAAAAACTCTCTAAAGATGAATTGTCGGCATCCAGTAAATTAAGGGGCTCCATTGAGTTCACAACTACACAATCACCCAAAGAAAAATTTAAGTTCTCTGGAGGCGCTTTCCAGTCCATCTGACCCATGAACTGCATTTTCGGTCATGCCATCACCATATTTGGCGCGGATAGTCCCTTCAAGGGCGTCGGCTGGATTAGTAGCGCCCATTATCTTTCTGTTGGTGTTGATAGCATCTTCCCCTTCGAGCGCTATAATGACCACGGGTCCGGACGTCATAAAGGTTATTAGCTCATTGAAGAAAGGTTTCTCTTTATGTTCGCTATAAAATGACTCCGCTTTCTCAACGCTTAGGGTGACCATCTTTGCCTCTATGACTTTCAGTTCCGCCTCTTCCAATGATGCGATAATCATTCCTATTTTGTTTTTTTTTACTGCATTCGGTTTTATGATAGACAGCGTTCTTTGATTTGACATAACAGAAAGTCCTTATCTAATTATATGGGCAGTGATAGGCGAAAAATATTATACGTGTTGGCACTGAGAATGCTAGTGCAATCGGGTTAGCTTAGTTCGATTTTTTCTGGGTTTAATATAGGCCTGCCTCAAGTCGGGCCTCATCAGACATCATGTCAGGTCTCCAAGGTGGGTCAAAAACTAATTCCACTGATACATTGCTGACGTTGGGTATTCCCAGTATTTTGCAGCGTACGTCTTCCACTAAAAAAGGGCCCATGCCGCAGCCAGGTGCAGTCAATGTCATGTCAATTTCAACCTTTTCACCGCCCTCTTTATCCTCCACCAACTCGCAGCGGTATATTAAGCCTAGTTCTACGATGTTTATGGGTATTTCAGGGTCGTAACAGGTGCGAAGTTGGTCCCACACAGAGTCCATGTCAATATTGCCATCATCCAGTTCACTCTCCGATACTGTTTTATTCTTCGATGTATCCAGATCAATCGCATCTAAATTTTCAGATGATATCCGTATAAGGTTGCCATCGTGATTTACTGTAGCAGAACCACCCAATGCTTGAGTGACTATAACTTGTGCTCCCTTTTTCAAAATTACCTCTGTTCCAATCGGTATAAGTATACCTGGGCAATCTCGTCTCAATTGGGTAATGTTATCCGCCATAATATTCTAGGCTGCCAATATGAATAGAGCTTTTTCAATCGCATCAAAAACCATATCAACGTCCTCTGGCGAGTTATAAAAAGCAAACGAAGCTCGTGCTGTTCCGGGCACCTTTAATCGCGACATAAGTGGCATCGCGCAATGGTGGCCTGATCGGATCGCTACTCCTTGCTGGTCTAGGAGAGTGCCCAAATCATTGGGGTGCACTCCTTCAACCACAAAAGAGCATATAGATGATTTGTTTTTAGCTGTACCAACAAGCTGCAGATTTGGAATGATTAAAGCTCTTTCAGTGGCCTTATTTAATAGGTGATGTTCGTGTTTTTCAACCTTCTCAAGGTCGAATTGGCTAAAGTAGTTGAGTGCTTCTGATAAGCCTATTGCTCCGGATATGTTAGGTGTTCCTGCCTCAAATTTGTAAGGAATCTCGTTGTAGGTAGTCTTTTCAAAGCTAACGGTTTTGATCATGTCTCCGCCACTTTGCCAAGGCTCCATTGATTCCAGTACGTCTTCGCGGCCATAAAGCACGCCAATCCCCGTGGGACCTAGGGCTTTATGCCCTGAAAAAACATAAAAATCACAACCAATAGCTTGGACATCTATCTTCGCATGAATAATGCTTTGAGCTCCGTCGATAAGCACAACCGCGCCGACTTCTTTTGCAGCTTTTGTTAGTTTTTGAACTGGATTTACTGTGCCTAGGGCATTCGATATGTGAGTTAAAGCGACTAGTTTAGTTTTCTTGTTGACTAGTTTTTCATATTCTTCGAATATTAATTCACCCGCATCATTAACGGGCGCTATCCTAAGTTTTGCACCGGTTCTCTGGCAAACTGTCTGCCATGGCACTATATTTGAGTGATGCTCCAAGGTCGAGATAATAATTTCTTCCCCTGCCTTTAATCGCCTGAGAGCATAGCTTTGTGCTACCAAGTTTATAGCTTCAGTAGTGCCTCGGGTAAATACAATTTCTCTAGCTGATTTGGCATTCAGAAATCTTTGGACGACTTGCCTGCTCTCCTCAAAAGCTTCCGTTGCACATTCGCTCAAGGTATGTATTCCTCTGTGAACATTGGCGTTTTCCTCAGAATAATATTCTGAGAGACGGTCAATTACACTTTTTGGTTTTTGGGTGGTCGCTGCATTATCGGCGTACACTAGGGGTTTTTTATTAACACTCCTAGACAGTATCGGAAAATCATCCCTTATCTTTTTCAAATTTAAAGTAGGCGTTTGCTCTTTCTTGTTTAACATTGTGTTCATGTTTTAGGAAATCCTTCTAAAGCGTGTTGGACTTGCTAATAATTTTCATCAATTCGGTTTTTACGCTCTCTACCGGCAATTGAGAAAGCGCCTCTTCTAAAAAAGCCTCTACAAGAATTCGCTTGGCGACTTTCTCGGGAATTCCTCTTGCTCTAAGGTAGAAAGTCGAATCAGCGTCAAGCTGTCCGACTGTTGCTCCGTGAGCACAGGTGACGTCATCAGAGTATATTTCGAGTTCTGGCTTAGTGTTTATTTCGGCAACATCTGAGAGAAGTAGGTTGTTACTATTTTGAGAGGCTTTTACATGGTGTATGTTTTCTTCGACAAGAACTTTGCCATTGAAAACACCTTTACTTTTTCCTCCCATCACTCCTTTGTAAACTTCATTGCTGTTTGTTTCACTTGCGGCGTGCTCAATTGTTGTGTGATGGTCTATTAGTTCATCCTTTACGCCTAGGAATAATCCAGATAAGTTGCAGGAAGCTCCCGGTTGTTCCAATCGAACGTTGATATTTATGCGAGTTACATTTCCCCCAAACGCCAAGGAGGTTGTAAAAATGTTAGCATCTTGGCTAACTTTGCAATGAAGATTGCCCACGTGGTATCCGCTACTGGATCCGGATATTCTGTGATGGTTTACTAGAGAACCTGGTTTGGCGTTTATAAAGGTTGCAGCGTTCATAAGCGATTTATCTGGCAATAAATTCACGAATTCCTCTATCAAAGTAAGTTTTGAATTTGCATTGGCTTCTATAATTATTCTGGGTGAAACTAATTTATTCCTTTTCCCTGTCATAATATTAAGCAAGTGTATCGGTTTCTGGATTGTTCTATTTTCTGGGCATGTGATCAGCAAAGCGTCTCTTGCCATAGCAGTGTTGAGCCAAGAAAACGTTTCTCTTGGGTCAGATGAAAACAGAAATTTTGCCGCTTCTGGTTCATTTTCGATAAGCTCCTCTAGTGGGCGCACATTGGGGGCTGACTTTGTGACTTCAAGGTCACTAAGCTCTCTAGAATATTTTCCATTGATTAGGATAATTTTAAAAAGATTTGGCTCGTTAACTAAAGATGCAGATTCCAGGGTATCTGTGCTGAGAACGTTATCAGCATCAACTGGTATCTCGAGCTCTGTTTGGTAAATCTCATCTAGTGGAGTATATTTCCATTCTTCATTTCTTGTGGTCGGAAAACCGATCGAGTTTATTGACTCAATTGCTTCTTCCCTCTTGCATTTCAGCCATTCAGGCTCGCTATCTCCCAGACTTTGGGACTGGAGAAGTATCCGGTTGAAGTTTTGTTTCAATTTTAATCTTCTCCTACCCAATCGTATCCGCGCTTCTCTAGTTCTAGTGCCAAATTTTTGTCGCCGGTTTTAGCTATTCTCCCATTACTTAAAACGTGAACATAGTCTGGGACTATATAGTCAAGAAGCCGTTGGTAGTGCGTCACAATTATGAAGGCTCTTTCACTAGTGCGTAGTTTATTTATTCCCTCTGCCACATCCTTTAGTGCGTCTATGTCGAGCCCCGAATCTGTCTCATCGAGAATCGCCAGTTCAGGCTCTAAAACGCTCATTTGAAATATTTCGTTTCGTTTCTTTTCGCCCCCTGAAAAGCCGCTATTAACAGGACGGCTGAGCAGTTTCTCGTTTAACCCGACTGACTTCACTTTTTCTTTTACAAATTTCAGAAACTCGGAGGCATTTAACTCTTTTTGCTCTCGGTGTCTTCTTTGGCTGTTCAAGGCCTCTCGGAGCATGTAGACATTGTTTACTCCTGGAATTTCCATAGGATATTGAAAGGCTAAAAATACTCCTGCCCAAGCAATTTCTTCCGGAAGTTTGTCTACTATTGATTCATTTCGAAAGGAAATATCACCTTCAGTGACCTCATAACCTTCCTTGCCCGCTATCACATGCGATAGGGTGCTTTTTCCTGAGCCGTTAGGCCCCATTATCGCGTGTACTTCTCCTTTGTTGACTGTTAAGTTTAGTCCTTTTAGTATTTCCGTGTTTCCAACGGCTACTTTTAAATTTTCTATTTTCAGCATTTTTTACCCGACGGCCCCCTCTAAGCTAATTCCAAGGAGTTTTTGGGCCTCTACAGCGAATTCTAAGGGCAGCTCTTTGAAAACCTCTTTACAAAATCCGTTCACGATAAGGTTAACCGCGTCCTCTTGAGGTATTCCTCTACTTCTTAAGTAGAAAAGCTGTTCTTCACTGATTTTCGAGGTGGATGCTTCGTGCTCTAATTGCGCACTAGAGTTTTTGCATTCTATATATGGAAAAGTATGTGCTGCTGAACGATTTCCTAGGAGGAGAGAATCGCATTGCGTAAAGTTCCGAGCGCCTTCGGCTGTTCGGGCTATCCTTACTAGGCCTCGATAGGAATTTTGACTAGAACCGGCTGATATGCCTTTCGATATGATGGTAGATGTTGTCCCTTTGCCAAGATGAACCATTTTAGTTCCTGTATCCGCTTGTTGCTTATTGTTTGTCAGCGCTACAGAATAAAACTCCCCGGAAGAGTTTTCTCCTCTAAGAATGCAGCTGGGATATTTCCAAGTTACCGCAGAGCCTGTTTCAACCTGGGTCCAAGAGATTTTAGAGTTCTTGCCCCGACAGTCTCCTCTTTTGGTGACGAAATTATAAATGCCGCCTACCCCATTTTCATCGCCTGGATACCAATTTTGTACGGTAGAGTATTTGATTTCCGCATCGTCAAGTGCTATCAGCTCTACTACCGCTGCATGAAGCTGGTTCTCATCGCGTCTCGGTGCTGTACATCCTTCTAGGTAACTAACGTAGCTTCCCCTGTCTGCAACTACCAAAGTTCTTTCGAACTGTCCTGTATTCATCGCATTAATGCGGAAGTATGTAGACAGCTCCATCGGGCATTTTGTGTTCTCAGGGATGTAGGCAAAGGAGCCATCTGAGAATACTGCTGAGTTAAGCGCCGTAAAATAGTTGTCTCTAGAAGGGACAACAGAGCCTAAATATTTTCTAACTATTTCTGGGTATTCTAGGACTGCTTCAGAAAATGAACAAAATAGGACGCCCGCTTCAGCCAGCTTCTCCTTGAAGGTTGTATGTACTGAAACACTATCGAATACAACATCTACCGCTACGCCTGCGAGCATTTTTTGTTCTTCTAGTGGAATGCCGAGTTTTTCGTAAGTCTCAATTATCTTGGGATCAACCTCTTCCAGGCTTTTCGGCTTTTCACTATCGTTTTTCGGGGCGGAGTAGTAAGAAATATCTTGGATATTAATTGGATCGTACTTCACGTGCGCCCATTGAGGTTCTTGCATTTTCTTGAACTTGTCATATGCGTCTAAGCGCCAATCGAGGAGCCAATTTGGTTCCCTTTTCTTCCGAGATATGGCCTTAATGGTCTCTATATTAAGACCTGGCGGAAGGCTATCTTGTTCGACGTCGGTATAAAAACCAGCTTCATAATTCTTAGATACTATAGAATTCAATTTTTCCGTTTGAGTGGACATAATCTACTACTTAGTCAGTTTCTATGGTGAAACTTTCACCGCATCCACATGTTGCGGCGACGTTTGGGTTGTTGAATTTGAAGCCTTTGTTCAAACCTTCTTCTGTGAAATCAATTTTGGACCCAGTTAGGTATTTGAGGCTTTGCTCGTCGACAACTATTGTTATACCGCCGGAATTAAATACGCAATCGTTGTCTATTTTCTCGCCAGTGGTTGTTACTTCGTACATAAAACCAGAACAGCCAGTCGGTTTCACAGCCAAGCGTAAATATTCAGATTCGGGATCTTTTTGGATAAATTTTTGAACGTGATTTACGGCGTTCTGAGTCAATTCAATTGCCATTTAGGTTGCTCCCACTGCTAATCTCGGCTTTCTTTTTCTGTAGTGCTATGCGACGGTAATCTATGAACTGCTCGCCAGCGAGCGTTTTTTTTCTAACTAGGGATTCCAGTGTGATTCGCTCTAAGAACCCCCTTATCTCGGTACTCAAATCCTCCCAAAGATCGTGCGTTAAACAAGGCGCGGAGCGCGTGCAATTCTTCAGTCCGCCGCATCGTGTTGCGTCAACTTTTTCATTTACTGCATCTATTACGTTGGCGACGGTAATAAGTTTACTTTTGCGGCCTAGTTGATATCCCCCACCGGGGCCTCTTCTCCCGCATACCAATCCGTTCTTTTTCAAATTAGCGAAGAGCTGCTCTAGGTAGGATTGTGAAATCCCCTGCCGCTCGGCGATTTCCGCTATTCTAACAGGCTTATCGCTATGGTGTATTGCAACATCAAGCATAGCGGTGACTGCATATCTTCCCTTGGTTGTTAATCTCATCGTTTAACTGGTCTTC
Organism: uncultured Pseudomonadota bacterium; assembly: GCA_902597385.1. Classification (GTDB taxonomy): domain Bacteria; phylum Pseudomonadota; class Gammaproteobacteria; genus TMED69. The sequence continues at coordinate 29,130 of CACJXQ010000005.1, read as the reverse complement.
CAAAATTTGGCCGTGAATAATAACACACTAAAATACTCAGGTATAGGTACGGTATTACCCTCCAACGGGATTATAGAAATTTCAAAATAGCCCTTTTTTTCGATTAATCTTTGCTTTTCCGGAGATTTGCAATCTCTTCCTCAGCCTTCTTCAATCTCATCAATAAGACTTCTAGCTTCTCATCTAAGGGATCTTGAATGGCTTTAGATTGACCGTATGCCTCAAATTTTTCAATATTTTGATCAATGCTAATATTTGCGCTTAGATTGTCTTTTGCTTTCTTAGATTCGGTCTCTGAGGCCACAACCCGTGCTGGAATTCCTACGACAGTTGAATTTTCAGGAACATTCTTGACCACTACAGCATTCGAGCCTATTCGAGCTCCACTTTCAATAGCAATTGGCCCAAGTATTTTTGCGCCAGCACCGACTACTACATTATTTCCCAATGTAGGATGACGTTTCCCTTTTTCCCAACTTGTTCCGCCAAGGGTAACACCATGATAAAGGGTGCAGTCATTACCAATAATAGCTGTTTCCCCTATGACTACCCCGGTTCCATGATCTATAAAGAGGTTGCATCCAATTTCAGCGGCAGGATGAATTTCTACACCGGTGAAAATTCTCGCAATATTGGACAAAAGTCTCGACAGTAGTTTGAAACCCCTATTCCACAATTTGTGGTTTAATCGAAACATAAGCACTGCTTGGAATCCCGGGTAGCAAAAAATGATTTCTAGACTATTTCTGGCTGATGGGTCTCGCTTATAAATACAGTTTATTTCTTTTCTAATTATTTGAAACATCTATGTATACCAATTTCGCTTTTTGGAATTTAACCTTATAAAAGGAGATTCTGTCGACTAAGAGCTTATTCTGTTCAGTTGTTTTCTGGTTTCACTTAGCGCTGTTTCAATTTCCGCTAGTTTTGCTTTTTCTTTTTCAATAACTTGTTTTGGTGCCTTCATGCGGAATTTGGGGTTTTTTAGTTTTCCCTCTACCTTAATCAGCGCAATTTCAAGTTTCTCATACTCTTTATTCAATCTCACCTTTTCCACTTCAACGTCTATTAGTTCGTCCAAAGGAACGTAAAAGGTTATGTCATCCACTAGGCCAGTTGCCGTACTACTTAAGTTATTCTGATCTAAGAGTAGTATTTTACTTATTTTGCCCAACGAATTAGCTAGCTCCAGATTATCGCCAAAAAAATGAGAAAGCCTTTCTGCCGGACAGTCTAGATAGGTGTGAATTCTTTTCTTAGGATTAACGTTATAGCTAGATCTAATTCTTCTTACCTCGAGGACGAATCTTTGCATTCGATCGTAACTGACAATCTCAGAATCGCGAGGTTCGAAATTTATCGAATCTGGGAATTTAACGTCTACGAATTTTCGTTTAGCGCTTTTTAGGGCTTCTAGTTTGATCCAAAGTTCCTCTGAAATAAAAGGCATTATTGGATGTAGAGTACATAAAGCTGTTTGTAGTATATCGATTAGAGATCCAACAACTTGTTGCTTCTGTTGCTCGCTGGGCACATCACTTAGAAGTGTAACTTTGGCTGATTCAATGTACCAATCGCAGAAGTCGTCCCATATGAACTCATAGAGGTAATTAGAGGCGAGGTCAAAACGATACAATTCAAAGTTTTCTTTTACATTAGCTAATGTGTTTTTTAATTTGGAATATATCCAATGCTCGGGCGAATTAGTTACCAAGTTGTTTTTTTCCTCGGAAAAGCCGTGTTTGTCTGCCATAAGCTTCACAAATCGCGATGCATTCCAAATCTTGTTACAGAAGTTACGATAGCCTCCAATCCTGCCCAAATCGAATCGAATGTCTCTTCCAGTCGTTGCCATCGCGGCGAATGTTAGTCTTAGTGCATCAGTGCCAAAAGGTGCAATTCCATCTGGAAAGTCCCTCCTAGTATCCTGCTCGATAGAACGGGCGTCTTCTGGTCGCATTAGACCTGAGGTTCGTTTCTCAATTAACTGATTCAAGGTGATACCGTCGATCAGATCCAAGGGATCTATTATGTTTCCCTTTGATTTCGACATCTTGTTGCCATCGTTGTCTCTTACCAACCCGTGAATGTAAACTTGTCGAAATGGCACATCGCCCATTATCTTTAATCCCATCATCATCATTCTAGCAACCCAGAAAAATATAATATCGAAACCGGTGACTAGAACGCTTGTGGGATAAAAAGCCGACAACTCCTCGGTTTTCTTTGGCCAACCTAGCGTCGAAAAAGGCCAGAGAGCTGAGGAAAACCAAGTATCGAGCACATCGTCGTCTTGCTTTAACGTTTTGCTTGGTGGTAGGTTGTTCTCTTTTCGAACGTGCTCTTCTGACATCCCGACAAAAACATTACCATAGTCGTCATACCAAGCAGGTATTCTATGACCCCACCACAATTGCCGAGAAATACACCAATCCTGAATATTCTCCAGCCAATCGTAATAAGTTTTAGTCCAATTTTCGGGTATGAACTTCGTTTTGCCCTGCCTCACTGCTTCTAAGGCTGGAGAGGCTAAAGTCTCCATTTTAACAAACCATTGGTCCGTTAAATATGGTTCTATTATTGTCTTGCTTCTATCTCCTCTAGGGACCATCAACTGATGGGGCTCTGTTTCCTCCAATAATCCTTTATTTGCTAGTTCAATAATTATTTTTTTTCGGGCTTCAAATCTATCAAGGCCCACGAAGTCTGGCGGCACTGTCGAATTGAGCTTTCCGTCTTCCGTGAGAATATTGATTAACTCGAGGTCATGTCTCTTCCCGATCTCGTAATCATTGAAATCATGTGCTGGCGTGACTTTTAAGCATCCTGACCCAAATTCCTTATCGACGTAATCGTCGCCAATGATAGGTATTTTTCGGTTACTTAGCGGCAAATCAATAAATTTTCCAATAAATTCCGAATATCTACTGTCGGTAGGGTTCACTGCTACAGCAGAATCACCAAACATTGTTTCTGGTCTTGTGGTAGCTATCGTTAAATGCTCTTTGCTGTTATGCACTGGATAACGGAAGTGCCAAAGGTGCCCGTTCTCTAATTCTGATATAACTTCGAGATCCGACACCGCGGTTTTCAACACAGGATCCCAGTTTACTAGTCGCTTGCCTTTGTAGATAAGTCCCTCTCCGTAAAGATCGACGAATACTTTACGCACGGCGAAAGAAAGATCTTCATCAAGGGTGAAGCGTTCTCGACTCCAATCAATTGAAGCTCCCATTCTCCTCAGCTGCTTTGATATTGTGCCCCCAGATTTATTTTTCCAGTTCCAAACAGCATCGATAAATTTTTTGCGGCCTAAACTTTGCCTGCTCTTTCCTTGAGTTTCGAGTTGTCTTTCGACAACTATTTGGGTTGCGATTCCAGCGTGATCGGTGCCTCCTTGCCATAGAGTTCTCTTTCCTGACATTCGGTGGTATCTGATCAAGATATCCATTAAGGTGTCTTGAAAAGCGTGTCCCATGTGCAAACTTCCAGTAACGTTGGGAGGCGGGAGTGCAATACAATAGGGCTCGCCTTGTTTTCCAGCTTTAAAGTTTCCAGCACGTTCCCACTTATCGTAGAGTCTTGCCTCCACTACTTTAGGGTCGTAGGAGTTATTCGTATCTTCGGGATTCATTTTAGGATTATTCTATCTGATGCTTCTCTGGTTTAGCGATTTTTATATCTTCTTGTTTTCATTATCCAAGGCTAATATTTTTTGTTTCCGCGATTTCTTCAATTTTGTGGGAGCTTACCCTAATTCCATGCTCTTTGTATTTTTTGAATCTTGACCGAGCCGTCGACCTGGTGTATTCGTCATACCCCGCTGTTTCAACAATAATTTTAAATTTTTTTGGTTCTAGAGGGCAGGATGTCCCAAGGTTCATTAAAATAGTTTTGTTTGATTTTGCAGAATCCGAAGTCAGTTCCACAGGATAAGTATTGTCAACGCCGTGAGGTATGAAACTGGTTTGTTCAAAAGTCCATAGTAGACGGTCAAGACGGTCCCGTTCGGCAGTATCTTCTATAAAAACAGTAAGACATCTTTCAGAAAGATAGATAGAGTTTATGAGATTACAGATGGCTAAGTCATGATAGCGTTTCTCGCACAAAGGCCAAATAAAAAAGTCCACCCTCGTCATTTTGAACCTGAGGCTCTCCGAAGGAGGAATTCCATAAGAAGGGGGACAGGCCTACCGGTGGCGCCTTTTAACGCTCCACTGTGCCATGCTGTGCCTGCGATATCTAAGTGTGCCCATTTATAATCCTCAGCGAAAGCAGATAAAAAAATCGCGGCGGTAATTGTGCCAGCAAATCGTCCCCCAACATTTGCTATATCCGCAAAGGGGCTATTAAGTTGAGCACGATACTCATCCCAAAGCGGCAACTGCCATGCTCTGTCGTGCGCTTTTTCTCCTGCCTTAAGAATTTCATCTGCAAAATCATTATGATTACTTAATAGTCCGGTAGCGTGTTTCCCCAGCGCAACGACACAAGCACCTGTAAGTGTTGCTACATCAATAACACAATCCGGATCGAATCGAGAGCAATAAGTAAGTGCATCACACAGTATCAGCCTTCCCTCAGCGTCTGTATTAAGAATTTCGATGGTTTTCCCTGACATGCTTTTCACTATATCGCCAGGTTTGATGGCTTTGCCGTCCGGCATATTTTCTGTCGCTGGGATCAGGGCAACAACGTTTATCTTAGGCTCTAGCACGGCTAAAGCCTCCACGCATCCGAGAACAGAAGCGGCTCCGCCCATGTCGTATTTCATTTCATCCATCCCAGCGCCTGGTTTTAACGATATTCCACCGGAGTCGAAAGTGACACCTTTTCCGATCAAGACAACTGGTTTCTTATTTTTGTTGGCGCCCTTGTAGTTTGCAATAATGAACTTTGCGGGTTCGTTAGAGCCTCTAGCAACAGCCAAGAAAGACCCCATACCCAATTGCAGCATTTCCTTTTCTTCTATGACTTTTATTGTTAGCTTTTCGCTCTTTTTACCTATTTTTCTTGCTTCACTGGCTAGATGTCTAGGTGTGCATACATTGGCTGAACGGTTTGCGAGATTTTTCGCAAGATTTACCCCTTGATGTATACCAGAAAACCTCTTTATTAGATTCTTTATTTCGGGAAAATTTGATTTAGATTCCGTGAAAAGAGTGATTTTTTTGAACTTGTGTGTTGTTTTAATCTCGTGATTCTTTTGCTCATTAAAATTATAGTTTGATTCATAAAAACTAGAAACAATCATACCTATTTTTTCAGACATATCTCCACTTGTTTCCATTGCAAGATCTACTACATCTAAGGCTAGGGTTTCGATTTTGTGACCGGATGCTTGTTTTACTATCGTAGATATCAACTTGATGAACGCTTTTGTAGTTAGTTTTTTTTGACTTCCAATACCAACTAGTAAAACTCTCTCTGCCGGCACACCCGGTAGGTGCGAGAAGAACATTGTTTCGCCAAGCGCACCCTTAAAATTATCGCGAGCAATAGTTTTTTTCAGTAAGCCGTTTGTTTGGCTATTAAAAATCTTCATCTTTGGCTTAAAAGTTGTTTTTGAGTCGACTGTTAATACCAGCAGATCGGTTTTTAGCGTGTTTAAAGGTGTGTCTTTAACAAAAAAAATCATTAAGAATCCTCGTAGAGTCTTTTTATAGAAGTTAATATTATAAACATAATTTGTGCTAGCTGATGAACTTAGATGGTACTCAGTAGATTATCGGCTCTATAAAGGCTAACCATTTGTGAGGAATAATGCGAATACTTGGGAAATATATTGGTAACAATATTGTCAGAGCAATAGCTTCAGTACTGTTTGCACTGTTAGCTATTTTCAGTTTTTTTGGCTTTATGGGAGAGATGGATGATGTTGGGACAGGTAACTTTGATTGGATAAGCGCCGTCTACGTGGTTTTTCTGGAAGTGCCTAAACTTACATATGATTTGATTCCCTTTGCGACCTTGATAGGTTCAATGATAGCGCTGGGCAATTTAGCAGATTCTAATGAATTAATTGCAATCAGAGTCGCAGGAGGCTCAAAAGGGGACTTTGCCAAAACGATTTTTGGAACCTCTGCTGTGTTGATTGTATTTGCTCTTGCACTAGGAGAATTAATCGTTCCTTTTTCGGAGGAAAGAGCCGGTCGCCTAAAACTAGCGCTGAAGAACGACTCTGATCTAACAATTACAGGAAGTGGCTACTGGGCGAGGGACAACAATAATTTTATTAGGATAGGTGATATGTTTGCCGGACAAAAATTTTCTGATATCACAATCTACGAATTTGATAACCGTAATCACCTCAAAGTGGTTATTTCAGCATCATCCGCCAGTTTTGATTCAGGCTTTTGGTTCCTCGATGATGCTAATCTTACAATTTTTGATGGCGCTAGCGTAGATGCAGAGAGAAGGAAGCGATTGCTTTGGCCCTCAAAGTTAGACCCTAAGGTGGTGGAAATGGTTGCAACTAAGTCGTCCAATTACACTCTTTTAAGTCTCTATCGCTACTGGAGATTTGCTAGGAATAATAATCAGAAATCTGATCGTTTGGAGAGAATTTTTTGGGATAAAATGGTCTGTCCTTTGGGTATTTTCGCTTTAATGGGACTTTCGTTCGGACTGTGTTTTGGGAATAAAAGAAGCTCTTCCGCCAGTCGTCGAGTTCTTTTTGGATCCGGATTGGGCCTTTTTTATCATGTGAGTTGTCAGTTGTTTTCTCAGGCAACTGTAGTGTACTCCATTGCCCCTTTCGTGGGTGTTATATTGCCACCGATTATTGTTTTGATATTAGCTGCGGTTTCCCAAGAAAAAGCTTCGTAATTTATTTCCGGTAAATTAGATAGGTGCCTGAAGCCCTGTCATGAAATGTTTTTCTGGAGGGGTCAAAAAGAGCCCATAAATAACCCAATCCAAAAGAAAGCATAGATATGCCCGCCAAAAGGAAACGACTAACCAATTGTTTAGCATTGGGTTGTTGTCCGGCATCGTTTTCCAAGTAAAGATGCCATGCAGCCATTCCTAAAGTTTGCCTTCTATACCAGCAGAAAATGAAATAGGCAGCTGTTAGAATAAATAAAAAAAACTGAAACTCCGGGTTTTCCGGTTTTATAAAGCTGTCAGCAATCAAAACCGGTGCGAAACTAGCGAAGTACAGTATTGTTAAGATGGCAATTGTGTCGTAGAGGACGGCCGCGATGCGGCGAGGAAAAGAAATCATAGGCTAATTTTATTCCCTTTTTGGTTTAAGTTGTAGGAAAAAGAATATTTTCGGCTAAGTTGATTATGTAATTAAGAAGTATTACAGAAATTTTAACTCTGTTTGGCAAGGTGTTAGAATGTAAGTAATACTGTTTATCCCCCCAATGAACTGCGTGTTGTCTTAACAGACAATCTCGAATCCATTTTCGATACAGGTAAGTTGAAGAAATTAATATTTATGAACATCTCCTCTTTGATATTCGAGTCAAAATATCCCCCTCGAATTTATGCTCCTAATGAGCACTGTATAACTACCTGTAAGATTTCGAGGGGAGCTAATAAAGTGATGGCTGGGTTGATATCGGCTGGATTTCAGGCTTTTTTGGTAGGCGGAGGTGTAAGAGATTTATTATTAGAAAGAAGCCCGACAGACTTTGATGTTGTTACCAATGCGACTCCTACTCAGATTTCCAGTATTTTTCGAAGCAGTCGATTGATCGGGCGACGCTTTAAACTGGTACATGTCAGAGAAAATTCTGAGCTGATTGAAGTAGCTACCTTTCGTAAAAGTCCGGAACTTTCTCATGGAGCGGGTAAGACGGGGATTATTTTCCGAGATAATGATTTTGGTAGGATTGAAGATGATGTGGTCCGCCGAGATTATACTCTTAATGCTCTTTATTTAGATTACGCAACTCTTAATATTTTCGACTTCGTGGGAGGAATGCAAGATCTGAATAATGGTGTATTGCGCCTGATTGGAGATCCCGAAGCCCGTTTTGGGGAAGATCCTGTTCGGGTGCTGCGAGCAGTAAGGTTATCAGAGTCTTTGAATTTTAAGATTGCAGGGTTTACGGATAGTCAACTAAAAAAATATGGAGCACAGCTTAGGCATATTCCTCCTGCGCGATTATTTGTGGAAATGGACAAGTTATTCTTGAGGGGCTTCGCTGGCCGGAATTTCTGTCGCTTAAGAGAGCTCGGCTTGCTTTCCCACTTGCTACCATTTGAAGAATGTTGCCAAAATCCACAACCTAATTCGGTCAGGGAGGATTTTCTAGAGAGTGCTTTGTCTAGTACCGATGCAAGAGTAATGGACGGAGGCTCTGTCACATTAGGTTTTTTAATTGCGGTTTTTTTGTGGTTTCCGCTCAAAATGCAAATAGAAAAGTTATCTAAATTTGAAAATGTACCTGCGGAGGACCTTGTCATTGCGGAAGAGTTTATTTTGCTGACTCAGTTGAAGAAGGTCGCAATCCCTAGGCGAATTACAAAATCGGTGAGGGAGATCTGGGCTTTGCAGAGGGTGTTTGCCAAACCATCTAAGAGAAAGGCAGATAGGATAATTAGACACCCTAGGCTTAGAGCAGCGTATAATTTTTTCTGTCTAAGGGTGGAGGCGGGGGAAATACCTAAAGATCCCATTAGATGGTGGTCGGCTTTTTTCCAGAAATCTAAGAAATCGGGCAAACTCCCATTCTCAAGTAGTCTTTCCTATCGATTACACCGCTCCAGGCATTAATAAAATGGGTAATATAGAAGCTTTTATTGGTCTGGGGAGTAATTTGGAGGAACCCATTATACAATTGTCAAAAGCAATTTCTGCATTAAGTTGTATCGAAGAAGCAAAATTGACAAATGTATCAGGTTTTTATAGAAATCCTCCTCTCGGAGATCTTTCGCAACCGTCCTTTGTCAATGCAGTGGCTCGGGTAGAGACTCGGTTGGGAGCAGAAGAGTTATTTTCAGCGATGGTAGAAATCGAGCGCTCTTTGGGGCGGCCTATAAAACGACAGAAATGGAGTGCTAGGATTATTGATTTGGATTTATTAATTTATGGGAGGGAGGTAATTAATAGTGAAGTTTTGACTGTACCTCATCCACAGATCAAGAATCGATCATTCGTTCTTTATCCGTTGTTCGAAATCGCACCAAAAATGGTGGTTCCTGGATTAGGAGCCGTTGAAAAATTGCTGAGTGGAAAAGATGTCTCAAGCTTAGTAGATACAAAATTTGTTTGGAAAAGAGAAATTAAGGAATTAGTTTAATTCGGTTGTTAAGCAAGAATTATGGAATCTATATTTGATGTTGAGTCTCTGAGGGCTCAGTCTAAGGCATGGCGGCTATCCGGTTTCACGGTGGCTATCGTACCCACTATGGGAAATCTTCATTCAGGCCACCTTTCTTTGTTGGATAGAGCTAAGGATTTGGCCGACAGAACTTTAGTGAGTATTTTTGTAAATCCAATACAATTTGGCGTTGGAGAAGATTATGATAGTTACCCCAGCACTATTAAGGAGGACCTTCAGAAGCTTGAGATAGCAGGTGTGGATACTGTATTCATGCCAGATCTAAAAGAACTATATCCTGGCGGTACAGAGGTTGATACAAGAATTACGGTGCCCGAAATATCGGATATATTATGTGGTGAGTATCGTGAAGGACACTTCTCTGGGGTTGCAACAGTAGTCGCCAAACTGTTAATCAACTCGATGCCTGATTATGCTTTATTTGGAGAAAAGGATTTTCAACAAGTCCTAGTGATTAGGCGAATGGTTATTGATATGTTGTTGCCAGTCCAAATAGTTTCGATGCCAACGTGCAGGGAAACAGATGGACTCGCTATGAGTTCCAGAAATAGGTATCTAAACCGGCAGGAACGAGGAAAGAGTCCTGCGATTTATAGCGCCCTCCAATCTGCGGTTGAAAGATTGAGAAATGGGGCTTTTACTGTAGAAGAGATTGAGCAAGAAGGAGTTATATCCCTGACTGAAGTGGGAATGAAAGTAGAATACTTCTCTATCAGAAGACAGAAAGATCTACTTCCGGTCAATTCGAGTGACCGGGATATTGTGATTTTAACTGCCGTTTGGCTTGGTTCTGCGCGCCTAATAGATAATTTGAAGGTAACACTAGATTAACACTTAGATTTTGGTAAATTAGCCTTTAGTGCTTTTTGGAGAGAGAAATTTAGACCATGGGATTATTTATAAAGACCTTTGGATGCCAGATGAATGTGTATGATTCGGATAAGATATCCAGTCTGTTGCGGAAGTCTTTGGGTCTTGAGCTAGTGGATGATCCGAAAGACGCTACAGTTTTAATAGTAAATACCTGTTCTGTTCGTGACAAGGCCCAGCAGAAGCTGTATTCAGAGTTAGGTAGGTGGCGAAAGTTCAAAGAGACCTGTCCTGACGCTATAATAGGGGTTGGTGGTTGCGTCGCTAGTCAAGAGGGAGGTGATATATTAGCTCGAGCACCTTATGTTGATGTGGTCTTTGGTCCGCAAACCCTGCATAGGCTCCCTGGTCTGATTAAAAAAGCCAGAGAAAATTCGAAACCAGAAATTGATATAAGTTTTCCAGAGATAGAAAAGTTTGATAGCTTGCCAATCGAAAAGACTCAAAAGGCTTCGGTTTACGTTTCTATAATGGAAGGTTGCAGCAAGTATTGTAGCTTTTGTGTCGTACCTTATACTCGCGGAGAAGAATTTAGTCGGTCTTTTGAGGATGTGTTGAAAGAGATCTATTTAGTTGCTAGGGGTGGGGCTAAAGAGGTGACTTTGTTAGGGCAAAATGTTAATGCCTATCAATCGAATAATGATGAGGGAAAAATTGTAGATTTTCCTGCCTTGTTACATTATGTCTCTGCAATTCCTGGAATTGAGAGAATCCGGTACACCACGTCCCATCCGATAGAGTTTAGCCAGAGACTAATTAATGTCCATAAGGAACTCCCGAAGCTCGTGAAACATGTCCACTTACCTGTGCAAAGTGGATCCGACAGAATCTTGCGAAGAATGAAGCGAGGCTACACTTCCCTTGAATATAAGTCGATTGTACGGAGATTAAGAAGCATCTGCCCCGAAATGAGCATTTCGAGTGATTTTATAGTAGGCTTTCCGGGAGAAACAAAGGAAGATTTTATAGACACTATGTCTTTGATCGAAGAGATTAAGTTTGATCAGTCATTCAGTTTTTCCTACAGCTCTCGACCCGGCACTCCTGCTGCTGACCTAGATGACCAGGTGGAAGATAAAGTTAAGCAAGAGAGGCTAGCTTTGCTTCAGTCTAAAATAACTAATTTCGCTAATCATTATTCTATAGCCATGGTCGGGAATATTGAGAAGATTCTAGTGACTGGAGAATCAAAAAAATCTAGCGAGTTATTGGCTGGACGCACAGAAAATAATCGAGTGGTAAACTTTGCCGGTGAAAAAGCGCTTATTGGTTCAATGGTGAATGTGAGAATTGAAGAAGTTTTTCCGAATTCATTGGGAGGCTCTTATCTGCCATCAGCGTAGATAGACATTAATTTTGGAAAGTAAAGAGATTCAAATTGAACTGGAGCCAATTGATAATTCTAGATTGGCTAACCTTTGCGGTCAATTTGACGAAAATTTGCGTTACATTGAGAAAAACACCGGGGTAAGTATCGGTAATAGGGGGAATCAATTTAGGCTCAGCGGACTAGATGCGAAGGCATTAGATGCCACCGAGAGGGTTTTAAGAAGATTATATCTCATTACAAAATCCTCCAGTGTGTCTGTGGAGGATATTCATCTCGAGCTTAAGGGATCTGAGGTTGCTGAACGGAATGTCGATCAAGAAGGTGAGGCTGTATACACTCGTAGAGTGAAAGTGGTCGCGCGAGGCATGTCTCAGCGAGCTTATATAAAATCTATCAGGTCTAATGACATATGTTTCGGGATCGGTCCGGCCGGAACCGGAAAAACTTATTTAGCGGTAGCCAGTGCAGTAGCGGCATTAGAGTCGGATAGTGTAAGACGTGTATGTCTTGTCAGGCCCGCCGTAGAAGCTGGAGAAAGACTGGGATTTTTGCCAGGCGATATGGCTCAGAAGATAGATCCATATCTTCGGCCACTTTACGATGCTTTATATGAAATGATTGGATTTGACCGTGTGAATAAATTGATCGATAAGGGACTTATTGAAATAGCACCTCTGGCCTTCATGAGAGGACGGTCCCTTAATCATTCTTTTATTATCCTAGACGAGGCTCAGAATACTACTGTGGAGCAAATGAAAATGTTCTTGACTAGAATCGGATTTGGCTCTAAGACTGTAGTAACGGGAGATATTACCCAAATAGACCTACCAAACTGCAGGGAATCTGGTCTTAGAAGCGTGTCTGATATCTTGTTAAATATTGAAGGGGTGGGGTTTAATTATTTCAGTTCCAAAGATGTAGTCAGACATAAAATAGTAGGGCGGATTTTGGATGCCTACGAAGAATATGAGAAAAAAAGGAATACCACTTAAGTTTGTATCTTTTCAAACCAAATGAGGCCTTAGAACTGATCAATTTAATCACACAAGTAATAACTGACGATGATAGTCTTTACTACGCTAGCCTTGTTGAGCAAGCGGTAAGCGCTGTTCCCAAACAATTCTTCATCGGTTTTGAAACCCTCACAGTTCGTATTGTAGATATTGAAGAAGCTCGGGAATTGAATAGCCAATTTCGTGGTATAGGTAAGCCTACTAATGTTTTGTCATTCCCTTCTGCTGACATCGATTTTTCTATACCCGGCCACTTGGGTGATATTCTCATTTGTGCCCCGTTGGTGATCTCAGAAGCCCTGCTAGAGCAGGGGAATCCTGCTTATCGATTGATTCATTTGACGGTGCACGGGGTTTTGCATTTAGTCGGCTTCACTCACGACAATGATTCCGATGGAGCAGAAATGGAAATGTTGGAGATCCAGATTTTAAGTAGTCTTGGTATTGAAGATCCTTATCAGGTTAGCGATTCAGCCTTGGAAAATAATGCCTCTAATGCTGCTATTAGAACCTAAACAGCCGAAGCTCTAGTAAAATGTTAGAAAAAATTGTAAAAAAGATTTTGACGTTTCCTCGGTTTGCTAAGGGTTTGTTCGATAAAAGAGAGCCGAGGGACAATTTGATTAGCTATCTCCACGAGGCTGAATCACTAAATGTGGTTGACGCCGATACTGTGCGAATGATGGAAGGAGCGTTGCTGGTTTCCGAAATGCAGGTGAGGGATATCATGGTTCCTAGGTCTGAAGCTGTTTTCGTTGAGGAGGGTGGGAGTCCGCAAGATTTTATGAGTAAGGCTGTGGATTCTGGTCACTCCAGGTTTCCTGTTTTTGACGATAGGAGGGAAGCTGTAATCGGAATCTTACTGGCCAAGGACCTATTAAACAATACCATCTCGGAAGATAAAGTGAGTTTAAAGGATCTACTACGACCTCCAGTATTTGTGCCAGAAAGCAAGAGACTGAATATTTTATTAAGAGAGTTTAAAGCTAATCGACAACACTTGGCGGTCGTCGTCGACGAATATGGAACGGTCTCTGGATTAGTTTCTATAGAGGATGTAATTGAGCAAATCGTGGGCGAAATAGACGATGAACATGACTATGACAATGAAGGAAATATAAGGCGGCATGGCAAGGAAAGATATACTGTAAAAGCTACCACTCCCCTTGATGAACTCTCCGAATACTTTAATGTTTCTTTTCAATCGGATGATTGTGAGACCATCGGAGGATTGGTAGCGCAAAATATGGGACACGTACCAAAGAAAGGCGAAGAAAGCTCTCTAAATGGCTTTCTCTTTAAAGTGTTACGGGCCGATCGACGCCGAGTAAGGCTCTTACGTGTAACAGTAGACGTGAAAGAGTGAGCTGAATAGGGAAGTGGTATTAAGTGAGGCTTTAAAGTTAAATTTTATTTCCCATTACTGGCGCCATTTTTTTGCAATGATCGGCGGTATACTTTTTCCGTTTTCCTTCTCGCCGTTCGACTTTGATTTTGTCATTTTTATCTCGTTGTTTCTTTTTCTGAAGTCTCTTGTTGGCGCTGATTTGAAAACAGCGTTTTTTGTTGGTTGGATTTTTGGTCTGGGAATCTTCGGGCTTGGCATTGGGTGGATCCAGATCAGTATCCACCAATTTGGTATCCCATACTGGATTTTTTCGTTCTCTTTAACTTTTTTTTTCATAGCTTTGATGGCTATTTACTATGCGATTTTAGGCCAATTTGTAAGTCTAGTAAGGATTAGTTCTCCGTTATATATTTTCACTATACCTTGTTTATGGTTTTTAAGTGAGTATGTCCGGTCAAACTTTCTTACCGGGTTTCCCTGGCTATTAGTGGGGTATAGCCAACTAGACGGGCCTTTTAAGGGCTTTATTCCCTTGGTAGGAAGTATAGGATGTTCAGGAATGGTCGTTTTTATCGTCGCTACTTTTTTCTGGTCTTTAAAAAAGTTCAAGTTCCGGTGGCCGGTATCGGTTTTTATTAGTTTCTTGGCGTTTTTCTCAAGCTTTTTATTGCAGGATGTTGATTGGACCGAAACCCATAAAAATAGTCTTCAAGTAGCTCTCGTCCAGGGAGCTATACCTCAACAAATAAAGTGGGAAGCTAGTCAACTTGAGGATTCCATTCAACGCTACTGGAAGTTAACTCAAGAGTATTGGGAGAAGGATTTAATAGTTTGGCCCGAGACGGCGTTACCAACTTTTCCTGAAAATGTGCCAGATACTATAGAGATGTTGAGCAAGAAAGGCTCAGAAACTAGCACAGTTCTTTTAATAGGTGCCCCTACAAAAGATTTCACTAGAGAAAAATATTTTAATAGTATTTTGCAATTGGGGGTCTCCTCGGATAGTTACTCTAAAAGGAAATTAGTGCCTTATGGAGAATACTTTCCAGGGAAAAATTATTTCAGATTTCTTCACAAATATTTTCTTATTCCAATGTCGGATCTGTCCTCTGGCGATCTTCTGAAAAATTCTTTGTCTATTAAAGGTCGTGAAGTAGGTATCCTAATTTGCTACGAGGTGGCTTTTACAGATATCGCGTTCTCTTCGCTACCAAAATCACATTTCTTAGTGAATGTAAGCAACGATGCTTGGTTCGGTAATAGTATAGCCCCTTTCCAGCATTTGCAGATTGCTCGAGTGCGAGCCTTAGAATCAGGCAGGCCAATTTTACGAGCAACTAATGATGGACTTACAGCTTTAATAGATCATAAGGGCGGTTTTATCGCGACAGGCCCACAGTTTAGCCCTGCTGTGGTTTCGGGGACGGTCTTTGGTAGATCGGGTTTGACACCTTATCTAGAGTATGGGGATTATCCTGCGCTTTATTTTTCAGGTTTTTTTATTTTTCTGCTGTTGTATAAGCATTTTCGATTTAGTGCTGATTCCAATCACTAGAGCGGCACATGTAGTCATAAGCAAGATACAGAGAAAAAATTTAAAGTCATAATCTGGTTTGATTGGTTCGATGACCATTATTAGCTCGGCATTAATATGCTCGTATGTTCTAGATTGGAAAGGCCACATTTTCCAAAGGGAGGCCCCCAGGAAACCAGTAATTATAGCTAGGGCCTTAGTCTCGTATTTCTCTAGGAGCAAGGATATTAATCTTACGAAAAAGATCAGAGCAGTAGCAACACCTAGCCCGAATGGCATCAGCGTTAGCAATTGAAAATCATTTAATGCGTCTAGAACAAATGAGTACTTTCCTAAAATGATGAGGACGAAAGCTCCTGATATGCCGGGTGTTATCATTGCACTTCCAGCGAGCAAGCCTGAAAGGAAGAGAAACCAGCTATCTTCTGGAGTAGAGGTTGGAACCGCAGTCAAAATAAAAACGCCAATCATTAGACCCAATATAATTGGTACAATAATATCCCTCCAATACCAAGCTTGGATTTCTCGTAGCATTACGATCGTTGAACCGGATACTAATCCAAAAAACATTGAATAAATTATAGCAGGGTAGACCTTTAATAAATCTGACAATATAACTACTTGCGTAAAAAATAAAACAGCGCCGACTGCACCTAGGCATAGTGGAATTAAAAATTTGAAATGTGGTATCCCAAGAGCGGTTCTCCATTTGAGAGAAAAAACAGCCTTAAGACAAACCCAATTAAAGGATTTGAGTGCGTTGACTAAAGTACGGTATATACCTAAAACGACTGCCATTGTTCCACCTGAGACACCAGGCACTAAGTCAGAAGTTCCTATCGCAAATCCTCTAAGAAATGTCTTGCCAAAATAGTATCTGTCGTTCATGTCATTGCATTAGCGATAAGAATGAACTGTGTCTACTAAAACTTCTACATGCCTAGGATCTACTTCCGGTGTGATGCCGTGACCAAGGTTAAAGATATATCCTTTTCTATTCCCGATACTTTCTAGAACTTTTTTGGTTTCTAATCTAACTGTTTGAGGGTCAGTTAGCATTACTGCAGGATCAAGATTTCCTTGTAAGGCTATCTTGTCTCCTACAATAGCCCTTGCTCTTGCTAAATCAATTGACCAATCTAATCCTAAACCATTTATTTCTAATTGAGCCAGAGAATCAAGCCAGAGCCCGCCGCCTTTTGCGAAAACAATTTTTGGAACATTTTTTTCTTTAAGTTTTCCGCAAATATCCTTCAGGTATTTCAGTGAGAATTGCTTAAAACATGAGTCTGATAGAATGCCAGCCCAACTATCAAAAATCATTATCGCATCAACACCTGCATCTATTTGTGCTTCTAAATAGTGGGCAACTGCTTTGGCTAGTTTTTCAAGGAGATATCTCATTTCAGTAGGATTACTAAAAAGCTTTTTACGAACGTGGTTGAAATCCTTGCTACCACCACCTTCAAGCATATAGCAGGCTAAGGTCCAAGGACTTCCACTGAATCCCACAAGTGGCATGCTCCCCAGTTCTCTCTTAAGTAACCTTATTGTGTCCATTACATACCGTAACTCTTCTTCTGGGTTAGGTATAGGTAGTCGCTTGAAGTCAGATAGATTCTCGAGTTTCTTTGAAAATGTTGGGCCTATTCCTTCTCGAAAATTTAAACCCATACCCATGGCATCGGGTATTGTTAAAATATCTGAAAATAAAATAGCGGCATCTAGTGGAAATCGCTTTATAGGCATGAGTGTCACTTCTGTGGCGAGCTCGGGAGTCTTGCACAGGGTTAAGAAACTCCCGGCTCTTACTCTCGCGTTTCTGTATTCAGGGAGATAGCGACCAGCTTGGCGCATTATCCAGACGGGTGTTTGATCAGTTTCTTCGCATCTTAAAGCTTTCAAGAACCTATCTTTCATGAACTACCCTTCAGATTGAAGTTCTAACTATAAAGGCGATGGTAGATTGCCCACGCCATTTAAGTACTTATCTATGGAACTTGCCGCCGATCGTCCCTCTGCTATAGCCCACACTATCAACGATTGTCCCCTTCGAATATCTCCTGCCGCGAAAATTCCCTCAACGGATGTCATCCAGTCACTTCCTGTTCTCACGCTTTCAGACTCAGTAAGGTCTAGTTCTAGTTCTTCTATGGGACCACCAGTGTCAGGCCCGGTAAAACCCATGGCAAGGAGTGCGAGTTGGCAAGGAAGCCTTCTGGTCGAATTTGGAACCTCTTCAAATCTCGTCGTTCCACCATTCTTAACCATTCTAACGTCAGCTATTTCCAACGCTTCCAATTGGTTATTTTTGTTGCTTATAAATCTTTTTGTCGACACGGAGAATTTACGCTCTCCCCCCTCTTCGTGGGCAGACGCCACCCTATATATTCTGGGCCATTGAGGCCAAGGGTTATCTAGTAGGCGCTCTTCTGGAGGTCTTTCTAAAATTTCTAAGTTAGTTACTGAACGTGCTCCTTGTCTATGTGCGGTTCCCAAACAATCTGCTCCAGTGTCTCCTCCTCCGATGATAATTACATCTTTATCGTGGGCACTTAGGAATGATTCCGAAGGATCTTCTCCTTGGCAGATCCTGTTTTGTTGAGATAGAAAATCCATTGCTAAGTGCACTCCTTTATACTCCCTGCCAGGAACAGGAAGGTCTCTGGATTGGGTCGCGCCACCTGCAAGCAAAATGGCGTCATATTCCTCCTGAAGTTCGGTTATTGGTATCTTGACCCCAATATTTGCGTTCTCAACAAATACGATTCCCTCCTCGCTTAATTGTCTCAACCTACGATCTAGAACGTTCTTTTCCATTTTGAATTCAGGGATTCCATAACGTAGTAATCCACCTATCCGGTCATCGCGTTCAAAAACGGTTACTTTGTGTCCTGCTCTACGAAGTTGCTGTGCTCCAGCTAACCCTGCTGGCCCAGAGCCGATAATAGCAACTTTTTTCCCAGATTCTGATTTGGGCGGTTTAGGAACTATTCGTCCTTGCTCGAATCCTCGATCTATTATTTCTAGCTCGATAGATTTTATCGATACTGCTGAATCGTTTATTCCCAAAACACATGACCCTTCGCAAGGTGCTGGACAAAGGGTTCCAGTGAATTCAGGGAAATTATTTGTCGCATGCAAACGGTCTAATGCCAGCTCCCAGTTGTTTTCTCGTACAAGATCATTCCATTCTGGGATCAGATTTCCCAGAGGACATCCTTGATGACAGAACGGAATTCCGCAATCCATGCATCGCGATGCCTGTTGGTTAATAAGTTTACCTTCAAATCGAGACATGACCTGCTTCCAGTCCTTTAGTCTTTCATCTACCGGCCTGTAAGGATGTTTTTGTCGAGCATGTTTTAGGAAACCAGTAGAATCAGCCATGGGCCGCCTCCATTACTGCTTCATCTTCAGGCAGTCCCTCTTCTTTGGCTCGCTGAATAGCTTCTAGTACCCTTTTATAGTCTTTTGGCATAACTACAGCAAATAAATTTTTGTGGACTTCCCAATTAGTTAAAATTCTTTCCGCTAATTCACTCTCAGTGTATTCATGGTGTTTTTCTATTAGGTTCCTTATTTCTTGTTCTTCTTTCTTGTCTCCAAAGCTTTGAAGTCTCACCATGTCTTGATTGCACAAAGCAGAAAATTTGTCTTTTGGATTATATACGTAGGCTACTCCTCCCGACATGCCAGCTGCAAAGTTTCTCCCGGTTTCACCGAGAATAACGATCCTTCCTCCGGTCATGTATTCACAGCCATGGTCGCCGACGCCCTCTACTACTGCGTCTGCGCCACTGTTTCTAACTGCGAATCGTTCCCCTGCAATGCCACGGAAGAAGGCACTACCTGAGGTTGCTCCATATAGCACTACGTTACCAACTAAAATATTTTCTTCAGGGCGAAAGGTTACATTTTTCGGGGGATAGACAATTATCTTGCCTCCAGATAAGCCTTTTCCAACGTAGTCGTTGGCGTCTCCTTCTACGCTCAAGCTGATTCCACGAGGTAGGAATGCTCCAAAACTTTGTCCTGCTGAGCCGTTAAATTTTATTTGTATGGTATCTTCTGGCAAACCAGCCCTTCCGTACTTTTTAGTGACCTCTGAGCCGAGTATAGTTCCTACCGTTCTATTGGTGTTTTCAATTTTCATCTCAGTCTTCACTCTCGCTTTGCTTTCTATCGACTCCATACACAGAGGCAATAGCGTTGTCCTATCCAGTGAATTATCTAAGGAATGATTTTGCTCTCTAGTTTTGAATAGAGAATGCTTTTCTAAATCAGGCACTTTCAAAATAGGAGAAAGGTCTAATCCTTTCGCTTTCCAATGATTCAAGGCTGGGGAATAATCTAAAAAGTCAGCGCGTCCTATAATTTCTTGAACTGAACGAGCACCTATTTCAGCTAGGTAGATTCTGATTTCTTCAGCAATGAACTTAAAAAAGTTCTCAACAAATTCAGGTTTACCATTAAACTTTTTCCTGAGAACTGGGTCCTGGGTAGCCACTCCAACCGGACAGGTATTTAGGTGACATACCCGCATCATAATGCAACCCATAACGACTAACGGTGCGGTCGAAAACCCGAACTCTTCAGCGCCTAATAATGCCGCGACGATGCAGTCTCTTCCGGTCTTTAACTGGCCGTCTACCTGTACCGATATACGGTCTCTTAGCTTGTTTCTCAAAAGCACTTGCTGCGTTTCGGCTAAGCCTAATTCCCATGGGACTCCAGCATGTTTAAGAGAGGTGACGGGTGAAGCACCAGTACCGCCATCATAACCAGATATTAGAACCACATCGGAATGTGCTTTAGCAACACCAGCTGCCACGGTACCTACGCCGACTTCTGATACAAGTTTCACATGCACCCTCGCTTCGGGGTTGGCATTTTTCAGGTCATGTATTAACTGAGCTAAATCTTCTATTGAGTAAATGTCGTGATGAGGAGGCGGAGATATTAATCCCACACCAGGAGTTGAATATCTTACTTTAGCAACCCAAGGATAAACTTTGTGGCCAGGGAGTTGGCCACCTTCCCCCGGTTTCGCGCCTTGGGCCATCTTAATCTGGATGTCATCCGCATTGACTAAGTATTCACTGGTAACTCCGAATCTTCCCGACGCCACTTGTTTTATCGCGCTACGCCGTAAATCCCCATTCGAGTCTGGTGAAAATCTTTTGGGATCCTCCCCGCCTTCGCCAGTGTTCGACCTCCCTCCTATTCTGTTAAGTGCTATTGCGAGAGTTTCATGTGCTTCTCCACTAATAGAACCGTAGGACATGGCCCCAGTATGAAAACGTTTCATAATAGATTCTATTGACTCTACTTCTTCTACATCAATTGGCTCCTTGGTGGATTTGATCTTGAATAAGCCTCGTAAAGTAGCTCTGTTCTTGGATTGATCATCGACTAGCTCAGTGTACTCTTTGAAAATCTTAAATTGCCCGCTTTGGGTCGAGTGTTGTAACTTGAATACAGTATCCGGGTTAAATAAATGGTATTCGCCGTCCCTTCTCCATTGATATTCTCCTCCAGAATCTAGCTGTTGTTCAGCCTGGCTATCAAAAGCATGGGTGAACCTCGCTCTCGTTTCAGCCTCAACTGTCTCTAACCCTATTCCTTCTAGGCGGGTAGGAGTGTCTGTAAAGTAGGTGTTGACGAATTCTGTGTTGAGACCTATGGCCTCGAATATTTGGGCACCTCTGTAAGATTGTATGCTAGAGATCCCCATTTTGGACATTATTTTGATTAAACCTTTGTTTACAGCTTTTATATAATTAATATTATTGTTTTCGTCGCTGCTTTCTAGGCTAGCTAGGGCTAGGTAGGGATTCACCGCATCTGCTCCATAGCCTATTAAAACGGCAAAATGGTGAACTTCTCGAGGCTCACCAGATTCAACTATGATTGCAGTTTTGGCTCTATTTCCATTTCTTACTAGGTGATGATGGAGCGCGGCGGTATATAATGCGCTCGGGATAGGTGCTCTGTTATGGTCAGTGTTCTTATCAGATAGAGTGAGAAAATTATAGCCATTGGCGATAGCATTATCCGCTTTTGCACAGATATTTTTCAGAGCTTCTTTTATTCCTTGTTCTCTTTCTTCAACGGCGTATACACAGCTAATACTTTGCCCGCGTAACTCACGGTAGTTAATATTTTTTATTTTTCTACAATCACCATCATTTATTATCAGTGATGGTAGTCGCAATCGACGACAATTTTTTGATGAAGGGTCTAGTAGGTTATTTTCAGGTCCTATCAGACCAGAGGTTTGGGTTACTAATTCCTCTCTGATGCCATCTAGGGGAGGGTTTGTTACCTGAGCAAACAGCTGTTTGAAATAGTCAAACAAGAGCCTAGGACGATTTGATAAGACGGCTAAAGCTGCATCTGTGCCCATAGAACCTGTGGCCTCAATCCCATTTTCCGACATGGGCTGCATCAAAAGATTGAGATCTTCTCGAGTGTAACCAAATAACTTTTGCAGAACTATCCTGCTCAGGGAGTCGTCACCCTCCGGTTCTTCGTTTTCTGGTAAGTCAGATAAGTTGACCACCTCTTCATTTAGCCACTCAAGATAGGGTTCTTCTCTAATATATTTTTCTTTCAATTCTTCATCGTCTATTATACGACCTTCGTCAGTATCGACTAAGAAGATTCTGCCGGGTCTGAGTCTTTCTTTGAATTTTATATTTTCAGCAGGTATTTCTAAAACACCAACTTCTGAGGCCATAATTACCATATCATCCTTGGTCACGTAGTAGCGAGATGGACGTAGGCCGTTGCGGTCCAATATAGCACCTATAACTTTGCCATCGGTGAAAGACATAGAGGCGGGCCCGTCCCAAGGCTCCATTAAACAAGAGTGATATTCGTAAAAAGCTTTTCTCTCTTTTGACATAGAGCTATGCCCACTCCATGCTTCAGGAATCATCATGAGTACTGCAAGAGGAAGAGGTCTTCCAGTCATATGCAGAAACTCAACAACTTCGTCGAACGATGCTGAATCTGAAGCACCTTCTGTTACTACCGGGAACACTTTCTTCAAATCCTCTTCTAATTCTTTTGACTCGCACAATGCCTCTCTGGCCTTCATCCAATTTCTATTTCCCCTGAGGGTATTTATCTCTCCATTGTGAGCCACAAAACGGAAGGGCTGTGCTAGAGGCCAGGATGGGAAGGTGTTGGTTGAAAAACGCGTGTGGATCATTGCAAGTGCACTCTCCATCCTATCATCCAAAAGCTCCGGATAGACTGAATCTAGTTGTGCTCCAAGAAGCATTCCTTTGTATACAAAGGTTCTGGCAGATAGGCTCGGGAAATAAATACTTTCTTTATAAAAAGTGCTCTGCGCGCGTTCGGCACGTTTGCGAATGATGTAGAGTTTTCTCTCAAAGGCTTCGCTTGTAGTAAGTTGTTTGCTTCTTGCGACGAAGATTTGTTCAATGTAAGGCCTGCTCGTATTGGCAGTTGGCCCTATTAATGAATCATTAACAGGGATATCTCTCCAGCCTAAGACATTTTGACCCTCTTCCTTAACAATTTCCTCAATGACTAGTTTCTGGGCTGCTCGTTCCTTTTCAGACATTGATAAAAATACTAGTCCGGCGCCATACCATTGTAAATTTGGTAGGTTAAAAGCTCCTTCATCGCAAATTTCTCTGAAAAATTTATCAGGCATTTGAATTAGCAGACCTGCACCGTCACCTGTATTCTCCTCACAGCCGCATCCACCGCGATGTTCCATTTTTTCAGAGATTACCAGTGCATCTTCTATAATCTTGTGGTTTTTGTTCCCTTTAATATTAACGAGAAAGCCAATTCCACAAGAGTCGTGCTCAAAAGATGGATCATAAAGATCCTTCTCTTCGTCGACATGGTTGGCTGATTTCAAACGGTCATCTCTCATCGGCAGAGCTATCTCCAAATCTAATTATTATATGGTTACTTACGTAGGAACGTGCAGAAGTAGATTCATTATACTGGGTAAGCGGCAATACTTCATCTCTGATACCCCCCCAAATCTATTTCGAAATAAAAAACAGTAGTTTATGAGGCTTAATTCATAAAATACTTGACATAATATCTTTGAGATAGCGTCCTCTCGATAGAGGTTAAATCAATTTTAACCTTCTCTTCCGCTATCAAGTATCTGCTTAAGAAGGGCGTCAGAATAATCCCGAGTCAAAAATGCATCTCCTATTTCTCTGAGAAGTACCAAGTTGATTTCTTTATTGGAGCTTTTTTTATCCCCTTGCATAATTTCTATCATCCTGTCCGGAGAGCATTCCGTCGGGGCTCTAGTTGGCAACTTGGCTTTTTTTAAAACTGACTCAATTCTTGAGTAGCTCTCATTAGAAATCAGGCCTTGATCTCGGGATAGTCTACATGCCATGCAAATCCCGACCGCTACTGCTTCGCCGTGGAGCCAGCTTCCAAAGTTCGTTAATTTTTCAATTGCATGTCCGAAGGTATGGCCAAGATTCAGTATTGCACGAATACCATTCTCTTTCTCATCTTCAGAAACTACATCTCTCTTGTTCTCACAAGACTTTCGTATGACTATGGAGAGTGCTTCGGGGGTTCTAGATATAACATCATCAATATTTTTCTCCAACCACTCGAAGAACGGATAATCCTTAATTAATCCATACTTAATTACCTCTGCGATTCCTGAGATAAACTCTCGCTCCGGTAGTGTTTCCAATAAACTAGTATCTGAGAGCACTAGTGACGGTTGGTGAAAAGCCCCTATCATATTTTTCCCTAAAGAGTGATTAATGGCGGTTTTCCCACCCACAGACGAATCTACCTGCGCTAAAAGGGTTGTGGGTACTTGAATGTAACGTATGCCTCTTTGATAACAGGCTGCAACGAAGCCACCTAGGTCACCAATTACCCCTCCTCCGAGTGCAATTAATACTGTTCGCCGATCAAGCTTTTTTTGGAGCATGAATGTGGAGATTGCTTCAAATTGCTTCAGATTTTTCTCAGATTCTCCATCAGGCAGGATGTATTCGAAACATCTCTCAGTGTTTAGGTTCTCTTTGAGTGTATTCAGGTGCAGGGACGCCACAGTTGTATTCGATAAAATTATGACCGCATCTGAACCCAAGAATTTTTCGAGATGATTTGACGCGCCTAGAATTTTTTGCCCGATATAAATATCGTATGAGTGGTTGGGCACTTTAAGTGGTACTTTGATCACGATAATAAACCAGATATTTGGGTGACTATATATTCCGCCGAACGCCCATCAATTACAATTTCCAAATCTGCGATTTCTGCATATAAATGCTCCCTTTCCCTCAGAATTCTTTCCATTGTTTCTCTGGGATTTGCAGTTTCCAAAAGGGGGCGATTGTTGTCTAGTCGCGTGCGTTCGTATAACGTATCGATTTCCCCCTTTAAATATATGACGATACTGTTACTTTTTAAATTAAATCTATTTTCACTAAGTAGTATGACGCCACCACCAGTTGCAATCACTGCTTCAGTAACTCCAGTAAGTTCCTGAATAAGCTGCTGCTCCCGCTTTCGGAAACCTGCCTCTCCTTCAATATCAAAAATCCAGGAAATAGAGGCGCCCGTAATTTTTTCCAGACGCTGGTCAGTGTCGATAAAATCAAAGTCTAGTTGCTTAGCTAGTATCCTACCTATGGTGGTCTTACCAACTCCCATTGGACCGATTAGTACAATTCGTTTAGGCTCGCTATATTTCGACTGGGGCATTGTAATTTAACCTTTTCAGTGTTCCTTTAGCAGCGGAACTTCTGCAGCCTAAAATATTGTGGTTAGGGGCTAAGAGAAAATCCCTGATCAAGAATTCTTGGGGTAATGAAGACCAGTAGTTCCTTCTTTTTCTCTGATCTGCTGTTGCTGCGGAATAGCCTTCCCAAAACAGGAATATCTCCTAAAACTGGCACGGCCCTTCTACTATTTGTGTCGGTTGATTCATAAACACCACCTAAGACAACCGTCTCGCCGTCTTGAACTAAAACCTGAGTTATCAGATTATTTGTATCTATGCTAGGAATGCCTGAAAATATTGTTCCAACCGAATCCTTGTTAACCTTGAGATCCATAATAATTCTATCGTCTGGAGTAATTTGGGGCGTAACTTTAAGACTTAACACAGCCTTTTTGAAAGAAACTGATGTTGCACCGCTAGAAGCAGCTTCAAGGAAAGGTATTTCTGTGCCCGATTCTATTGTTGCCTCTCTTTGATTGGCAGTTATGACAGTTGGTGTCGATATTATGTCTCCTCGTCCTTCTGCTTGGGCCGCTTGGAGTTCCAGGTTTAGTAGGTAACTACCTTGTTTTCCAATCATCATCCTCAGAGCGCCTGCAGGGCCTGCAACTGGCAGGGAAACTTGATAGTTTTCCTTTGAGATTGCAGTATCTGTTAAATTTTGAAAGCTTGTGACGGCTCCAACTTCGGCATCTCCACCTATTCCCCCTCCAATAATGATATTTGGATTACCCCCCACTGCCCCCGGATTGGTGCTGAGGCTGTATCCTAACTTAACCCCTAAATCTTTTGAGAAATCATCATTGGCAATCACTATTTTTGACTCGATCTGAACCTGTCTCACTGGAATATCCAAAGCGATGAGGATTTTCTTTATTTCTGTTAGATAAGTCTTAGTCTCCTGAATGAGTAAGGTGTTTGTTCGCTCATCAACTGTGACGTTACCTCGTTCAGATATTAAATTATTAGCTTCATTTCTAATGATGGCTGCCATGTCGCTAGCTTTTGCATAGTTGACTTGAATAAACTCTGTATGGAGTGGGCTTAGCTCTAAGTATTGTTGTTGGCTTTCTAACTCCAATCTTTCTCTAGCAGTCAACTCTTCTTGAGGTGCGACCATCATTACATTTCCGACTTCCCTTTTGCCGAGTCCCCTGGCTTTTAGGATGATATCTAAAGCCTGATCCCAAGGGACGTTTTTTAATCTTAGGGTGATACTGCCTTGAACCGAGTCACTTGCAACTAGATTCTTATTGGTAAAATCAGCTAACAGCTGCAGTATCGCGCGCACTTCGATATCTTGGAAGTTTAGCGATAATCGTTCACCAGAGTAAGTACCGTTGCTTATTTCGCCGTCGGTAGATTGTTCCTTTGGAAACAACTCCAGAACAAACTCTTTATTTGCCTGATATGCAGAGTGCTGAAAACTTCCCCCTCCGCTTATTACCATTACCGTTCCGTTTTCATGGCTCGAAGTTTCGACAGTTTTAGCAGGAGTCCCAAGTTCAGCTATTTTTAGTTTTCGGTTCAGTCGTTCCGGTAAGGTTGCACCGACAAAATCTATTACGACCTCATTTTCATTGGTGCTTACTTTAATGGGTATATCTGGCTGAGATAGCCCTACTGTGATGCGCGCTTTTCCGACTTCAACTCGGTTAAAATCTATGTTTTCAATTTTAGGTGCACTTTGTAACTTGCCTGCCCTTGAAGTGCTCTGAGTCAGCTGAATCAGTACTTCCGTACTATTGTATGTAAGCTTGTGAGATACCATTTCTGTTAAATCAAATATGAGCCTAGACCTATCTCCACTTGCAACCAATTGAAAGTCTTTGACTAAACCATCGTTCACGGAAAAATTGTCTGCCGTTTCAAAAGTGCCTTCTAAATCAATAGAAAGTCTTGGGGGTGTTTCAGTTAGGAAACTTCTTGGTTCACTTTCCAGAGGTTCAGAAAGGTTGATTGAGATGGATGTAGTCTTATCCGCGGCAACATCTAGCTTAACTGAGTCAACTATTGCGGCGTATGCTGGCATCATTCCAGTTATTAAAATAACGGCACTTATAAAGGTCGGTTTTTTCAAGCAAGATAGGCCGTGTAAATCCATTTTTTCCCCCATAATTACTCCTCTGATAGCGAAATCGATGCTGCTCGTTCGCTCCATCTTCCGTTTGAATCTTGAACGATTTCCCTGAGGAGAATTTCTCGCTCCCTGATGTTTTTTATTTTGCCGTAGTTTCTTCCCAAATAGTTTCCTTCCGCTACTCGGTAAACCACCCCGTCCTGGTCTCTTATTATCCCCCACATTTCCTTCGAATTTTCAACAATTCCCACCATACGCAGACTGTCGAGTTCGTGGTACTCGAGTTCTTCTCTATTATGGGTGAGGACCTCATTGATATACTTGTTTTGGGTAGATTTGTCTATGCTGTCCGCCGCATCCATTTCAGTATTTCCGAAGAAAAACGGATCGAAAGGATCTCTGAGTCCTGCGCTTTCTCCTTGATATAAATACCTCACATAGGCTTTTATCGGGGGCAACGGCTCAACTGCACTCCCTTTTTTTGCTAGAGTTTCGTCTGCGTAGGCCTGTAGTTCCTCTAGGTCTGCAGAAAAACAACCTGACAGAAGGGCAAAGCACAACATCATTAGACCGTAACCAGTCAGGCTACTTAACTTGGGGAAGGGATGATTTTTTTCAGTGTTAATCATTGGCTCTGGTCGTCTTCGTCGTCCAAATATCTGTATGTCTTGGCAGTTGTTTCTAATAGCATGAGCCCGTTTGAAGCGTCTCTCCTAATCTTCATGTTGTGGTTAGTTACTATTCTAGGTAAGTCTGATACTCCGCTTATAAAATTCCCAAATTGATGGTAAGTTCCCGTTACTCTTATATCTATAGGAAGCCGAACGTAGAAACCCTGGGGCTCCTCTTCCTTTGGCTGGAAAAGTTCAAATTCTAAGCCAGCGCCTAGACCTTGTTGAGAAATGTCTACTAGGAGCTCCGCTATCTCTGCTTCGCTGGGAAGTCGCTTTAATAAATCGCCGAAAGTCTCCTCGATATCTTTTAGTTGTTCCTTGAGGGCGGGCAGATTAGCGGCCATGCGCTGCTTTTTTTCAAAACTGAACTTTAGTTCCTTTTCCTTCAATTCAAGCTGACTTAGGTGTGTCCGAAGATTTTTAATATCGTACTGCCAGCTTACCGTGATTACGATTAAAAAAGTTAATATCAGCCCTGCCACCTTTATTGCGAAGGGCCATTCCCCTAAGTTCTCTAAATCAAGATTCTTTAGCTCCTCGATATCAAATTCCCTCATTGGACATCACCGGTATCTTCTGTTTTTTGCTTCACTTGGAGCGTGAATTCTGAGGTTCGTTTATCTTCATTCAGCTTCGTTTCGATTATTGTCAATTTTGGTTCATAGAGCCATTGAGAGGCCTCAAGGTTCCGCATAAAATTAGAGACCCTAGCATTGGATTGCGCCACTCCTCTAATTCTAGCCTCGTTGTTTTTCTGCTCAAGTTCCGTCAGATAGACGCCATCTGGTAAGGTTCTACTTAGTTCATCGAAAAGCCTAACAGCTAAGTGCCTGCTGCTCTGTAGCTCTTCTACGGCCGTCATCCTCGCAATCAGTTTCTCCCTTTCTTTCTCGAGCTCTTTTATTTCTACAATCTTACGATCTAGCTTTTTTATTTCAGATTCTAAAAAACCATTTCGTTGGTTTTGGTGGTCTATTAATGTTCCGAAAAAGAAATGGGTTGTCATCCAACAACCAAGCCCTATCAGAGCGCTGACACCAAGAGCCGTGAGATAGTCCTTCTTTCTTTTCTCGCGAAGCTCGGTTCTCCACGGTAATAGATTGATTCGCCTCAAAAAACTAATCCTCTAGCGGATAATCCAAATGCGGTAAGAAGCATAGTTGACTCTTGCTTTAATTTGACTTGGTCGACTCGTTCAGCTACGGAAATCTTGTCGAATGGGTTT
>CACJXQ010000004.1 GCA_902597385.1 uncultured Pseudomonadota bacterium | reverse complement strand
ATAAACATAATTGTGATGAAACCATAGTAGTTCTTCGAGGTGAGGGTGAATGCATTTGTGATGACAGGCGATTCCAATTTTCTGCGGATCAGACCCTCATTTTTCCTGCAAACTCCGTTCATCAGATTATAAACACTGGCCAGCAAGAACTCGAAATACTCGCTACTCTTTCGATGTCTCCAGTAATTGTGCAGACCAAAGGGGGAGAACGGATTCCGTTGCCTTGGGATGCGGACAAATCCCTAGGGAAATAAAAAAGTGCTTCGATACGTTCCAGGAAACCCAAAAATAGCATACCAAATTGAAGGCGACGGTCCGGCACTCATATTTCTCCATGGCATAGGGGGAAACAAAGATAACTGGACAAGACAGATGGATTTTTTTTGCGATACTCATACGGTCGTGGCTTGGGATGCTCGAGGGTACGGTGATAGCGACGACTACGATGGTTCGCTCCACTTTCGGGATTTTAGTCACGATCTTCTCCGGTTGATGGATGACTTGGGTTTTGAAAAGTCTCACCTTTGTGGTCTGTCTATGGGAGGCCGGATTATTTTAGATTTCTGGGAGGTTTATGCAGATCGGGTTTTGAGTTTAGCTCTTGTGGACACTTTTCCAGGTTTTGACGATTCCTTTTCTGCGGAAGGTCGAGAAAAGTTTATTCGCGAGCGACGTCAACCCTTAGTCGAGGGAGGCAAAGAACTTAGTGAAATAGCACCTCTGGTGGTGCCTGGTTTAGTAAGTCCAACTGCATCTAAGGAAGTATTAAATGAACTAATTACCAGCATGAACAAACTGCATAAATTCAGCTACATCAAAACTATCGAGTCCATGACTAGATATGAACCTGTTACAGACGTTTCTGAGATTAATGTCCCAGTGCAAATTATAGTAGGAGAGGAAGATAAACTAACCCCTCCTGCCATCTCTCAAAAGATGCATGAGCAGATAAAAGATTCTCGCCTAGCGATTATACCTGGGTCCGGCCACCTTCCTAACATCGAAAAACCTGTCGAATTTAATGCCTCTTTGAAGAGCTTCTTGGAAGAAGTCCGACCTTAAACGGTTACGCTGTCACCAGATTCCTCACTTCCTTTGTCTCGTTATCTATTACGATCGAACAATCAAGATACTCTAGCAGGGGCGTTTCTCCAAACAACTCTTTGATACGCATTTTCCATTCTTCATTATAAAACTGCTCTGCCTTTTCCCTACTTTCCCAAAGATAAATACCTCCACCTTTTTTTTCATCCTCGGTAAGCACGTAATATTTTCTAACCAACCCGTCTAGTCCTTCGTACCGCGGGATTGATGCGACCATTTTCTCGTTAAATTCTACTGGTTTCAGACCTGCAGTAGGAAATAAGACCCTTACAACAACCATGTTTCACCTCTCGTTTTTTATTTATAGTGAGTGTAACTCGATTATCAAACCTCACAAAATGATATTACAAGTTATGCTTTCTATGCCATTGTGCGATCGACTCATCTGGGTACTCACTAAACTGTAAATCCGACTTTGCCACATCGGCGTCCACCCATTCTTTTTTTGAGCCTAGCATAAGGTGAGTTTTACTTGGCGGAATGGGTAATGGTGTATCAATTGCAGACGCGAAAGGATGTATCAGCTCGGGCCATCGGGAATCCCAAACCCAAAGGGCGCTGCCGCAAATTTTACAAAAGCGTCTCTCGCAAAAGCTCTCTTTCTCAGTAATATCAAGTAGAGCCCGATAAATTGAGATAAACGATTCACCCCTGACGCACAAACTTTGTGCCATTCCCCCGAGATTAATCGCGAAACCACCGCCCCCAGCAGTTTTTCTACAAATGCTGCAGTAGCACAAATTGAATGGGTAAGGGTGATCTGACTCAATCTGAAAGGTCACCCTCTTGCAATGACATGATCCATCTAGTCGCATTTCTAGGTTCTCCCATACGATATAATTCTCTTCAACGTTATTTGGTCTATATTGCTCCCTGTTAAAACCACTCCAACTTTTCTACCAATCATCTCGCTTTGCTCTTTCATTAGTCCAGCAAGAGAAGCCGCACCAGCAGGCTCGACCAAATTGTGGGTATCTGATAGCAACACTTTGGTCGCTTGAACAATATCCGCCTCAGAGACCCTGATAATACGAGACACCCTTCTAGAGATGTAGCTTAATGCTTCAACTGAAGGCTCACGCACTGCCAAACCATCCGCGATAGTGTTTGCATCTTGTGTGCAAATCCTTCTTCCTGCTTCCCACGAAGAAGCATAAGCATCTGCCTTCTCCGAGACCACACCGATCACCTCAACGCAATGTCCTAGTACCTCCTTAGCCGCTAGAAAGCCCGCGATCCCTGAACCTAGACCGATAGGAACATAAGCAATTTCCAATGCACTTACGGCAGTTAAAAATTCGAATGCGTAAGTACCTACCCCGGTTACGAGGGTAGGATGATAAGAAGGTAGAAATTCGAGATTTTTTTCCTCACTCATTGTTCTTGCATAAGCCAAAGCAGCATCAAAATCCTCACCGTGCTCTATAACCTCTGCACCCAATGCTCGCATTGACTGATTCTTATCTAAATTATTGCCATGAGGAACCACTACTATAGCCTTACTACCAAACGCGCGAGCCGCATAGGCAATGCTTTGGCCATGGTTACCTCTTGTTGCCGCTATTATGTTTCCATTGAAACCTTCCTCTTGCAGTTTCCCCAAAGTCCAAACGCCTCCTCGCACTTTGAAAGAACCGGTAGGTAAATGGTTTTCATGTTTCGTAAAAATCTCACAATTAAAACGGTCTGATAGAAGTGGCCAAGTTAGTTCAGGACTGCTTGGTAAGTAACCTCCAATAAAAGAGGCACATTCTTCAAATTCTTTCAGACTGATAGGATTCTTTTCCAAGTCCCTGTGCGAGAGAATTTTCATTGTCATCGTTTTTATATTCTGAGAAAGTCTAGATTATCTTATTTTTAAGACCGTAAATGTTCATAGGATACAGAGGTCTTAAGAGAGTCGACTTGACGACCCGCGAGTTTGGACAACCGATCAGCATTAAAGCCTAACATTAATAAACCAGTGTAAACATTCGCCACCTCTCGATAACTGCTGATTGAGTTAGAAGTCAGGTCACAGATCGCTACGCCCTCGAAGATAGCGCGTTTGCCTAAAGACTCCGGCATTTTACTGTCATAGCTGAAGATATATCTGGCGAAACCAGTATGTCCATTGCTGGATGTTTCACAAATTTCCCATTCGAAATTTTCGGCATCCTTGTGGAAATAGTTTTCAACAAGATCTGGAATCGCTGGCTTTTTAAACACACCATAAAAAACATCATGGTAAAAACCATCTTCGGCAAAATATGAAGCAGCCCGAGGCCCATCGCCCTCCACGATTGAATTCGTCATTTGTCTGATTAATCGGTCGAAAGTCATTTTTTTCTCCCGCAAAAACAGCCTTTGATAAAACCAAAAGGTGGTATTTGGTTCCAAAGAAGGACGCATTGCTTTTTTGTTAAACTTATACTTCTATAATTAATTTAGCATGGTATATACTCGTGCTAAAAGAAATTCAAATCGCAGGGGGATACTATGCCAGATGCTTTAACGGTTGAAGACCTATTGGATGCCTATCGCACCATGAAAACTATTCGAGAATTTGAAGACCGTGTTCATGTCGAATTTGCAAAAGGAGGGATACCTGGATTTGTCCATTTATATGCAGGAGAAGAGGCCTCAGCGACTGGGGTGGGCATGCATTTATCTAAAGAAGACAAGCTTGCCAGCAATCACCGTGGACATGGGCACTGCATCGCCAAGGGAGTCGAAGTAAAGGGGATGATGGCAGAAATATACGGCAAAGCTACCGGAACATGTAAAGGCAAAGGTGGCTCCATGCATATAGCTGATTTGGACACAGGAATGATGGGAGCCAATGGAATAGTGGGTGGTGGACCTCCCCTCGCCTGCGGGGCTGCCTTAGCTGCGAAAATGAAAAAGAACGGGAAAATCGCGGTGGTTTTCTGTGGCGATGGAGCCTCTAACCAAGGGACCACGTTCGAAGCCATGAACTTAGCCTCGGTTTGGAAACTTCCGGTAGTTTTCGTCTTCGAGAACAACGGATACGGTGAAGCGACTGGTAGTAGCTACTCCGTCTCCTGTGGAGATATAGCCGATCGAGCCAAAGGTTTTGGCATGCCTGGACGAATTGCTGATGGGCACGACTTTTTCGAAGTATACGAAGCCTTCGGCGAAGCCTCAGAGCGGGCTCGCAAAGGTGAAGGCCCTTCCCTTCTAGAACATAAGTTAGATAGATTTTACGGACACTTTGAAGGCGACAATCAGAACTATCGAGCTGAAGGTGAGGTACAAAAATTGCGTGAAGAAACGTGCTGTATTAAAAGATTTGCAGCGACTGCAGTCTCCGAACACGGAATCAATCAGAGCCAGTTGGAAGCTATAGACTCGGAAGTTGGGGAATTGATAGACGAGGCAGTCAAATTTGCAGAGTCTTCTCCAGACCCCAGCGAGAGTGATCTCACTACTGACGTCTACATCAACTATTAAAAGAGGTGACAAAATGGCTCGAAAAATAACCTTTCAGCAAGCAATTAACGAAGCGCTGGATCAAGAAATGGCCCGTGACGAAGATGTCGTTATAATGGGAGAAGACGTAGTAGGCGGAGCTGGTACCGAGGGCGAAATGGATGCCTGGGGAGGAGTGCTCGGAGTCACTAAAGGGCTTTGGGGTAAGTATGGTGATCGGATAATGGATACTCCCATCAGCGAATCCGGGTTTGTTGGCGCAGCGGTGGGAGCCGCGACGGCCGGACTGCGACCCGTTTGTGAGCTCATGTTCATTGACTTCATGGGCGTATGTTTTGACCAGATATATAATCAAGCCGCAAAGTTTAGATACATGTTTGGAGGAAAAGCAGAAACCCCAGTAGTCATCCGAACAATGGTTGGCGCAGGTTTTAGAGCAGCTGCTCAACATTCACAATGTCTATATCCTATGTTTACAGCAGTCCCTGGTTTAAAGGTAGTTATTCCGTCGAACCCCTACGATGCCAAGGGTCTCTTGATACAGGCTATAAGGGACAACGATCCTGTTATTTTTTGCGAACACAAAGTGCTCTACACAGTTGAAGGAGAAGTGCCAGAAGACTCCTACACTATACCATTCGGGGAGGCAGACATTGCCCGCGAAGGAGAGGACATAACAGTAGTAGCGCTTGGAAGAATGGTGCACCAGGCATTAGAGGCCGCTAACACTCTGTCTTCTGGCGGAATCTCTTGCGAAGTAGTAGATTTGAGAACCACTTCCCCATTGGATGAGGAAACAATCTTAGAATCAGTGGAGAATACGGGCCGCTTGGTGGTAGTAGACGAGGCGAACCCTCGATGCAGTATCGCGACCGATATCTCAGCGCTGGTAGCAAAAAAAGCTTTCGAACATTTAAATGCTCCAATAGAAATGGTGACAGCACCTCATACGCCGGTGCCTTTCAGTGGGGCTCTAGAAGACATGTATATTCCCAGCCCAGATAGTATTGTGTCCGCCGTTAAATCCGTAATGGATTTCAGCCAATGAGTAAAGAAATAATAGCCATAACTATGCCGAAATGGGGTTTATCCATGACTGAAGGAAAAGTCATGGAATGGCTTGTTGAGGAGGGCGCAGTTCTACAAGTCGGTGATGCGATGGTTGATATAGAGACAGAAAAAATTGCTAACACATTCGAAGCACTTGATGCTGGGACCTTAAGCAAAATTGTTGCAACCCCCGATGAAATATTGCCCATAGGAGCTCTTTTAGGGGTGTTAACAACCTCGGAAATCTCAGACGAAGAAATAGCTGCATTTGTGGAAGAATTTCAAGCAAACTATGTGCCACCAGAACCTGAAAGCGAAGATGGAAATGACGCTTACGCTTTTATTGAAGTAGATAACTATAAAATTCGTTATTCAAAAATGGGGGACGGTGAGAAAAATATTATCCTGATACACGGCTTTGGTGGTGATTCTGATCGCTGGCTCTTTACCCAGCAACCATTATCTGAACTAGCTACTGTTTATGCTTTAGATCTACCGGGACACGGGCAATCTACAAAGATTATCAGCGACCCTAGTGTAAGAGGTTTGGCGAAAGTAGTCCTTTCTTTTATGGATGAACTAGGGATTGATCAAGCTCATTTGATAGGACACTCGCTAGGAGGAGCCATCGCTCTCCAAACCGCAGAATTAGATAAACCCAGAGTAACACGGTTAAGCCTTATAGCGCCTGTCGGTCTAGGGTCAGAGATTAACGTAGCCTACATTAACGAATTCATAACCGCTGATAGTAGAAAGCAGATGAAAAAAGCTTTGCAGGAGCTTGTGGCAGATCCCAATCTGGTAAATAGAAGTCTTGTGAACGACATGTTGAAATTCAAGCGGACCGATGGCGTGGAAGATGCCTTAAAAGCAATAGCTTCTCAATTTATAACCGAAGAAGGCACACAGGCCGACAATTTTCTACAAGTCTTATCAGATTTACCCAAAAGCATGGTCATTTGGGGATCAGAAGATAAAATCATACCCTCTGATCACTGTAACGGGCTAGGAGAAGGTGCGTCCGTCCACATTTTGGAAGGATATGGTCACCTAGTGCAATTGGAAGCCGCCAATGAAGTGAATACGCTCCTCCTAGATGTAATATAATCCTGGTTATAAAAACTTGCGCCGCCCGACATCTTGAGGAGAGATGGTCACTAAAAGCTGTATAGTGATTTCAATACATTCCAGTTGGGAGAGAGGATGGACAGCGTCACGTATCCCTGATTGAAAAAACCTAAATCCTTCGCACTTGGGTCGGTGGTTTCATTCTCCGAAATCAAAACCTCAACCGTGTCACCCGCGTTACTCCGATAATCCAAAGAAAACCCACCAAGTTTACCCGCTTCAACCCATTTAACACCCTTAATGTTTCCTTCCCCCACTTCAGGGTAGTTAATGTTCACAAGAGAGTAAGGTGGTATCACCTGGCTCGAGGGATTCTGAAACCACTTCTCTAGTTTGGAGACTAGAAACTTTGATGCAGGTTCGAAGCTAGCAAGCGTACTCGGAAAGCGATCCGGCTGTGACCTCGACTCATCCAAATTTATACCGACTGACAATGCTACTGCAGGGATTCCCTGTAGAACTGCAGTCATCGCGCCCCCAACTGTGCCTGACAAAAAAACATTTGTGCCTAGATTCTGTCCAAAATTGGGACCTGAAATAACCAAGTCAACCTTTCTGTCCTTCATTATAGTGCCTAAACCAACCAAAACCGCGTCGGCTGGGCTACCATCAACACTCCAGGTATCATCTTCGGCGACCACCTTCTCCACCTTCAAGCTCTTACCTAACGTAACTTTCATACCACCCCCGCTTTGTTGATCAGCGGGAGCCACTACTGTGAGCCGGTGGCCAGCGTCCCGTAATGCCTTGGATAAAGCTTTTAATCCTGGGGAATTTATACCATCGTCATTAGTGAGCAATACGGATAGATTCACCGAGGCAGATAGCGGAGAGCTAAAGGAAATCAATAAGATCGAGGTTAAAAAGCCCATCTTTATATTAGTCATCATCATAAACACTGGTCCAAGGGTTAAAATTTTTGATAGAATTAAAGGTTACACCGATCTGGAATGGTCTGCTAGCAACAGCATCACTCGGGAAACTAATCCACTATTTCTTTCCGAATATTTGCGGCTAACAAAATCTGTCCATCGTCGAAAACAAGATTTTCAAATTTTAGCCAAGGGGAGTCGCAAATGGAATTTAAATACAACCAAAGAACAAGTGAATTATTGGATCAAATTCAGCGGTTCATGCAAGAGCATATCTATCCGATAGAGAAAGAAATTTACGAATTTACCCACAATCCGGATAACCTCTGGGTGGTTCCACCGCAGATCGAAGAGTTAAAAGCTAAGGCTCACTCCATGGGACTTTGGAACCTATTTCTACCGCATGAATATGAGCCTTACAGCCCTGGTTTGACAAACTTAGAATATGCACCACTTGCGGAGGCTATGGGGAGAGTTGGTTGGGCTTCTGAGGTCTTTAATTGCAGTGCTCCGGATACTGGTAATATGGAGGTATTGGCTAGATATGGAACGGAAGAACATAAAAAACAATGGCTTGAACCCCTTCTAGCAGGAAAAATTCGCTCGTCTTATTTGATGACCGAACCACAAGTCGCATCTAGCGACGCTACAAATGTGGAAACCTCAATCGTCAGAGAAGGCGATGAATTTGTGATAAATGGGCGCAAATGGTGGAGCTCATGTGTCTTCGATCCGAGAAATAAAATCTATATCCTCATGGGAAAAACCGATCCTGATGCAAGCAGACACACTCAGCAATCAATGATTTTAATACCAGCGGGCACCGAAGGTGTGAAGATCGTCCGTCCTCTAAAAGTTATGAACGATTTACACTCGCCGCACGGACATGCGGAACTGAAATTAACTAACGTCAGAGTTCCCGTGGATAATCTGTTATTAGGCGAAGGCAGAGGGTTCGAAATAGCCCAAGGAAGGCTTGGCCCTGGCAGAATCCATCACTGTATGCGATTAGTTGGAGCAGCAGACCGCGCTTTAGAAATCATGTGTCGCCGAGTTGAGGACCGAGTAGCTTTTGGTAAAAAGCTCTCTGAACAGTCTAGCATCCGTCAAGATATCGCTAAATCGCGATGCGACATTGAACAAGCAAGGCTATTGACTCTATGGGCCGCAGATCGCTTGGACAAAGAAGGCAATGTTGCTGCAAAAGATGCAATTGGAATGATCAAAATCGTGATTCCCAGAATGGTTCAAGAAGTGGCTGATAGAGCTATGCAGGTACATGGTGGAATGGGCATTTGCCAGGATACCCCACTACCCGAAATTTGGACCTACGGCCGGCTTGTGCGCTTTGCAGATGGACCGGATGAAGTACATATGTCTCAGCTTGCCAAGCTGACCATAAAGCAGGTCATGGAATCCTAAAAAGCTTTGCTAACGTCCCTTATATTTTGAGAGGAATTTGAATGAGGTTTAAAATAGCGCATTGGGTAATGAAGTACAGAGTAGCTGTAAGTGTTTTATTTTTGTTAATTACCGCTTTTTTTCTGACGGGCATACCCAAAGTAGATATACGAACAGTCTTCAATGACCTCCTCCCTGTAGATGATCCGTTTGTCGAAGTTTACTTTGACCATAGAAATTTTGGCAACCCAATGACCATCGCAATAATGGTAAAGAATAAAGAGGGCGATATTTATAATCCTAGCACATTATCTAAAATTTGGGATTTAACTCGTGACATAGATTTGGCACCTGCCGTCGATCATGACCAGATTTTGTCAGTGGCCACCGAAAAACTTAGATTCGCATCTGCGACCTCCATCGGGATTGAAACGAAGCCCTTAATGGACGACCATCCTCCGAGAACAGCTGAGGAAATAGAAGAATTTAAGCGCAGAGTGGCTCTATCACCAAATGCCTACACCTTTTTTATATCTCGAGATGAATCGGCTAGTTTAATAAATGCCGCTTTCCTGGACCATGTTGAATATGGTGAGGCCTTTGCCTACGCAAAAAAATTAGCCAATGCAGCAAGAGACGACCAACACGAAATTTATCTCGCAGGACAACCCGTTCTTACCGGTTGGGTTTACGAATACCAAAATCAAACCTACAAAATTTTTGCTGTCACCCTAGGTGCCCTAGTATTAGCCCTAATGCTTTATATGCGTAATCTAGCCGGTGTCGTGACACCGATAGTTTGCGCCACAGTAGCTGGGCTTTGGGGATTCGGTTTTATTGGACTACTCGAGCTACCTATCGAGCCGCTATTAATGATAGTGCCCCTTCTACTGGTTGCTCGCTCTTTCTCACATTGCGTTCAATATACTGAACGATACTATGAGATATTGCTTGAACTTAAAGATCGAAGAAAAGCTGCCGAAGTGACTATGGGCATTATGATGGCCCCGTCTATACTTGGAATATTGACCGATTTTTGTGGAATAGTATTCATCGCGATCGCCCCAGTAAAAGCGATGGACAATCATGCGATTTTCTGTGGAATGTGGGCTCTCTGGATTATTCCCACAGGTACCTTTCTGTGTTCAATTATTCTTTCTTATCTACCTGCTCCTGCCAACATTAAAGATATTGTAGGGAAGGACAAGATCCAATCAGGCATACACTTTCACCAGGAACGCATATTGAAATTCCTAGCAAGTTTTAGCCAAGGGGAAAAGGCAAAAAACACAGGAATTTTCGTCATCATTCTTGGCCTCATAGCCATTTACTTGAATACGCAGATTAAGATTGGGAATCCTGTTGAAGGCAGCAACCTCCTTCATTACGAATCTGATTTCAATACAGCCGTGAGGGCTATTAACGCTCATTTTCCAGGGACTAATACTCTAGAGATTGTTCTGGAATCGAAAACTGATAACATTGATCGGAGAGTCGCTAACACCGCGGCTGTTGTCGCAGTGCAACAACAGTTACAAAGAAAATTAGAGGCTGACACGGAACTCCCGCCCAGAGCGACCCTATCATTTTCAGATTATATGAGTGAAATAAATCGCCTATTTTCTGGAGGGAATCCAAAATGGCTTCCTTTGGATCCGACCGATGAGGCAATCGGCGCTGCTGGTTTTGCAGCATTACTCGGGAGCAATGCGATAAATTTTGGACATGTGGCTGACTTCGAATTCCAAAATTCCACCGTTTCTTTTTGGTATAAGGATAACATTCAAGAGACAGTCGATCACGCCCTAGCTGCGGCTAGAGAAGCCGTTAAAGAAGTTGGACTTGATCACGAAGAGTTCACGGTTCGATTAGGCACAGGAGTTATAGCGTTACAACAAGCAATGAATAACTCCGTTGAGAAATACCACTGGATTATAATAGGGATGGTAAACGTCGCCGTGCTTTTTCTCGCCACATTTGCGTACGGTTCGGTATTGGCAGCTTTTATCCTGATAATTCCAGTTAATCTTGCCAACCTTATGCTAGTGGGAACAATGCACCTTCTTGGAGTTGGCCTAGACTTAAATGCTGGAATCGTTGCAGTAATAGGAGTAGGTGTTGGAATCGATTATGGTATTTACTTACTCTCAAGAATCACTGAGGAGTATAAAGTGCATAATCATGATTTATCAGCTGCCTTGACCGCCGCTCTAACGACTACTGGTAAAGCGATCATGTTTACTGCAACTATCATGTTGCTCGGAATTCTTCCCTGGTATTTCTTATCAGACCTGAAGTTTATGGCAGACATGGGCATACTATTAGTAATTGTAATGGTCATCAATATGCTGTTATCGCTGGTTGTTCTACCGCTACTGGTTTGGTATATCAAGCCTAAATTCATGGGAAGAGAGGATTTATTGGTAGGCGAGAGTTTTGATATTAATAAGATTGCCGAGAGCATCAAGTCTTGACCTAAGAGGGGGTCATAAGACCCCCTCTTTCTTTAACACCTCTTGTTGCTCTTTTGATAATCCTAAAGACCCGTAAACCTCTGTATTATTCTCTCCCAGCTTTGGAGCAGCATTGTGTATTTTGGTCGGTGTTCTTGAAAACTTAGCTGCTGGACCAGTCAAAGGAATACTATGCCCATCCGATAAACTAACCTGTTGCAACATGTCCCTACTCTCCACCTGAGGATGTTCTGCTGCTTCCCCATAAGTATTCACATTTGTTACCGCAAGACCTATATCGCTTAACCTTTTGACTACCTCGTCTCTGGTTCTCTCTAGACACCAATCAGCAACAACTTTATCTACTAGTTCTCTTTGCTCAATCCGTTCCCCTCCACTCAGTTCTGCGAGGTCCGGTCTTTCTAATAACACACATAGGGCTTTCCAATGATTATCCAACAAAACACCACCATAAATACTTCCATCTAAGCACTCATAGACATTGACTGGAGCAGCAATAGAGAATTGATTACCCATTTTTGGCAGTGGAATATCCATCTTTCCTGAGGTCAAGTAACCATTACTTTGAAAGATTAGGCTATCTACTAGCGCTACATCCACGTGTTGCCCTTCACCGCTGATATTACGACGAGTCAACGCTGCTAAAGCACCAAGTGCTCCATGAAGACCACCCAAATCATCTGCTAGGAACGTGGGGGCCTTCGTAGGGCCACTGGTCGGTGGTCCATTTAACGAACTCCAACCAGTAAAGTTTTGCGCTAAAGGATCGTAGCCTGGGCGCTCACTATAGGGGCCAAACTGGCCATACATGCTTACAGAAACATAGATTATATCTGATTTAACAGACTTAACGTCTTCATAACCCACTCCCCATTCTGTAAGTGTTCCAGGCTTGAAGTTTTCAATTACAATATCCGCCTTCTGGCAGAGCTTTAAAAACAAATCCCTACCCTTGGAAAGCTTTAAATCGAGAGTGATATTCTTTTTGTTCCTATTAACAGTTTCGTGGGGCACGGTTAACTTTGAATTTGGAAGAAATGGCGGTAGTACTCGGGCTACTTCTCCGTGGGGGTGCTCAATTTTTATCACCGTTGCCCCAAAATCGGCCAAAACACAACCAGCCATTGGTCCAGCCCAAGTTGTGGTAGCCTCAATCACTGTGATTCCCTCCAAGGGCCCCCTGAGATCAGAACGTGCGTCTCGATAGAAACTTGCCTTATCCATATTGTTTCCTTTTTTGAGTCTAAAGACGTAGGAGACCATCAACCAACACTAAAATCAATATATGATATTTGCCTCACCAATTTTGAAGTATTTTTCCAATAACAAGCACCTATTGCGTTATAATTGCACTTAATAAAAAGTAATAAGCCTTTTAAAGAAATACCCAAAGTTACTAGAGCCAAGCAATTTATAATGAACAACAGCCACCTCGTTCAACCATTCCAAGCACTCTCACCCACCCCAGAATATGCGCAAGAGGTGATTGCACCTCCCTACGACGTATTAAACGTAGAAGAAGCAAAGTCACTAGCTAAAAACAAACCACACTCTTTCTTAAGGATATCCAGGGCAGAATTGGAACTTGACAACAGGCAAGATCCTTACTCTTCTGCTGTATATCAACGGGCCGCATCTAATTTATCAGCTCTGCGCGACAAGGGGATCCTAATACAGGATAGTGTACCTAGTTACTATGTTTACAGAATCAGCAACGACAGCCATAGGCAGACTGGCATAGCTGTAGCTGCATCTATAGATGCGTATAAAGCGAACAAGATCAAAAAACATGAATTAACTCGCACTTCCAAAGAGAAAGATAGAATTAATCAGATCTCGACAACTCTCGCCCAGTCGGGTCCTGTCATGCTAGTAAACCGCCATATTCCCGAACTTTCTTCACTATTATCAGATATCACAAAAGAAAAGGCACCCGCGCTTGAAGCGGAAATAGACGGGTGGAGCCACCAAATTTGGCCTGTTTCCGATCACCCTACCCTTGGGAAGTGTTCCGATCTAATCAACAGTTTAGACTCCCTTTATATCGCTGATGGACACCATCGGTCAGCCGCAGCGAGATATGTCTATGAAAATCACGCAGGAACAAGTAGCGGTTTTCTGGCAGTTGTTTTCGACGAAAAGGAATTAAACATCCTTGATTACAACCGCG
Source organism: uncultured Pseudomonadota bacterium (assembly GCA_902597385.1). Taxonomy (GTDB): domain Bacteria; phylum Pseudomonadota; class Gammaproteobacteria; genus TMED69. The sequence goes on along the minus strand of CACJXQ010000004.1, from coordinate 78,796 downwards.
TAGTGCGAGATCTAAACAATCTTAAGCCCGAGGACTTCTTAACCCAACTTTCCAAATGCTTCAAAGTAGAAAAAGAAACACAGGAAGTTCGCCCCACCGAACGCCACTGTTACGGTCTTTACCTAAATTCCGCCTGGTATAAATTAAGCCTGCGTCCAGAATTTCTTTCCGATGACGTCATCGAAAGACTAGATGTCAGTGTCATCCAAAACCTAGTCTTAGAATCCATACTTGGAATCAAGAATGTCAGAACAGACCCAAGGGTCGACTTTGTGGGCGGGGCGAGAGGTTCTCAAGGGGTGTCTAAAAGGGTTGATAGCGGGGAAATGGCTGCAGGAATAATGTTACCACCCACCTCGATCGCCGATTTAATGGCAATCGCAGATGAAGAAAAGATCATGCCCCCCAAATCCACTTGGTTTGAACCTAAATTAGCAGACGGTCTGTTGACTCTCTTAATATAGACGCCTATATTCTGGGAATCGAATTAAAAATGGTCATCTAATTATTCATAGATATCTAGGAGCAACTACTAATGAGTGAATGGCACCCTACTGCTTGTGTCTTATGTGAAAATAATTGCGGAATCGAAGTAAAAGTCTCGGAAGATGGCCAAAGAATAGAGAAGGTGAAAGGCGATCCGAAACATCCAGGATCTCAAGGCTACCTTTGTCAAAAAGCCTCTCGTCTCGACCACTATCAAAATAGTGTTGACAGAATTCTACACCCTCTTAAGAGAACACCTGATGGAGATTATGAACAAATATCATGGGAGCAGGCCATCTCGGAAGTCGCAGAAAAACTCTCCGCCATAAGGGATAAGTTCGGTGGAGACAAGCTATTCTACTATGGTGGAGGAGGTCAAGGTAATCATCTTCCTGGCGGATATGGCATGACCACAATGACCGCTTTGGGAGGGAGATACAGAACAAACTCTTTAGCTCAGGAGAAAACTGGCGAAGGATGGGTTTCGGCAAATATGTTCGGAGGATACGCGCAGAGAGGGGATTTTGAGCATTGCGAAGTGGGGATCTTTATTGGGAAAAATCCATGGAACTCTCATGGAGTGCAAAGGTCAAGGGTAGAACTTAGAGAGATTGCGAAAGATCCGAATCGGGCTTTAGTAGTTTTCGATCCGAGAGTGAGCGAGACCGCTGATATTGCCAACTTTCATATTCAACTCAAACCAGGAACCGACGCATGGGCGCTGGCCGCTATAATTGCGATTTTCCTCCAGGAAGATTTAGTAGATTGGAAGTGGTTAAAAGATAACGTTACTGGTTATGACAATGTCCTGGAACTTTTTAAGCACATCGACGTCAGCTCATATGCTAACTACTGTGGAGTGCCAGAAGATAATCTTAGACAACTCGCTCAGAGACTTGCAGAAGCTAAGTCAATAGCGTGGTACGAGGATCTAGGTGTTCAGATGAACCGAAACTCGACACTTGTAAGCTACATCCACAGGATTGCGTGGCTGGTTACCGGAAGTTTTGGAAAACAGGGATCGCAGTTTATTCCTAACACCATCCGGCCATTGATGAGTAGCAACCCAAGTTTATCCAGAAAGTCCCCCGTACTAGGGGCGCCCATATTGAGTGGGCTAGTGCCCTGTAACATTGTGGCCGAAGAGATACTTACAGATCATCCGGATAGATATCGAGGAATGGTGATTGAATCATCCAACCCAGCCCACTCTACAGCCGATACCAAAAAGTTTGTAAAAGCGATGCGCTCATTGGAATGCACTGTCGTGATCGATGTAGCCATGACTGAGACTGCTCGAAATGCTGACTATGTCCTCCCTGCATCGACACAGTATGAGAAGGCAGAGGCCACCTTTTTTAATTTTGAATATCCAAACAATTACTTCCATTTGAGGCATCCTGTTTTTAATCCCCCGGAAGGTTCTGAGACCTTACCAGAAGCAGAGATTCATTCGAGACTCTTGAGTGCTATCGGGGAGATGCCTGAGGAGATTACGCTTCTTAAAGCTCATTTAAAAGAGCATGGGAGGAAGGGATTTTTTGAAAAATTTAACGAAGTTGCAGGTATTAATGGAGATATACAAAAATATGCTCCTGTCGTACTTTACGAGACGCTGGGAAAAACCTTACCTAAGGGCCTAGAACAAAGTGCAATTCTTTGGAGCACCGCACACTTTGTCGCAAACAGAGAACCAGACTCTCTTAGAAGAGCCGGAATAGATGGAGAAGGTAATGAGGTGGGTGAAAATTTATTTGATGCGATGATTTCTAATCCTAACGGTATTATTTTTTCGAAAGACGAGGAATCTTCCTCTTGGACTCGAGTGAGGACTGGCGACCACAGAATAAAGGCTGACATACCAGAATTATTCCCAGAAATTGAATCTTTGAAGACCGGGCCAAAATCAATTACGAATGAAGACTATCCATTTGTACTTTCGGCTGGCGAAAGGCGTCCTTACACAGCGAACTGTGTGATTCGAAATCCTGAATGGCGAAAAAAGGACCAAGAAGGGGCTCTTCGTTTAAGTTTAAACGATGCATCAAAACTAGGCCTTCAAACCGGCGACGCAGCTCAACTGTCAACGGCCTTTGGCAGAACAAAAGTAACAGTGGAAGTTTCAAGTAGAATGATGGATGGACATATATCACTCCCAAATGGACAGGGTATGGACACTAGAGACGAGGCGGGAGAAGTTGAGAGGAAAGGTACAGCGACCAACGAATTAACGGGCTCTGGACACCGGGATTTTTTCGCTGGCACACCATGGCATAAATATATACCTGCGAACATAACTACCTTGTAGTTCTTAGTTATAGTCTTGGTCTAATTTTCACCGAACAACCGGCTTGTACTTGATCCTTTTGGGGGCAGCATCCGCCTCTTTCCCAAGTCGCCTTTGTTTGTCTTTTGCATAATCGTCATAGTTCCCAGGAAACCATTCGACATGACTATCCCCTTCGAACGCGAGTATGTGAGTTGCTACACGGTCCAGAAACCAACGGTCGTGAGAAACAACCATCACACAACCAGGAAAGTTCAAGATCGCCTCTTCCAAAGCCCTAAGAGTCTCAACATCCAGATCGTTAGTAGGTTCATCAAGAAAAATAAAATTAGCTCCAGAGAGAAGGGTTTTAGCCAAATGAACTCTATTCCTCTCCCCTCCAGACAAGCTACCGATATGTTTTTGTTGGTCTTGGCCCTTAAAATTAAACCTTCCGCAATAAGCCCTAGATTGGATTTCGCAGTCACCGATTTTTAGGATATCCTGGCCTCCAGACAATTCCTCCCATACCGAATTTTCGTTTTTCAGGGAATCGCGACTCTGGTCAACGTATGTAAACTTGACAGTATCTCCCACCTTTATGTTTCCAGCATCGGCTATAACTTCTCCTGTTAATATTTTAAACAAAGTGGTTTTTCCTGCCCCATTGGCCCCTATCACTCCCACAATCGCTCCTGGAGGTATTTCAAAAGATAGATTATCTATCAACAGTTTGTCATCGAACTTCTTGGAAAGGGACTCTACTTGAATCACTGAATCACCAAGCCTTGGGCCCGGTGGAATGTAAATTTCGTTAGTCTCGTTGCGAATTTGAAATTCTTTTGACTGTAGTTCCTCGAACCTTTGCAACCTGGCACGACTCTTAGACTGTCTGCCTTTTGCGTTCTTTCTCACCCACTCCAACTCAGACTGAACATTTTTTTTATGGGCCGCCTGCTCTCGTTCCTCTTGCTGCAACCGCACTTCCTTTTGTTCAAGCCAGGAAGAGTAATTACCCTCAAAGGGAATCCCAAACCCTCTATCTAATTCCAAAATCCACCCTGCAATATTGTCCAAGAAATATCGATCGTGGGTAATAGCTACTACTGTGCCTGAGTAACTAGCTAGGTAGCGCTCCAACCACGCTACAGACTCAGCATCCAAATGGTTAGTAGGTTCGTCTAAAAGGAGCATATCCGGCTCAGAAAGGAGTAGCCTACAGAGAGCCACTCTTCTCCGTTCTCCACCTGATAATTGGGCTATTTTAGATTCCCATGCAGGAATTCTCAACGCGTCTGACGCGATCTCTAATTTCCGCTCTATCTCCCATCCACCTATCGCATCAATCTGATTCTGAAGGCTTCCCTGTTCTTCGAGAAGCTTCTCCATCTCCTCATCGCTCATCGGTTCTCCGAACTTTAAACTAACCTGGTTGAAGCGCTCCAATAAACCGATTGCTTCCCCTAAACCTTCTTCTATATTTCCCCTAACATCTTTAGACTCATCAAGTAATGGCTCTTGCTCCAAATAGCCAACTTTTAATCCCTTTAAGGGAATTGCGGCACCCTCGATCTCAGTATCTAAACCCGCCATAATTTTCAAAAGCGTTGATTTTCCAGCACCATTCAAACCCAAAACACCGATCTTTGCCCCTGGAAAAAAACTGAGGGAAATATCCCTCAGAATTTGTTTTTTAGGCGGTACGATTTTTCCTACTGCTTGTAATTGGAATACGTATTGGGGCACCGTCTCTCCTTTCGTTACCTTAATCTAGCTAAAGTATTCAAAAATGTAGAGGGCTGGGATTATTTATCGAATACCGCGCCCGCTCTCTTATATAGTGCATCAGGCTTGTCAGCTCTTCTTCACCATAATCTTTAAAGCGAGGCATCCCCTTTTGAATGGAAGCGCCGTCAACCAGGACAGCCTTGAAGGATTCTTTAGTCAGCACCATCGGTGATTCTCTCAAGTCAGTAGCCATGCCACCTGAAACACCTCCCCCGCCATGACAAAGACTGCAGGATTCACTATAGAGCTGTTTACCTTGAGCTACTTTCCTTTCATCTAAAATGAAATCTTTGACGTCCACAGGCTTCGCATATGCGGGCGGAGGTGAGCTTGGAATCTCGGTTTTACCGTCCAACGAAAAAGTAAAAAGACGTCTCGTGTGCACTTTGTGCTTCCAACCGTGTTGGGCCGCTAAACTACCGACTATTTGACCTGCCCCGCCCCAGCCGACCAAGAGAGAGATATACTGTTTTCCGTCGACAGTATATGTAACAGGAGGTGCCGAAATACCTAGGCCTAATTCTACCGCCCAGAGCTCCTCTCCGGACTCTGCATGATAGGCTGCAAAACGGCCGTCTGCCCTACCTTGGAATACCAAATTGCCCGCAGTCGTCATGGTGCCCGCATTCCATTGCGGTGGTTGTAAATGTTTCCAACGAACTTCATGCTTGAGCGGGTCCCAAGCCATAAGATAAGCTGCTCCCGCATCAGCTGCGGCATCTTCCTTGTTGAATTCGATACCGGTACTTACCCTAAAAGATGGAGAACGCCAGGCTTTTAAATCTATTTCCGAATCTTTGAACAATGCGGGCATCTCTATGGTAGGAAGGTAAACCAGCCCAGTATCTGGGTTGTAAGACATGGCATGCCAGTTGTGCACACCAAATGCGCTAGGCCACACCAACTCCTCACCATCTTCATACCTTGAACCTTCTACTTCGACGGGCCTACCCGTTTTTAGATCGACGTGAGAAGCCCAAGTCACTTTACCAATTTTCTCCGCGGACAGCAGCTCTCCATTTTCTCTATTTATCACATAGAAAAACCCATTTTTAGGTGCATGCATCAAAGCCTTGATAGTCTGCTTGCCGAATTTTAAATCGGCGAGGACTATATCCATGTTTGAATTATAGTCCCAAGTCTCTCCGGGAGTTGTTTGATAGTGCCATTTATAAGCCCCGGTATCAGCATCTAGAGCCACGATTGAGCAAAGGAATAAGTTATCTCCCCCGCCTGGCGATCGGATCTTTTGATTCCACGGAGAACCATTTCCAGTCCCTACCAAGACTTGATCGAATTCTGGATCATAGGTAATCCCGTGCCACGTATTACCGCCACCACCCATCTTCCACCATTCGCCCGTCCAAGTTTTAGCGGCCATTTCCATTGCATTACTCTCGAACCCATCGGCTGGATTTCCAGGCACCACCCAAAATCTCCAAGCCATTTCTCCTGTGTCAGTATGGTAGGCCGTCACATATCCTCTCGCAGCCTCTTGTTCTGTACCTCCATTACCAATGATAACCTTATCCTTAAAAATTTTGGGTGCACCGGTTATATAATAGGCCTTCCTGGGATCAACGGTCATAGTCTCCCAAACTTCTTCCCCGGTGGCTTTATCTAAGCCAACCAATCTTCCGTCTATAGTAGAAATGATGACCTTATCCTTCCATATTGCCAAACCCTTATTTTGGTCCCACATTACTTTAAGCCTGTCACCAGCATGCTTGATCGACTCCGGGTCATATTCCCAAATAAGTTCGCCAGTTTTAGCATCTACTGCTCGGGTTTTTGAATAACTTCCAGTGAAGTAGATCACTCCATCAACCACAAGCGGGGTGCCCGTCAGAGACCTATCATCGGGGAGGTCCATATACCAATCTAATCCAAGACCTTTAACCGACTCAGTGTTAACTTTTGTCAAAGGACTATAGCGTTGCTCACTGTAGTTTCTCCCGAAGGCAGCCCAGTTCTTACCATTCCCCATTACGCTTAACGTTGCATCGTCTACTGTCGTTTCTCCCACGCCAAAGACAGACGCGGAAAAAAATACGAACAAAGATGAAACAAATAAACTCTTCCTTTCGTTCAACATTGTTAGGTTCCCTCTCTTTAAGGTTGAATACTTCCCCCCTGAGCTAGTATAGAAAAACTTAGAGAAGGACGCCAATGGCAAACCTCACTTTAAGTCAGTTGTCCACAGGTTATTATCCCCACTTTCATCAAATAAAAAATTTATGCTTTACTCAAACGGTGAGAGGTGAAAATTAGCCCTCATTGGGGTAATATCGACAAATCATCCAATTTCAAGTGAACGAGTCAGTTAATGCAAAACCTCCGCCTCGAAAGCAACTTCGTTGACTCACTACCTGCTGACCCGATAAAAGAAAATTACCGAAGAGAGGTGACTGGAGCTTGTTATTCCATAGCACTGCCTAAAAAGACTAAGAATCCAACCCTTTTAGCCTACTCTCCTGAAGTGGCTAATTTATTGGATTTCCAGAATGAGTTCTGTAACAGCAAGTCTTTCTTGGAGATTTTTTCTGGCAACAAAATCTCAGATGGGGGTCAACCTTACGCGATGTGTTACGGAGGACACCAATTTGGCAACTGGGCCGGCCAATTGGGCGATGGCCGAGCTATAAATTTAGGAGAACTGAAAAATTCCAGTGGAGAAAGCTGGGCTCTACAGCTTAAGGGGTCTGGTGAAACACCTTACTCCAGAGGCGCGGACGGATTAGCAGTTTTACGTTCTTCAATCAGAGAATTTCTTTGCAGCGAAGCCATGTTCCATCTAGGAGTGCCAACAACGAGAGCCCTTAGTCTGGTATCAACTGGCGAAGAGGTTCTGAGAGATATGTTCTACGACGGCAATGCTAGACTAGAGCCAGGCGCGGTTGTTTGCAGAGTGGCTCCAAATTTCATACGTTTTGGGAATTTTGAAATTGTTGCTGAGCGGGGCGATAAGGATTTACTGAAACGTCTTATTAACTATACTATCGAACATCATTTCGGTTCGATTTGGGAAAGCTTTGCCAAACGTACTGAACATCAAGCAGACCTATACTCTGCCTGGTTTCATGATGTATGTGAAAAGACTGCAATTCTCGTTTGTGACTGGATGCGATACGGATTCGTTCATGGCGTGATGAATACTGACAATATGTCGATATCAGGATTAACTATTGATTTTGGGCCTTATGGCTGGCTGGATGGTTATGATCCTATGTGGACTCCAAACACAACCGACGCTCAGGGGAAACGCTACTGCTATGGCCGACAACCAGACATTGCTCTGTGGAACTTGGTTCAACTAGCGAATGCCCTATATACAGTATTTCCAAATGAAGAGGCTCTACAATCTGGTTTAGAGCTTTATAGGAATACCTATTCGAAAAAATGGTATGCGGAATTAGGAAAAAAGATCGGATTAACAAAAGTCGAAAAAGACGATAAGACGTTGTTTGAAGGAATGCTATCAGTCCTACAAGCTACTGAAACGGATTGGACGTTGTTTTTTCGTCTACTTGCAAAAATTAAACTCTCTGAGAAAACTCCGGCTTTTTCAGAAGCCTGCAAAACGCTAGAACCAGCATTTTACGGTTCCGTAAAAGGTAATGAGAACTACAAGTCATTACTTGAAGATTGGTTACAGCGCTATCATGAGCGGATCTCTAGGGAGATGACCAATCAAAGGGAGCGAGAACAGCTCATGAATTCGGTTAATCCTAAATTTATACTTCGAAACTATGTAACACAGATTGCCATAGACGAAGCAAGCGAGGGAAATTATTCCACCCTGAACGAATTACTAGACATCTTGAAAACTCCATTTTCTGAAAATATTGATCCAGATCAGAAATTTACCTTGCAGCGACCAGAGTGGGCAAAAAATAAGCCTGGCTGTTCCATGTTGTCGTGCAGCTCTTAATCCTAAATGGTTCAGGAAAATCTTCTAACGGGCAAACCTAACTATCAAAACGGATCGATTGTAAATCTGATGCAGTCGATAATCCAAACGTTAAACCCAAGTAAAAATCCAGGTGCAGGCGCTTATGGTGAACTTGATATCTTTCCAATCAAACAGTCAAAGAAAGCAAAACGTGTCGCCCTTATTGTCGTCGATGGTTTAGGACAAGATTTATACGATATTTTAGATCATAAGAAAGCACTTAGCACTTGGCATGTAGGAACACTCACCTCCGTCTACCCCTCTACCACTGCATCTGCCATCAGCACCTTCCTGACCGGATCCGCACCTAAGCAACATGGGATCACTGGATGGTATATGTATCTTCCTGAAATATCAGATGTTGCCACCATATTGCCGTTTATTTCTAGGGCAAAAAAGGAAGATTTAGTGGAGTATGGCTTGGACCCGTTGACCCTAACGAACTCGGAGTCCTTAACCAAACGGCTGGGAACTGAAAGCACCGTGATACAGCCCGCTGAGATCTCAGACTCTGCTTTTAGCCGGTCTATGGGGCAAGGAGCAATCAGGCAGTCCTACAAAAGTTACGAAGAATTCAGTTCTCTCATCAAAGGGTTTGTTTGTGGAAATACAGATTCCAGTTATCTTTATGGATACATCCCCACTATTGACTCGACTGCTCATCACTTTGGACCCTACAGTTTAGAGACAAAGGTCGAATATGAAAAAGTGAGCAAGTTATTATCAGCCCTTTTTAAACTGGCAGAAGCTAGCGACACTATGTTGATCACAACCGCTGATCACGGTTTCATTCATAGCCCTCCTGAAAGGAGAATTTATTTGACCGATCATCCCGAAATGAAACGAATGCTTTCATTGCCTCTGTGTGGAGAACCACGAACAGCGTATGCTTACGTAAAAGAAAAAGCTAGAAAAAGATTTACCGCTTATATCAAAGATAATTTAAATGAAGCCATAGAAATAGAAGAGTCAGAAAAATTCATCTCAAGCAACTGGCTAGGCACCGGGACACCCAGTAATTTTTTAAAAGACAGAGTTGGTGACTTTGTCTTATTCATGAAAGAAAACTACGCGATCTACGACCCCTTACCCAACGAAATAGCCCCTTCCCTATTAGGGGTACACGGTGGCCGAAGCGTATCTGAAATCAATGTGCCGTTGTTTGTATCTGGACCCTCAAATTAACGGTTCAATGTCTCTCGGACTTGCGCCATCTTTGCTTGGTAAACTGACCGTGCCTTTAGAGCCTCATCCATGGACACTTTTATAAATTGCACTTTTTTGTTTGGCTGCAGCTGCCCTATCAGATCCATGTCGGCTGAAATTACCGTTCCTATCTGAAAGTAACCACCGGCTGAAACTGCATCTCTGTGTAAGACTATGGGCTCTTGTCCAGCGGGGACCTGAATAGAACCATAGGGATAGGCGCTATCTACGATGTTAGAGGGGTCCGCACCAGCACCGAATGGGGGGGTTCTTTCGACGAATTCCATTGGACGACCCCCAGTAAATCTGTAACCCATCCTATCCGCTTCCGTCCCAACTGCCCATTCGTCAGCAAAAAATTTCTCACCCGCGGCCTCAGTTAACCTGTGCCAATATAATCCGGGCAAGACTTTCAAAGAAGTGACCTGAGTAATTTGAGGCCGCATTGCTTCTGGAATAGAAACATCTCTGATGGTAACTTGCGATTCAGACTGGAAAGTCTCCAAGACATCACCCGATTTCAAAACGCGTCCTTCAAGTCCGCCAAGAATTCCTACTGTGTAGGTCGACCGGCTCCCCAACACTTCTGGCACATTGATACCTCCTGCGAAGGCCAAATAGAGTCTCGCTCCATTTTTAATAAAGCCAAACTCCAACACTTGGCCCGCTTTGATTTCTATTGGTCGCCAACACTCATGTTCAACTCCATCCACAAATACCGGCGCATCGCCTCCAGTAACAGCAATCATCGTAGAGGAAGAAAAATGAAGTTTTGGCCCTATGTAAGCAGCCTCAAGCCCAGCCGCATTTTCGTTGTTTCCCACCAGTAGGTTTGCCACTGATAATGAGAACCTATCCATGGCACCACCCTGCGGGATTCCCAGTTGATAGTAGCCTGGTCTTCCTAAATCCTGCACGCTCACGGAAATACCTGCCTCGATAACTTTAAATGTCATACAGCTTCTCCACTAATCCCTTGTTATACTCGTCAGTGTTTTTATTAAATTCCCGTAAATCAAATATTACTTCCTTTATAGGAGGATTGTACTTTCCCTCCTCGCTAAGCTTCACTATCTCATCATACTCGGCCCTTTCTATTGGTCTGAATTTGACAATGTCGCCAGGCTTTGAAAAGACCATCGATCCTTCAAAGTAGGTTGTAGGCTCGTTAGGCTCAAAAATAGGCATAGGAGTGATGCCGAACATTTGATATCCTCCGGCACCACGAACTGCATAAATAGCCGCAAAACAACCTCCATGACCAATGGTATGTCTGGGAGTGTCTGTCCTGGGTCGAACATACTTAGGGACCTGTATCTGGCGTTCTATATCAACCATTTGATACAACCAAGGGACTCCGCACACAAAACCCACCTGCGAGACAAACCAAGGAGACTCATGATGGGCTTTGATGAACTCGCCAACTGAATGAAAGCCGTTGATCTCAGCAGCATACTCAAGGTCAGTAGATTCCGGTGTTTGATGACGATCACGAAATTGTTTCATCGTCTCAGCAGTCCAAGGATCTTGATAATAAACCGGAATTTCCGTTATGCGAGTCTCCACGACGGGCTCAGCTTTTGCGGCCTCCTCATCTATTTCTTTAATTCTCTCAAGCAAATCATCGGGATGAATTTCATCAGGATTAAAACGAACCAAATACGCTGCATTTCCGCCACAAACTTCGACCACACCTGGAATTCCTAGCTGTTTGATTCTGGTAGTAGCACTTAAACTTTTAAAAAAAGATTGGAGAGACATTTCTTCGGAACATTCGCACAGTAAGTGTTCGTCTCCTCCAAAGGAGAATCGGGTTGAATTTTCAATCATCAGTCATTTACTCCCATCATGATTCGCGGGACAAATATTCCTCCAGGAATTTTATGTCGAACGTACCTTCTTTAATTTCTTTAGTTTTTAGCAGGTTTAAGTGCAAAGGGATAGTTGTTTTTATGCCTTGAATTTCAAAAGCATTAAGCGCTTTCTCCATACGTGCCAAAGCTATTTCTCTCGTTTGCCCCCAAACAATGAGTTTTCCCAAAAGGGAATCATAGTAAGGTGGCACTGAATATCCCTCATAAAGCATTCCATCGAACCTTACTCCCTCGCCAATCGGCGGCCGAAATACCTCCACGTTACCGGGAGAGGGGAAGAATTGGTTAAATGGATCTTCTGCATTTATTCTACATTCAATTGCATGACCCACTTTTTTAATGTCACCTTGTGTTAAAGGCAGGGTTTCATTCTCGGCAATTTCAAGCATTATTTTTACTATATCGAGATTTGTAATCAGTTCGGTGACTGGGTGCTCAACTTGAATACGAGTATTTACCTCGATGAAATAGAAATCTTTCGTGTCAGAATCATAAAGAAACTCCACAGTTCCCACCCCAACATACCTAGCCGACTTTGCTAAAGCTAGCGCTGCCTCACACATCTCTTTCTTTATTTCTTCAGATATCCCAATCGCAGGAGCTTCCTCCCAAACTTTTTGGCGCCTTCGTTGAGTGGAACACTCTCGCTCGTAGCAATGGACGTAATTTTCTCCGTCCCCCATGAATTGAACTTCTATATGACGTGCATTTAGAATCAACTTTTCTAGGTAGAGGGTACCATCTCCAAAAGCAGCCTTTGCCTCCGACGCTGATATAGTCAGTAACTCTTCGAGCATTGCTGGGTTTTGCGCGATCCTTATCCCTCGACCTCCGCCGCCTGCAGCGGCCTTTATCATAACCGGGAATCCAATCTCTTCTGCAGCCGATAATGCCGACTTCCAATCAGGAATTGCCCCCCTTGTGCCAGGTACTACAGGCACTCCAGCTTTTACTGCCAATTTTCTAGCTTCTACCTTGTCTCCCAGCATCTCTATCGTCTGAGAAGCCGGCCCCAAAAACTTAATTCCTGATTCTTCGACTGCTCTAGCAAACTCCGCATTTTCCGACAAGAAACCGTATCCCGGATGAATAGCATCGACATCTTTAGCAAGAGCTACCTCGAGAATTTTATCTTTATCTAAATAAGACTTCGCAGCCTGAGGCGGTCCGATTCTAATGGACTCATCAGCCAATCTAACAGCTAAAGATTGTTCATCAGCCTCACTAAATACCTGAACGGAATGGATACCTAGAGCTTTTAACGTTTTAATAATTCTTACCGCTATTTCCCCTCGATTAGCAACCAGTACCGATTTCACTTCTTGCTCTCCTCTGCATTCGACTGTCTATTTTTTTATTCTCGTAACTATTTGTAATGCTCGCCCGGCGTGAATCCCACACCGGTCTCTAGCACACCTTTTCCTGGTACATAATTGACCTCTATCCGAGTTCCTATTGGATCTTCAAAAAGCACGAAATAATAACCGGGCGCCCATTCGCCAGCTCTTGGCTTCTCTACCACCTTAGCTTCAATCTGCAGCAGATAATTGTAAATACGGTCGATATCTTCTTTGGATTTACCACGTAAACAGAAGTGATGTAATCCAATCTTTTGTTGTACAAACCGTTCATTTTCATACTCTGACTGACATTTATTTACTCCTACTGCGGTCCGGCCACCAACAAAATAAATATACTCGTCTCCGTCGAAAACTTGCTCTAATCCTAAAAAAGGCATTATCTTTTTATAGAATGGTTTACAGACGTCCCATTCACTTACATTTATTACGATATGAGCCATACCGTTTACACTAATCATGCCTATTCCTCCCTAATCAACAAACTACTCGAGTACAAGTAACCAAACAATTGTTACCACAATCCAACTCACTTCATTTCCCAGCTCTCCTATTACCACCCCTATCCTATGTCTATCCCAGTTCGTTTTACGAGCTGAAATCCAAATCTGACCTATCCGCATGCTGATAATAAAATGCCCCACCCAAATGGTGTATAGTGCTATCCCTGACCCTCCGTAGAGCCAAATATTTACCGCCAAAGTCATCTGCGGCACAAACTTAAAAAGCAAGGCAAAACCACCACGAATAATCGGATCAAATATTTCTAAACCTGATGTACGAGCATAGACAATCAATCCGAAAATCCCTATGCCGGTTATTATGCTGGTTAGGCTATCTATGGAATTCCACGAAGCTCCTTGCATTAGCAAAGTAAAAAAAGCAAGCCCTATCACCAGAGTCCAGGCAAAGTAATTCGCTACAGCCTGTTTTATCACACGATCGGTCCCTTTTCTTGACGCACCAATCGCAAGACCTAAGTTCATCATCACAAATGCAAACCAAAGTCCCATCCAAGTTATACTTGCCCCTTCCACGGACACCAACAAAGTCCCTACTTGTGCAAATCCGAACCAAACAGCAGCAACTATCTGGACTACAAAGAAAACATCCCCTAAGATCGTCTCTTTTCGCACCGCAAAATAGTGTGGAAGCTTGAGTATAGGGCTTTCCTCACTCATGACAAATGTTAGGATTGTCGCATTCTGCGAAACTGACTTATCAAGTCTCTACTTATCTTTCTCTGAAAAAAGGAACTTACCCTGTAAAGAAGCCACGCCACAACCGCATATCCAGGAAACACTATGAGGCTCTTATTTTTGAGCACTCCTTTTAGTATCTCGCCTGCTGCGATATCGGTGGGCACCTTTTTAAAAGGTAGATCTGCATTGAGAAAACTTTCTCTATCTAAATTAATAGACTGTGTAGCTGAGTAGATGTTTGACTCAATAAAACCAGGACAAACCGCACTCACTTTCACACCCAAGGCCTCTCCCTCCACCCTCAAACTTGTCGAAAGTCCTACAACCGCATGTTTAGTTGCAGCATACGGCGCGTTAGTCGGAAAAGGCACCAGTCCGGATAATGAGGCAATATTGACAATATGACCGTTACCTTGTTTTGCCATTATTTTATAGGCTACATCGCATCCGTGAATAACCCCCATCAAGTTCACATCCACAACCGCCTTCCAATGACTTACTTCATAATCTCTCGCATCAGCGGCGATCGCTATACCCGCGTTATTGAATAAATAATCGATTCGACCGAACTTCTGAGCTGCCTTTTCAATGAAACTTTTTACCTGATCATAATCAGTGACGTCTACGACAGATAAGCGTTCTTCGTCTTCACAATTGATAAGTTTCGCAGTCTCCTCGAGCCCACTTTCATTCACATCCGACAGAACAACTATCGAGCCGAGCTTCTCCAACTCTATTGCCAGCTGGCGACCGATACCTGAGCCTGCCCCCGTTATAAGACTTACTTTTTTATCAAAATTCAAAATAACCTCCTTATGACCCTCTCGTCCAAGCAGAACCTCGAGGATTTTTGCAAACACAATCTCGAAAAATATAAATCAGATACCCAAGAACCCTCATTTAAGCTATCCTCACAACAACCCAATGGTAAGCTAAACCTTCACATTTACCCAGAGAATTATGATGGAATCAAAAGGCTGCGTCGAAATCTTTCCAGAAACCCCTCCAAAGGGCTGTGTCATCTGGCTACACGGACTAGGAGCGAACGGACATGACTTTGAGTCAGTCGTTCCTTTTTTAAAAATCGAGCCCTCTTTGTCGATATGGTACATCTTCCCACATGCGCCCTCTATACCCGTGACAATCAATAATAATTTCGTGATGCCAGCGTGGTATGACATATACGCACTCGATCGGGATGCGAAGATTGATGAGAACGGAATACGAGAGTCCGCATCAAGAATTAAAACGCTTATCAATGACGCTGAAGACAAAGGCGTGCCGACAGAAAAAATCATTATCGCTGGTTTCTCACAAGGCGGAGTCGTAGCCATTGAGACTGCCTTAACCTATCCAAAGAAGCTTTGCGGACTGATAAGCATATCTAGTTATTTCCCCACTTCGGAAACTATTAAGCCGCATGCTAGTAATACGGAAATCCCTGTTTTGATCTGCCATGGAAGAGAAGATGAGATGGTTCTCGAATCGATGGGAGACAGGGCTTATCGCAACCTCATGGGAATGGGATATGAGGTAGAATACAAAACTTACCCGACTGGCCATAATGTCATTGCCGAAGAACTAATCGATATAGGCAGTTGGATAACACAACAATTAACAACCTAAGCCTCGGTTTAGCCGAATGTTTAAGGTATTATTCTAGCCGAGCAATCAGAACTAACTACACGGAGAGAACTTATGGATTTTGGATTTGTATTTATGGGGGATGTACATATTCATGGTGATGTGAAGTACGCCGAGGATAAAGGGTTTTCGCATGCTTGGCTTTATGATTCGCAAATGCTTGGGAGTGAAGTATATGCGTCCTTGGCGCTCTGTGCTGACAGAACAGATAAAATCATTCTAGGGCCTGGAGTGACTAACCCGAAATCTCGAATTGCGCCACTCTCTGCCTGTGGAATGGCCACCATTAACTCTCTCGCGCCAGGTAGAGTAGTTATGGGGATCGGAACCGGTAATACCACTAGAAGGACCATGGGAATGCCCGCGGCTAAGGTTGCTGAATTAGAAGACCATATTAGAGTCTGTAAAGGATTATTTAATGGGGGAATAGTAGACTATTCCGAGGGTAACCGACACCGTAAAATTAAATTTCTAAATCCTGATCTTAATTACTACAATATCAAGGATGAAATACCAATTTATATCGCGGCCAGCGGTCCAAAGGTCGCTAGAATGGCTGGAAGAATAGCCGACGGTGTAATTCTATTTGGCGCAGTTCATCCTACTCTGGTCAAATGGATGGTCGATAATGTACGGCAAGGTGCTGAAGAAGCTGGTAAAAACCCAGAAGACGTTTATGTGCTGTCGATGACAGCTTTTTATCTAACCTCAACAAGTAACGATATTGAAACTAGAGAAGTGAGAGAAGCAGTCGGACCAATGGTCGCATCGAGCAGCAATATTTTCGCACTGTCGTGCCATCAAAACCCAGATCTACTCCCAGAAGAATTACGAGAGGAACTGGTGGGATTCACCGGGGTTTACAAAGAGCCTAATGAACCCGTTGAAACACGACATCTAAAGCTTTATTCCGGTTATTTACAGCATCTCAGAGATGAACATGAAGCGTTGATGACAAAGAAAATTATTCAAGCCACGACTCTTACGGGAACTAAAAGTGAGGTTTTGGAAATGATAAAGCAGATGCGTGAGGCGGGCGTAGATCAGGTGGCGATTCAACCGATAAGACCTACGCGTGAGGTTGTAGACCAAGTAGCGGCAGAAATTATGCCGCATTTTTAGACATTAAAGAAGTTGAGCACGTATTCTTATAAAATCAAGAATCCAAGATTTTATAAGGGTATTGTCTTCGCTCAATTTGAGCGACTTTTCGGCCTCGGAAGAGACCACCTCGGACAGTACCGCAAGCCTTTCCCCCAGCAAAGCGGATATATATTCTTTCCTAAATTCTGGATGGCCTTGTATCCCTAACATCTGATCATTGCACTCCATCAAGAAATTAGTGCAATAATCGGCACTGCCAATCAACCTCCCTCCAATTGGCAGACGAGTGATTTGTTCCTGGTGAAAGGCTGGGACAACAAGCTCTTCTTTACTTCCCTTCATCCAGTCTCTTTTGCCGTCAACCAAAAATGCCTTACAGCCTACTCCCCATCCAGTACCTGACTTTTCTACAACGCCACCGAGAGCTTTGGCAATAAGCTGGTGTCCAAAGCATATTCCAACTGTGGGAATCATCTCTTGATTTAACCACCTCACGAAGCTAATCAAGCTAGTTATCCATTTCTCGTTATCGTTGACAGAGAACCTGCTCCCGCTGATTATAAACCCATCCACTTCTCCCGTAGTGTTTGGCAACTCAGTTTTACAGGCATCGTATACTATCCAGCTAATTTGAAACCCCAGACCATTAAATGCTTTCTGGTACATTTCGGGGTAGTCCCCAAAACTAGCTAGGAGCCCCTCAGGCACATGATCACAGAGAAGGAGGCCAATTTTTATCTTCATCAATTATTCTTTAATTAAATTTGCAAAACAAAAATAGAGTATGTTCTATATCACTATCTTGGTAAACTATTACCTTTCTAAACTACACTCAAACAGGAATAATTAGGAGTTAAAAAATGTCCAGAGAGGCAACATTGACCGTGGTTTCAGATCCAATTTGCCCCTGGTGTTACATTGGAAAAGCTCGACTGGGTGTGGCTTTAAAAGAAATCGAACCAGAAATAAGCCTACGAGTGGAGTGGAACCCCTTCGAACTTAATCCTTCTTTGCCAAAAATAGGAATGGACCGCGCTGACTATTTAAGGATTAAATTTGGCTCAACGTCCTCAGCAAAAAAGATTTATAGGCAGATTCTCATAAACGCCGAGGCTGACGAATTGGAACTCAACCTCGAAGCCATTAAAAAAGTACCTAACACACGAGATGCCCACAAGTTAATCCTCTCTGCGAACAGCCCGAAGTTACAAAATCTCATTGTGAGCAAATTATTCGAGGCGTACTTTATTTTAGGGGTTGATATTGGCGAGGCGAATAACCTACTCGATATCGCAGCAAAGTCGGGATTTCAGCGATCAGAAGCAGAAAACATTCTTGTTGACCCTGAACTGAACTCTCGGGTAGAAGCGCTTGAAGAACAAGCAAGCAATCTGGGCATAATGGGGGTGCCAGCCTTTCTCTATAATGGACACTATCTTTTTTCAGGGGCACAATCTGCTGAAACTATTAGACTATCAATAATTAAAGCTCACAAAAGACATCTTTAAATGTTAATTAGGAATGCGTTCCCCTCTTTGGAAAATAATTGGCGAAGTGATATTGCCGAGATTGCTATTGCAAGTTACGAGCATTTTACTGGGAGATCTGTTGTTGATTGCAAAAATAAATTTTCCTCGCCTTCTGAGGCTCTTTTTCACCTAAAACGTCCTCTACTAGTTCATGACACCCAATCCGATCCAATTTTCTGTTACGGAAACTTATTAGCTTTAGAAATTTTTGAGTACAATTGGGAAGAGCTGATCAAACTTCCAAGTCGCTTGTCGGCGGAGGTAACGCAGCAAGAAGACAGATCAAAAATGATGGAAGAGATAAAAAAAACTGGTTATGCGAAAGGATATTCTGGGACAAGGATAACCAAAACAGGTAAACGGATTAAAATTGGAGACACTACGATTTGGAACTTACTCGGGCCTAATTCACAATTCAGTGGCCAAGCCGCTCTTATAAAAACATTTGAATACCTCTGACTGAACTTAACCACGCTTGTAAGCACCTTTTCACAAAAGAGCTTAACGCAAAGGAGTAGATTTTGAGCCAAACTAAAACCGTACTCATTACAAATGACGATAGTATCGATTCTCCGTTTTTGGAACTTGCGATCAGATCATTGAAAAAGTTTTGCAACTTGGTAGTTGCAGTGCCAGCAACTGAGCACAGCTGGAAAGGCAAGTCGATGACCCGGCATGGACCGATAAAGGTGGAGAGTATTCGGATCGCTGAGTGCGAGGGCTGGGCAATCAGTGGTACTCCGGCAGATTGTGTTAACCTCGCTATTCACAATTTAATGCCGAAGAAACCTGATTTAGTCATCTCTGGAATCAATATTGGAAAAAACATCGGCCTAGGTTTCTCTTTAGCCTCAGGCACCATAGGCGCATGCTTGGAAGGAAATATCGCTGGAATACCTGGAATCGCACTATCCCAGGAACTAGTGCCTTCAGACTTTCTCTATTGGGATAAAAACAGAAAGTTCCCTAAGGAAACTGAGGTCTTCGTTGAGAGAACCATCCCAATTAATTGCGAAATGATTTGGCAACAATATAGTAACCCAGACTCTCAGCATCCCATTACATGGAATATCAACTTTCCTTATGTCGCCAAAAAAGACATCACAATCTGCAGAACCACCCTCAGTAAAACTTTTTACGGACAATGTTTTCAAGAACAGACTGAACAAGAGTATAAATTTGGACTTGCAAAAGCATCAATAGATAATAGCTTAAATACCGATGTCGCCGTTCTAGAGGAGGGCAATATCAGCGCCACGATGATTGATATCACTACCTTGGGTCAGATAATTTAGTAATTCACTTCGATGGCAAAACACAAACAATCCATCAACTCCTCTGCCTGCGAAAAATATTTAATGGAAAAATCGCAAAAGTCAGCGTTGTAGATATGCTTATCAGGAAAACTATAACGAGCAATAAAACTCTTTCTCTTTAAATCAGCTATTAAAGGGTGCTCTTTGTCAAAACCTTTGGGCGGTCTGATAAGACTATCCCCAATGAGGCGCCAATTTTTTTTAAACCCCCTTACACTAAGAGCGCTTTTCCAAGCGTTAGGATTGTCCGCAATAAATTCTCTAATCCTAAGGAGGGACTTTGACTCGGGACGCCAAATTCCTGCACCAAGAAAACAATTACCTGGTTCCAAATGCACATAAAAGCCAGGCGCATGGACATCTTTACCTTGAACATGCCGAAACTGAATCCCCACATTAGTTTTGTAGGGGGTTTTATCCTTTGAAAAACGAGTATCTCTATACACTCGCATCAAGGAGCCTCCTACTTTCTTCCTGACTGCTAAAAAGTGAGGAGAAAGCTTTTTCTCAATGCGTGTCCCCATAGCTTCTATAAAATCCAACGAGGGCGTTCTTATTAAGTCTTCATAGCGACTTTTATTTTCTTGAAACCAAGGGCGATTATTATTCCGTTCTATTTCCTTCAAGAAAGAGAGCGCATTTTCAGGATACCCTCGAAACGCATTTTTAGAACGCTCTAGCATTGACCAAAACAAATTATCAGATTAACGATGGGTACCCTACGATTCACCCTCTCTACCTCAGCCCTAATGTTCCAGGATTGATCACACGCTGAGGATCTACCACGTCTTTCACACCATTTAACAATTCTCGGAGCGGTTCGTCCATCATCTCCTGAAAAGGGTAATATTTACCCAATTGCAAATGACAGCAGCCATTTTTATCATAGAGATCTCTCAGACCTTCCCTCAACTTCAACGCCACCGCCCTTTTTTCTTCATCAGCTGGTATTTTAGCCCACTTCTCTGCGAACTCCTCTTCAATCAAACTCAAGCGGAAATCACCAAGTTCATCATGCCAATAAATACTAGGCTCTATTACAAACTCAGTCCCTGAAAAACAGGTGAGATAAGAGCTATGTATATTCAGCTCTTGCATCGTACTCCTATGTTTTTCAAAAAATTCTTCCGTTAGTCTTCCGATTTCTACCGCTTTGGATAAAGGCATAAAGCCATGTATCGGTAGCCACAGCTCTCCTTCAGCACCCAGTAATACAGTTCTAACCCCACCGAATGGCTGAGCTCTGAATACCGTTGGTAAGGTATTGTCTATTTCGGTACCACCTTGCTCAAGACATACTTGCCTGGCCGTTTCCAAGCCTTTGTAGGCGACATTCCTATCATAGCTATCAAAAGTCATATGCAGTGAATAATTCACTTTCTTTAGGAAGGTCTTTCCGCTCGTCGCCACCTTGAAGGAACTCCACAGACCTTTAATTCCTCCTTCTTTCACCGCCACATCTCGAAGCACTGCTAAACCTTCTCCAAAAGTGAAGCCTAAATTCTCAAAACTTTCATTGTAATAGGGATCGAAACCGTAGCACTCCGCGCAAATCCTTTTCCTAGCCAATATCGTTTGAGTCTTAAGCATAGCGTCCAAAGTTGGAAACGAAAAAGACATAAACAAAGTCACTTCAGGAGCCTCTATAAGTCGAAGAGTAATTTCCGCTTTAACACCAAAAGCACCCGTGTCGGCAGTAAATAAACCAGTTAAATCTGGTCCAAAATGACGCCAAAAAGGCGAGCCATTTTTATGTGCAGCTGAGCCAGTTTGAAGTAAGGTCCCATTCGCAAGCGCCACCTTAACTCCTAAAACACTTTCCGCAGCCGTGTTATAAGTACCAGAGCCCAGAAACAAACTGTTTTGAGAAATCGTCCCACCCACTGTGGCATACATTCCAGACAAGGGCCCAAAATAAGGGGTCCTTAAATCTTTTTCCGCTAGAGCCTCGTACAGTTTCTTCCAAGTGCAACCAGCCTCTACTGTGACATACATATCCTCACTGTTGATTTCTAAGACTCGGTCCATTGAGCGCATATCTATCAAGACGCTTTCTTTTTTCTCTGGTTGATAGCCTTGGGTGTAGGACATCCCTCCGCCTCGAGGAACAATATTCATCCCGGCGTCGGTCACTACCTTAATAGAATCAGCTAGTTCTTGAGCATTTCCCGGTTGCAACACCAAATCAGCGATCTCCCCACTGGTACAGCTCAAATCTGTTGAATAAAACTCTCGGCTCTTAGAGTCAGTCAGAACAGAGCCCGTAGTAACGACTTTCTCAAGCTGTTCTAAAACCGATTGTGCTTTTTTCATTATGTATTCTCCATATCCTATAATTTTGAGTGGGCTTCTCTAAAAACTTTGAATTAGCGACATTTTCTACCTAGTGCTAGGATCTTTGGGAGGCTCAAATCCAGTTTCCTCCAAAGAACGCTTCTTTATAGAAGCCAAATCTCCACCCTTATCAAAAAGCTCTAGTTTTTCGCATGACTCTCTCATTGAGGCCCTAAGTTCTTTAGTACCTCGGGCGTTTATTTTTCCATCTGCTCCTACTACCAAGCCAAATTGTCTTGCTCCCTCCACAGTGACCAAACCCCTCTTCACATCGAGAAGAATTTTATCTTCCGCTCTATCTAGTGGATTTCCCCAACCGCCTCCGCCCCAAGTTTCAAATAAGAGCAGGTCTCCTTTCTCTACGGGCAAACGGTCACATTTTGATGGAACTAGTTCTTCATCTCCTGAGATACGCTTTATTAATTTCCGGCTTCTTCTCCCAGGTTTCCCTCCATTCACTCCCCACGGATAAGTAAGCCATCTATCATCATGGATCGATATCTCTCCCTTTTCTAGGAATTTATATCCTACTCGGACACCATTCCCGCCCCTATTCAAACCAGCGCCCCCAGAATCGGGAATAGTCTCATAAATTTCGATGCGTAAAGGAAAATAGCTTTCCAAAAACTCATTTGGCACATTTGTAAAGCTAGGCCAAAGCGAATGACCGTCCGCACCGTCACCCATCGGTCTACCAGGTATGCCACCAAAACCAATTTGATAAAGCTGATACCATTTCCCTTCTGAATCATAGCCTGAGTACATAAAATGGGGGCTGTCAGAAAAACCTGCTGCACACATCAAGTCCGGCGCTCCTTGACCCAGCAAGCCTCCTATGATGTCAAACACCCTCCCCAACGCATGGGTTCGACAAGAGAGCGCTGCCGGATACTTGGGTTTTAGAAGTGAGCCTTCCGGAATCCTTACTTCCATCAACTCATAAAATCCGTCATTGAACATAATTTGCGGATCAAAAACCATAATCATAAACACACCGCAAAACATTTTGAACATCTCTTCATTCAGGTAGAAGTTTATTGAACCTATCGACTGAGGGTCTGTGCCCTTGAAATCGAATATTACTTTGTCTCCTTCCCTCCACATGGTACAAGCCAGTTTATACGGACCATATCCCATTCCGTCGTCACATATATAGTCTTCAAAATATGTTTTAGACTCTGGAATCGAGTTGGTAATAAGCTGGCGCATCGCTCTTTTATTTCTAGCTAGCAACTCGTCCATCGCCGAAAAGAAAACATCGTCCCCGAATCTTCCGCTCAGCTCAACACATCTCTTTTCTGCAGTCCTACAAGCCGCAACAATTGCATTAAAATCACTACGGTTCCAATGAGGCAACCTACAATTGTGCAGAATTAGATTCAAAATATCTTCTTGCAGTTGGCCGCGCTTGTATATTTTTGTCGGCGGTATCACAATACCTTCCTCAAAAATTTGTCTCGCATCGGTGGGTAAACTTCCTGGTACTTTGCCCCCTATATCTGTCATGTGCCCGAACATTGCAGACCAACCTATCAGGCGCTTTTCCTTATATATTGGAATGAGGACGAGCCAATCATTGGCGTGGCTAATAGCACCATCACAAGAATAAGGATCTGTCGTTAAAAACACATCGCCTTCTTCTATGGTTCCATTATAGCTGCTCATAAAACCGTGAATAAACGAACCAAACTGCCCCACTACCATTTTACCGTCTCGATTAGCAATCATGGGAAACTCATCATGCTGCTCTCTGATTCCAGGCGACATAGCAGTACGAAACAAAACAGCATCCATTTCGTATCGAGCGTTTTTTAATGCATTTTCAATTATATCTAGCGTAACCGAATCCACCGGCTGCTGCCTCAAAGGTTCGTTATTGTCTTCAATCAGTTGCGCAACCATGCTTTAATCCTCACTCGGATTGATCAAAATATTTAAATAACTATCTACCAACGCATCAAACCCTGGAAGAACCAAAGTCGTAGAATCCATTTCAGTAATTATTGCCGGTCCACTTATCCTAGCACCTGATTGCAATTTACTTCGATCGATTAATCGTGCATTAGTTTGTTTTCCGTCATAGGTGATAAGTTGTGTCCCATACTCATGTACCTCGTCTGAAAGCGTCGGCGTATCGTCCACCTGATTGACTTGAGGCTGTGGACCTTGCAAAACAGCTCGAAGATTCACGATCTCTACATTTTGTGTCAGAGAGAAAGTAAACAGTTGCTCGTGAACAGTGTCGAATTTGTCTTTTAAAAAAGCTAAGTCGCTGCCTAACTCTTCTATCGTTATTTCAACCGGTAGGGTTAAGCCTTGGCCTTCATATCTCAGATCTGCTTGAAAACTCGATTCGGTAGAATCTCGTTCATCTTCGGCAAATCGCAGAGACGCAATACGAGCCAAATCGTAAAAGATCTCCTGTAGTTCCTCACTTTCTAAAGTCTCAACAGACCGTATCATCGTTCTAGATGCTTCCTCCCTTGTCCTAGTAGTTGCATCCCCATATGCACACAACACGCCCGGCCCAGGCGGAATAATGACCGGCCAGGAGCCCATTAACTTACCCAATGCATTCGCATGTAATGGGCCTGCGCCTCCGAAAGCGATTAAAGCAAAATCCCTAGGATCATAACCTTGCTCCACAGACACTAGCCTCAAGGCTCCAAACATATTTTCATTTACGATGTTATACACCCCCTCCGCCGCGCTTTCGACGCTCAAATCCAAAGCATCCGACACTTCTTTCAATGCATTTTTCGCAGCATCCAAACTCAATTTCAGATCTCCTCCTAATTGAGCGCTTGCGGGCAGATAACCAAGCACAATGTTGGCATCGGTCACGGTAGGCTCTATACCCCCCTTTCCATAACCAGCGGGACCTGGCTCAGCGCCAGCACTTTGAGGCCCAACGCGCAGGGCCCCTGTTAGCTCTGGTACATGAACTACAGAACCTCCGCCAGCTCCCACCGTTCTTATATCCACTGACGGCGCCTTTACGGTCACATCTCCCACCGTCGTTTCCCTGCGAAGCCGTGCATTTCCGCCCTCTATCAACGCAACATCTGTAGAGGTGCCGCCCATGTCCAATGTCAGCAGATTATTAAAACCAGCGTTCGCAGCAACCCACATAGCACCAGTTACGCCACCAGCTGGTCCACTCATCAGTAAGTTTACGGGAAAATTTGAGGCATTCACTGCCGAGGATAACCCTCCGTCGGAACGTAAGATATCCAACTTCACATCACCCATTCTATCCGTGAGTTCCGCCGCTAAATTATCGATATAGTACTGTACTTTTGGTCTGACATAAGAATTCGCCACTGTGGTAATAGCTCGTTCATATTCCTGCATTTCAGGGATCACCTCGGAAGATATAGATACTGGAACACCAGGCAACATGTTCTCAGCAAGAACCTTGGCCTTCAATTCGTGTTCTTGATTTGCAAAAGAATTGATTAAGCAAATAGTGAGTGCTTCTATCCCTTCATTTTTTAATTCATTCACAGCCTTTTCAAATGCATCTTCATTAAAAGGAATGACGACTGTTCCGTCGCTTCCTATCCTTTCATCCACTTCAGCAGTCAATTCAAGAGGAGCCATAGGTTCCGATTTATTATAAATAACCCAAGCCCCCAAACCTCCAGGAACAAATGATCTAGCTATCTGTAAAATTTGGCGATAGCCTTTTGTGACTATTAGGCCCACCTTAGCACCGGTTCCCGTAAGCACGGTATTAGTTGCGACTGTAGTACCGTGCATGACTTTTGATACATCGTTAGCGTTAATCCTCGCCGCCCGACATACTTTATCAATACCATTGAGCACCCCTACAGATGAATCCATAGGAGTCGAAGGTACCTTAGCGGAAAAAAGCTCGCCATTGTCTTCGTTTATAAGGAGCACATCTGTGAAAGTGCCCCCAACGTCCACACCCAACCTATAGGTCTGAGTCAATCGGTTTCTCCTAATTATCCCGGTTTTTAAGGCCTTATTCTCGGAGATTTAATGACAGAATGAAAGTTATTAATGGATATGACCCTATTTTTTTATTTTTCTACTTATCTGAACTCCTTTTAGGGATGGTCCAAATAGCTTCTTAAACAGAAGTTACATGTCTGCTATCATAGAATTGCTAGTAGAAGATCAGTACTTTTGAAATTGGTAGGGAGTGACAAATAATGAGCGAAAACACATCGGTAACTGAGCAAACTAATCATAGGTTTTTAGCATCTACTAATCACGATGAGAAAGCCCGGCAAGACTTCGTTCGATCGTATAAAGAATACTTAGTGAAAAACATTCATGCTGGCAACAGAGAACGATACGAAAAGACTATTAAGCCCAAGTTCGAAAAGAGTCAAAACAGGGAGCCTGGAGACAGATTCGAAGTACGAGATTTAATGGTAAAAGATCCCTACTACCAAATGTTCAGTTCACTTCTCCGGACAAGCCAAGAAATGATGTGGTCTTCCTGCCAAATTCCTGTTGAGAAGCGATTTACAGCATTAAATGAGGAAATTCACCTGAGTAACGGCGAATCGAATCAAGGCACTTTAAAACTGGATGAAAATCTCGAGGTTCCCCGTTACCACAAGGCTGTTGACATCCATTGTCAACCCGGAGGCTATCACTCCGAGTTCGGCGAAAATGACGCGTCCCCAGGCATGGTTTATGATAGAGCCGTGCACATTTATGCGATGGGACAAATGGGGCCTTTCAATGATGATATGGGAGCAAGCATAGTACTGTGGTTGAAGGAAAACCACCCTGATTTCAAACCGCTTAGGATCCTCGATTTAGGATGCTCTGTGGGTCACAGCACAGTTCCCTACTGCAAGGCATTCAAAAACGCTGAGGTGCACGCAGTAGATGTGGCAGCACCTATGCTTCGTTACGCGCATGCGAGGGCTCAAGATATGGAGGCTCCGATTCATTTTTCTCAACAAAACGCCGAGAAACTTGATTTTCCGGATGGACACTTCGACCTAGTGGTATCCCATATACTCCTCCATGAAACTTCAGGAAAAGCAATCCAAAACATTATTAGTGAGTGCCATAGAGTCCTTAGAAAAAACGGAGTGATGATTCATGCTGAAACTCCTCCATATAAAGGGATGAGCCCTTTCGACGCCTTCATGCTTGATTGGGATACGAGAAACAACAATGAGCCTTTCTGGTCGCGTTCGCACGAAATCGATTTAGACAATCTCTCAAAAAATTCGGGGTTCGATCTCGGTAAAAAAATCGAAACACTAATACCTAGCGCGTTCCAAATAGAGAAAGTTAAGCGCTCAGAGGTCTTCCAAGGTGGCGACTTTGGAGGAGGAGGTCAATGGTTTATTTATGGTAACTGGAAATAGTTAGCGTGGATAGAGTACTAAAAAGAAAAGCAAAGGGGGAGAGGCCTTATTTCTTCGAAGATCCAAATGTCGACAAACTTGTGTCGATGATAATGGGTTTAGCCGGAGAGACGTCCGTATTGATGGACAGAGTTGATACAATAGAACAACTTTTAGAAAAGAAAGGTCTATTGAAAATCTCCGAAATAGAAGGTTACGAACCTTCCACTCAGGTGCTTGAATCTCGCGCTAATAGACGAGAAATCTACTTAAGCGAAATATTGAGAATTATCGAGATAGAACTTGAGGCTGAATCTTTAGAAGATAACGCCCCCTACTCCAGCGCCGTAAAAGAAGTCGAAGAAGGCTAAGCAGTCTACAAGCGGAGAAAGCCCATCAACTCTACATAACCTAACGTAGAGTTGATGGAGGAAACGCTATCTGAACGCGCAATCCGGGGTTGTTATCAGAAAAAGCTAGAGCACCGTTGTGCAATTCAACTACCGCTTTAACCAAACTTAATCCTAATCCGCTTCCTGAAAGGCTTCTGCTAGGGTCCAAGCGAACGAATCTATCCAACATCCTCTGATAGTCTTCTTCTTTCACACCCGGCCCGTCATCTGCCACAATAATAAAAATTTCTTCATTTTGTTTTTTTATCACCACGGAAACGGAAGAACCCACTTGGGTATACTTGACAGCGTTATCAATCAGGTTTGCCATTAGCTGAAACAAGAGGTTTCTGTCGCCATGACATGCAACAATCGAGTCGATTTCACCAACAATAACGACATCCTTCTCTTCTGCAGTACCTTGATAAAGTTCAATGGCGTCCGTCGCAACCACACTCAAGTCTACTGGTTCAAAAGTTCCCCCATAACTACCAGATTCAATTCGAGCTATCCGAAGTAAAGACGAAAACATTTTCAAAATATGATCCGCCTCCGCAACACACTCCTCTAAATCGGATTTGATTTTACCTTCAGATAGCCTTGCCACACTCTCTATCTTATTCCTGAGACGAGTAAGAGGTGTCCGCATATCATGCGCAATGTTGTCAGAAACGTGGCGTACGCCGGATACCAAATTTTCTAATCTATCAAGCATGGAGTTTAAATGCGCTGCTAAAACATCGAATTCATCTAAAGATCCAGTCACCCCCACTCTCTTATCCAACTTTCCTTCCATTATAGCTTTAGTCACAGAAGTAAAACTTTCTATTCGAGCAAACATTTTTCTGCCTAAAAATACCGCACTAACAATCGCTAGCATCACCGTCAGAAGGATAGCCCCGTAGATAGATCTAGCAAATGTAGTTCTAAGCTTCTCTATCTGCTCAATGTTTCTCCCGACCAATAAGGTCGCACCCGCCTGGAGCAGAAAAACCCTAGCCCTGGTCTTCGTTAATTTGCCTTGGTATTGATGACCAAACTCTGTTCTTCCATTCGAATCCAGAACAAACTTTGGCCAATCAGCTAAATTGCCCACAACAACTCGACCGCTACGATTTGCTAGTGCATAAACCATATCTGTTTTACGATTCTCTTCTTGCTTTATTCGGAATCTAATTACATTAGCCAGCCTGTCCAAACCCCTTTCATTGTATTGTTCAGCCAAGGAATTAATTTCTGCAGTAAGCGCTGCGTCAGTCTCCCTTACTAAAAGACCAATGGATGTCCAATAGAAAAATAAGGCCAATAGGCTTAGGGAAACGCCCAAGAAAAAACTAAAGTACAGGGTGAGCCTGAACGTCAATGTGCGAGATAATTTTCTAAATGTCTTCACCAACGGATTTAGTCCTTTGATAAACGATAGCCAGCACCCCTGACCGTCTCTAATAGTTGATTTGAAAAGTCTTTATCCAATTTATTTCTTAGTCGACTAATATGCACATCTATTACGTTAGTTTGAGGATCAAAATGGTAATCCCAAACATGTTCTAGCAACATCGTTCGAGTCACCACCTCGCCAGCATGACGCAACAAAAACTCCAATAATCTAAATTCTCTAGGTTTCAGATCTATTTCAGTCTCACCGCGAGTCACCTTACGATTGACCAGATCCATTTTAAGACTCGTAGTCTCTAATAAAGTGATTTGATCGGATGCCTTTGGGCGCTTCATCAGAATATTACATCTTGCCTTTAGTTCACTAAAAGCAAAGGGCTTAATTAAATAATCATCACAGCCCGCCTCTAACCCTTCGACTCTCTGATCCACCTCACTCAAGGCGCTTAAAATCAATATGGGGACCTGGCTACTATTTGCACGTAAGGTTCGGACGACGCTCAATCCATCAAGACCAGGTAGCATTCTGTCGAGAACTATCAAGTCGTAATCGGAAGTGCTAGCCATAAGCAACCCTTCCTGGCCATTAGCACTGGAATCAACTGAATGCCCCTCTTCAAAAAACCCTTTTTTCACAAATTCTAGGGTTTCTACGTCATCCTCAACTACTAGTATTTTCATTCGCTACCATACCAATCAAAAAAATTAACCTTAGCTCACAATCATTTCGGCAAAAAGGATCCTTACATTACAAATTTTTAATAATCCATTCACCTAGAAGTAATCGTAGCTTATGTATATTTGTTTTCAATCCCCCAGCCACCCAATTAGCGGGTGGCAAACCCAATGGCAGAGCTCAATGAGCTCTGCCACTTTTAATAGGAGTTTGATGTCATGTCAAAGAGCACACCCCTTTTTGAACTGTTTGAGTACTATAAAATAACTTCAAAACATATAGCTTGCTGGATCTTCATCCTTTTATCTGGTGTTTCAAACACCTACGCAAACCCTGGTAGTTTAGCGGATATTGTTGAGGAAAGTAGTAAAGCCGTAGTGCAAATTCAAACTAAACGCGAAGGCTATCAAACTGGAATACCCCCCTACGACGCTTTTAGCCAAAAGAAAAGACACAGAGGATACAGTCCACACTTTGGTCAAGAGCATTCTCCTAACAGAAGAGCACCAGGCATGGGTATAGGTTCCGGATTCCTGATCAGCGCTGACGGTCTCATTGTCACGAACGCCCATGTAATAGCTGAAGCTGATACTATTTCTGTGAAATTCTCCAATTCTCAAACAAAAAAAGCCAAGTTAATTGGTTTAGATAAAAGTTCTGATCTGGCTGTTCTCAAAGTAGAGGGAAGCAACTTACCTCACATTGAGTTCGGAGACTCAAACGCTATCCGTATTGGAGATTCTGTCTTGGCCATTGGTAGTCCGTTTGGCCTGACGGGAACCGCCACCTCCGGTATTATTTCTGCTAAAGGTCGTGATTTGAAAATGGGCCGTTATGATGACTTCCTCCAGATAGACGCTCCCATCAACAGCGGGAATTCTGGAGGACCTGTTTTGAATATGGATGGAAAGGTGATAGCAGTCAGTACAGCCATTTATTCGCCTACCGGCGGCAATATCGGGATAGGATTCGCGATCCCCTCTAATGATGCCAATCGCATCATACAAGATTTAAGAACTTTTAAATATGTCAAAAGAGGCTATCTCGGAATCAATATGCAAGCGTTAAATCAAGACCTTACCGAAGCGCTAAAACTAAAAAACAGAAACGGTGTTCTCATAACACAAGTTCAAGATAAAACTCCTGCTCAACTAGCAGGCCTCAAAGCTGGCGATGTCGTAACGGCATTCGACGAACAATCCATAAGGTCCCCAGATGATCTGAGCAGATTAGTGGCAAAATCTAAACCGGGTGTAGCTTATAAACTAGAGCTAGTTAGAAACAGTATTGATAAAACTCTATTAGTTACCCTGGAAGAACAAGCTAGATTAGGAGAGCAAGACGGAACAAGAATCTCAAGAAACATGGCCGATGGTGATCTCGGGATAGAGCTATCTGAAATAACTCCAGCTTTAAGAAATCGACTGAGAATTAATGAAGAGCAGTCGGGCGTACTAGTCACTAAAGTAAAAGTTGAAGGAGCTGCTGACAAAGCTGGACTAGAACCCGGAGATATCATAGTACAAGTAAACAATCAGCCTGCAAAGGATCCAAATCAATGCATCAATTTGCTGAGAGATGAGATTGTGGCTGAGTATGCCTTACTCCTCATTAGGCGCGGCGAACGAAATATCTTCGTGGGGTTTAAGAACAATACCGGATAGCGAAAAGGTTAATTTTCTAAATGGTCGAACATAGCACTGGAAAGATATCGTTCCCCTGCATCGGGCAAAATCACTACAATAGTTTTCCCGGCAAACTCCTCTTCGTTAGAAAGTCTAGAGGCCGCCTCGGCAGCAGCCCCACAGGAAATGCCAGCAAAGATACCTTCTTCCGTCGCTAAACGACGACCCATGTTGATTGCTTCCTCGTTACTGACTCGCTCTACTCTATCAACGAGTTTCAAGTCAAGATTGACAGGGACAAAGCCCGCTCCAATCCCTTGAATTTTGTGCGGAGCGGGCTCCACCGGTTCCCCCGCTAAGGTTTGGCTTATAACAGAACTATCAAAAGGCTCTACTGCTACTGAAACTATTGGCCTTCCACATTTTTCTTTTAGATATCTGGTCACCCCAGTGATAGTACCGCCTGTCCCCACCCCTGACACCAACACATCTACCTTACCATCTGTTTGCTTCCAAATTTCTGGACCAGTGGTCTCCTCGTGAATAGAAGGATTAGCCGGATTAGAGAATTGTTGTGGCATGTAGTACTTGCCTGGATTTTCTGATACCAATTGCTCGGCTTTATTTATTGCCCCTTTCATCCCCTTAGCACCTGGCGTAAGTACTAAGTTAGCCCCGAACGCCTTTAGTACTTTTCTTCTTTCAAGACTCATACTGTCAGGCATGGTAAGGGTAAGCTTATAACCCTTCGCCGCACAAACAAACGCTAACGCTATACCGGTATTGCCACTGGTCGGTTCTACCACCTCGATCCCCGGTTTTAAGTCTCCACTTTTTTCAGCAGCCCAGATCATGGAAGCCCCTATACGACACTTAACCGAGTAAGCAGGATTTCTCCCCTCAATTTTCGCAAGCACCAGTGTTCTGTCGCTCCTAACTACTCTATTTAGTTTTACTAGGGGGGTAACACCGATCGACAAAGAGTTATCTTCAAAATAATCCATATTTTTCATTTCCAGTCTAAAAAAGTATGTTTACAAGTTTATAACTATTTAATTACAAGTTTATAAATATTTAATTACACGGTCACCAAACATTTTAATATCTGCCAATGCTTCGCTCTGAGGAGGGCCTCCAGGTTGCTTCATCCTCAACATTACATAGTCTGGTTTGACCTCTTCCTTCCACATTTGTAATTGTTCAAGACATTGGTCAGGTGAACCTGCGATCAATCTTTGCTTAGCAGCAACATCGAAGGTTAATTCTTCCGGCGACTTTATGTCTTTAATGTGATCATCTTGCACATAGGCTCCGTAATGATAATACCATCTGTGGGTTGTCATGGTTGGCTCGCTCTTCGCGACGCAGCTCTTCCAATTATCACCAATCACACAGTCGCGCATGAGTACTACGAACGGTTTTTTACCATTTTTCTCGGCCTCTTCCCTATATTGATTAGCGTAGTCCTTAATAACGCTCAGAGATTGGATAGGATCTGCGATCCAACCGTCCCCCATCTTCCCTGCTCTTTTCAGACCTGCCGGAACCCATCCTGCGAGCCAGATAGGCGGCCCCCCCTTCTGATAGGCCGCTGGAGTCACTCTCACGTCGTTAATATTATGAAACCTACTATCGTAGGAAAAACTCTCTCCTGTCCAAGCCTTCTTCAGAATTTCCACACTCTCTTCAGTCCTTAGAGCCCTTTCCTTAATAGACACTCCAAACGCATCGAAATCACTGGGTTGGTAGCCTATCCCCATCGCAGCTACCATCCTACCTTTAGTCGCTTGATCAACTACCGCTATGTCTTCCGCCAGTCGTATGGGATGGTATAACGGTGAAAGTAGAACACAGGTGCCGACCTTTATTCTTTTTGTTCTCATCCCCACCATACCTGACAGAAGAACGGGGGAAGGCAAATAGCCATCCTCTTGTTGGTGATGCTCGGTGAAATAAAACCCGTCGAATCCAGTCTCTTCGCATAACTCGGCTTGCTCAACCAACTCATCTATCACTCTAGCAATATTTTTCCCATCGGGCGGGTCTTGAGTACAAGGAAAGTAACCTACGGGTAACACTGTATAGCCTCCTAATTAAAATTCCTAAGAACGAATACTATTTGCGATCCTTTCAATATTGTCGAGAACAGGAAGTACTTGGTCTCGACCTTCAGAGGGCAGTGCGAAGACAAAATGAGAATAGCCCTCCTCCATATGATTGCGTATCATTTTTTCTTCAAGAGGAGCCATAAAATAGGCTAAGGTGAGGTCCTCATAGGTTCTACCTCGTTTGCTACAAGCCTCTTTTACACCTTCTACGGTTCCCCCTCCCGGTCTCCCCCCTATGGGGATCCACCCATCTGCATATTCCGCGATCCGATCAGGGACGTATTTCGAATTAGAACCAATCCATATAGGAGGCCCCCCTTTTTGAATGGGTTTTGGATAAGACCACATCTTATCAAAATTGACATAATCTCCGTGAAACTCTGGCTCCTCTTCTGTCCATATCTGTTTCATTGCTAATATCCTTTCCCTAGTGACTGCCCATCGCTTTGCAAAGGGCACGCCATGGTTTTCCACTTCCGGTTGGTTCCAACCAGCCCCTATACCGAAAATAAAGCGGCCATCAGACAATCTATCTATCGTTGCTACTTCCTTGGCCAACGTTATTGGATGTCTTTGAGAGACCAAACAAATTCCTGTACCCAGATTTATCTTTTCTGTTACAGCGGCACAAGCACCGAGCACGACGAAAGGGTCATAGGTGCGCAAGTACATATCAGGCACCTTCCCATCAGGAAAAAAAGGAGAACTAGTATCAGTAGGTATATGGGTATGCTCCGGAACGAAAAACGAATCCAAACCTCGTCCTTCAATTTCTTTTGCTAGTTCAATGGGTTGAATGCTTTTATCAGTTGCAAAAATTATCGCACCAAATTTCATTTTGATCCTTCCTACACTTTGTTATTATTAAGTTTTAGTCTATTCCTGAATGCTCATCAAATCTCGGATCACTGCTTACCATTCCATCGCACCTCGGCTTCGAGTAGATGAGAAAAACTTTCCTGAAGGACCATCCTCATCTAATGTAGCCAGCCAGACAGGAGTGTCGGCACCTTGTTCTACACTCAAGGGCGCATCATCTGTACCCATGTCGGTTCTACACCATCCTGGGGAAGCTGAATTTACTTTACATGGGGTGTCCTTAAGCTCCTTTGCAAACAATGCTGTCAGAGAATTTAATGCCACCTTCGAAGCTTGATAAGCGGGCCCCATGACATTATAAACGATAGATTGAGGATCATTTATTCCCTCAAGAGAGCCCATATCACTGGAAATATTTACAATCCGTCCTGCATCACTTTTCTTAATTAAGGGGGTAAGACCTCGCAAAAGCAAAAATGGACCAAAAAAGTTTACATCAAAAGTGCGGCGTAAATCTTTGGGGGATAAATGACTCGGCTTTGTACCCCACTCTTCTTCGAAGGTCCCGGCATTATTCACAAAGGCATCTAGATAACTCACTTTTTCATTTATCTCTTTTATCGCATTCTCTATGCTCTTTTCGTTGCCCACATCTAACTCGATATAACTAGTTTCTATACCTTCACCTTTCAGAGATTCAACTTTTTCAGTAGCATTATTTGGATTTCTCGCACCAATAAATACCGAATAACCTTTATGCCCAAGCTGCCTAGCGATCTCGAAGCCCAAACCGCGAGCACCGCCTGTTATAAATGCTATTTTTTTTGATCCCATAGTTCCTCTCTCCCCAAAACCACTTTCAAAAATTATATAATTAGCTTTTATTGTAAATATTTGAACCGAGCTTCTTGAACTCTATCGCCTTTGCCTTCATACCCTCAGATAATGCGGATTGCCCATCAACCCCTTGCGAGTCGGCAAAATCTCTCACTTCTTGAGTGATTTTCATCGAGCAAAATTTTGGTCCACACATTGAGCAAAAATGCGCTACCTTGTGACCTTCTTTTGGCAAGGTTTGATCATGAAATTCTCTCGCCCTGTCAGGGTCAAGACTGAGATTAAACTGATCCTCCCATCGAAATTCGAATCTCGCCTGAGAGAGTGCGTCGTCCCTAGCCTGCGCCCCGGGATGTCCTTTAGCTAGGTCAGCAGCATGGGCTGCTATCTTGTAAGTGATTATCCCTTCCTTCACATCATCTTTGTCGGGTAGGCCCAAGTGCTCTTTAGGCGTGACATAACAAAGCATAGCTGTGCCATACCACCCAATCATCGCAGCTCCTATACCGGATGTTATGTGGTCATATCCAGGCGCTATATCAGTGGTCAATGGACCGAGCGTATAAAACGGCGCCTCTCCGCAATGCGCTAATTGCTTCTCCATGTTTTCTTTTATTAAGTGCATGGGCACATGACCGGGCCCTTCTATCATGGTTTGGACATCATGTTGCCAAGCGATATTTGTCAGTTCGCCAAGAGTTTCTAATTCTGCAAACTGAGCCTCATCATTCGCGTCTGCGATACTACCAGGTCTAAGTCCATCTCCTAGAGAAAAGCAGACATCGTAAGCCTTCATTATTTCGCAGATATCTTCAAAACGCTCATAGAGGAAACTCTCTTTGTGATGAGAAAGACACCACTTCGCCATTATCGAGCCGCCTCTCGACACAATACCAGTCATGCGTCTAGCGGTCATTGGCACATATGCAAGGCGTACGCCGGCATGGATGGTAAAGTAGTCAACCCCTTGTTCCGCTTGTTCAATCAAGGTGTCTCTGAAAATTTCCCAAGTGAGATCCTCAGCAACTCCTCCCACTTTCTCCAAGGCTTGGTAAATGGGTACCGTTCCAATTGGTGTCGGAGAATTGCGAATGATCCACTCTCGCGTTTCATGGATATTCTTACCGGTAGAAAGATCCATTATTGTGTCGGCACCCCATCGGGTAGCCCAAGTCATTTTAGCCACCTCTTCTTCGATTGAAGAGGTGACCGCGGAATTTCCAATATTTGCATTTATTTTAACTAAAAAATTTCTCCCAATTATCATCGGTTCTGATTCTGGGTGATTAATATTAGCCGGTAAAACAGCCCTACCACGGGCAATCTCTTGCCTGACAAATTCTGGAGTTATCTCCTTAGGGATCGATGCGCCCAAAGCATCACCCTCATGGGTACGGCCAAATGTACCGCTTTTTATAGCATTCAGCTTTTGGTTTTCCCTAATCGCAACGAATTCCATTTCGGGGGTAATTGTACCCTGCTTGGCATAGTGCATTTGACTCACGTTAAATCCATTTTTCGCGCGTCTAGGTAACAATTGTCTTGTAAAGTGAAGATGGCTAAGAGCAGGATCAACAGACCGCTGTCGACCATATTTGGAACTCAAATCCTCTAAACGTTCAGTATCACCTCGCTCATCGATCCACACTTCTCTAGTGCTTTCCAAGCCCTTCCGTATATCGATATGTTCCTCAGGATCGGTGTATTTCCCCGATGTATCATAGACTGTTACAACTGGATTGGGAGAGCTTCCTCGATCCGAAATCGTTTCATGCTGGTTTATTTCCCTCATGGGTACTCTGATGTCACTGCGACTGCCAGAGACATATATTTTTTTTGAATTTGGGAATGGTTGAACTGCCTCCTGATCTACAACAGCAGACTCACTCAAAAAACTATCCGATCTAGACACACTCATAGTACTAACACCTCTCTAAACTGACATGGGTAGGTTTCAGAAGGCTGTTAGCCTTGCGCTTCCCTACGCCAACGTTAATTAGTTCAGGTTCAAAGGGTTTATTCTCAGCTGTCAAAACGACGACAGCACCCCTAGCTGATTTAGGGTAATATGCTGTTAAAATCATAATAATGCAACCTAATCTTTTAAACCTATGCTATTCAGAGTTAGTCTAAAATTTAAGGAATTATCGTAATTTTAGAAAAATATGAAATATGCTATTTGACAGCGCATCGGTAATGGGGTTTTCAAAGTGCCACAGCGATTCAATCCTCTAGAGACAAAATATCCAATCTGGAATGCTGGAATGGGTGGAGGCCTTGCGGGCCCCGAACTGGTAGCGAGTATGAGCCAATCTGGGTGCTTTGGAGTTTTGGGGACTGGAGGTCTACCTCCTGAGGTAGTAGGGCAATTAATCAAGGAAACCAAGCAATTAACATTCAAGCCTTTTGGAGCCAATATCATTTTACCGATGTCGGATGGTCGGGACATCGCCAGCTGCTTTGATGAAGGAGTGGAAGTTCTTATATTATTTTGGGGCGATCCCCAGCCATTTATCAAGGACGCTCACAAAAGAGGCGTTTTTCTGGTAATTCAGTGTGGAAATGTCGAGGAGGCAGTTTACGCTACCAGCTGCGGCGCGGATGCAATTATTATTCAAGGCACTGAAGCCGGCGGGCACGTTAAAGGAGAGCTGGAGTTACAATCCTACATAACTGAAACTCGACGTGAACTACGAAAAACCCCGTTAATTGCGGCCGGAGGGATCGACTCGGGAGAGAAAATCGCCACCCTAATCAAGCAGGAAGTCCAAGCTGTCTCCTTAGGGACCCGCTTTGTTGCGAGCGCTGAAGCTAGGGCAGCTACTCGCTACAAGGAAAAAATCGTATCCTCTTCAGCAGAAGACACAGTGCTTACTAATCTCTATGATGTGGGTTGGAAAAATGCGAAACACAGAGTGATAAAGACACCACTCTATGAAAGCTGGCATCAAAATGGATGCCTCGAAGAAGGTGACAGAACGGATGAAGGTGAAACAATAGGACAAATAGAACTGGGCTCTAACAGAACGATGAGTGTACCAAAATACTCTGTTTTCCCACCTATCAGTAGCTTCACTGGTAATGAAGACGAATTACCATTTTACGCTGGCAAATCTGTTGATGGAATCCATAAAATCGAAGGCACTGGTACAATAGTTGAAACTTTAGTAGCGGAGACGAAATCTCACTTTGACGAGATATAAATAGAAAAGGAAATTTAGTAATGAGAGTAACTCAACCACTTTTGCGAAACCGACAACAACGTCCTACTGCAGTAGCGTCTATAGATGGGAACAGAACCCACACCTGGGAAGAACTAGCGTCTCGAATTGCCCGTCTCGCCTCAGGACTTAAGGCTCTCGGGTTAAAGGAAAAAGACAGGGTTGGGGTTTTAGCACTTAACTCTGATCGCTACATGGAACTATTATTCGCTGTGCCATGGGCTGGCGGGATTGTGGTACCTCTTAATCATCGGTGGTCATCGGCAGAAATTGCCTTCGCCGTAGCCGACTCCGATACACGAATCATTTGTGTGGATAAAACGTTTGAGAATATCGCCTTGGAAGTTGTTGAGAGTGTGGATCATCAGCTTCAGATAATCGGCATGGACGGTTCGGTCAAGTCGGCTAAAACGCATGTAGACGGACTCGCAGACGACCAAACAGAATGCCCTGAAAAACAATCATCTCAAGATGATGTTTCTGGAATTTTCTATACGGGTGGAACTACCGGAAGATCGAAAGGGGTAATGCTAACACACGGAAACCATGTGTCTAACACACTGCAGTTCCTCTCAATTATCGACATGACAGAGGAGTCCGTATATCTTCATGCTGCCCCAATGTTTCATATAGCGGATGCCCTATATGTATATATGGTCACTCATATCGGTGGGAAACATATTTTTATACCTCGTTTTGAGCCCGCACTTTGTGCACAAGCGATTCAAGACCACAAAATAAGCGACATTATTTTAGTGCCCACAATGATTCAAATGTTATTGGAACAGCCCAATTTTAAAGATTTCGATTTCTCTAGTTTGCAGAGACTGTATTACGGCGCGTCCCCTATGCCAGAAGCGGTAGCTCACGATCTTGTAAACAAATTTCCCTGGGTTAAGTGTTTCCAACTTTATGGACAAACTGAATCTGCACCGTTGCTGACAGCCCTCGATTCCAAGTACCATAATACCTCAAACCAAAACCAGGGAAGAATGAAATCTGCCGGCAGAGCGATGCCCGCGGTTGAATTAAAAATTGTTGACGAAAGCGGAGAGGAAGTTCCTCGAGGACAGATCGGCGAGATTATAGCCAAAGGGCCAAATATCATGAAGGGCTACTGGGGGCAGGATGAGCTGACCGCTAAAACCGTAAAAGATGGCTGGCTACATACCGGCGATGCCGCTCATATGGATGAAGGCGGATTCATCTTCATAAGCGATAGATTGAAAGACATGATTATTTCAGGTGGCGAAAATATTTATTCCACCGAAGTAGAAAACGCTTTATACGAACATAACGACGTTGCTCAGTGCGCAGTAATTGGAATACCTGATGACAAATGGGGCGAAAGCGTTCACGCTATTGTGGTACCTAGAGAGGGCGCTAACCCATCCACCGAAGATCTAATCAGTCATTGCAGGAAACTTATTGCAGATTACAAGTGTCCTAGGAGCATAAGTTATCGAACAGAGGCACTACCCCTATCAGGCCCTGGAAAGGTACTAAAAACAGAACTGAGAAAACCTTTTTGGGAGGGAAAAGAACGCCAGGTTAACTAACCTATGTTCCCTAGCGATGCCAGCGGAATTGCCTACGCCTCTGGATTTCTTGGCGCTTTCTTCCAATCACCCGAAAGCTGACACCAGTTTTGCGCTTCATCACAGAAGATTTCTGCCTCTGGTTTAAGGTTAGAAGTATCGTCTAAGGTGCCGGCCTTCAGAAAATAAATTCCAAAGGAATCGGTTGCATCGGATAAGATAGGGGACCCGCACTTACCGCAAAAATGCCTGTGAACCGGACTTCCTGTTTCTCCAGTCGTAGTGTACACAGTGGCTTCTCCCTTAATCTTAACCGCTTCGGGAGCCACTCCCACCACGAGTGAAAATGAGGTTCCCGTTTGGCGTTGACAATCATTACAGTGGCATATAACCGTCATCAAAGGTGGAGCCTCCACCTCATAGTTAATTGCTCCACACAAACATGCTCCCTTTAGCTCTGACATCTGATAAAATCCTCATATATCTGATTTGAATAAAAATTAGTGTAACCTTGTTAGCTTGAGTACGCCAAAATAAATGGAGACGTTAAGATGGAACTAGGAATAAACATCAGAAATTGGGGTCCTACTGCTACACGGGAATTTCTAACAGAATCGGCTAAAATAGTAGATAACTCAAGCTTAGATGCGCTTTGGTTTAATGATCACATTGGATTCCCCCCAGAAATTAAAAACAATGTGTTCGGCGTTCCGAAAGAGATGGGAAGCATAATCGATCCCCTTGGTTTAGCTTGCTATTTTGCGTCTGTGACAAGGCGCGTGCGCTTCGGGACAGGAGTTTTGGTACTCCCCTACAGACCTGCACTACTCACCAATAAACTGTTAACAGCAATACAAGTCCTATCAGATAACCGATTTTTACTAGGAATTGGAGCTGGGTATTTGGCAGAAGAATTCCAAGCACTGGGCGTTTCCATCAAAAAACGAGGTCAGATAACAGACGACACTTTGAACTTGCTCAATGAAAGTTCCAAGAACGCTTTGGTTGAAAGCAATGGTCAGGAGTTCTTATTGGAACCTAAACTAAATAAACCACCTATTTATATTGGACAAAACGCTGAGATTGCTTTTGAACGAACCATCAAGTACGGAGATGGATGGATGCCTGTTAGTCAAACTCCTGAGGAACTTAAACCAAAAATTGAAACTTTCCAATCCATGGCTGTAGACGCCGGGCGGGGCCGGCTCGAAGTGGTTGCAATGAAAACTCTACCTCTAGAGAATCACTCCAAGGCCTGCGAGGTGGTTGAAGCCTATAAGGATGTCGGTGTCTCACAACTAGTTCACACACAAGGCTACGACAGCTTGCAACAATACGCTGAGATAGTAAATCAAGTAGAAAGCCTTAGGATCTAATTATAGTCGAAAACGATTTGAAACTAGTTCCCACCAGGACTAAATCATGAAGTATAAATACATCCATGTAGACCCTCTGACCCCGGCGATAGGCGCATTGATTTCAGGCGTTGATATTTCAACCGAGATTACGCTAGAAATTGTCGAGGAAATAGAATCGGCTTTCCACAATCACTTGGTATTATTCTTCGAAGATCAAAAATTAACACCTCCTCAATTGGTTGACTTTGCGAAACGTTTTGGAAATATTGGTTATTATCCTTTTGTCCAAGGGATGCAAGAACAACCGGAAGTCGTCGAAGTGGTCAAAAACGAAGATGAAAAAATAAATTTCGGAGGCTTATGGCACACTGACACCAGCTATCTTCCCAAGCCACCCGCGAGCTCAATGCTATATGCCCTGGAGGTGCCGACTTTTGGAGGGGACACTTTATTCGCAAATATGTATCT
This sequence comes from uncultured Pseudomonadota bacterium, assembly GCA_902597385.1. Taxonomy (GTDB): domain Bacteria; phylum Pseudomonadota; class Gammaproteobacteria; genus TMED69. The sequence continues at coordinate 36,958 of CACJXQ010000004.1, read as the reverse complement.
GGCCTATGAGAGTTTGAGCAAGGAGTTCAAACAACTAATTTCAAATTTATCAGCCGTAAATAGTGCCGAGAAACCGGATGCCGCTGTGACTAGAGTACACCGAATAGCAGAAAAACCACGGGACTCCGAGGATATCATCACCACTGCGACACACCCAATTGTAAGAACTCATCCGAGAACCGGTCGAAAAGCGCTTTACTGCAGCGCTGCGCACTCCCTGCATTTAGAGGGCATGAGCATCGAAGAAAGCAGTTGTATTCTAGATTATCTCTATACCGTCCAGCAGAAAGAAGAGTTTTCTTGTAGATACAAATGGAAAAAAGGATCGCTCGCTTTTTGGGACAACAGATGCGCGCAACATAACGCCTTAAACGATTATCATGGATTTAGACGAGTAATGCACCGAGTAACTCACGAGGGCGATGTACCTCGATGAACTCCCACTAATGCGGTAAATTTCTACCTATAACTTCTGCAAAGTTACGGAGTACTCTGAGGGTCAATCCCCAAATCACGTAGCTCTCAAACCCTATTCCCGGATAGGCCGCACTTTTACTGGCGTTCGGATACCTAATAGTCGTATGCGATTTGGGATCAAAAAGGTGGTTCATCGGTACCCAGAACACTGAATCAACCTCCGAGGGCGAGGCCACCTTAGCTTGGCCTAAAGCATCCTCTTCTAAAAAATACAAAACCGGAGAAAGCAGTAATCTCTGGCGATTCAGATTACTAGACACGTCTATCGGCTCTAATCGACCTACACAATTGGTTCTCGGTAATATTATACCCACCTCTTCAAGGGTCTCCCGTTCAGCGACAGTAAAAGCATCCTCGTCGTCGGTAGCTCTTCCACCCGGCAAAGCAACCTGACCAGACCACGGATCTCCATCCCTTTTAGCACGTTTTATAAAACATATATTTAAATCATCCATGTGATTAACAAGAATTAGTGCCACGGACGCTCGGGCACCGTTCCAATCGTCATGAAGATCTTCCGGCATGCTCTTGTCAAAAATTGTTCTGATTTCCGCTACGCTTATAAACACTGTAAAATCTCTCATCCAATATAATTAAAATTTGCACCAACCATAGTAATTCCATCATTGGAGAAGCTCAAACTTATGCCATTCAATCATCAACTCAGAGTACGTTACGGTGAATGTGACCAGCAAGGGGTCGTCTTTAATGCTAATTATTTAGCATATATAGATGATGCTTCAGAAGTCTGGATTCGAAGCAATTCTCCCAACCAAAGATATGAAGACTTAGGTTGGGAATGGATGGTCGTCAAATCGATCATAGAATGGCATAGCCCTGCTCGTACAGGAGATCTCCTCGATATGGAAATCGGCGTTACCCGCTACGGCAAGAAGTCTTTCGATCTCGGCACAGTGGGAACGGTAGCATCTCGAAAGGTGTTTTCCGCCAAAACGATTTGTGTAAGCGTAAAACCTGTCACCCATGAGCCCATAGTAACGCCTGAGCACGTGTTGTCTATACTTGGAGACGTCGTAGAGCTAGATATTCCGGATAGTTAACTGGCCAGACTAAACGAGCCTCCATACCAATTATCAAGCAGCCTTATCCTGGCTCCTCTGCTCAATATCTTCCAACACCTTCATGATGTACTTTTTAAACTGTACAGGATCCTCTGACATCGGGAAATGCCCCATTCCTTTCATCAGCGTATAAGACGACCCGGGAACGGCATCTGCCAAAGCCTTGCAAGCCTCAGGATAAGCACTCCAATCATAATCACCGCTCAGTACATAAAACATGCATTTACTTGTATCAATTTGCCCTGCGGTTTCCCGTAGATCATGCTCTATACCGTAGTAAACCAAATCCCCTGAGAACACAGCAGGAGCACCTTGGCTATACATCCAGACTGTTTCTCTCACTCGGTGCTCAGGAGCATTAGGCGAACAGAGGCTCAGCATCATAGCTGGTTTAGAATCATTCGATAATCTAGGGTGATACCACCATTCGTTTATGAGCTTATCCACATCTCCGCTCCACATCGAGGCCTCAAGACCGATACAAGCTCGAAAGCTTTCAGGATAATTCAGCGCCAAGTCACCAGCTAGATGTCCTCCCATTGAACAGCCCATATAAATCGGACGCTCCAATTCCATTTCCTTGATGAAAGAAATCCAAAATTTCATGAACCAATCTTTGTGAAGCTGATACCTTTCCTCCCAGTAACGTTTGCTATCAGGAGGTAAAGATTTTCCGTGGTAAGGTAAATCCACCGCAATCACACGGAATCTCGAAGTTATTTCTTTGTCCTCTAAAATATGGCGGTACTGCCGTCCGTCTGATCCAGCAGTATGCTGACATACCAAGGGAATACCCTGGCCTGCCTCCTCGTAGTAAACACGATACTCATGCCCCTCCACATCGACGTAAACATAACGACCAGTAATATCGGAATGACGAGCCATCTTAATTATCCTCCCTTAAGCAGCAAATTTTGTAGTATTAACAGACTGGGCCATACAGGCGTGTATTCTCTTCAAAGCATAATAATAAGCATAAGCAGATTGCAGATCTCCTCCCAACTCAAATTCGTGATGAAATGAAGCGGCGAACCAATCGTGATAAAAGGGTTGTGGCGGTAACTCCATCATCTTATCCCAAACCTCTAGGGCCCCTCCAACATTGATAGTGTATGCGTCCAACCCAGTAGTTCCTTGATAGAAATCTTCCACGACTCCATCCCTGATAACCATAAAATAAAATTCATCTCCAACTTTAAAGCGAATGTCTACAGTCCAAAACCTTGCGACTAGCTCAAATTCTGCATCTTTGTTTAGCGCATTCTTCACTTTCTCTAAAGGAAAATATGTCCCCATTTTGTCTACCTTTTCTTACAACGTATTTTGATTTGTTCTAATCGATTGCACCAATCCTGCGTCCAATTTCCGCATATTTATCGAGCCAACGCAAGACGGAATCTTTATCTTCAGTTGGGCATCGCGGTACGGCCCTAGAGCATAAGCCCAAATCAGCGTATTTTTTTAAATCCTCCTCGCAAGTCTCATACACATCAAATATGGTTATCTCCACAGAATCTGGTTCTCTACCCAAGGCAACCAACCGCTGATTAAGATCTTCGATATCCGCCATCATGTCCTCATGAAATAGACCAATGGGGATCCAGCCATCTCCTATTTCGGCAACCCTTTGTCTTCCCCATTTCGAACCGAATGTACCAAGGATTATGGGTGGATGGGGTTGAGTAAGTGGCTTCGGATAAGACCAAACTTTATCAAACTTCACATAATCGCCATTGAAGGACGCTTCCTCCTCAGTCCAGAGTAATTTCATAGCCTTTAAATGCTCTTCCAGGACCTTCCAGCGGTTAGAGTAAGCAACCCCGTGGTTTTCCATCTCTTCAACATTCCACCCGGCGCCTATACCGAACAAAAACCGACCATTACTTAGCCTATCTAAAGTGGCAACTGCTTTTGCTAGGGCGATCGGCTCATGCTGCGGTATGAGGCTGACACCTGTTCCAACTTTTAGATGAGTGGTAGCACCTGCAGCCGACATACAGCTGATAAAAGGATCAGACATGTGGGCGTATTCCTTCGGAAGAGTGCCACCTCCTGGAAAATCAGTCGTTCGTATAGATGGGATGTGAGTATGTTCCGGAAACCAAACCGAATCGAACCCTCGCTCCTCAGCGGCGCGGGCCAAATCATCCGCTCTTATAGTGTACTCAGTATTGAAACTCATCACGCCTAATTTCATGCCTTTACTTCCTATCTTATCAAAATTCAAAATTAGTCCCTTAGTTTAATCCAAACTCCTTTAGGACTTCCTCCGTATGCCCCCCTAGATTCGGTCCAGCAGTTCTAACACCGCCTGGGGTAGAGAAAAACTTTATCGGCACCCCTGCTAATAAGCGACGTCCGTGTTCTCCTAGATCAATCTCTTCGACCATCTCTCTCGCTTGTGTCTGTGGATCATTTAAAATGTCCTCTACATTATTTACCGCTCCTGACGGGACAATCCCACCTAATTTTTCCACCAATTCAGCCTTAGTTTGTCTGCTGGTCCATTTACTGAGTTCGACTCTAAGCTCGTCTGCATTGCACACTCTAAGCTCGTTTGTACTGAATCTTTCGTCGGTCGATAAAACGTCTAATTTTACGATTTCTAACAACTTCTGCCATTGACTATCAAGAGGACAAGCAATAGCAATCCAACCATCCGCCGCCTGGTAAATGGAAAAAGGACTAACCAGAGGATGTTCATTACCCTCTCCCACTGAAACCTCACCAGCAAACGAGTAGCGGTAAACCATACGCTCACAGAAGGCTACCATTGCATCATACATACTTACATCGAGGAATTGCCCCTCTCCAGTATGCTCCGCCCGTCGAACAGCGGAAACCACGCCAAAAGCGCACATGAGTCCTGGAACTATGTCTCCCACACCGGGCCCCGCTTTAGTGGGCAAGTCGGAAGCACCCGTCATCGACATGAAACCTCCCATCGCCTGGGCCACAATATCGAATGCAGGCCACTCATTGTAAGGCCCTTTACCTGTTCTACTATCTCCAAAACCACGTATGGCCGCATAAACCAGCCGTGGATTAATCTCCCTTAAAGTCTCATAGGAAAGGCCTAATCGCTCCATGACCCCCTCTCTGAAGTTCTCTACAACCGCATCTGCCTTTTCAATTAAGCGTTTGAATATCAGCACCCCTTCTGCACTTTTCAGATCTAGAACAACACTTCTCTTATTTCTGTTTATGCTATGAAAGTAACCACTGTGATTTTGCCCATCCTTGTCATCAGCATAAGGCCCTAATCGTCGAGACATGTCTCCCTCTGGCGGTTCTATTTTTATCACATCAGCGCCATGATCGGCTAACATCATCGTGCAATATGGGCCTGCCAACATCTGAGTAAGATCGATGATAACCATCCCATCCAAAACACCTTCTACGGAGGCCTTTTTTACCATTTATGACTCACTTTTTTCAGTCGGAATTTCAGGTCGTTTTAGCCTTCCCTAAAATGTTATCCGAGATAATTCGTAGTTGAATTTCCGAGGTACCTTCGAAAATCTTAGTTAATCTAGCGTCTCGCCAGTACCGCTCTACTGCATGCAGCTTCGTATAACCCGCGCCACCTAGAATTTGAAGTGCTTCACTGGTCACACGCTCTGACATCTCACTCGCGAAATATTTGACCATAGACGCTTCCTTATCACACCTTTCTCCGGAATCTATACATTCGCACACATGATAGAGCAGTCTACGAGCAGCCTCTATCTCAGTGGCCATTCGAGCTATCTTAAATCTTAGATCCTGGAATCCTGAAATCGGAGAACCAAATTGAATTCTCTGCTCCGAATAATTGATCGCATCTTCTAGAGCACCCTGTGCTAATCCGATAGAACGGGCTGCGGTATGAGCACGGGCTTCGTCTAATCCCTTCGCCAAGGCATAAAAAGCCTTTCCCTCTTCTCCAATCAACGCGTTGGAAGGTAACAATAATCCGTCGAAAGCTAATTCATAGGTTTTCCAACCAAAATATCCGATTTTAGGAATTGGGCTGCCCTTCACATTCTCTGGCAACTCTCCTCGCTTTTTATTTATCAAAAATGCACTGATGCCAAGGTGCTTTTTATCTGAGACTACTTCAGATTGCGTTCTAGCAAATAGAAGTATGTAATCTGCTCCGTCGGCAAATGTACACCAATACTTATTGCCGGTAATCCGCCATCCGTCATTTTCTTTTACCGCACGACAGGAGATAGAAGCCAGATCCGATCCAGTCTCTGGTTCTGAAAGAGACATAGCCCCTAGATAATCACCCGTGCATACTTTGGGAAGGATCTCCGCTTTCTGTTCCTCAGATAATAAATCGGAAGTCAAAGTTCCATTACCACGCGCCACTATACTGGCAACACTCATCCACCCTCGGGCAAGTTGCTCAGAGATCAAGCAATATTCAAAACACCCTAACCCACTTCCTCCATATTTTTCTGGCAATCTAATACCAAAATACCCCATATCGGCTAGCTTATCCCGAAGGTCCATCGGAATTTCTCCCTCTTGAGGATCAAGCTGGTTAGCGACTGGTAGTACCTCTTTCATTGTAAATTCCCGAGCAGCTTCAACGATCATCTGCCGCTCTTCCGACAATCCAGCTATTTGTTCAATCATTTTCTTCCGCTTAACCTATTTATCTTTTATTCTATATTACGTATCCGATGAGGAAGTGACACCTTTCTTTGCTAAATCCGCGATCTCCTGCGTGCTTTTTCCCAAGATTGTTTCGAGAATTTCGCTATTGTGTTGCCCTAAGGTCGGCGCTACAAAATCACCTTCGGCACTATATCCAGACGTCTTTATCGGATGCCCCGGGATTTTGAAGGTACCAGCAATAGGGTCCTCGATCGTTCTGACGGTACCTCGCTCTATCAGGTGCGGGTGGTTAACCGTGTCTTCTACACTAAGCACAGGCGCACAGGGCACATCGAATTTTTCCAGCACCGCTAATGCTTCATCGACAGAGCCAAACGTTTTCAACCAAGCTTCAATTAAAGCTATCACTTCTGACTGCCTTTCCAAACGCTCCGGATCAGTCGCCCATCCCTCTTTTTCAGTAAGATCTTCTCGGCCCATGGCAGTACAAAGATCTTCCCAATGATGAAGAAACCCCATAAGAACCATATAACCACCGCCAGGTCCTTCGAACACTCCAGCGGGACAAACGTAGGTCACATGACGCCCTCCTCGAGTAGGTTTAATTTGACCTTCAGTCCCGGAGTATTGAAGAACATTTAACTCGTGATAGTGGTAATAGCAGTCCAGCAAAGCAATATCTAAGTGTTGTCCTTCACCCGTTCTCGCGCGGTGCAAAAGAGAAGCCGCTATTCCAAAAGCTCCATGAACCCCGGTACTGATATCGCCAAGTCCAACTAACGGAATATACGGTGCCGAATCTTTTTCACCTATCATGGAAGTCACGCCAGAGTAAGCTTGAGCTATATAGTCATAGCCAGGTTTTTTCGAAAGTGGACCTTTTTGACCCAAAGCCGATATAGAGCAGAGAATGATGTCTTCTTTCAGCTCCTTCAAGGTCTCGTAACCGAAACCAATAGCTTCCATCACTCCAGGTCGAAAATTTTCGACCACAACATCACAATGAGGTACTATCTCTTTAATAATTTCAACAGCCTCACCTTGGGATAAATCCACGCAAAAACTTTTTTTATTTAAATTTTGTTGGATAAAATAAAAGCTTCTATCAGCCCTCATTTTTGTAATTTGGCGCGTCATTTCTCCATTAGGAGCTGATTCAATTTTAATCACCTCGGCACCCATTTCCGCAAACATCCTTGTGCATGTGGGTCCCGCTAACGCCCGAGTAAAATCAAGCACTCGGATACCTGTCAGCAAATGTTCGTTTTTGTTCAAAAAAAGTCCCCCCCCTCGATATTTTATTGCGTCGCCGTCTTTTTAAATAGATTTTTCAGCAGACTCCAATGTTTGCAAGATTAACGTGTTTATTGTCATTGGGCCAACGCCGCCTGGAACTGGAGTATAGGCACTAATTCGATCCAGTGCTGACTCTACTTCTATATCTCCAATTCCTCCTGGATGATATCCAGCGTCCACAACAACAGTCCCCTCACTAAGCCAATCAGATTTTATAAACTCTGGCCTTCCAACTGCCCCAACTAGAATTTCAGCTCGGCTTACCTCTTCAGCTAGATTCTTGCTCTTAGAATGACAAATCGTGACCGTCGCATTTGCATTAAGAAGCATCATCGCCATTGGTTTTCCCAAAATAGCGCTGCGTCCCACCACGACGGCTCGCTTTCCAGCACAATCAACTTTGTAGTGAGTCAATAAACGCATAATCCCACCGGGTGTAGCCGACCCATAAGCGTCCAAGCCCATGGCCATCATCCCAAACCCTAAAGATGTAACCCCATCTACATCTTTTGCGGCTGATATCCTATCAAAACAGGCTTTCTCATCAATCTGATTGGGAACTGGGTGTTGTAACAAAATCCCCTGGACGCTTTCATCTTTATTTAACTTGTCAATTTCAGCTAGTAATTCTACAGTTGTGGTCGATCCATCTAACTCTATGCGCCTAGAATCCATCCCAACGCGACCGCAAGCATTCCCCTTCATGCGTACGTATGTCGCAGATGCGGGATCTTGTCCGACGAGAATGGTCGCCAGCACCGGCTTCTTCCCACCCGATTCTTCGATTAGTCTTTTGACCCGTTTGGTAATCTCACCTTCACTAGCTGAAGCTAAGGTTTTACCATCAAGAATGAGGGGCTTCATTACTAAAGACTTCTACATTGCAGTTCGGAAGTCGTCCATCTTAAACTCGCCGCACACCTGCCCCGACTCATCGATAAACTCCACGAGGGTATCACTTTCCCCGCGATAACTTGCATAAACTATCGTGTCTTCCAGGAACTCCTCATCATGCAAATCATTCATAGGCTGATAGCAATAATCTCCAGCATTGAAAGTGCAGTTTATAGCATGATTTTTGACTTTTCCTTTAATGACATAAACATGGGTTTCACAAGTATGTTTATGTGGTCCTGAGCGATATCCACCCTTAATTTTAAATAGCACTTCAACAGAATTACGCTCTTCATCAAGAGACAGAACCTTAATATTAAAGTTTTCTTCTTCATCCATGGCTACCCAATTCTTCTGGCTTGCCATACCTTCAGCCACCTTCACCATCGGTGCGTTTTCTGGTTTGCTTGCGATTTCTGCCTGTTGCATTGTTGGATGCTCCTAAAATATTACACTTGAGCGAGCAAACTACCACAACCTCATCAAAAGTAAAAAGTCCTATAGGTGATTTTAATAAAAAAACAAGATTTGTGGCTCGCATTTACCAGTCTTTTCAATCTTTAGTTATAATTCCGTATAACATTGGTACTTAAGTACGAAGATGCATATATAGAAAATCAAAGATTTTGAGGTGGATGATGAGACAATTAAAGATATGACGGACATTAATTCAGAGATTTCCTATTTAAAACCCGTACAACTCACTCCGGGTGTTCATAGAATAACGGCCAACAATTCCGGCCCAATGACTGGACCAGGAACCAACTGTTATATTGTGGGAACACAGAAAATTGCTGTGATTGACCCAGGCCCGCTGTTAGACGAACACGTTAATTGCGTCTTAGACAATTTTGGGGAACGAATTGAGTGGGTGATTGTGACCCATACCCATAGGGATCACTCCCCAGCTGCCGCAGAATTAGTAGCTCAAACCGGAGCGAAGATGGTTGGGAACGAGATAGCCAATGATGGTTTTCAAGATCCAACCTTTGAAAACGCCACACCCTTACTAAACGACGACACTATCGAAACTGATACCAGAGTTATACGGGCAATTTTAACGCCCGGCCATGTCTCAAATCACGTTTGTTTTCTAATAGAAGAAGATGAACTACTCATGACCGGAGACCATATGATGGAAGGCTCTACGGTGGTGATAGTGCCGCCAGCTGGAAGCATGAAAAAATATATACATTCGTTGGAAAGGCTCCTCGCCTACGATTTCAAATATGTCGCTCCTGGGCACGGTACCGTCATCGTAGAACCCAAGCGCGAGATAGAACGATTGATCGCCCACAGACTCGGAAGAGAATCCAAGGTGATAGACAAACTTGGCACGAGCGGGAGTAGCACAATAAGTAAATTAACTCCCCTTGTATACGATGACGTTGACCCAAGCCTGCACGAGTGGGCCTCTTTATCCTTGCACGCTCACCTCATTAAGCTTCAGGAAGAAAAGTTCGTTCAAGAGAGAAACGGGTGTTGGCAGCTTCGAGAAAAAGAAGATATTTGACAAGAGAGGGATCGGATACTATGAAACGCTTAAAACTTAACAATATTGAAATAGGTAGGGTAGTCGAGTACAACGGACCCTTCATGTCTATTTATGATTTTTTTCCTGACGCGACAGAGGAACTACTTGCTGCTCATCGAAATTGGCTAGAACCTAACGCCCTTCAGGCAGGCACAGACATGATGCTCATGCCTATCCAAAGTTATATTGTGCACACACCAACGGCTAAAATCTTAGTGGATAGCTGTGTCGGCAATCATAAGTCAGTAGAGTGGTTCCCCCCTTGGGACCAAAAAGAAGACTCTAATTTCCTGACAGGACTGACGAAAGAAGGCACTCATCCCGATGAAATAGACTACGTTTTTTGCACACATCTTCATGTCGATCATAGTGGTTGGAACACTCAACTCTCAAATGGCAGATGGGTCCCTACTTTTAAGAATGCGAAATATATATTTTCGAAAACAGAGTGTGACCATGCTGAAAAACTTTATAACAAATATGGCGACCCGACTTTCGTAGAGAATGTTTTGCCAATTATTGAAGCTGGCCAAGCATTACTAGTAAAAGATGACTTTGAATTGGATAAGTTCGTTCGACTTGAACCCACACCGGGTCATACCCCCGGACACTGTGCAGTCCGATTGTTTGATGGAAACAAGAGTGGAGTAATCTCCGGGGATTTAATTCACAGTCCTGTGCAATGCCAATTCCCACATTGGAATTTCAAATTTGATTTTGATAAAAAGCTTGCAGCTGAAACGCGATTAAGCTTCCTGCAGCAACATTACGAATCCGGAACTAAAATCCTTACTGCCCATTTTCCCTTACCCTCCACCGGAATTCTGAAAGCTAGGGGTGATGCTTTTCGATTTATCTACGACAAAGAATAAAATCAACTAACTATTTTTCAGACACAAATCGCAAAAAGTCGCTAGCCGCTTCTTTCGGCCTTTCAACCATGGGAATGTGGCCCATATCAGACATCAATATCCCCTCATGAGAGCCCCCCGTTTCTTTAAGTTTTTTAACAAGCACGCCTAAACCGTCTGGGTGTAAAATACGATCTTTGTCTCCCCACACGACCAGCACTTTACCTGGAACCTTCGCAATACATTCTTCCAATTTCAAAGGGTTTTCATCTGGTATATCCTCACCACCTATCAACCCAGCAAATAATTTACGATTTATATCAGCTCTCTCTTTGGCTTTCTTAAAAAGATGGGTCGTTATAGCTTGCGGTGTTGGAGGGGGAATCTCAAAACAAAGTTCCACTAAGCGATGAAATTCAGCCTCGGTTTCAATAATCAAAGGATTATCTCCAGACTCTATTAAAGCTATTCCCTCGGCATGGGTATCGGTCGTCACACCTGCGGGAGCTAACAACCAAACAGACTCAACATCGTCCTCCAGTTGCTCAGCTAATTTTGCGGCGAGATAACCTCCCATAGAGTTTCCCGCCAAATGAATTTCATTCAAGCCGAGCTTCTTTACAAAGCTCTCCAAAGTGTCTATTTGTTCTGCAACTGAATATGTTTTAGCAGGGAGAAATGGGCTTTCTCCGAAGCCGGGCAAGTCAGGGATAATTAATTGATATTTCTCTACGAGGTGTGGCGCTATCATTAACCAATTGGTTTTATCTGCGCCAAAACCATGCAACAGTAACAAAGGCTTTCCCGTACCTCCAATAAAATACGTGATCGGTTGTTCATTAACTAAAATGGTTTTCTTTGCCAGGCCCGCCCTTAATTGAACGAGTTTTATAGAGAAATCGAAAACCAATCCAGGTAAAAAACGATAAACAGCAGCAAGAGCGACCAAACCCACGAAAAATAACGCAATTAGATTACCAGCCATATCTCGATCCTCCAGAATGTCTAGTACCTACTTTACATCAAAACGCGAATTTGAATACATTGTAAGGTTATAATCAAACATAAACCAAAAATCTGGGGGAATGAGCCAATGAAAAAACAGTCCACACCTCGAAGTAAGGTAATGAGAGACAGCTACAGTATGCCAATCTTATCGGGACTTTATACCAAACCACCCTATCACTACCGGCAGATAAAGCAGATATTGGTCAACTTCACCACTGATCGTGAAGTACTAAGACAATTGACACCCGAGCCAGTGATCCCTAACCCTGGCAATGACATGTTTTTACTTGTCTCGGAAATGTTCGGAGCTGGGTTCGGAAAATATTTAGAAGCTCACCTATTCTCTACCGCTCGCTTTAAGAGAAAGCTGGTAAATTTTAGTCATTACCTCATTTTAGATAACGACGTCGCGACTTGTGGTGGCCGAGAAATTTGGGGTTGGCCAAAAAAGATAGGCCGCCTTACATTTGAAATGTGTGATGATGTGGTAAAAGCGACTGTTGAAAGAGGCAACATCAACATAGTGACGGTAGCCATGAGGCTCGAGGAGTTCGGAAGTTCCAAGGATGTGGAAGGCACACCTGATTGGATTTGTCACAAGATCATACCTTCAGTCTCGAACAAAATGCCAGATGAAGTCAATCAACTGACCCTGACAACCTTATCAAACATCTCAGTCAAAGAAGTTCATAAAGGGCCGGCCACCCTGGAGTTCGGCTCGTCGCCGTCCGACCGGTTATCAAATATACCAATTTCAGAGATAAAAGGTGGCTTCTTCTATGAAAGCCAATTCACACTTGGTGACGGCAAGGTAGTGCACGATTATCTAAAGTAAAAAAGAAAAAATTTAAGGAGTCATCCATATGGAACTAGGATTAAAAGGGAAAAGAGCAATTATCACAGGAGCTAGCAAGGGCATTGGAAAAGCCATAGCCCTAACCATGGGTGGAGAAGGAGCAAATTTAGCAGTCTGCGCGAGAGGTAGTGACTCCTTGAAAGAAACTGTAAAAGAGCTGGAGTCAAAGGGCATTACCGTTTACCCCCATACCTGCGACGTGGGCGACAAACAGTCCCTAGAAAGTTTTCTTAAGGAGTCCCAGGAACAACTAGGCGGTATAGACATTTTGATCAACAACACTTCAGGATTCGGATTGACCGATGATGAACAGGGATGGGAAACAGGTTTTAATGTCGACATAATGGCTAGTGTTAGAGCTACTCAAACCGTAGTCCCTTGGATGGAATCGGCAGGAAGCGGCAATATAATCCATATTTCATCCATCTCGGGGCTAGAGGCAGGTAGCCCACCAGCCTACGCCGCAGTAAAAGCAGCATTGGTCAATCACGCTAAAACTATGGCGCAAGAACTGGCCCCAAAAAATATTCGAGTCAATTGCGTCGCGCCTGGGTCTATATGGGTTGAGGGAGGATTCTGGAACATAGTCAAAGAAGGTAATCCTGAAATGTATGAGGGAGTCCTCAATAATATTCCTTTTGATCGACTTGGCACACCTGAAGAAGTTGCAAATGTAGTTACCTTTCTAGCTTCTGATCGCGCTAGTTGGGTATCAGGCTCAACAGTGGTAGTCGATGGAGTCCAGCACAAGGGTATTTTTTAGGACCGAGAAATCAGGAGAACTATTAAATTGAGAAAACTAAGGAACCGACAATGGCTGTTGAAGTCGCGTCCAAAGGGCCAGGTAGCAGCTCACGATTTTGGATATCATGAAACCGAGATCGATCCTCATCAAATAGACGATGGTAACTTTTTGATCGAAAATAAAGCTTTTCTATGCGCGCCAACTATGCGCAACTGGATGGATCCACCGTCAAAAAATCTATATCCCTCTATTTCAATAGGCGCCCCAATTTTAGCGCCTGCTGTCGGAAAGGTAGTAGAGTCGAGCAATAAGCAATTTCCAATAGGAAGTCGGGTATCGACTCTATCTTCCTGGCAAGATTACGAACAAATTGATCCCACCGGAAGGCCGGTCAACTTAGTAGCAGAGGAGCTATCATCTGTCGAAAGTATCGGTAAATTTGGTCTCAATAGTCTTACAGGATATTTTGGTTTGACCAAAGTCGGTCTACCAAAAGCTGGTGAGACTGTTGTGATCTCCGCTGCTGCTGGAGCTACGGGCAGCCTGGCTGCGCAAGTTGCAAAAATCCTGGGTTGCAGAACAATCGGAATAGCAGGAGGCAGAGAAAAATGTACATGGCTATCAGAAGAAATTGGGTTAGACGGGGTGCTGGATTACAAAATCGATAACCTAAACCGTGGATTTGAGCAACTATGTCCGAATGGGATTGACGTCTACTTCGACAATGTAGGCGGTGCAATGCTCCGTACTGCAGTCAATCATATGGCTAAATTTGGTCGAATAGTATTATGCGGTCAAATATCAACCTATGACAGCGATCAGGCCGCATCGGGACCAGAAGACATGATGCGCCTCATATATGGAAGCATCCGGATGGAAGGATTTTTGACGAGAAATTACACTACCGAATTCCCAGAAGCTATAAGCCAACTCCGAGAATGGGAAAAAGAGGGCATACTTATGCTAAAAGAGGATATCCGTAACGGCTTTGATAATCTGCCTAAGAGCTATCTTGATCTTTTCACCGGGAATAATAGAGGAACGTTGGTAGTGAATATTCGGCCAGACTAATCTAAAAAAGCGAATTTCTACCCGAATTAGCCTGCACTTTGGATATCTTTCAAATTAGAATATGATAATACACGCTAGCTTGTTATTACATTAAATCTAACAATTAGGAGTAGCTAAGTCATGAAACAAAACGCATGGATTGCTGGGGTAGGCATGACAAATTTCACTAAACATGCCGATCGCACTCTGAAGTCTTTGTCCATAGAAGCTATCACCGAGGCGCTAAAAGATGCCGATATGACAGCAAACCAGCTTGAGGCAGCTTACATGGCAACTGCGGGCACCGCGGTGACCGTGGGCCAAGTCATGGTTCCCGGACAGGCCGCGCTAAGGGAAATGAATATAGGAGGAATTCCGGTTGTCAACGTCGAAAATGCGTGCGCCTCCGCAGCGACTTCTTTTCAACAAGCGTGCACAATGGTCACTCATGGTGTGCATGATGTAGTGCTGGCAGTCGGCTTTGAGAAACTTTATTGCGAGGATAAAGCAAAAACCTTTTCAGTGTTTACTGGTGCTGTTGATTTCGAAAGCTTTGACACCGTTACAGAAAAAATCTACGGTCGAATCAAAGATGCTGGTATCGATGTCGACGGAGATGGTGCTGGGAACACACGCTCTTTGTTTATGGACATATACGCCGCCATGGCCGTCGAGCATATGAGAGACTTCGGTAGTACTCGAGAGGACTTCGCTGCAGTGTCCGCAAAAACATCGTTTCACGGCAGTCTAAACCCAAAAGCGCAATATCAAGATGTCCTCACAACGGAAGACGTCCTAGCCACTCGTGAAATTAGCTACCCTCTTACCTTGGGCATGTGTTCTCCCATAGGCGACGGAGCAGCTGCAGCAATCATTGTCTCCGAAAAATTTGCAAAGCGCATGAGCCAAAATCGTCTGGTCAAAGTACGGGCCTCAGTACTTAATTCCGGTTGGGATTACGAAGATAATCAACCAGGAGTTACTGAGACGGTTGCAAAAAAGGCCTACGACTTAGCCGAGGTGGGACCAGAAGAGCTTGACGTTGTAGAACTACATGATGCCTCTGCACCCGCCGAGCTAATGTACTACGAGACTCTGGGATTATGTCCCAGAGGCGAAGGTGCATCTTTCATAAGAGAAGGACATAGTAAGTTAGGTGGAAAAACCCCCGTCAACCCATCAGGTGGTCTATTGCGAAAAGGCCATCCCGTAGGCGCTACAGGTTTAGCTCAAGTACATGAACTGGTTACTCAACTAAGAGGGGAAGCAGGCAAGAGACAGGTTGACAACGCAAAAATAGGCCTCGCTGAAAATGGAGGCGGCTACATAGGGAAAGACGCAGCCGCCATGGTTATTTCCGTTCTGGAACGTTAACTAATGGACAGAGAAGATAAAGGTCTCATACTGGCGCACCTAATTGATGAGAAGGCGCAAGATAGAGCTTCGCAAGAAGTTCTGACCTTTGTCAAAATTAACGAGCAGGGCAATTTTCTGGACGAAAAACGGAGTTATGCCGAGCTCTGGAAAAACGGCCATAAGGTGGCTCATCATCTTCTTGATGAGAAGATGAAACAAGGGGATAGCTTCGCAATCATCATGCAAAATCATCCCGAGTTCGTCGACACAATGGTTGGCTCCTCCATTATAGGTACCATCTTCGTACCTATTGACCCTCGCACGAAGGGAAAAAAACTAGCTTTCATGCTGAACCACGCAGATTGTAAAGGAGCGGTCATCGGAGACTACGCAATGGATAATCTGAACGAGATCATTGGTGAGTGCCCCCGTTTAGAGTGGCTTTGGATAGTCGGCACCGACAATGAATGCTCTCTACGTAAAAAAAGCTTCTCCGAAATCCTCAAGTCTGACTGCAGTGAGATTGACATTCGAGTCTCAAAACCTGAATTACCCATGCAAATGCTGTACACCTCTGGAACCACAGGAGACCCAAAAGCAATACTATCTCCCTACGCTCGGTTCGGCTTTGTTGCCGGCCTTGGCGAAGCCTTGGGACTGACAAAAGATGATAGGCCTTACACAGGATTATCGCTGACGCATGCTAATGCTCAACTAATCACTCTGGGTACTACTTTAGCTATGGGTCTTAACGGGGTGTTCAGTCAGAAATTTACCAAATCAAGGCTCTGGGATATTACCAGACACTATGACTGCACTATGTTTAATCTACTTGGTGGAATGACTACGGCAATTTACAGCGAGCCCGAGAGAGCCGACGATAAAAATAATCCAGTTCGATATGTATTAAGCGCTGGGA
This sequence comes from uncultured Pseudomonadota bacterium, assembly GCA_902597385.1. Classification (GTDB taxonomy): domain Bacteria; phylum Pseudomonadota; class Gammaproteobacteria; genus TMED69. The sequence continues at coordinate 20,282 of CACJXQ010000004.1, read as the reverse complement.
TGCCTAAGAATATTTGGAATAGCTTTCGAGAACGTTTTGACTGTGAAATCTTCGAGTTTTACGGCGCAGCAGAAGGAGGGATTACATTGAATCCTCCCGGTGGACCTACAGGTAGTATTGGAAAACCCCCCGCCTCGCTAGTGGGAAAAATAGTAGACGAAAATGACGATGAGGTTCCAACAAATAGTCCTGGTGAGATAGTTTTCCAGAATGAGGATGGGTCTTGTCCGCCAGTGAGTTATTTTAAAAATCCTGAAGCCTCTGGCAAGAAAACAGACGGAGGATGGCTAAGAATGGGCGACGTCGGATACAAAGACGCAGACGGATGGTACTACTTTTTATACCGTAAAGGTGGAGGTATCAGAAAAAACGGCGATTTTATTAATCCAGCCTTTGTTGAGAAAGAGTTAGCAGAGAACTCGCAAATAGATGACGTTTTTGTCTACGGTGTCACGAGCGCCAATGGTGTGCCAGGGGAAAAAGATGTCGTTGCTGCTGTTGTCCCGGTCTCCTTTGAAGAATTCCATCCCGACGAGGTTTTTCAAAGTTGTAGAGCTAATCTTGAATCGAACTTTGTCCCGACCTATCTCCAGTTGCTAGAAGAAATTCCAAAAACTGCATCTGAGAAACCACAGGAACGATTCTTGTTGGAGAATTTCGAAGCAAAAAAGGGAAATATTTTCATTGAAAATCAGTAGTATTTATATATCCAAGAATTAAAATAATCCTTGAGGAATGATTACAAAAGCGGCTAGAGGGGGCTAAAAGTGACTAAGCATTTAACTTCAATAATTATTCTATTAATTTGTTTTACGACGCTCACCGACGTTTGGGCAGAAGATGATGAATCCATCGGAAAAAAGGCCTTCGAAAAAGCATGCGCTAGCTGCCATGGAGAAACACCGATCCCGAGAGCCATGAGTCGAGAGCAACTAGCTAAATTACCCCCGGAAAAAATTTATTCAGCACTTACAGAAGGCTTGATGTTGCTTCAAGCTTCGGCACTCAACAATTTAGAACATAGGGCGATCTCGCTTTACCTCTCGGATACAGAATGGGGTACTGTAGAGAAGGTAACACCAGAAGATAAAGTCGTATTCTGTGAGAGTGAGCTTGCACTACCAGCAACAGCATTAGAAGAGAAACCAAGCTGGATCGGCTGGGGCTTAGATTTAGATGCCACCCGTTATCAACCTCTTAAACACTCTCATTTAACTGAAACTGATTTGGCCAACTTGGAGCTTAAGTGGGCGTTTGGTTTCGAGGGGGCAATCACCGTAACCGTTCAGCCTGCAGTAGTTGGAGAAGTAATATTCTTTGGATCTCCAAATGGCGATCTATACGCGTTTAATCGTAAAAGCGGATGTGCATATTGGAAGGCGGAAACCAAAGCCTATATTCGAGCGGCGATCATAGTAGCGCCCAGAGAAAATGGCCGACTGACAGTCTATGCAGGAGATAATGAGGCTTGGCTATACGCTTTTGATGCTCAAACCGGGGAAATGATTTGGGAAACCCTTACCGACGATCACGCTTATGCGCGAATTACCTCATCTCCTGTCCTACACGAAGGTAATCTGTATTTTGGTCTCGCATCCTTTGAGGAACTAGCCGGTGGTTCCGCCACTTACGAGTGCTGTACCTTTCGAGGAAGTATTGTCTCTTATGCAGCAGAAACAGGAAACCTAAACTGGAAAAGCCATATTATTCAGGAAGAACCCAAGAAAACTAAAAAAATGACTACAGGAGTGCAATTATGGGGCCCTTCAGGAGCGGCAGTCTGGTCTCAGCCAACGATCGATCCTAAAGCAGGCGTGCTCTATGCTACCACAGGAGACTCCTACTCAGCGCCGGCAGCTGACACAAGTGACGCTATTGTAGCCATGGATTTAGAAACGGGAGAACACAAATGGTTTGTGCAAACAACCGCAGATGACGCTTTCACAACAGCATGTACTGCACCAAATGCCGATCCAGTAGCAGTCGAGGAATGTGGTCCTGATGTAGACTTTGGCTCTAGCGCAATCATACGCGACCTACCAAATGGCAAGAGAGTACTACTTGCTGGACAAAAATCAGGCGTTCTTCATGCCTTAGACCCAGATGACAACGGGAAAATTCTGTGGCAAAAACGACTTTCACCTGGCGGTGTACTAGGTGGAATCGAATGGGGTTTTGTCGCAGATGATAAATATGCTTACGTCCCTATATCGGACGTCTGGGAAACCACCAGTATGCCCGGTCACGCTGGTGGCATTTATGCAGTTGATTTTTCCAACGGCAAGGAACTGTGGAACACGCCAGCACCAACACCAGATTGTTTAGATATACCTGGCTGCAACGCAGGGCAACCAGCTGCTGCAACACTACTTGATGACGTGATCCTTTCTGCCTCAATGGATGGCCACATGCGAGCCTATAATAAAAAGTCCGGGGCTATCGTCTGGGATATTGATACCAAAGGGGAGTACCAAACCGTAAATGGAGTGAAAGCGCAGGGAGGCTCAATTAAAGGGGCAGGCCCTACTGTCGTTGGCGGATGGGTCTATTTCTCATCCGGCTACGGTTTATTCGGGATGCCAGGAAATGTGTTTCTTGCATACGGTCCGAAATAACTTCCTAAAAATTTTGATTAGAACGATTCATGATTAAAGAAACTAGTTACGAACTAGCGAAAGAAATCCCTAGCGGTTCTAAAATAGCTATCTTCAAAGATTCATCGGTTCCAATGACCCTAGGATTAAACATGATTAAATCTGGGATAACCGACCTTGAGATCGTAACTGTTCCAACTGGGGGCCTACTCGTAGACTTACTTATAGGAAGTGGATGTGTAACCTCAGTTGAAACTTCAGGTGTATCCCTTGGAGAGGCCGGACCCGCCCCTCGCTTCACTGAGGCTATAAAAAATGGTTCGATTACGATAAAGGATTCCACTTGTCCTGCCATATACGCTGGATTACAGGCTAGCGAAAAGGGAAACCCCTTTATGCCCCTTCGAGGTCTATTGGGCTCGGATATCCTAACACATCGAAATGACATTAAAGAAATAGACAACCCTTTTTCACCCAAAGAAAAAATAGTTTGCCTCCCCGCCATAAAACCAGACTTTGCTATTTTTCACGCACCTCTAGCAGATCGAGATGGCAATATTTATGTGGGCATTCGCCAGGAACTAAGACTTTTAGCGCACGCCTCGGCTAATACTTTGGTCACAGTAGAGAAAGTGACTAACTTGAACCTCCTATCAGATCCTAAATTAGCACCGGGAACTATCCCCGCTTTTTACGTTGGAGGGGTCGCCGTCGCCAGAGGAGGAGCCAAACCTCTAAACCTACCCCATCACTACGATAGCGATTTCCAGCAAATCACCCGCTATGCGAAACTAGCCAAATCAGAAGAAGGTTTTTCTGAGTGGATCACGCAAAACTCAATAGAAAATAATAATGCGAACCAAAAATGAGAGCGCTTCTCTATAATGAGATTCAATAGCCAAGAATTTTTAATCCATGCCATTGCTAAATTAATACAACCTTCGAATACTATAGCGGTCGGTGTTTTGTCTCCAATCCCTGGCTCTGCAGCTTTATTGTCCCAACAGTTGTCGAAACAGAGAAAGAAAAAAGTCTTCATCCTAGGAAGTAATAATCCTAAATTTAAAACAAGTCACGGAGTTGAAATTTTTGACCTTGCGGGACAAGGTCGAATAGATACTTTTTTTTTAAGTGGAGGCCAAATTGATGGTTTCGCCAATGTTAATCTGACAGGTATTGGCCCATATCCAAAACAACACACCAGATGGTCTGGGGCCTTCGGTTCGGCTTACTTATACTTTTTAATCCCTCAAGTAATTCTATTTAGAGAAAAACACAATCGAGAAGTTTTAGTTGAATCGGTTGATTTCATAAGTGCACCAGGTTCTAGCTCTGAAAACACCTATAGAACTGGAGGGCCTAGTCATCTAGTCACAAATTTATGTGTCTTCGACTTTAACAGGGAAGAAAAGCAGTTTTTTTTACGGAGCATTCATCCCAAACACTCTCTGGAAGAAGTATTGGACAATACTGGCTTTAATTTTAGCTACTCTCCTAATCCGGCTATCACTACAAACCCATCAGAAGCGGTCTTGAATACTTTGAGAACAGAGGTCTCCGAGGAAATCTCTGAAATTTATCCGGAGTTCGCCAAGAACACTTGGCCTTAGGCGATACAAGTTCCATTTATAAAGCCCTTAATACCTCGTCCAAACTTTCCTTTGCATCACCAAACAACATCCTAGTGTTGTCGTTAAAAAAAAGAGGGTTATCCACGCCCGCATATCCACTGGCCATGCTTCTTTTTAAAACCACCACATTAGTAGCTTTCCATACTTCCAAAACCGGCATACCTGCAATCGGACTATTTGGTTCTGTTTGCGCCGAAGGGTTTACGATGTCGTTCGCTCCTATCACTAACACAACGTCGGTATTGGAAAAGTCTTCGTTAATTTCATCCATTTCCAGAACAATATCGTAGGGTACCCTAGATTCGGCCAATAACACATTCATATGGCCCGGCATCCGTCCCGCAACGGGATGAATTGCAAATCGAACATTTTTGTTAGTATCTCTCAGTCGCTTTGTAATCTCATTGACCACACTTTGCGCTTGGGCTACTGCCATTCCATAACCTGGCACAATAATCACGCTATCAGCGTTTTTGAGTGATTCAGCGGTATCCGTTGCCGACTGACCTATAGCTTCTCCCTCATAAATGGCCGCTCCACCAGAAGAGCCTGTCCCAAAGCCCCCTGCGATCACTGCCAAAAATTTTCTATTCATAGCTTTACACATGATATAACTTAGAATAGCTCCACTCGAACCGACCAAGGCCCCCGTCACAATCAGAAGATCGTTAGACAGCATAAACCCTGTTGCAGCGGCGGCCCAACCGGAATAGCTATTTAACATGGACACGACCACCGGCATATCTGCTCCTCCAATAGCCATCACCATGTGAACTCCGAAAAGGAAGGCTATAAAGGTCATCACTATCAGAAGTATGGCTCCGTCGTCGACATTGGTAGCATCGACAAAATACCTACCTAAAATTACGCAAAACACACCCAGAACCAGGTTGAACCAATGTCTTCCTGGGATCAGAACCGGCTTCCCATCTATTACACCTTTAAGCTTTCCAAAGGCAACTACGGACCCGGTGAAGGTGACACCACCTATCAAAACGCCGAGGTAAATCTCAACATCATGTATCGTTTTCTCCACACCAGTGAAGTCAACCCCCTCTAGATAACTCGCGAAGCCAATAAAAACTGCTGCTAGGCCAACGAAACTGTGCAAAATCGCCACCAACTCTGGCATTTCAGTCATTTGAACTCGTCTAGCTAGGAAAGTTCCTATACCGCCGCCTATCAACATAACGACAATTAATAAACCATAAGCCGTCACTTCGCCGCTCGCTACAGTCGCTATTATTGCTACTGTCATTCCTATAATTCCGTAAAAATTTCCTCGACGAGAGGTTTCTGGATGACTGAGGCCAGACAAACTCAAAATAAAAAAAATAGCTGCTATTATGTAACTCGCTGTAAGAATACCTGAGGGCATACGTTTATCCTTTTTACTTTCTAAACATTTCGAGCATACGGCGGGTGACCAAAAAGCCGCCAGCGATATTTATTGTAGCAATCAGAACCGATACTGAGGCTAAGATAATGGTTATGGTGGAGCTAGAGGAAATCTGCAAAATTGCTCCAATTATTATTATCCCTGATATCGCATTGGTGACGCTCATCAGAGGGGTATGTAATGCTGGGGTAACATTCCAAATCACTTGATATCCAACAAAGCACGCCAACACGAAAACAGTAAGGTGAGACATAAAGTTCTCTGGCGCCACTCTTCCTATACCCCATAATGCGAGCGCCCCTAAAGAAAGTATGATTAGCTGAGCCCACGGATTACGAGGCTGCTCTTTCGGCACCACTACAGGGGCTTCAATTTTTTTCTTTGGAGCTACAGATAGCTTTGGTGGGGGAGCCGGCCAGATGATTTCTCCCTTGTGGACGACGGTAGATCCGCGCACTACTTCATCTTCCAAATCAAATTTAAGCTGACCTTCTTTTTCCGGTGTCATATCTGAAATCAAATGCCTCAGGTTATTTGCAAAAAGCTGACTGGATTGGGTTGCTAACCGGCTAGGTAAATCCGTAAAACCGATAATTGTCACCCCCTTCGATTTGCAGATCTCGCCTGGTTTGGTCAATTCACAATTACCGCCTTGCTCGGCCGCTAAATCAACAATCACACTACCGTCTCTCATCGAATGAACCATTTCCTCTGTTATCAGCTTGGGAGCTGGTTTACCCGGAATTAAGGCCGTCGTTACAATAATATCTACGTCTTTTGCCTGCTCAGCAAAAAGTTCCATTTCCGCTTTTATAAATTCTTCGCTCATCACCTTCGCATAACCGCCAGCACCGCCACCCTCCTCCTTGAATTCGAGCATCAAAAATTCCGCGTCCATACTTTCAACTTGTTCCTTCACCTCTGGACGAGTATCGAACGCCCGTACTATAGCGCCCATGCTTTTCGCGGCTCCGATAGCTGCCAAACCAGCCACTCCAGCTCCTATTATCAAGACTTTCGCAGGAGGTATCTTCCCAGCTGCCGTAATTTGACCAGTAAAAAACCGACCGAATTGCCCGGCCGCTTCTACTATGGCTCGATAACCCCCGATATTCGCCATTGAACTCAAAGCATCCATTTTCTGAGCCCTGGAAATTCTCGGTACGCAATCCATAGCAATCAAATTAATCTTTCTAACTTCGGCAACTTTTAACATATCCCCATTCTGAGCTGGCCAGAGAAACGAAATGAGCGTTTGGCCCTCACTGAGAAGCTCTATCTCCTCTCTATTTAAAGCGCTGTTAAAGCCGGGCCCCCGAACTTTTAATATGACATCAGCTTCCTCCCAAGAAGAAACACTGGTAGGAACTATTGAAGCACCTGCATCAATAAATGAAATATCGCTGAAATTTGCCTTTTTACCAGCCTCTTCCTCAATAGATATTTCATAACCAAGTTTCTTGAGCTCACGTACGACACTAGGAGTAGTAGCTACCCTGTTTTCACCTTTATACGACTCCCTAGGGACAAAAATTCTCATATTAGACCTCTTCCAGGATAAGGTTCTTGAATTGTTCGAAAAAAAAGCGGTTTCACAACTTTTCCAAACTCTTTTTAGAATGCATATTTTCACTTGCAACTAGCTATTACGCGGGAAAAATGCTGTAGGTTTCAATTAGAGTAATATTATCCTATCCTTACCCTACATCAAAGTATTGAGCAATTGAAAAAGGGGCCTCTTGCTATGAAAATACACGCGGACAATATTTTTCAAAATGAGGATCAATTACGTGCTTTCGTCGGCACGCCTGCTGATTTAGCGGTTGCAAAAGCAATAGACCACCTAGATAAATACTGTCTGGCTTTTATACAACGCAGTCCCTTCGTTTTGGTAGGAACCGCCTCAAAAGACGGCAAAAACGATGTATCTCCTAGGGGGGACGCTGCTGGCTTTGCTCATGTGATTGATGAGAACACCCTTTTTATACCTGAAAGACCCGGAAATAAACGAGTTGACACTCTTTCAAATTTAATTGAAAACCCAAGCGTAGGACTACTCTTTCTCGTTCCGGGTTTTGATGATTGTCTCCGAGTAAATGGAAAAGCCAAGGTTATAAAAGACCAGAGACTACTTGAGCAATGTGCTGTAAACAAAAAGATTCCCCAACTGGGAATACTGATTGAGGTTGAAGGGGCCATGCTCCATTGCGCAAAGGCAATTAGACGTTCAAACTTGTGGGAACCGGAAAGTCAGCACGATCGAAAGCAGTTGCCCTCTATTGGAAAAATGATTCTTGAACAAACTTCAAATGGAGAGCAAATAGAACCAGAAACCATCGTAGAAGTAGACACTTGGGTAGAGGATGACTACAAAAACAAACTGTACTAACTCCGTTTATCTTGCACCTATAACATTCGGTACCGGGCAACCTGCCTTTTCACACTCTTTTTGATAAAGGGACAAAATACTCGAAGCATCGACTATGCTTTCGACCTCACCTTCTTTATCCAGGTTCAAGTTAGCGCCTCGTATCGCAAACCAAATATCGGTAGGACCACTGGAGTCAGACACATCCGTCGTTAGGGTATGGATGGAACCAGCCGGCTCGTACAAATAAGAAAAAGCGCGATTGATCGTATTCGGATACTCTAAATACTTCCATGCACCACTAAAAGTAACAGCATATACTTCTCCAGTATGCTTATGCTGCGGAACCGTCACACCATGATCAAAAACCGTCCGAACTACCCATAGTCCTCCTTCTATATCAATCTGAAGTAGCTGAAACTTAATACCATCGGCGAACTTGGCCCAAGGAAGTTCTTCTGCCCCTCTGTGATGGGCCTCAGGAATCGCTGGAATAGCTATATTTATCGGATTAACCGCCATAATCTCCCTCCAACTGCATTTTGAAATTATATGAAGGCTAAACTTAACATAGAATCTAGACAAAATTTAGCAAAAATAATTTTGCCCTAATTTCAAGAGAGGTTGATCTTAAAGAATGTATTACGGCAAAATAAAAAACATGTCGCAGATAGGGGTACTTAGATGGAAATGACCGAGCAATCAGCACTAGCAGAAAAATTGCTGAAACACATTGATAAAGGGACTACTGACCTTGCCTCTGCACCTTACAAACAACCAGTTCTTGAATATACCTGCCCTGAAATTGCCCAACTAGAAAAAACATTATTTTTCCGATCGAAACCTTTATGTGTAGGGGCGAGTCCTATCATCAAGGAGTCTAAGTCCTACGTTACTCACGACCTAACAGGAAAGCCTATTATTTTGACTCGCAATGAGCAGGGGAAATTTCAAGCTTTCCTAAACGTTTGCCGGCACAGAGGGGCAAGAGTCGCAGAAGGTCATGGAAAGCGAAACAGCTTTATATGTCCCTATCACGCATGGACATATGGGATGAACGGAAAGCTAATTTCCAGACCCGAGGAAGAGTGTTTTTCACAAAACGAAAAGAAGGCCGCCTCTCTAAGAACCTTACCTTCTGCAGAGAGAGACGGTCTGTTATGGATAATTCCAGATCCTACGCCCCCCCTTATTGATTTAGAGAAACAATTGGGTGCTCTGGGAAATGAGCTATCCGCCTATAATTTTGAAAATTTTCATCATTATGAAACTCGGGTTCTACGGCCTAAGATTAATTGGAAACTGTCTATTGACACTTTTTTAGAGTCTTATCATTTTAGCGTCCTACACAAAAACTCTATAAACCCCATTTTCTATCGAAGCCAGACTTTTGATAAATATGGTCTCAATTTTCGACTGGTCTCACCCCGCAAAACCATCGGCGAATTAAAAAACTCAAGTCTAGCTTCACTCGATCTTTTGCCCCATATTGTCGGAATTTATTTTCTTTTCCCGAATAGCTTTGTAATCTGGCAGTTAGACCATCTTGAATTATGGGAAATCTATCCGTCTTGGAACACGCCAGGTGAGTCGGTAGCACAAATGTCGTTCTTCACTCCTGAGCCCGTCAACTCTAAACAAGAAGAAGAACATTGGAAGAAAAACCTTGACCTGGTTATGCATGTTGTCGAAAACGAAGATTTTCCGCTCGGTGAGGGCATCCAAAACGGGTTCAGCAGCGAGGCACAAGACTATTTATCTTTCGGGACCAGCGAGCCGGCGCTATCTTATTTCCACGATAGTATTACCACAGCATTAGGTTTACCCAAAGCCGCTAATTAAGCCTCCCCGTCTGAAACTTTTTTGGCATATTCTTCCATAGTCAAAGTCTCACCTGAAGACTCAACTATTTTTCTATCCGCTGGTGGCAATACCTCTTTGACTTCTTCAATTTTCTTCCAAGCAGCTATTGGAGCACTACCATCCGTCCCTGGTATATATTTTGAAGAAGCGATCTTTTTATATGTCGGTATATAGCGAGGACAATTAATCCAGGTCTTTTCAATTTCGACTCTCACAATTAAGTTAGCGCCAGGGAACTCCTCCAGAAGAGGATCATTTTGATTTACCATAGCTTTGCCTTGAATGCGCATTCTATGTGGGGTCTCAAAATCTATCAGTAGCAAGCCCACCTGATTAGTCGCAGAAATATTCCCCATCGATAGGAACATTCCGTTTCCATCATAACTAGGAAAAACAATGGTCTTTTCATCAATTGCTTTTAAAAAGCCAGCTGAGCCTCCCTTGAAAGAAACCGTGGGTCGCCCTTCCTTATCCACGGTGGAAAGAAAAAACATCTCTCTGGATTCTAGGAATGCTCGCTCGCGTTCATCCAGAGTAGACTTCACTATCATACTTACTAACTTTTCGGCTAGTTTTTCAGTGCCAAAGTCACTTTGTAATTTTCTTTGTTCTTGACTATACATGGTCTAAGTCCTCCCCTATATAAACGCTGGTCTCAAATCTTAGCTTCTAAGTTAATTGCCCAAAAAATGCTCGAATATCTTTTATCAGTTGTTCCGGCTCTTCCAAAGCCGCAAAATGCCCTCCGGAAGTCATCTCATTCCAATGACATACATTATAATGTTCTTCTGCCCATTCTTTCTTGGGTATAGGAATATCTTTAAAAAGCGCAACGCCTGTCGGCGTTGCGATGTACTCCTTCGGCGGACCAAAGGTTCCGGCTAACAGAGACTCCCGGTATAACCTTATGGCAGTCGGCATTGATTGGGTCACCCAATAAATCATAATGTTTGTGATAAGTTCATCTTTAGTGAAACGTGACTCTAAATCCCCTTCATGGTCGCTCCACATGTAAAAACACTGAATAATCCAGGCGGCCAGTCCGAGCGGCGAATCATTCAATCCAAAGGCCAGCTGGTCAGGCTTTAAAGACTGAATTACCGCGTACCCTTTCTGTTCTCGATAATATTCTATCGAAACAGCAGACCGTCCAGTCACTACTCCTTGTAATTTCGCCTCTTCGGGATCATCGGTCGACCTGGTGGTACAGCTATTCAGATGCAAACCTACCGCAGAGTCACTTTGAAGCGCCATATATGGGCTGACTAAACCGCCCCAATCCCCTCCTTGCAATCCAAAATGCTTGATTTCGAGCAACTCTAATAATTGAAGCTGACGTTCAGCAATTTTTACTACATCACAAGGTTGATCGTAAACTGGTTTTGACCAAGCATATCCCGCTAGAGAAGGGCAAAGCACATCAAAGGCCTCGGAAATTTGACCTCCAAACTTCTCGGGGTGAACGAGAGGCTCAAGGACTTTGTGGAACTCAAAAAAAGAACCCGGCCATCCGTGGGTCATCACTAAAGTCAGCGCTTTTGGATTGAGGCTTTTTTTGTGTACAAAATGTAAATCGACCCCCTCTATACTGGCAATATACTGTGGCATATGGTTATTCAAATAATTTTCCTGTGCCCTCCAATCATATTCCTCTAGCCAATAGGCTAAGAATTCCCGCATATACGAACTGCTCGTTCCATTGTTCCAGCCGACATCATTTAATTGGGGAGAAAATCGAGAGCTCTGAAGTCGTGATCTTAAATCTTTTAATGTTTCATCTGAAACGTCTATACTGAATTCGCATACTGACATATTTAACAACCGTAATTACTCTATTTAGATATTATAGCTGGACTCTAATAGCAAATAAATTAATCAGGAGAAACCGTGATGACAGTCGAGACAGAAGTCTTTGAAATATTACACACTATGAGGGCTATGCGTAAGCTAAAAAAGGATCCTGTTCCTAGGGAAATGATCGACAAAATTTTAGATGCTGGCGTTAGGGCTCCTAGTGGACAAAATACTCAACCATGGGCGTTCCTTGTTATTGAGGATGAAGAAGGCAAAAGTTTCTTTGGGGAGAGATATAATTATTGGCTTAAAGAAAGATTTGGAGATCGCTTAAAAAAAACAGCGGACAACAAGGAAGGTAGAAGCATAGACGCTGCGGTACATCTTGCAGAAAATATGCATACCGTACCAGTTCTTCTAATGGTGATGGGGATTAGAGATTGGCCATTTAAGGTACCAAAGGATGAGCGAGTAGGACTTGCTCCTCCGTCATATGGCTCAGTCTATCCTTGCGTGCAAAATATTTTGATTGCGTGTAGAGCTCTTGGACTTGGCGCCAGCTTAACAACTATGCATCAAATGTTCGAGGAGGAAATTCATGACTACTATGAAATCCCAAAAGCTTATGGAATAGTATCTGTAATCCCGGTTGGCTTCCCGGTGGGAAATTTCGGGCCTGTAACCAGAGAACCAATATCTAAAAAAACCCATTATGGAAAATGGGGCTTAACCAAATAAGGGGCCTTATTGTGAGTAAAGAAAAAAAAGAGCGTGGTATGGAACTAGTAGAAAAACTTTGCGGGAACAAGGACGCGTTAAATGGTATGCCGGAGCGCTTTAGAGAATACACTCTAGAACATTTATTCGGTGACGTTTGGCAAAATGGCGATCTCCTCTTGGAGGAGCGCTCCTTGGTAACCTGCGCTATATTAACAGCACTTGGAAGAGAAAAGGAGCAAGCTTTTCATTTTGCTGCCGCCAAACGCCTAGGAATTCCACGCGAGAAGTTACTTGAAATTGCAGTCCACTGTGCACATTACTCCGGTTGGCCCACCGCCGTAGGTGCGATTAGAACTCTAAACCAGGTTTGGCCCGAGGAGAGTTAAGGTAGCAAACCGGATTTTAGCGGAAGGGCATCGTCAAGCACCCATTCGCTCATGGAGCCATCATAAACGGCCACAGAATTTTGTCCGCAAAGATTCAAAGCTAGACACAAGACAGTAGCAGAAATACCACCGCCGCAATAGGTTATGACTCTATCTGCCTTAAGTGCTCCGGAGGGCTCAAACTTCTCAGCCAGCTCCTTTGTTTTTCTGAATACCCCTGTTCTATTGTCCAAGACATCCGCATAATATACGTTCCAACTGCCGGGGAGGTGGCCTGCTCTGCCATATTGATTCTTCTCTCCGGAATAGACGGCAGGCGACAGTGCATTCAGCGCCAAGGGCTCACCCTTTTGCACCGCTTGAAACATAGCTTTTTTTCCAACCCACATCCTTTTATTAAACTCACTAGTGATGCGTCCTTTGGGATACTTAGATTGTCCAGAACTCATTGCGCGACCTTCTATTTTCCATTTGTCCCAACCTCCATCCAACACGGCTACATTGGTCAAACCTATTGAACGCAGCATCCACCAGACTCGCGTTGACCACATAGGCGCTCCCACATTATACAAGACGACTGTAGATGAATCGTCGATTCCACTTTGTTCAAGATTGACCACTAATGTACCTATTGGCGGCATCATAAAGCTTGTCTGGCAATTTGTTTTAGATAAGTCATTCAGTAAATCCAAATAACCGGCACCGGGAATGTGATTGTCCTTCCAGTTTTCTAAACCGGTTAATGCTTCATAACCGTATCCATTTGGGTTCGGACTGAGAGTCACTGAGGTGTCAAACACACGAAGGTCGTTAGCCTCCAAATTGCTTTCCAACCATTCGGTCGACACCAGAGGGCTCTTGAGAAAAATACTCATTTTTGAGACGTTAGTGATTTATAAACCATCTACAAAAGTTTCCAGTTCTTTGTTGAAGCGCTCAACATCCTCCATAAAAGGCGCATGACCCACGTCATTAAACCACGAGATAGAAGCGTTTTTTGAGTTAGAGGATATGACCTCTGCCATGGCAGGAAGAACAATGGTGTCCTCTCTCCCCTGCGAAATTAGAATCGGACAGCTCATTTGTCTTAAAACCGGGGAATTATCAATGTCTCGACTTACTAAAGCCAACCTCACATCTGGTCTTACCTCACGATTATAACTAAGTGCACCTTGAAAATCAGATTCTGAAATCGGTTTGTAAAAGCAACCTCTCAAAAATTTTTCCATTGCACTGGCGTGGATTGATTCGTCTTCTGAAGTTGCTGCCTCAAAATGATCCAGTATACCTGGACCTAGGAATGTGCCCATCGCCGGCTCGGTCAAATTAGTTGCGGCGCAAACAAAATTAACGCCGCCTAAGTTCTCATCCCCATACTTCTTAAGGTAATCAGTGATAACGATGCCCCCATAGGACCACCCGACCAGAATTGACTTTATTAAATCAAGTTCATCAATAACTGAGTGTACATCATCAGCCCAAAGGGAATAGTCGTTATAAAAGGCATCACCTGTAGGCGCCTCGGAGTCTCCATGACCACGTAAGTCAAAGGCCACCATACGAAACCTTTGAAGCTTTTGATCCTGGTATTGCTTGAGCCAACACAAGTGAGACTGGGACCAGCCGTGTATAAATAAGATGGGTTGCCCTTCAGGGTTTCCCCACTCTTCGACCCTTAAGGCTAAACCACCGCCCCCATTAATTTTGTATTCTGCCAATGTTCCCCCCTTTAACTCTAGCGCTAATATCTACCACGATTGCGAGCTTTATTTTAATACAAAAATACTAAGATAAAGATTGAAACCATAAACTGAACGGGTAATAACCCGTTCAGTCTATTACTTTAAAAAACAAAAGTCGGTTGCATTTTCAGTCAACATCAATGTTTATAGTTCTTGCTAAACTTTCAGCTTTTTTAGGAACCTCAAGATACAAGACTCCAAACTTACTGACTGCGGTGATTTTTCCATTATCGACTGACTTTAGCCGAAAACTTCTTTGAAATTTTCCGTAAGAATTTTCAGCTAAACGAATACTTTCACCTGCCTCATGAAGATCGCTGCTCCGCTTTTCTCCTGAGACCGTAAGCATATCTCCTTTGACCTCAGCGTTCACTGATTTAGGATCAACCCCGGGTAATTCCAGCTGAATCTTGAACCTATCATTGAGTTCTATTACATCAACACCTGGAAGCCAACCACTGGACTGCTCAGAACCACTTCTTCCATAGCTGGATCCAAAAATACTATCGTTTAGTCGATCAAAACCTTGAAAGGGATCTCTTATAGTTAAATACATTGCTATTCTCCATTAATTATCTTCTATCCCGTATATAGGTTCGGAAAAGGAAAAAACAAGTAGAATTTTTAGTTTAACTACTTTGACAACATCCAAGTCTTACGCCCCAGCCATCTTTTCCCTAAGTGCAGCTGTCGCATCAACATCTAACTTCAAATCTTGGTTCTTCGCACTCTCTGAAAGCACTACGCCATAAACTATCTTTGCTCTCTCCCTTGTTTCCCATCTTTCATTCACATCTTTCAATACCCTTTCAGGATCCCGGGTCAGCGGGTTACCATATCCTCCGCCACCGGCGTCAATACCTTGGACCCACTCACCAGGCTGTAATTGACACTCCACCACTCCTGGTAATTTTTCCTTGGTACCATCTGCGGAAACTTTGTAAGTTTGCGCAGGAGGCCCAGCATGACCACCCTGCACTCCTTGAGGCGGATTCACATGTGCATCGCACATGGTGACCACAGTCATAGGATCAAACCGTGGCCCATACATTACGTCCCCGCCAGGAGCTCCACGAAACTCGCCCGCACCGCCCCCTCCTTCAACGACCCTTAAGTGCTTAATCAATATTGGATGCTTTGATTCCTCCACCTCTACCGAACCTCGATACATTAGTCCAGCAGCAACGGGCAGCCCGTAATTTAGCCATCCATCGCTCGTTGGTGTTCCTGGCCCACCGTTTACCAAAACCCACTCCTGATTAATATAGGGAGAGCCGCCGAACCTTTTATCATTTCCGGAAATCACCGCTGCGCCTACACCCATCCCCATCGCCCCTTCTGCCAGTCCGTATCCTTTTCCGAACTGAGCAAAGGCAGTTTGAGTGGCATTTACTATTCTATCGCCTATGTTAGTGGTTGCCATTGAACAGCTTAAGGGGAATTCTGGAACTCCGGTAACACATCCTTCCCTGAGTTTCACGTTAACCCGAGCGAAGCTACCTGCGTTATGAGGCACTTCAGAATCAATACAATTAAAAACCCCGCACATCGCATTGCTTATTGCACAGGCAACTGACTCGTTAAGACCAAAAGGCTTGTTATCTTCGTTTTCAGTCAGGTCGACTTCGATTGTCGCCTCTTCTGGATCGACCTCTACACTTACTTTAATGGGCAAACCATTAGGCAATGTTGGCTCCATCGGGTCATATGTCGTAGTATTTGTAACCTTACCCGCTGGCAACTCTTTTATGGCTTCTATCATCCTTCTCTCTGAATAAGCAAACCAATCTTCAATAAATTGTTTAATCGTATCTTTACCGTATCTCTCTACTAGCCCGACGAGGCGCCTTTCCCCTATTCTGGCAGCCCCCACAGTCGCTAGATAATCACCATACCACTGTTCCGGAACCCTTATCCTTCTCCGGCACATCCGAATGATATCGTCCACATCTTGATAATCTTTTTGTACTCGCACACAAGGAAAAACTAAAGCCCCCTCCTCGTACACATCCTTAGCATAAGCGTGATAGGTACTAGGAATGGAATTACCACAATCTGCTTGGTGGGCTTTTGCACAAGCTGTAAAAAGATGTTCACCATCTATGAATACTGGCACGAGATACATATGGTCTGCGGAATGCGTATTACCCATATAGGGATCGTTATGTAGGAACGCGTCCCCTGGCGCTATATCCTTATGGGTGTCGCACATTGATTGGGTCTGCAAACTACTTCCAAAAATATGAACCGGCACACCTTCACCTGGAGCCAACAACCGGTTATCCGCCGTCACTATAGAACAGGAAAAATCTCGAACCACTGCTAGAACAGCAGATCTAGCTGTTCTCAATAATGTGTTGGTCATTTCACCAACTATTGCATTCAGCCTATTTCCCAGAACAGCCATCAGGACAGGATCAGTTTCGTAAAGATTCTTTTTGCTCTCTTTTGACGCCATTAGTTAGTCTCTCTTCTTTGTTAGGTATTCCTTAAGTTTAAACACTCTACCAAAATTTTAGAAAACCTTTAACAATGGTGGTAAATTAACTAAATACTTGCAAAAAAGGAGACTACTCTCGTGATTGAACTGTATACCGACTCGACACCCAATGGTTGGAAAGTCTCCGTGATGCTTGAAGAAATTGAGCTAGAATACCAATGCAAACATGTGGACATATTGAAGGGAGAGCAGAAGGAAGAGTGGTTTCTAAAAATATGCCCCAACGGCAGGATTCCGGCAATAATTGATAAAGAAAATAACGAACTGGCTATTTTCGAGTCGGGCGCAATACTTTTGTATTTAGGTGAAAAAACCGGAAAGCTTTTACCGCAAGAAAGCCGTGCAAAGTCCCAAGTAGTTCAATGGTTAATGTTTCAAATGGGTGGAATTGGGCCGATGATGGGTCAATCCAACGTGTTTTACAGATATTTTCCAGAGAAACTTCCGGCCGTCATTCAACGATACCAAAATGAATGCCGAAGGCTTTTTGAAGTGTTAGACAGACAATTAGAGAATCGAAATTATTTGTGCGGAGAATACTCGATTGCGGACATAGCAAACTGGTGCTGGGTGAGAATCCACCAATGGGGAGGAAGTGACATTTCCTCGCTAGATAATCTTCTTGGGTGGATAAACCGAATGGAACAAAGACCCGCTTGTAAAAAAGGTGTTAGCGTTCCGCACGAGATAGACTTCTCAGAACTTGAGCGAGACCTCACAAACAATGACAGCGCTGTAAGGGGTTTGGTTACCCAATAAAAAAAATTACAACTGCTCCCTTAGGCGTTGAATACGTTTTTCTAAAGGCGGATGGCTGGAGAGCAACTGTCCGATACCTCCAGAGATCCCGAAGGCATCGACACTATCAGGCAAAGACTCGCTGACAGGAGACACTTTTAATTTCTCCAGAGCTGATATCATATTATCCACACCAGCTAACTTGCCGCCTCCAGAATCAGCCCTAAATTCCCGATACCGGCTAAACCACATCACTACCATAGCGGCTAAAAATCCTAAAACTGATTGAGCAATATAGTAACCTATGAAGTAACCCATTCCGCGTCTACCCTTATCCAGTGCTGCGGCCAGTATATGGGCAAAAATCATAACGAATGTGTTCATCACGCCTTGAAGAAGAGTTAGTGTTACCATATCTCCGTTTGCCACGTGGCTTATCTCATGGGCCATGACTGCTTCGACTTCGTTAGTCTCCATGTGTTTTAAAAGACCTGTACTCACGGCTACTAGAGAGCTATTCTTGTTCGCCCCGGTAGCAAAAGCATTTGGACTAGCGGACTCAAAAATAGCCACATCTGGCATGCCTATCCCTGCTTCTCGAGCTTGCTTTTTAACCATTTCTATTAACCAGCGCTCAACTTCAGTCTTAGGTACAGTGATTACCGAGGCTCCAACACTGCGCAAGGCCATCGATTTGGACATCATCAGCGAAATAAACGCGCCACCCATTCCAAAAAGCGAAGTTATCAAAACTAAACCCAACATATCGCCGCCTTGCCCAATGCCAAGGACATTGAGCACTATAGACAATACCATCACAACACCAGCGTTGGTTAGCAGAAATAATCCTATTCTCATCCACTCACGCTCCTTAATATTAGTTAATTATCGATTGCTCGCTATTTTATCCGACACCCGTTTTTTCAGAAACTGGCATCGATACTTCTACTCTGGTACCAGTCTCTGGCGAGCTATCAAATTCAATAAACCATCCAAATCTGTCAGTGATTCGCCTCACTAAATTCAATCCTATTCCGTTCCCTTGAGCATGCCTAGGGTTGAACTTTGGCCTTAAGACATCGTCAAGACGCTGTTGAGTCATCCCTTTCCCACTATCTTGGATGACTACCCTCTTGTCATCAACCTCGATAGATACCAACCCCCGATCAGTGTAGGCGCAAGCATTGCGCATTAAATTGCCAATCACTATTGACACTATTTTAGTCGAACTGAATACTCTTAAGGAAGCGTGTTCTTGGTAACGTAAATCTAAGCCCTTGTTCTCAAAAATCAAGCGACAAGAGGACATTTCTTCTTTCACAACTTGATTTACATCAACCATCTCTTTGATCATAGCTCCTTCATATTCTCTAGCTAAATGCAAAAGTACCTCTGTGAGCTCTTCCATATCACTTGCGGCACGACTAATTCTGTCCACATAGGCCTGAGTTTCTGAATCTAGGCTCTCCTGTTTTTTCAAGGTTGAAGAAGCCATTTTTATTACTGTGAGAGGACTTCTCAGCTCGTGACTTGCCTCTCTAGTGAAAGTGCGTTCTCTCTCTATTGACTGATCCACTTTTTCCACGAGTTCAGTTAGAGCACTGGCTAGTGACTCTATTTCAGAATCTAATCTTTGCTGTTTAAATTCGTTAAGAAATTGCTCTACGCGGGGTCTCTCCAAATCGATATTTTGTACGCTCCGAGCTAGTTGAATTACTGGAGACACCGCCCGATGAATCAGAACGTAGGACACCCAGGCTGAAAAATACAAAATTGCCAGCAATAAAGCCAAAGGGAGAATGCCAAAATAAGTAGCTAACTCACCTACATTATCCGCATCGAAGACCAGAAAGAGTTGGTCATCCGCTTTTTGAGTGACCAAAACAACGCCTCTATTAGCCGGAGAGACAAAATCATGGATCCCTTCGCCTAGATCCTTGAATTCAGACGGAATCTCTGGGCTATTTTTCTTGAATCTATAGCCTATCAAAGTGTTAGTGTTTGGTGGCGGCGTCTCTCGGTCTATATTATGCCTAGCCCAAAAATACTCAGCCTCACGCTTAAGGGCTGACACAATCAGAACCTCTCTAATGGCAAAGTCAGCCAGAAAAACCCCAGTCGCTGCGACAAAACTTATCAATAGGAACTGTAAAACGAAAGCCTTGAAAAGGCTATTGTTCAGCCGACCAGCGCGGCCTCTAGCAATCATCATTTACGCTCATGCGAAAGCCAGAGCTTTGGACGGTATGGATAAGTGCATAGCCGAATGGCTTATCAACAATCTTGCGTAGCGTGTACAAATGGCTCCGCAACGCATCACTATCGGGGGGCATGTCCCCCCAAATTTCCTTTTCCAATCGTTTTCTGCTAACCACATTCGGCGCTTCCTTCATTAGCAGAGCCAGTATTTTTTTTCCGATAGGCGTTAGATTCAATTCAATCCCTCTTCGAGTCACCACTTCTGTTTGCCTGCACAAAATCAGATCAGCAACTTTTAAATCACTTTGAGACGAGCTGCCGGTATTTCTTCGAAGTAATGCGCGAAGA
>CACJXQ010000003.1 GCA_902597385.1 uncultured Pseudomonadota bacterium | reverse complement strand
GGTGGCTTTATTCTGTTTTGTTTTTTTGTCGCCTTTATGTTGGCAGCTATACCGCTGCCGAGCTGGATGGAGTCTTGGCGTCCTTGTTGGGTCGCATTGTTGGTTTTCTATTTTGTGGTGAATTATCCCCACAAGTATGGTGTCTTTTTAAGTTTTGTGACTGGAATATTCTTTGATGTGTTCAATGGCGGAACTTTGGGGGAGCAAGCTTTGGGTTTATCTATGATTGCGATGGTAGCAAGTACTTATTCGAAGAGATTTAAAATCTACCCAAGATTGCAGCAAAGTTTTTTCGTGTTTTTACTATTTTTGGTCTACGTGATATTTTTAAGTAAGATTCAGAACTTTGATGTCTCCATTTTGGCCGGATTTTCTCCTATCGGAGAAGCACTATCCAGCGCGGTTTTATGGACATGGGTAGCTCTTTTCTTGGATGAAATGATACGACGGTTTACTCTTCGTTAATGGGCCTATAAATTGAAGAATTTGCACGCTATTAGGGATTCTGAGAAGGAGAAGGATATCTTCTATAACCGGGTTATTTTTGCCGGTATCTTAATGTTAATTTTGGTAGCAGTGATAGTTTCTAGACTTGTTTATCTTCAAGTTTACAATCATCTCCATTACACGACCCTATCGAAAGAAAATCATATTAAAATTAGACCTGTTGCTCCTCCTCGAGGCCTTGTGCTAAGCCAAGACGGGGTACTTTTGGCTGAAAATAGGCCGTCTTTTAGCTTGTATTTGGTGCCTGAGAAGGTGGGTGATCTTGATAAGACAATTGAGGAATTAACGGCTCTACTTGGTATACCTGCCTCAACGCGCTCTGATATAGAAGGGCGACTAGAGGGTTCACCTAAATTTGCACCGGTTGTGATAGATGCTGATTTAAATGCAGAACAGCTCGCTATATTTTCAGTTAATCAACACAATTTTCCTGGTGTCGGGATAGATGCTGGCCTATCAAGATATTATCCATTAGGAGAGGATACTGCTCACGTTTTGGGTTACGTCGCTCGAATAAGCAAGAAAGACAAGGAGATTTTTGAAGATAAAAACTACGGTGCTACTAATCACATTGGAAAAACCGGAGTTGAAAAGGCAAGGG
Organism: uncultured Pseudomonadota bacterium; assembly: GCA_902597385.1. GTDB lineage: Bacteria > Pseudomonadota > Gammaproteobacteria > TMED69. The sequence continues at coordinate 115,897 of CACJXQ010000003.1, read as the reverse complement.
AAAATATTCTGCATGGTAAGGTAGGAGAACAAACAGTGGAGGTCAATGCAGAAGGGCGAGTTCTGAGAGTGTTAGAGCGTGTACCCCCAGTCCCTGGGAAGAACATTGTTCTTACTATAGACTCTAGGTTGCAGACTATCGCAGCCCAATCTTTGCGTGATCTTGGTGGATTAAAGGGTGCGATTGTTGCGGTAGAGCCCTCGAGTGGTGCTGTACTAGCATCAGTTAGCTATCCTTCATTTAATCCAAACGAGTTCGTAAATGGTATCAGCCGGGAGTTGTATAAGGAATGGAGTTCATCGAAGGCTCGGCCTCTTTTTGACAGGGCTCTGCAAGGCCAGTACCCGCCTGGATCAACTATAAAACCTATGGTTGGGTTGACCGCCATTTTAGATGGTAAGAATATTAATAGAAAGATCATCTGTCCAGGGTGGTTCTCTTTCCCCGGTGATAGTCATCGATATCGATGCTGGGAAAAGGATGGACATGGTGCGGTTGATTTAAAGGCCGCAATAGTGAGATCTTGTGACGTGTATTTTTATAAAATGTCAGATGAACTAGGTATCCAAAAGGTGGTCAATGTTTTAGATGGTTTCGGATTCGGAAGAAAAACTGGGATAGATCTCCCTGGAGAGCAAAAAGGGCTGCTACCTTCGCCAGAATGGAAAAGGCAAAATAAAAATCTTCCATGGTATCCAGGGGAGACTTTGATTACTGGGATAGGTCAAGGTTTCTTGCTTGCGACTCCTATTCAATTAGCCCATTTCACCGCTACAATCGCAATGCAAGGCCAGGTGCGAGCACCCTATTTAGTTCAACATATTGAGAATCCAGACGGCAGTCCCGAGGTGAGTCTACAAGGTCTTCCGATTCAAGCGCTCTTCCCAGATAATGAGGAATATTGGCAGATAATCGCAGATAGTATGGTTGAGGTGGTTCACGGATCTTCAGGCACTGCTCGGGGAAGTGGGTACGGTGCCCCGGTTCGTTTCGCTGGAAAAACAGGAACATCTCAGGTTTTTGCTATTGCACAGGACGAGGAGTTTGACGAAGAAAAAGTACCCGCTCATTTGAAGGATCACGCTTTATTCATAGCATTCGCCCCTACAGAGAACCCTCAAATTGCATTAGCCGTGGTTGTAGAAAACGGTTCTTCTGGCAGCTCAACCGCTGCTCCAATTGCGCGTAAGATGATAGATGCTTTTTTTGAAGAAGGTGGCGGTGATGGTTAGAAATAGCATTGCAGATAGATTTCATTTTGACCCTCCCTTGCTCGTCGGAGTTTTACTTATGTCTGCTCTAGGACTGATGGTTCTTTATAGTGCGTCGGAACAGTCGTTTGATACTATTTTGCATCAAGGGCTCAGATTAACGGTTGGTCTTATGGCCATGATAATAGTAGCCCAAATTCCCCCCTACAGGATTGCTTATTGGGCTCCTATATTATATTTCATTGCCTTATCTCTGTTGGTAATCGTCTTGTTTTTTGGTACTGGTAGAGGAGTTCAGCGCTGGCTTGATTTGGGGTTTTTCAGGTTCCAACCATCGGAGATTACGAAAATTGCTGTACCGTTGACGGTGGCGAGTTTAGTTTCCAATAAACTTCTACCTCCAGATTTAAAAACTATCGCTATTGCAGGAGTCCTGATATTTTTTCCGACTGTCCTCATAGCAATGCAACCTGATTTAGGTACTGCTGTGTTGGTTGCATTTTCCGGGCTTATGGTGTTATTTTTTGCTGGAATAAGTTGGCCCTTTATTCGCAACAGTCTTCTTTTAGGGATTGCATCGGCGCCTATAGGTTGGTTGACGATGCACGACTATCAGAGACAAAGAGTTTTGACACTATTTGACCCTGATAGAGACGCTCTTGGAGCGGGGTATCATATAATACAGTCGACTATAGCGGTAGGATCAGGCGGCGTATTTGGCAAGGGTTGGTTAAATGGCACCCAATCCCATTTGGAGTTTCTTCCCGAGCGAGCAACTGATTTCATCTTCGCTGTTTATTGTGAGGAGTTTGGTTTAGTGGGAGTTGTAATTATGCTACTTGGCTATAGTTTAATTATAGTGAGAGGTATTCAAATCGCTTTGCTAGCGCAGGATGCCTTCGGTAGGTTAGTATCGGTAGTTCTGACCTTGACCCTTTTTATATATGTATTTGTCAATATGAGCATGGTTACCGGCCAGCTGCCTGTGGTGGGGATACCTCTGCCCTTAGTCAGTTTTGGAGGCACCTCTTTAGTAACAATTCTAATCGCTATGGGCGTTTTAATGTCGATACACACTCACCGAAAATTGGTTTTTTAAAATTCATGTTTATTCCTTCTTGTTTCAGAATAAGTTTTCTTTTGTCCGTAATTTTTTCAAATTCCGTTTTTTCGTTTCAGTTAGATAGTGATGCTTTAGATAGCTTCGCAACTGAATTAAGTAAGAATCATAATTTCGATCGAGGCGAGGTTAGGGATGTTTTAAGTTTTGCAGAGGGCTCAAAAGCAATAATTAGACTAATGTCGAGGCCTGCGGAGAAAACAAAGCCATGGGGGGAATATAAAAAAATATTCTTGACTTCTAAGAAGCTTGAGCAGGGATGTATATTTTGGAGTGAGAACAAGAATACTTTAACTAAGGCTAGAAAGGTTTATGGCGTGCCGGAGAGTGTTATCGCCGCAATCATTGGTATCGAAACTATCTACGGCGCCAATACTGGTAACTATCGGCTTCTAGATTCTCTTCCCACTCTGGCATTTCATTACCCGGGTGGAAATTCAAAAAGGGAGAAGTTTTTTCGCTATCAACTAACGGAATTTTTCCTTTTGGCCAGAGAGGAGGGTCTAGATATGCGTGAGCTGAGAGGATCCTACGCAGGAGCTATAGGAATACCTCAGTTTATGCCTAATAATGTTAGAAAGTTAGCGGTAGACTTTGATGGCGATGGTAAAAAAGATATTAGGATGAGTAGGGAAGATGCGATAGGCAGTGTGGGAAACTATCTGAAACATCACGGTTGGCAACGGGATGGATTGGTCTACTTAGATGCTGAACTAAAAGAAGGATATGATCAGAAAATAACAACGAATACGGCAAAACTAGTTGCGACCCTAGACGCACTAGATGCCTTTACTTTTGATGCTGGCAACATGCCAGACAAGACACGCGTTTCTATTGTCGAATTCAAAGAAGACGGTGTCCTAAAGCACCGAATAGTTTTTGAAAATTTTTACGCTATCTTTCGATATAACCCAAGGGTGAAATATGCCTTGGTTGTTGCGCTGCTTGCTTCTTCGTTGCAGCAAGAGTGCAATTTCAATGGACATATAGTGCGATAGTTTGCTATGAGAATTTGGTTGGTTTGTTTGCTTGTGGGAGCGTTTCTTCTCTCTTGCTCTAACAAAAATAGTGTGCGCGACGAAGCTGGTGTAGAAGGAAAGGGGCTTGATAAGACAGAAAAAAACTTTTATGTAGTTTTTGGAAAGAAATATTTCCCCATTAGTGAGGTGTCAGCTTTTGAGGAGATCGGTATTGCCTCTTGGTATGGTAAAAAATTTCACGGAAAACCTACCTCAACAGGGGAAATATACGACATGAATGCTATTACCGCGGCTCACAAAACGCTCCCCTTGCCATGTCTGGTGCAAGTGCTCAACTTGGAAAATCAGAAAAAAGTGTTGGTCAAAGTAAATGATCGTGGACCCTTTGTCGACGGCCGCATAATTGACCTCTCGTATGCCGCTGCTAAAGAACTAGGCATGACTCGTCAGGGAACTGCGAAGGTTAAGATTTCTTTTGTTAAAACCTTAGTTGAAGAAATAAAGCCCAAAATTAGTTTTGTTCAGTTTGGAGCCTTTCGAACAAAAAAAAATGCGATTAAGCTATCCAGTCTTTTAAACAACAAACTGCCTAAATTCACAATAGAAGTTGTAGAAACGCAAGATGGGTTATTTAAAGTAGTAAGTTCGATTCCTTTGGAAAATCAAATTTCCGAAAGTAAGCTTAAGAGTAAATTAGAAGGCGTGGGGATTTCAGAATATTCTATTTTGAATCGAAGTTTGTAGGATAAAAATTTAAAAGGAATTATTTGGATGAGTCGATTATTGAAGAATGCTCTGCAAGCAAAAGCTAAAACCGGTCTAACGGTGGGAATGATGGTTTTCTCCTTTGAGGTATTATCCGGCGTATCATCTATTCCAGCACCTCCTGTTTCTGTTGATTCATTTATTTTGGTAGATCATCAGACTGGTGAGGTACTCGCGGAAAAAAATGCCGATAAAAGTGTGGAACCTGCTAGCTTGGTTAAAATAATGACCACCTATGTTGCCGCCCAAGCTATTCGCGATGGTCATCTAAAACTTACAGAGACAACAAAGGTCAGCAAAAAAGCTTGGAAAATGGAAGGTTCTAGGATGTTCATAGAAGTTGGAAAAGAAGTATCGATCGATGATCTTCTCAACGGCGTCATCATTCAATCAGGTAATGATTCAAGTGTCGCCTTGGCAGAACATCTTTTCGGTAATGAGACAGCTTTTGTTGAAAAAATGAATCTAGAAGCTAAAAAGCTCAAAATGGACAATACTAGTTTTGGTAATGTTACAGGATTGCCTGATCGTGAAACTTATTTGAGTGCTAGAGATGCGGCCACCCTATCGAGAGCTCTTATTCAAAAGTTTCCAGAGATTTATAGTAGATTCAAGTTGCGAGAATTCAAATACAACAATATAAAGCAGAGAAATAGGAATGCACTTCTTTTTAGAGATGCTAGTGTAGACGGTATTAAGACTGGCTACACTGAGAGTGCAGGTTACTGTTTAGTTACTTCAGCGAAAAAAAATTCTATGAGACTAGTGGCAGCTGTAATGGGAGCCCGATCGAATTACATGCGTGTTAAGGACAGCAGGACATTACTATCATATGGTTTCCGATTTTTTGATACTAGAGAAATTTTCAAAATTGGCGAAGAGATTGCTACTAATAGGGTATGGATTGGAAAAAAAGATCTTGTTAAAGCAGGTGTTAAAGCTCCGGTTTTCTTGACTCTGCAGAAGGGAAAATTCAAGGATATGCAGATCAATAAAAAGTTTATGGAACCCTTGAAGGCTCCGATTGAGAGGGGTCAAATTATTGGTAAAGTGGAAATTAATTTGCCTGATGGAACAAACTATTCCGAAGATATTGTAGCGTTAGAAGCAATTGAGAAGGCGGGTTTTTTTGGCTCAATTCCAGATAAAATTGACCTACTCCTTAATTAAAAAATATGAAAGAGTGTTATTTAAATGGGGATTACGTTGATTTGGTGGATGCTAAGGTATCTGTGTTAGACAGAGGCTTCATTTTTGGTGAGGGTATATATGAAGTTATAGGAGTATATTCTCGAAAAGCTTTTGCATTATCCCTTCATCTAGAGAGGCTTGATCTTAATTTGTCAGAAATGGGATTATCAAATCCGCTCTCATCCGAGGCTTGGTCAAGCTTAATTTCTAATCTTATCTCACGCAACGGGTGTGTATTCGGGAGTATTTACATTCAAATCACGAGGGGCGATGCACCTCGTAACCACGAATTTCCAAAGGCAAGCTGTCCTACTGTTTTTGTTATGATATCTGAGTCGGCGGCAAAAACAGAATTGGAAAAGGTCGTTGCAATTACTGCTGAAGATGAACGTTGGAGGGGGTGTCATATAAAGACCACCTCTCTATTTGCTAATACCAGGTTGCGTAATTTAGCCACCAGTAAAGGCGCATCTGAGGCGATTTTACAATATGATGGTTATTTGACGGAAGGGGCATCTTCGAGTGTTTTTATTGTCTCTAATGACGGAGTAATCTACACTTCGCCCCTCGACTCTAACATTCTTCCTGGTATTACCAGGGAGATAGTAATACGTCTTTCCGTTTCAATGGGCGTTCCTGTAATCGAGGAGAAAATTGCTATTTCCCGTCTTAGGACAGCGAATGAAATCTGGCTTACAAATACTTCATTCGGAATTAGGTGTGTCAGTCGTTTAGACGAAGGTATAGTCGGGGATGGTCAGCAGTACGAGGTTGCTCAACGATTCCATAAACAGCTTAGTATTGAAAAAGGTATTATGCCCTAAGCCCAAAACTTTTTTTCATAAAATATAAGCACAAAAAAGTCATTAATAATATGAAAGTTACGATAACTGCAAAAGCTTGAATTAGGCCTATATCGCTCACACCAAGAAAGCCAAAACGGAAGGCGTTAACCATGTAAAGAACGGGATTGATAAGAGATAGCTCTTTCCAAAATGGAGGTAATAGGTCTATCGAATAAAAAACTCCACCCAGGTAAGTTAAAGGTGTTAAAACGAAAGTTGGTACGATTGCTATATCATCAAATTTCTTGGCGAAAATTCCATTTATAAATCCAAGTAGTGAGAATAAGACGGCAGTTAGGACCACTACTGAAATGGAAATCGGGAGGGAGTATATTTTTAGCGGAGTAAAAAACAGTGTGACCGCTGTCACAATCAAGCCTACTAGAATCCCGCGGCATACGCCCCCGGTTACATATCCCGCTAAAATAATAATATTGGGTGTTGGAGACACGAGTATTTCCTCTATATGCCTTTGAAATTTCGCTCCAAAAAATGAGGAAACCACATTTCCGTAAGTGTTGGTGATGATTGCCATCATGATTATCCCTGGCGCGATGTAGGACATGTAGTTTATACCTGACATCTCCCCAATACGGTTGCCGATCACGCTCCCAAAAATAACGAAGTAAAGCGACATTGTGATGGCAGGTGGTAATAAAGTTTGTAGCCAGATTCGGAGGAAGCGGTTCAACTCTTTGGCGACGATGGTCTGAAAACTGATCAACCAAAGTTTGCTGCGCTTAGTTCTAGAGGTGTATAGGATGTTTTTACTCATAATTACCTGTCAGATCCAGAAATAATGTTTCAAGGCGATTGCCTTTGTTTCGCATACTTTTGATATCAATTCCAGACTTCGATAGTTCCTTAAAAATTCCGTTTAAGTCGGTTCCTTTTTCCACTGTTATCTCGAACCTCAAGTCATCAATGGCAAGTACGCTAGCGGAACCTAGTTCTGGTAGATCGGTATATTTTTCCGCACAGTCTAATATAAAACTTTCCGAATTTCTTTTTGACAGAAGTTCAGTCATGGATGTATCTACGATTATGGAACCACCGTTAATAATCCCAACTCGGTTACACAAATGTTCTGCCTCTTCTAGATAGTGGGTCGTTAATATAATTGTTGTGCCGGAGCTGTTTAATGTTTTGAAGAAATCCCACATGGTTTTTCGAATCTCTATATCAACTCCAGCGGTAGGTTCATCTAGTAACAGGAGTTTAGGATCGTGAATCAGAGCTCGGGCTATCATTAGGCGTCTTTTCATTCCTCCAGAAAGAGTTCTTGAAATATCCTTACGTTGTTTCCAGAGTTTCAATTTGTTCAGCAGGTAGTTTGACTTTTCGATAGCCTCTTTACGAGGGATTCCATAAAATCCAGCCTGATTTATTAGTATTTCATCGAGCGTTTCAAATTGATTAAAGTTCACCTCCTGAGGTACTATTCCTAGCATAGAGCGCGCTAGTCCAAAACTCTTGTCTATGTTGATGTCAAAAATACTAACTCTGCCCGAGGTTTTTGTTACCAGTGAGGAAATGATTCCTATTAAGGTAGATTTTCCCGCTCCGTTAGGACCAAGAAGTGCAAAAAAATCTCCGTCATCTACTTTGAGGTTGACGTTTTTAAGCGCAATGGTCCCGTTTTGATAGATTTTCTCTAATGATTCTATAGCTAATGCGTTCACTTTAGATTTTTCCCTGAGGAAAACTCCTAATTTTGGATAAAACTCTTGTTATATTATTCGCTTATTGACCGGTATGAGTTCATGATGTCTCTCTTTAAAGTTATTATAGCAACTTAATGAGATTGTCGTAATCCAGTAGTTTATGCATTAAATTATGTTAGTCTTCTTTTCGAACGACCGACTTTTATATTTATCTTTGTAAGAGAGAATGAATTCGAAATCTAATGATGGAAAATCGAGATAGCATTATAGAGTTCCCCTGTGATTTTCCGATAAAGGTGATCGGCAGGAGCTCAACGAAGTTGTCTGAATTAGTTTTGTCCATAATCAGGCAGCACATTAGTGATTTTTTGGCAGAGTCTATGTGTACTAAAAAGAGTGGTAGGGGAAAGTATACGTCTGTGACCATCACGGTGAGGGTTTCTAGTAAAAATATTTTGGATGCTATATACAAAGATCTTTCATCTAAGCCAGAAATAATTATGGTCTTATGAAAGTTGTTTCTAGGATAGTGGGGTTGGTTGATTACGAATTCTGCTTGGAAAAAATGAAAAAAAGAGTTCAATCTCTTGATCCTGCTGGGGTTGATGAATTCTGGACGGTGGAGCACACTTCGGTTTACACCTTAGGGAAGCGTAGTAAAACAAGCAGTGTGCCTTTATTAGCTCGTTCAATCCCAATAGTAAGAAGTGATAGGGGTGGGCTAGTTACTTATCATGGAAAAGGCCAATTAGTGCTTTACACTATTTTGAATTTTCGAAGATTAGAGCTTGGTCCCAAAGAGTTTGTGATAATGCTAGAGAAAGCAGTTATTGATTATTTGGAATCTTTTGGTATCCCGTCTTACGGCCGTCGAGACTTTCCTGGGGTGTATGTTGAAAATAAGAAAGTGGCTTCTATAGGGCTTAGGATATCTAATGGCTTCAGTTACCACGGCTTATCGGTCAATGTCGATATGGATTTAGAACCTTTCGAGGCGATAGATCCATGCGGTATTGAGGGTATGGAAGTAACCCAGCTGTCGAGTTTAGGTATAAAATCTAAGATAGAAGCTGTTTCGTGTAAAGTAAGAGAAAATCTCTATGCCAACATATATCGTGGACAAAAGATGACTGAAATTGAGGCGATCGGGTTCTGCGAGTAAAAAAATAGGTTTATATAATGACAGATATAACTAAATTGCCTAGCCGAAGCCAGCGAGGTGAAACAAAGCTATCTAAAATCCCAATAAAGGTTAAATCCGTACCCAAGTTACCAAAGCCTGAATGGATAAAAGTAACTGCTCCATCGGGTGTCAGAGTCTTGGAGCTCAAAAAATTACTAAGAGATAGTGAACTCAACACCGTTTGTGAGCAAGCCTCTTGTCCTAATTTAGGGGAATGCTTTTCGAACGGGACTGCTACCTTTATGGCAATGGGGAATTTTTGTACCCGTAGGTGTCCATTCTGTGATGTAGCTCATGGTCGCCCGGACGCCCTTGACCCAGATGAACCAGATCGGATTGCTGAGGCTGCTGCCTTAATGAGATTAAAATACGTAGTGGTTACCTCTGTTGATAGGGATGATCTTTTAGACGGTGGAGCAGGTCATTTTGCGCAATGTGTCAAAGCGATAAGAGCTCGGGTAAATGGAATCAAAATCGAAATTCTCGTTCCAGATTTCAGAGGTAGAATGGAACGCGCCATGAACGGTCTTCTGATATCTTTACCTGACGTCTTTAACCATAACATGGAAACTGTGAGATCTCTTTACAAATCAGTTAGACCAGGCTCAGACTACGACTGGTCCTTGAGTATTATCAACGAGTTTAAGAGACTAGCACCGAGCGTGCTGACTAAATCGGGGCTAATGCTGGGTCTCGGAGAAAGTCTAAAAGAAATAGAGCAGTGTTTAACTGATCTTAAGGGGCATGGTTGTGACATGGTAACACTTGGTCAGTATTTACAGCCCAGCAAGTATCATCTCCCAGTAGCTAGATATGTAAAGCCGGAAGAGTTTAAAGAGCTGGAAGAGTTTGCGAAATCTTTAGGTTTTGTAAATGTTGCGAGTGGTCCTTTGGTGCGATCGTCATATCACGCAGATGAGCAGGCTAAATCAAATTAATCTTTCCAACTTGTTTTAAGATTCCTCTATTAATTTCACAACAGAATCAACCTTACCGGACTTAAATAGGGTTGTAATAGGCTGACCTACCGTCAATTCCTTAGGGTTTTTAACTAACTTGCCTTTATCATCAATAACAAGCGTATATCCTCTTTCTAGAGTGCGTTGATGTCCTAGATTTTTAATACTTGTTATCAGATGTTGAGTTTTTGTCTGATTTTCTTTGTACTTATACGAGACACTTGTTTTTAGTTTTAAAATAGCATCAGTTAGTTTTGATCGATTTTTCTCTATACTTCTTTTAGGAGCTAAAGTTTTTAAGCGAGAACGCTGATTTTCGAAACTCATACGACGAAACTGCATTTGGAAACTAACATTTTTATATAATTGCCTTAGTAGGTCATCGGTCTGCTGAAATCTAAATTCTAAATCCTTTCTTGGGTGTCTGATTTTCGAGGCTAGAGTTGAAAGTTGACTCGTCTTTGTATTGATCTGAATTTTTGAAGCTAATAATAACCGTTTTTTAAGGGATACGAGTTGTTCGTAAGCGACGCTAGTTTCGGGTGTTACAATTTCCGCTGCAGCAGAAGGTGTTGGAGCCCTGGCGTCTGCCACTAAATCCGCTATGGTTATATCTACTTCATGGCCTATGCCACTTACAATTGGTAATAAAGAGTCGAAAACGGCCTGGGCAACCAACTCCTCGTTAAAAGGCCATAGGTCTTCCAGTGATCCGCCGCCTCTGGAAATTATCAAGACGTCGCATTCCTTCCGTTGATTTGCTACAAATATCGATCGTGCGATTTCAGAAGCTGCGTTTTCTCCTTGGACTACACACGGATAAATGATTGCCGTAATCGAAGGGCTCCGTCTCTTCATGACGGTTAGAATATCTCGAATTGCGGCGCCGGTCGGCGAGGTGACAATACCTATTGTATTCGGCCATTTGGGAAGAGGCTTTTTTCTGGCCTGATCGAAAAAGTCAGCATCTTCTAGCTTATTTTTGAGAGCTTCAAATTTGGCCCTTAAAATTCCATCTCCTGAAAGTTCCATCGTCTCTACAATTAATTGGTAGTCCCCTCTTATTGAGTAAACACTGGCTAGCCCGTGAGCTACTACTTCTGTACCATTTTTGGGAATGAAACCTTTTGCACCAGGTTTATTTCTGAACATCGCACAACGAACTTGAGATTTTTCATCCTTAAGAGAAAAGTACATATGGCCAGAAGTCGGGGTGGCCAAATTAGAGATTTCGCCTCGTACATAAACCACCCCAATTTCTCTTTCCACGATTGATTGAGTCACCTGATTTAATTCGCTCACTGATAGAATTGGTGGCATTTGTTGCATGGGATGTCTCATTTTCTAAGGGTCGGAAATGTTTTAGATTTACTGGCGGCTAATTAACTCCTATAATCTTACAGAATATTTTACAAAATACGAGAATCCTCATGCGTCTCGCTAAAGAAGGTCTAACTTTTGATGATGTGTTACTTCTGCCCGACTATTCAGAGGTCCTCCCGCGTGAGGTAGATTTAGGCTCCCAGCTTACAAGAGAAATAGACCTTAACATCCCCATCGTTTCAGCTGCTATGGACACAGTTACTGAATCTAGATTAGCAATCACTTTGGCTCAGGAAGGTGGGATCGGGATAATCCATAAAAATATGAGTCTAGAAAATCAAGCAAGCCAAGTACGAAATGTGAAGAAGTTCGAAAGCGGGGTAATAAAAGATCCAATTACCACCACCCCAAAAACAACCATTGGCGAGGTGGTGAAGTTGACGCGGGATAATGGAATTTCAGGAGTGCCCGTGGTGGAAAATGATAAATTAGTCGGAATAGTCACGAACAGAGATATTAGATTCGAGACCAGGTTTGATGCCCCTGTTAGCGAAGTAATGACTCCAAAAAATAAACTAGTTACTGTGGAGGAAAGCTTTAGAAAAGGAGAGGTCATGTCTCTACTCCACAAAAATAGGATCGAAAAGATTCTAGTAACTAATTCGAAATTTGAGTTAAAGGGATTAATTACTGTAAAAGATATTCAGAAAGCGGATGATTTCCCCAGCGCCTGTAAAGACTCAGATGAGCGACTTCGCGTAGGCGCTGCTGTCGGTGTTGGAGAGGATACCTCGGAACGTATTGAGGCGTTGGTCGAGGCGGGTGTAGATGTGTTGGTTGTGGATACCGCCCATGGGCACTCTCTAGGGGTAATTAAAACTATTAAGGAAATTAAGAAAAAATATTTTGATATTCAGGTAATCGGCGGAAACATAGCTACTGGGGACGCAGCAAAATCTTTAGTGGATGCTGGCGCTGATGCTGTGAAGGTTGGAATTGGCCCCGGTTCGATTTGTACTACTCGTATTGTCACTGGTGTCGGTGTACCCCAGATAACCGCGGTGTCCGATGTGGCAGAATCCTTAAAAGGTGAAGGGGTGCCTATTATATCCGATGGAGGAATTCGATATTCAGGTGATATAGCAAAAGTATTGGCTGCTGGCGCTTACAGTGTCATGGTTGGTTCTTTGTTTGCCGGTACTGAAGAGGCCCCAGGGGAGGTTGAGCTTTATCAGGGAAGGTCATATAAGTCCTATCGAGGAATGGGGTCGCTTGGGGCGATGGCCCAAATGTATGGTTCTGCTGATAGATATTTCCAGACCGCAGATGAATTAGAGAAGTTGGTTCCTGAGGGTATCGAAGGGAGAGTGCCATATAAGGGCGGCTTAACCTCAGTAATCTATCAGATTGTTGGAGGCGTTAGGGCTGCAATGGGATATACAGGTTGCAACTGCATGAAAGATTTTCGTAGTAAACCACGTTTTCTGAAAGTGACCGCTGCTAGTACTAAGGAGAGTCACGCCCACGACGTGCAAATCACCAAAGAAGCGCCCAACTATCGTTTAGATTAATGCGCACGACCATTCCCCATTTTATCTATGTCAGTTAATTTAGATCGCATTTTAATAATTGATTATGGCTCCCAATACACGCAGCTAATAGCTAGAAGGGTTAGGGAAATAGGGATATACAGCGAGATTTATCCGCCCAATGTTTCTAAAGAAAAGATCGGAATTTTTCGGCCTAGCGGAGTGATACTATCAGGTAGTCCTGATTCAGTATCAAATGATACTGTTGATGTCGAAGGGTTGCCTTTATTTGTCGCTCTTGGAGTTCCCATCCTTGGGATATGCTTCGGTATGCAGAGTCTTGCCTCTTATACCGGAGGACAGGTGCAAACAAGTCAAGAAAAAGAGTTTGGATTTGCGCAGGTACGAGCAAGGGGACACTCTCGACTACTAGAAGGAATTCAGGATGCCACTAATGAGAGTAAGCATGGTCTTCTAGATGTCTGGATGAGCCATGGGGATAGCGTAACAAAGCTGCCTCCTGGCTTTAAGGTGATCGCTTCTACCTTGAATACTCCCATAGCAGGGATCGCTGATGAAGTTAGAAGATTTTATGGATTGCAGTTTCATCCAGAAGTAACACATACCAAACGCGGTAAGGAAATCTTGGAACGATTTTGTGTAGAGATATGTGGCTGCGCTAAATCATGGAGTACTGAGGACTTTATCAAAAGTAGTTTAAGATCTATCAAGAGAGAGGTAGGCGCTGAAAAGGTTCTACTTGGCCTTTCGGGCGGGGTTGATTCGTCTGTAGCAGCGTCTCTTTTGCACAGAGCGATAGGAGATCAATTGGTTTGCGTATTTGTAGACAATGGTTTGTTGAGATTAGGGGAAGCTGAGCAAGTCATTAATACTTTCCAAGGATCTATGGGTTTAAACATTCGTTTTGTTAATGCTCAGAACGAATTTCTGGAGGCATTAGCTGGCGTAACTGATCCTGAAGAAAAGAGAAAGATTATCGGAAAAAAGTTTATTGAGGTTTTTGAGCGGGAATCTCTCAGAATAGCTGGGATATCTTGGTTAGCTCAAGGGACCATTTACCCAGATGTCATTGAATCAGCAGCAGATGGTGCTGGAAGTCATGTGATAAAATCCCATCACAACGTCGGTGGTCTCCCAGAGCACATGAAGTTAAAATTAATTGAGCCTTTACGTTTGTTATTTAAAGATGAGGTTAGGAATGTGGGAAAGGAATTAGGAGTGCCTGAAGATATAGTTCTACGGCACCCGTTTCCTGGCCCTGGACTAGCTGTTCGTGTTTTGGGGGAAGTTAAGTCTAGTTACCTCGAGGTGTTAAGGGAGGCAGATAATATTTTCCTAGAGGAAATAAGAGATGCCAATCTCTATCACAAGATAAGCCAGGCTTTCGCTGTTTTCTTGCCTATTTTCTCTGTAGGAGTTAAAGGTGACGCCCGAAGTTACGAGCATGTCATAGCACTGAGGGCTGTCACCACTGACGATTTTATGACTGCAAAGTGCGTAGAGCTAGACCAAAAGTTTTTAGAGAGAGTGGCTGCAAAAATAGTTAATCAAGTTCCTAATGTATCAAGAGTCGTTTATGACGTTACCAGCAAACCTCCTGGAACGATAGAGTGGGAATAGCAGGAAATACAATAATCTTCATAACTTATTGAAAATAAACAAGTTTATTTTTAGTATTGACCTACAAAGTATCTACAAAGTATAATCCCTAATATACAAAGTCCGTAGATAATCCAGCAAAAACAGCAACTTACGGATTTGTGTTCGTAGGACGATTTTTCAATAAATCAAAGAACCTACAAAGTAGGACTACGATTAGTTTTCATAAATGTTAGGGAACAACGGATGTCTCCAAAGAAACGAGAACTTCTAAACCAAGACGATGCACTTTCTACTCCAGCAGGAGTGCGTCAAGGGAAGAAGAAAAAGACTAAAAAGAAAGTCGTAAAGTTCCATAGTGAAGAACACGACATCCTTGATGGAGATGTAAAACTCTTTCGCACAAAAGCATCTGGTGATGTTTGGCAAATGCGTTATTTGGTGAGGAAGGAGGGAAAGTATTTCCGTAAATCTACAAGAGAAAGAGATTTAGGAAAGGCAAAAGAAGTCGCAAAAGAAAACTACTATTCCATTATGGGTTTGATGCAAACAGGGAGAAAGATTTTTTCCCTTGATGCGAAAGAGTTGGTTGAGTTGTATATGCAACACCAACAAAGACGAGTGGATGACGGACATATCACGCAAGGGAGATGGGGAACTATAAAGACACAGACCAAGCAGTTCCTTGCGTTTGTCGGTGAGAATACAAGTGTCGCAAACATAGATGATAAAAAATACCGTCAGTATTATCGGTTTCGTAAAGACAACTCACCCAAAGTCCAAAACATTACCCTGATAAATGAACGAGCAACAATCGGGTCTATGTATAAGTTTGGAATAGAAGAAGGGTATATAGCAGGTAATCAAGTTCCTAAATGGGAAGAGATGGCAAAGACCACTCGTAAGAGAGAACACTTACCAGTAGAAGCATACCGATGTCTGTGGAAATACCTAAACAAGTGGGACAAGTCAGTCAAGGATAAGAAAGAAAAATACCATCGTAAGTTAGTGCGTGATTTTATCTTTGTTCTTGCAAATACAGGACTGCGTTTAGGTGAAGCAAGACAACTGAAATGGAACTTGGTTTCTATTATCAAAGGTAAGAACAAGTATCCAAATGTGAAGATTGTTGTTCCACCAGAAATCTCAAAAGTGAAACACAAAGGAGAAAGAACTGCGATTGGTTTGAGAGGCGATATATTAGACCGCATCAAAAGATACTCACCAGCGACCAAACCAAGAGACTTTGTTTTCCCTGACTATGATAATCCCAAAGAACTTATCAAAAGAGATGTTCTTTACGATTTGTGGAAAGTAATAAAGGAAGAGAGTGGTATAGACAAATATGAGGTTGGATTACCTTATACCTATTATAGTTTGCGACATACTTTTGCAACCTATCGTCTAAACTTTGGGAATGTAGATGTCTTTACTCTGTCGGCGATTATGGGATGTTCCGTCAAGTATATTGAGGAACATTACGGACACCCTGATGTTGAGAAACGAATGGACTATATCACTCGTAAGAAATCCACTTATGACGATGCAGATACATTGTTTATAGGTGATGACGAACTACCCAGAAATCTAATGGCGAGAGAGTAGGGTAGATGGTGAAGTTCCTTCTGGGTGTCGCAATCACAATACTTTTTTACTCTTACTCCAACGAACTAAAACTAATCTTTATTGAGAGTGGATTGAGGGACACTATCGTTGCGTCCTTACAATCACTATAAAACTATGAACCCAAATAACACGACAAACTTTTCTAACCTTGAAGATGCGTTGGTTCGTGTTCCTTACTTTGCAAAGGTGTTAGAAGTGGGGTCTGTCCCTATCACACAAGAGGACGATGGGACGTTCCAGTTCTTTGGGAGTGGTAGGAAGGTTTATGAATATAAAACCCCCTATGACGATATACAGGGAAGTGAAATATAAGGTCGGTTAGTTTTAGGGGGTGGTATTTCTCGTCAGGTTCAACCCTACTTTTGTAGGTTAGAAAAGTTATGTAGAAAAAAGGGGGTGGGTGTTTCTACTGCACCAAACGCAAGTGAGGTCGTTTCTTTTCGTAGGAAAAACCACCAAGTTCCTCTATCCTACTTTTGACTGCATAGTCGTATATAACTTCGCATACCTCCGTTATTGGGTCATTCAATCTAAAACCAGTTATTGCATATGGGAATGGTTCTTTTTTCTCTATCCAATCGTCATACTGTCGTTGTGATTGGATAAGGTGTTTTTTCCTCCCCCCTTGTCGGTAAGGGTTTATGTAAATGTTCTCCGTCATATTAGGGTCAAATAGAGAAAGAGGTATTTTTGTGGTTCTTCTCGTTCTTTTGTATTCCCTCACATAGGTTTTTATTACATCTAACGCAAAAGTATTATCGTCTTTCATCACGCAACCTCCTTTTTCTTTGGAGGTTCTATTTTTTCTCTTATGGGTTTTAGTATGCGTTCAACCAGTTCGTCATTAGAACCTGTCGTTCCCCAACTCTTGTTCTCTAAAAGTAAGTCAAAAAACTCTCCTAAAATAATAATGTGGTCGAGTGCATTATCCTCGTTATAAAAGGTGATGTTCTTTTCCCCACAAGTATCATTAGTTTCTTCTATGTTTAGGGACATTTTTATGGTGTATCGTTTGTCTTTCATCACGCAACCTCCTTCTCTTCTACTGGTTGAATGATTTGGAAGTCAAAATCCTTTTGCAGGTATTTGCGGTTTGCGAAGGTCTTGGAAGTGTCGTATATATCCATACATCCACCGTTCTTTGAGATGAAATCCTGTAAATAGGAAATCTTTTCTTGTTCCGTCAGGTTTCCAGTCAAAGGAAGTTCAAAATCTATTTCGTTTTTGAACTCTATGACGAATGTAGAACTAACCGATACTTTTTCTCTTTCAGTCGCATCACCAAAGAAGTTTTTTTCAAAATACTCCACACATTCCTCTGGTGTCTTATTCACATAACGTGCGTTTTTTCTTACTTTGACTTCCAACTTTTCTTCAAAACTATGTGTCTTGGATTGGAAAGAGGATAGGTGTGGTAGTGCAGTTCCGTCCTCAAAAATGAAAACAAGGTTATTACATTCATTCCAACTTTTTCGAAGTTTCCCAAAGATTGTCTTACCAAATCTGTTAGGGGTAGGAATAATGATTTTCCCAAAACATTTTCTAAAAAGTATTGAACTCGCAAACTTATCAAAGAACTCTTTTGCGTCCTCTTTGTTTTTTATTTCGCAGTCAAAGGGTATTTTTTCAATCTCTTTTATTCTTTTCTTTGAAGTTGCTATTGAGGATTTTGAACTATAAGGGGAGTTGATGTTTATTACACATCTTCCTATTTCTTCTTTTCTCCTTTTCTCACAACCTTCTTGGATTACTTTTTCAAACTCATTCATCGTCTTTGCCTCCTATAGATAAAACGGTGGTTTGTTCGTAGTTGCGTCAAAAATCGCATCACATTCTTTTTCTGCGTATTTCATTGTTTCCCTGATTTCCTTTTCCAAATCTGGTTTCTGGGAAATAAGGTATTCCGTAAAATCCTTCACAAAAGACTTCATCCCTTCTGGGTTGTCTAAATCTTGTAGTTTCATATCATTTGTCCTTACTGGTTGTTGGTAATCGTTAGAAAACCTGTTTTTGTGTTTTCATAAGGGATGTCGTGTTCCCTCAATATTCGTTTTATGTGTTTAGTCGTATCTACTCTCCAAAAAACGCAAGAAGGTGTCTTACTCATAACTATTGGTGGAAGTTCTACAATGTCTCCCTCTGTATCTCTTACAGAGATATAGACTTTGTTGTGTTTCTTCCCTATCACCTCATCAAGTGTTTCCACCTGACCTTTCAGTTCTTTGAGAAAACATTTCACTTCTTTCCTTCGGTTAGACATTTCATTCACTTTCGCAATCCCTCAAACAGGGGGGTCTAAAACCCCCACTGAAAAAGGTTGGTTCTGCACTCCTAACTTGTTGATTTTTGGTAGTCTCATTTTTGAGATGAAAGGGGGTTAGAAATATGTGTTTTTATCCCCAACCCCTTTCACTTATGCGACCTTCTTTTGTCCTGTTGTAATCAGGTATTGGTCGTAGGAAAGACGAATAGATGGTTTCCTTGATTGCTCATCTACACTATCTACACTCTCTACAGAGAGGTCTGCATCGTGTGGTTCTAACCCAGAACCTTCACAACACACTACTTCGTCCCAACATTTGTCCCCACGATTTATTGCATCCCAACTGTCTGGGTCTATGTCGTGTGCATCTATTGTTATGTCGTATTGAGATGCATAGACCCTGTAATCTGCAGAAAGGGTGATTGTTTCTGTGAGGAACTGTTCCTTCCACGCATTGAATAGGTCAAGGTTGTCCTCAAAACAATCTGCAAATAGTTGGGTCTTGTGAATAGTCCCTAACTCTTCTTTGTAGAGTATCTGGTTCAGTTCATCATATTGGTCTTCTGTGAAAACCACTTCTTTTATGTTTTTTGTAGTCATAACTTTCTCCTGTATTTGTTATGTTATTTCTATATATTTAGTATCGTTTATCGGGGGGAGTAATCACCAAAACCTCACAACTTGTAGTTTGGTTTTTCCTGTCGTTTTTACTCGTTTTCCCCTTATTTTCTTGGAGAAGTTATTTCCCCAACTGATGTATCCATTATCGTTTTTGTGAGGGGGTAATCGCCAAAACCTCACAACTTGTAGTTTGGGAAAAGAGGTCTATTTGTTAGACTTTTAGAATGGGTAGGAAGTGGAATAGAGACAGCAGATACAACAAATACCGAAAGGATAAAAAACTTTGGTTAGATGATTTCTATACCACTTATTTCTACTGGTATAGATTTCTACAAGTCGCAGATGCAGACCCGACCAGACAAGTTGATTGGACGAAATATAAGGGTTGGGGTGGAAGTAAAGTCATCAGCACCACTTCCTTTGACGAATGGTGGAAAGAACCCCAAACCAGAAAGAGTGTCTATGATGGGAAGTCTCATCCTGTGGAACGATGGGAAGTCCTGTTCGGTTATTCCAAACCCCAGAAGGACGGAAAGGTGTTGAGGAAATGGAACACTGAACCGAAGTTTTCTACTACCACGAACTCCAAAAGAGATGACCTACGATTTCCATTACTGGTGTATGAACGACTACACAAGCATTACGAACACTATCGCATAGCACCTGATAAGCAGACGCAAATACTGCGATTGAGGTTAGAGGGTGTAGGACTTCATAAGATTGCAAGGCAGGTCAATCTGTCCCTCTCAACCATAAAGAACTACCTACAAGACAATGCATATGGTGGGAAATACAAGAAAACAGATTGGAAAACCATTGGTGCAGAAATAAAAGAGATTGAACGGAAAAGAGTTGCACGAAACAAAGACAGGGGAATAACAATAAAGAACCCCAGAGAGATTGACCTAACCGAATATAGACGCAGAGCAGATGAAATCCTTGATAATGTTTGTATAGGTCATTTCCCCTATCCACCTATCCCAGAGGATATAACTGACGCAGAACGCAGAAGATTGCAAACTTACAGGACAGAAAGATTAGGTAAGAAGGGGAAATACATTCATCGTTGGAAGAGAGTTCCTAATCACACCGCATTTCCCTATAACAATATAGAACCTGACCCTAACTACATTCCACCAGAACCAGAAGAAGAACTCACCAGAGAGGAAGTGTTGGAAGAACTGCGATTAGAGGAAGAACAAAGGAAGTTGAGGAAGAAGAAAGAGAAGGAAGATAAGGAAGCAGATGAACTCTACAACGACAAGGAAATCCAAAAAATGTTGGGTTGGTATATTGAGGAACACGAAATCGTCTAACAAGGAGGTAAGACTATGAGTAAGGAAACGATTGTTTATCAGGTCAAACTACAACCAGTAGTAATCGTTCTGTTGGGTGTGATTGCGTTGGTTCAAGTGTGGAATATAGGAATGTTTTTTTCTGCAAACGATAATGATAAAAGAATAGAAGTGAGAGTAGATGGGTATAGTATGTGGGGTAGTTATAAGCATCCTATCCATATAAAAGAATGGAAAGACTGATGAATAAAAAAGACGAAGAAGTCTCTATGCAAGACCTCTCCGTCCATAACCCTTCTAAAACTATCTTACAAAAGTAAGTTCATAACGAAAATAACTATATTTTTGGAGAAATAACTGTATTAGAAAAAGTCCAGTTTTAGTTAGGTTTTTTATAAAGGGACAGGGTGTTCCCATAACTGAATGGGACACCTCTATCCTAAACTCTTTTGATAAACTACTTTCTTGGGAGGCGGTATAACAAATCATTAGAGTTTCTTTTACTTATAAGGTGCGGTAGTCGTAGCAGATACATAAGAATGTGGTAGTCCTACCTTACTTGTCCTCACCTTTTTTAGAGCAGAACTCATATCAGCAATAGGTCTGTTTTGTGTTCTGGTTCTCTCTAAAAGACTTTTCTGCGACATAGATTTATACCTTTCTTGGTTTTGTTTCTGTTGTCGGTCAGGTTCAATCCTTGAACGCATAAAAGTATCAAACATAGAGGACATTAGACGGAAACCATATTGTCTAATGTGGTTCTTGTCTTTCGCATTTGTGCGACTTCACTAACTCGTTCCCTTATTAGTTTCCTCACCGCAGTATTCATCAAACTATTGATGGACTGATTATCCAGTTTTTTTAGTTTTTGTAGGTCATCCCACAATCCATTATCTAAATGGGTCAAGTATCTATGTTTTTGCATCTTCTTTCTGTCTCCTGTATTTACTTTCTGCAAGATTTACTCCATATGCATTAGTGTAATAAGGGTCAAATCTTTCCTTTCCAATCTGTTCGCATATGAAATCCCAAGTAAGTTCCTTCTTGGGTTCTTGTTTTGTGTCTTGTGAGTTCATAGGCAATCCTCTAATGCATTTATTTCCGTAAGATGAATGGTTATTCATCTCTTGGTGTATCACCTCTGTATCGTCTTATATGAGGTTTATATTATTTATAACGATAGGATGTGCGACTGCGGTAAATAGCGGAAAAAGTGCGTAAAACTTTTCTTGGGACGAGTAAAAACATCCCCAACTGCGTAAAACAATCGGGTCAAAACTTCTAACCTCTCTAACAACTGGATAGTTCGTAAGACGAGGGAACCGTTGTGCGGTTCTTTGTCGGTCTATTGGGGGTGGTGAAAAAGAAATCGTCTGCATCTTCCGACCAATAGTCCATATCCCTTGAAGAATAGCGGACTGCACCAGTATTACTTTTGATGCGTTCTACTTTTATCGGAAGATTTCCACTTCCATAAAACATCTTTCTTCTTTTTTGCGTATAGGGATTGACGGAAGGAAGTTGTATCCAGTTCCACCAAATATCCATAGCGAGTTGGTATTTCACACCAGTATTCTTGTAGATAAGGTCAGGTGAGTGTAGAAGTAGATGGTAATGTCGGTTCTTCGTAGTTCCATCTCCCTGTTTCCAACCCACAAACCAAAATCTATCTTCATATATCCATTGAGTAAAACTATTCCTCAAATACTTTTTGTTTATGAAGAACTCAATAATCCTAAATCTTTGTAGGACTTCATCTCTTTTGTGCGGTAGGAATGGGGTGGGTTCAATCGTTATGAGATGACTGAAAGAAAACCCCTCTAACCATTTTTGTATCTCGTATTTTTGAACTCCACCCATTCCGTTTTCACCCCATACATTGCAGATTAGAAAGACAACGAGAACATCTAAAAAGTCATCTTTTCTTTTCTGCAAATCTATTTATATTATTTATATATAGTCTTTTTAGGTTTTCTAAAAAGCACTAATAGATAGTGTAGTAGTAGCGGAAGGGTATTCTCCAAAAACTCACAACTTGTAGTTCTTTACGCAACCTCTTTTAGAAACTTGCGTATGGTAGAGACACCGCACTTGGTTTCTACCGCAATCTTTTTCAACCCGACTTTATTGCGTTTCATCTCAATAATCTTGTTCTTGGTTTCCTCATTGAGATTAGTAGGTCTTCCTCCAATCCGTCCTTTCTTCCTTGCGTTCTCTAACCCAGACACAACCCTCTCTCTAATCAAGTCTTTTTCATACTGAGCAACAGAGTTCATTATGTTGAAGAAGAACTCACCGACTATTGTTGAAGTATCTACATTCTGGTTTTTGATAAAGAGGTCTATTTTTTTAGACTTCAAAATCTCTACTATCTCGCACATATTGGATACTGAACGACCTAACCTTGATAGTTCCAAAGTCATTACCACAGAGAACTTACGAGACATTGCATCCTTCAGCATTTTGTCTAAAGCAGGACGAGATTTCTTTGCACCAGAAATCCCTTCATCAACATACTCTGCGACTACTTCGTAATCGTGGTTTTCTGCGACCTCTCTTAGTTCTATCAACTGTCTCTCGCAGTCCTGTTCCTTCGTTGAAACCCTTGCGTATAAACAAACCTTTTTCATTTCTACAAACTCCCTACAAACCAGACTATTTACTATACGATTATTATACTTTTTTACCTATACAAAGTAAATAAAAAACATAGCAAAAACAGCAACTTATGTGTTTTGTATTCGTGTAAAATAATAAGTCAAACAATCGTTTTGTTTTCGTAAAACGATGATTTATAGTTGTGTTCTCAATAAGTTATAAGTGTGTGTGCGAGTATAGAAGTCAAAATGAACCTACAAAGTTCCTACAAAGTCAAAAAATACCTATATGAAACAATAGGTTATAACGACATAACTATTGAGTGGGAGTAGTTATTTAAGTGTAAGTAATTGATTATATTAATTACTTTCACACCTAGAAATAAATCCCTGATTTGATGAGTCATTTTAGATAAAACATATCCACATAGCACATTAAAAAAATTAATCAGTCAGTTAATTGGGGGCATGCGAAGTCCAAGAGGGCCTAATCTCGATAGTAAGGGCTATAAGGAGTCGCCTTTCATTATGTATACTGAAACAAATAGAGATAGAAAGCCTATTTGAGAACAAAAATGACTAAAGTTATAGGAATATCTGGTGGGACTGGTTTCTGTGGCCAAGAGATCATCAAGCGATCGATCCAGAAGAATATAAAGGTAGTGTCCTACCAGAGGTCAAAGAAGAAAAAGTGCGACTATAAAGTAAGCGAATTCAGTCTGGAGAATGTTACGAAAATCGACGTTTCTCTTCTAGATGGAGTGGACACCTTTGTGCACGGTGCAGCTTTGGTTCATGGGAAAGAGAAAAACAGGAAGTACCAAGCCCTTAATTTTTTGGCAACGAAAATGTTGTTTCAAATGTGCGCTGAGGCGGGTGTCAAGAAATTTGTTTTTTTCAGCACAGTGGGCGTTTATGGGTTAACGTCAGCCACGAAGCGGTTGAATCTTAAATCAAAGTTATCACCAAAAACTCCTTACTCAAAGTCGAAATTCGATGCTGAAAAATTTTTGGTTGAAAACTCCTCCTCATATGGTATCGAAGTCCTCATCTTAAGGTTGCCACTAGTATATGGAGAGGAGGCTCCAGGAAACCTCGGTTTGTTGAAAAAAATTATCAACTGGCGGGTTCCTCTGCCTTTCAAGGGTGTCGGTAATAGGCGTTCGATTATTTCGGTGGAAACGCTCGCGAATGTAGTAACAGACTATGCTCTAGACAAGGTAAAATGGCAAGGAATTGAACTGATAACCGATCCTCAACCGCTCTCAACTGAATCCATTGTTTTAAAGTTAAACAAAAATGAACCGATTATTCTCTTTTCTGTTCCTAAAAAAGTAATGAAATTCATATTTATACTAGCCAAAAAAAAGATGCTCTACGAGAAATTGTTTGAGGATTTGGTTTTTGAGTCTTCTCAGAGCGTCTTGGAGTTTGTTGAAAAAGAGTTAAAATAATTCGAGCAGTTGAATACCATATAGTCAGGAGGGAGGGCAATGGAATTTCCAAGTTTAGATTTTATAGTAGGTTTGAGAGGAAAACTCAACGCAAATAAGAAATTTAATTTAGTCAGTAAATGGTCTGATGTGAAGATTATGTTATGTTTTGGGGATAAGGCTTATTGGTTGAAACTTTATGGTGGAAAAGTGATAGATCACATGGAGTACTTTCCCATGGCAAATCCGCTTGGTTGGGATTACAAGATTGAGGCGACGATGGAAAATTGGTTGTCACTTCGGAAAGGTGATCGTCATGTTGGACATTTTCTAGACACTGGAGATATCTCTGTTGATGGTGATCTCTTACAGGCAAATCGTATGTATGAATCAAATCAAATGATTGTAATAGCTATACGGGATCTTTAGATAAGGAGGGGAAAATGGGGCACGAAATTACTGGACGTTATACAGAGGTTCTTAATACAAGAACTTATTACGATATTTGTGGGGAGGGAATTCCCCTTATTTGTATTCATATGGGTTGGGCATGTTCGCTCCAATGGTACAAATTTATGCCTATAATGGCAGATGCAGGTTTTAAAGTAATAGCTCCCGATTTGCCTGGCCACGCAAAGTCAATGCCCGTTAATTGGGAACCTTTTCGAAAAATGTCCGAGTACGCCGAATGGGTATGGGAGTTCATATCGATTGTTTGTCCCGGTGAAAAACCGGTCGTTTGCGGAAGTGGGATAGGTGGTGACATGACGTTAAATATAGCCTGTAACCACCCCACAGATATTTTAGCAGGGATGGCTTTTGAAGCGGCTGCTAATACTGGGTCAATTTCCTTTTTGTCAGGTTACAACGATCCTCATAGTTTCCCAGGGTTCGCTGCATTGGTTGATAATGCTTCCACGTCCGCTATGTATTATCCCTGCGACGAGGAGATAGTTTTAGAATCAAAATGGCAACACCGTTGTACTTATCAGGAAACTTGTGTGGCTGATATGGATGCTTGGAATGATCATGATGTCAGAGAAGATCTCAAAAATATAAGAAGCCCTATTTTTCTGTTTAAAGGTGAGGCTGATTATCATATCTCTGAAAAAGCTGTTCAAGAGACTATAGAAATGATCCCTGATGGTTTGGCTGAAGGTGGTATAGCCGAGGGCATGGGGCATTTAATCATGATGGAACAACCAGAGAAATTGGCCTCCGCTTGCCTTAAATTCCTGAAAAATAGGTCGATTGTTTAAATATCTGATAAAAACTTCTCTAAAAGAAGTTTTTATCGCCAGATAGTCGATTTTTATAAATGAACACTAGCAATTTAGGTTCTTTTATGGCATAAATAACCAATCTAGTTGAATTCGGTATGAATCGGACTTAATTAAATTCTCTATTGAACAGAGAAACTTGCATTCAGTCTAAGTGATTTAACTGACTTTTCAGGAGGGGTTTTATTATGGAGTCTTTTGAGGGTGTTTTGTTAACTCTTTTTTGGTTGGCCTTGGCAGTCCGCTTATTACCTAAAAAAAGGTTTGGAAAATGGTAATCGGCGGCTTATTTTTGTCTCTTGGAAAATTGATCTTGTGGTGGGTTTTGGGGCGAGTTCGATGGAGACTGGTGCGTTTAAGTTTAGAACTAACTTTAAAGTATTGTCTGAAGAGTGTTCGGCGTCATCGCGGGTCTCGTGAATACAAACTAAATGAACTGAGAGATATTCACTCTACTCTGCGCCTGTTATCTAACCCATAGGTTTTTTGAGTGCTTTTTGTGGGATAATTGATTCCCTGTTCGTTTAAGTGCTGGTTTTCTGTTACCTTCTATCCGGCTGAGGTGGAAAAGGTAAATAAATGTTAGACCAATTATTGAACGGGCAGTTAATAGTTTCAGAGAAAAATAATGAGAAGGATCTATTCTCGCATTGGATAGCGCATAACTTTCATAAGTTAAGTCCTCCCGATATTTCGATTAAGTTCTCAGCTGAGTCTATCTCTTTAGAGGGCATATTTGTGGCGGGTTATCAATCTGCTCTACATACTTTGTTCCCGAACAAAGATTGGTGGGGGTGGTCCAGTTTTTTATTTAGTGAACAGCCTGATGAAAACGCAGAAATGTTACCCACTACTTTAAAAAAAGATGGTCTAGTCTATTTTTTGTCAGGATCAAAAAGTTGGGTGGCCCATTCCGAATACGCTGGGCGGCTTATTGTTACTCTCAAACCGGGTAATGATAACCCTGAAGATACCGGTGGGGTCATTATTCGTGACAAAGATATTGGCGTGTCTGTAAATAATCATAATTCGGTAAAAATTTTGAATAATATAAGTCAAGGTTGGGCAATATTTGACAGAGTTAAGGTCGAAGATAACCAATTTTTTGAGAAATCGTTAATTCGGGAATTTAAAAAAGTAGAATCGAATTATATGATTCTATCCATATTGTCTTTCTTTTTGTCTAAGAAAATTTCGATTGGAAAAAAACCAGAAGATAATTTGAAGTCGCTCTGTAGTGACTATTATTGGCATTTAAAAAAATCCGAAAGTGAGTCATCGGGAAAGTTAAGTTCTCTTCGAGTTCGAGCTAAAGAGTATATCCTCGAAAACATCGAAGATAATGTAACTTCTTCTGTAGATTGGGATAAAGATAAAAGATTGTTTCATATGTATCTTTAATAGCGGGTTTGAAATGGGAAATATGGAGGTATGAATGGAAGTACGTAAACTATTCTTCAATAGTGATAATGCCATATTGCATGGTGAATTAATCTCATCAGGCGATGGGGTTGCCCGCCCTACTATTGTGATGAGCCATGGCTTATCGGGAATATTTGCCATGGATTTACCATTCTATGCTGAACATTTCGTAAAAAGAGGTTTCACATGTTTTATGTATGACCACAGAAATTGGGGTTTAAGTTCGGGTTGGCCCAGATGCGAGACCGATCCCTGGCGACAGATATCTGACATGCGGGAGGCCATATCCTTCGTAAGACAGAAGCCAGAAGTTAATTCTGAGAAGATTGGTCTATGGGGAACTAGTTATTCTGGAGGACACGTTTTAACTGTAGGCGCACTTGATATGAGGGTCACTTGTATCGTTTCCCAGGTGCCGTTAATAAGTGGTTCAAGAACTTTTGAGAAATGGATTCCAGAAGAAAAAAAGAAAGAATTTCTTGAACGGATGATGAAAGATCTTAATTCGCGTGCAGAAGGGGCTATCCCCCAAACAACGAAGGCGGCTTTGGTAGGCTCGGAGACTGAAGAGTGGGTGAAAAGTAGTGATATTCGAAACCAATATGTTAACCAAATAACTTTGAGGACATTTGATTTAATGCGTACCTATGAGCCGCTGCAATTCGTAAATATGATCGAAAAACCGGTAGCATTGATTGTGGCGAAAGAGGATACCCAAACACCAACTGAGTGGCAGGTAGAAGCCTTTGAAAAAATTCGAGCGACCAAGAAACTATACCCTATTGAAGGCCGACACTACGATGTCTATGGAAAGTACAAACAAGCTGCTGCTGAAGCCGCTTCAGAGTGGTTTTCGTTATATCTTTCAAAGTAAGAGACTATAGATGTTATCAGGTAGAAGTCGTTTCTAGATTTTATGGAAGATGATTCAAAATTTATGCGTTTGGCCATAGCGCTGGCAAAACAAGCTGAAAAAGAAGGAGAGGTGCCTGTTGGAGCGATTCTGGTACGGTGTGACGAGATTGTGGCAAGCGGTTATAATCAGGTTATAAAAAAGCATGACCCTACTGCGCACGCTGAAATGGAAGCCTTGAGATCGGCTGGATCTGTTGTCAACAATTATCGCTTGAAAGACCTCACTCTTTACGTAACTCTGGAGCCTTGTCCGATGTGTGCTGGGGCTATCATTCATTCTAGAGTGGACAGGGTAGTTTTTGGTGCATTTGATAAAAGGACTGGAGCGGCAGGTTCAGTGTTTGAGATATTAGGAAATAGTAAACTAAATCATCGGCCGTCTGTTGTGGGAGGAATAGAGGCAACAGAATGTGGTGAGTTACTCAAAGCTTTCTTTAGAAAGAGGAGGGGCAAGCCGGATGACGCAATTAGAGGGAAATTCCATGAAATTGTCTCTTGAACTGGCAGAATTACTCCTCAGGAAAGAATATAAGATTGGTTTGGCTGAATCCTGTACCGGGGGTGGTATTGCCAAGGTCCTGACCGATTTGCCTGGGAGTTCAAATTGGTTTGAACTAGGAGTAGTGACCTACTCTAATGAGGCGAAGGAGAAAATATTAGGTGTCTCCAAGTCCTTATTGGAATCGTATGGGGCTGTAAGTGAGCCTGTGGCAAAAGCGATGGTTGAAGGGGTAGTAAAGTTATCAGAGGCTGATGTTAGTATTTCTGTTACCGGGATTGCAGGACCCGGCGGAGGAACGAAAGAGAAGCCCGTAGGAACGGTTTGCTTTGGTTTCCACAATCTTATTCGAGGAATAAGGGTGGAAACTATGAATTTTTCAGGAGATCGCCCCAGCATTAGGCATCAAGCCGTGAACTATGCTCTAAGGACCACTCTGTCTGACCTATTGAAATGTTAACACAAGCAAAATATAGGCGTTTCCCATAAGTTTATCTCCTCCTCCGGTACTCTGTCGGTTAAAAGTCAAAAATCAGTAATTTTAATGCTTGGCGTAAATCGTTTAGTTGTATAATAGTTCTACGTCACTAAATTCGTAATGCCCTAAAATAAGGAAAGAAAAAATGGATCAAAATAAGGAAAAAGCCCTCGGGGCGGCCCTGTCCCAGATTGAGAAACAATTTGGTTCAGGTTCGATTATGCGAATGGGTACTGATGAAGTAGTTTCTTCGGTCGAAGCTGTGTCAACTGGTTCTCTTTCCATCGATATTGCCCTTGGAATTGGGGGCCTTCCTAAAGGGAGAGTGGTTGAAATTTATGGGCCAGAATCCTCAGGAAAAACCACCCTCACCTTGCATGTTGTGGCCGAGATTCAAAAATTAGGTGGTACGGCAGCTTTTGTTGATGCTGAACATGCTTTAGATCCAGTGTACGCAGGCAAAGTGGGTGTCGATGTTGAGAATTTGTTGGTCTCTCAACCAGACACGGGAGAACAAGCATTAGAAATCACAGATATGTTGGTCCGGTCAGGTGCTGTTGATTTGGTGGTTGTCGATTCGGTGGCTGCTTTGACGCCCAAAGCCGAGATAGAGGGAGATATGGGCGACAGTCATGTTGGTTTGCAAGCTAGATTAATGTCCCAAGCGTTGCGTAAACTAACGGGTAACATAAAACGATCGAACACTTTAGTAATCTTTATAAATCAGATAAGAATGAAGATAGGGGTGATGTTTGGTAGTCCCGAGACAACGACGGGAGGCAATGCCCTAAAATTTTATTCTTCTGTGCGCCTCGACATTAGAAGAATTGGCGCCCTGAAAAAGGGGGACGAAATAATCGGCAACGAAACCAGAGTGAAAGTGGTGAAAAATAAGGTCGCCCCTCCTTTTAGACAAGCTGTTTTTGATATTATGTATAACGAAGGGATTTCTAGGGAGAGTGAATTGATAGAGCTTGGAGTCGAGCATGATATCGTCGAAAAAACGGGGGCATGGTACAGTTATAACGGCGATCGACTGGGGCAAGGTAAAGAAAATGTTAGGCAGCTTCTCAAAGATTCACCTGAGGTGGCGACTGAAATAGAAACGCTGATACGAGAAAAAGTAATACCAATTAATAAAGTTGAGCAAGAGACTGAGGAGGAAGAAGAATCCTGAGCAGTAAACTCGACAACACTTCTCTGCGCCCTTATCTTTTAAAGTTGTTGGCGACAAGAGAGCATTCTAAACAAGAGTTATTGGAGAAAATAAAAAGGCGAGGGTTTGAAGTGAGAGATCCCTTAGAGCTTGTACAGGAGTTAGAGGAGCAAGGTCTTCAAAGTGATGAACGTTTTGCAAGTGAGTATGTAAGGAGTAAGGTTAAGGGTGGGTATGGACCCATTCGTATCAAGAAAGGGCTTTTAGAAAAAGGCATAGAAAAAAAGGTGGCACTCGGAAGTTTAAAAGAATCAGGGATAGATTGGTTTGAGTGCGCTAAAAGAACTTATAAGAAAAAATTTGATTCTGAAATAACTGGTATCAAGGACTATGCTCGTAGGGTTCGTTTTCTGGCTTATAAAGGATTTGAAACGGAGCACGTAAAAGCGGTCATAGGTGAATGGAATAATCAATGAAAACGGGCGAAATAAGAAATACCTTTCTCAATTACTTTGAGAGTAATGGTCATAATCTGGTTGATAGTAGTCCTCTGGTCCCTAAAGATGACCCGACTTTGCTTTTTACAAACGCTGGGATGGTTCAGTTTAAAGACTATTTTCTTGGGCAAAAAAAACCTCCGTATAAACGAGCTGCGTCATCTCAACGATGTGTTAGAGCAGGAGGAAAACACAACGATTTGGATAATGTAGGTTTCACCGCTAGGCATCACACCTTCTTTGAGATGTTAGGAAACTTTAGTTTTGGAGATTATTTTAAAGAAGAGGCTATTGATTATTCCTGGGAATTGTTAACTAGAGTCTTTGAAATTCCCGAGGCGAAATTGTGGGTGACTGTCCTAGAAGGTGACGAAGAATCCGCAAACCTTTGGATCAAGAAAATTGGTTTGCCAAAAGAGCGCCTAATCTACTGTGGAAAAGACGATAATTTTTGGATGATGGGTGATACAGGCCCATGTGGACCATGTTCTGAAATATTCTTCGATCACGGCCCAAATGTGGAAGGTGGTCCGCCAGGTAGCGAAAATGCTGACGGTGATAGATTCGTAGAAATTTGGAATCTCGTTTTCATGCAATACGAAAGATCTTTGGATGGCGTAATTACTAAAATTCCCAGTCCTTGCGTTGATACTGGTATGGGGTTAGAGAGGATTGCGGCGGTTTTGCAGGGCGTCTCGAATAACTATGATATTGATCTTTTTCAGAATTTGATATCCGGATGTAAACAAATATTTCCTGAAGCAATGGACTCCGATGATTCCCTAAAGGTGATTGCAGATCACATTCGCTCTTGTGCCTTTTTGATAGCAGATGGTGTTTCTCCTTCAAATGAGGGACGAGGGTATGTGCTTCGGAGGATTATACGTAGGGCGATAAGGCATGGGCATAAACTCGGAAAAAAGGAAGTTTTTTTTCATCGCCTCATAGACCCGTTAGCTGAAGAAATGGGGGAGGCTTACAGTGTTCTATCCGAACAATCTGATCAGCTCAGCGAGATTCTTCGAGAGGAAGAGGAACGATTTCTAGAGACTTTGGATAACGGGATGAAAATACTTCTTGAACACATTGATCAAACCAAGAATAAAGATATTGATGGGGAGGTAGCTTTTCAGCTGTATGATACTTACGGTTTTCCTGTTGACCTTACAGCTGATGTGGCCAAAGAGTACGGTG
The DNA here is from genome assembly GCA_902597385.1 of uncultured Pseudomonadota bacterium. Lineage (GTDB taxonomy): Bacteria > Pseudomonadota > Gammaproteobacteria > TMED69. The sequence continues at coordinate 84,231 of CACJXQ010000003.1, read as the reverse complement.
CCGTTGTGGATATGTCTGGGTTTGATGCCGCTATGGAGCGACAGCGGAATTTGGGTAGACAGTCTCATCAATTTGCTAGGAGCGATTCTAAAATAGATGTTGTTGTTAGTAGCGTAAAAGAACTCTCCTATGACACTTCTTTCGTTGGATATGATTCTCTGCGCTCTGATTCAACGGTTAAAAAAATCTTTGTAGATGGGGTTGAAAAAGAGGTCTTATCTCAGGATGAGGAGGCTATCCTCGTTCTTGATCGCACTCCTTTCTACGCCGAATCTGGAGGGCAAGTGGGGGACATTGGACGTATTAGGGGGCAAGAGAGCCTATTCGATGTGCTTGATACACAGGTGTCTAATGGCTGTTACTTACACATTGGCAAACAGGTTTCTGGCTCAATGCAGTCTGGTCAAACTATCGAAGCCGAAGTAGACCCTAAAACTAGAGAGAGGACTAGATCCAATCATTCTGCTACCCATTTAGTACACGCTGCTCTTCGATCGACCTTGGGAGATCATGTTGAGCAGAAAGGTTCCTATGTTGACTCGTCAAAATTGAGATTTGATTTTAGTCATAAAAAGGCTCTCTCTGTATCGGAGTTGTCGGAAGTAGAGAAGCTAGTTAACAGCCAGATAAGAGCTAACTACCCAATACAAACTGAAATAAAGGATTTCCAAAAAGCCCTTGAAGATGGAGCAGTGGCTTTTTTTGAAGAGAAGTATTCTGATAGAGTCAGGGTGTTGTCTATGGGCCCTTTTTCATCAGAGTTATGCGGAGGTACTCATGCTTTTCGGACAGGAGATTTAGGTATCTTCAAAATCACTTCTCAAACCTCAGTTGGTTCCGGTCTCCGAAGAATCGAGGCGGTTAGTGGAGAGGCTGCAGAGAACTTTATCGCTGATAACCAAAAGAAAATTTCAAAAATTTCGGAGTTAGTTAAATCGAGTGCGGACAGGTTGGAAGAAAAAATAACTGACCTAGTAACAATGAAGGGCAAATTAGAAAAAGATATAGCTACTCTCAAAAAGAGACTAACCGGTGGTGGCCAGGATGATTTGAGTAATGCGATAGAGATGTTGGGTGAAGTAAAGGTTCTAAGTAAATTTTTACAAGATTCTAGTATGGACATGCTAAGAGACAGCTGTGACCGTTTGAAAGATAAACATCCTAATATAATAGTGGTTTTGGGAACTGTTGAACAGGATAAAGTCCGTTTGGTTGCGGGAGTTACGCGAGATTTAAGTAAACAGGTAAGTGCAGTAGATTTAATTAATTTTGTGGCCGACCAGGTGGGTGGTAAAGGAGGTGGCCGTCCAGACATGGCTCAGGCTGGAGGGTCTATGCCTGAAGGCTTGGAACCCGCATTAGGAAAAGTGAAGGAATGGGTAAAGAGCAAACTTGCTGATGCAAAATGATGCTTTCGCGGAAATAAACTGATATGGCTTTAATTGTTCAAAAATACGGTGGCACCTCAGTAGGGGACATCGATAAGATACGCGCCGTCGCTGAGAAGGTGAGTTTAAGTGTTAAGGCGGGCAATAGAGTAATAGTTGTCGTATCCGCCATGAGCGGGGAAACCAATCGCTTGGTGAAGCTAGCAGAGAATTTCTCTGACTCAAAAGGTTGCTCTCTTGATATGCTGCTCTCCACAGGAGAACAGGTAACTATATCTCTTTTAAGTATGGCCCTGCGTGAAATAGCTCTTCGCGCGATTCCCCTATGCGGTTGGCAGGTGCCAATTAAAACTGATGATAGTTATGGGAAAGCAAGAATAGAAAATATTGAAATTCAAAAGATTGTTTCTTTGACCGAATCGGGGGTCATACCCGTGGTAGCTGGTTTTCAAGGTGTAGATAACTCTGGGATGGTTACTACTCTTGGTAGGGGGGGATCAGATACTACAGCCGTTGCTTTGGCCGCAGCAATGAACGCTGATGAATGTCAAATCTATACAGATGTAGATGGCGTTTATACGACAGATCCTAGAATTGTGCCGGAGGCTAGAAGGTTGGATTGCTTGACTTATGAAGAAATGCTGGAGATGGCGAGTTTAGGTGCTAAAGTACTTCAGATCCGAGCTGTTGAATTTGCTAGCAAGTATAAAGTAAATCTCCGTGTCTTATCGTCGTTTGAAGATGGAGATGGGACTCGAATTACCGATGAGGACAATAAAATGGAAAAGGCTATAATATCTGGGGTTGCGTTAAACAAAAATGAAGCTCAGGTTATGGTAGTTGGAGTTCCTGACAGGCCTGGAATTGCCAATGAGATTTTAGGCCCAGTAGCCCAAAAGAATATCGAAGTGGACATGATTGTACAAAACAGTGGCGCCAATGGAGCTACTGATTTTACTTTTACTGTCCCAAGAGCCGATTATGAGGAGACATTGGAAATTCTTCGTCCGCTAGCAAAAAAGATGGATGCTAGTAGAGTAGAAGGCGATGATAAGATAGTGAAAATCTCGGTTATTGGAGTAGGAATGCGTTCCCATGCTGGGATCGCTAGTAGGATGTTTGCATCTCTAGCTAAAGAAAATATAAACATAAAAATGATTTCGACCTCTGAGATTAAGATCTCTGTGGTTGTTGAGGAAAGATATTCCGAACTCGGTGTTCGAGCCTTGCATGCGGAATTTGGATTAGAATCTACTTAGCACCGAGAGATTCTTATTTTGCCCGCATAACCGTTCCAGCCTAATTAAAAGCCCCCAGTGGATTAATTGACCATCAGTCAGATGTCAACTTCCCCCAATTTGGGCAACACCAACTGAAGCGCTGTTGACATTGACATCTAAAGAGTAGATCAGACATTTAATATGAAATTAGAAAAAGTTGTTGATACAATAAAAGTTTATCCGCAATGGAGAGGTGGCCGAGTGGCTGAAGGCGCTCCCCTGCTAAGGGAGTATGCGGTTTATCCCGTATCGAGGGTTCGAATCCCTCTCTCTCCGCCACGCGCTGGGTTATAGTGAAGATGTCTTTGAAATTCTATAGGTGTCTGTGTCAGAGTTGCCCCCCTTTTTATGAAAACATGGGTTGCTGAGCCATGGTTGAACCATTCTTTCAATTTTTCTGAGCTAACTGTAGATTTTGTTGTGCAGTCAAGTTGGAAAAAAAATATAAGGTAAACATGGATACTACGATCACGTTAGAAAATGGACATAAGATATGGACAAAGCGAATAGGCGATGGTCCAGGGTTACCTTTGCTTCTACTCCACGGTGGGCCAGGTGCCGGGCATGATTATCTTGAACCACTTGCCGCATTAGGTGACGAACGCCCCGTTATATTTTATGACCAACTCGGCTGTGGAAAATCAGATATTCCTGAAAACCCTTCTTTGTGGACCATAGAACGCTTCGCCGACGAAGTGCAAGAAGTGCGAGAAAAACTGGGTATCGATCGTTGCCACTTAATGGGCCAGTCTTGGGGTGGTTGGCTGGGTTTGGAATATCTGCTACGAGAGCCGGCCGGATTAGCGAGCGTTATACTCGCGTCAACGTCAGCGTCGATACCTGAATTTTCTGCAGAATGTGAGCGGCTCATAGAAGAGCTACCAAAAGAACATCGAACCGCGTTGCGATATCATGGTAATCGCGGTGATTTCAAGCACCCGGACTATGTTTTTGCGGAAGAATACTTTTACAGAAGACATCTATGTCGATTAAGCGAATGGCCAGATTGTCTGATGCGTACCGTAGAGAATCTTCTGCACTCTCCGGTATATCCTGCAATTAATGGACCAAATGAATTCACCACCATAGGTAATTTACGATATTGGGATCGAACTACGGACTTGCATAAAATAACAACACCCGTATTAATCACGTGCGGGAGATATGATGAGTTGGGGCCAAGATGCGCTCAAACCTTGCATGCAGGTGTGAATGGCTCTTCTTTGCTTATTTTTGAAGAATCAGCACATGTTGCTCATATCGAGGAGGCTGAAAAATTCCTTGAATGCATTTCGAAATTTCTCAAGGTGCATGATTGATTTACAGAGTTTCTCTCGAGAGGTGAGGGCGCAACTAGCTGATTGAACCATAGAACGTCTCGTTATTCTCAGGCCAGAAGGATTAAAAAACTTCCAGATATGCTAGCTGTGTGATAGAACTTAGCTCTCATATCTAAATACCAAATGTAGTCTGATGTAGAGAAATTATAATGATTAAAAGGAGATTATGATGCCTATTTTCCGGCAAGGAGAGGTGTCGATTTATTACGAAGACTCTGAGGAGAATTTACCCGCAGTTTTGCTTTTGGCGCCAGGAGGAATGAAATCTTCACTTAGATTTTGGGAAGGCACCCCTTGGGATCCGCGAGTTCATCTCAAAGAAAAATTTCGAGTCGTAGCGATGGACCAGAGAAATGCGGGTCACTCAAAAGCTCCTATATCTTCTCAGGACGGCTGGCATAGCTTTGCAACTGACCAGATCGGACTCATGGATTATTTAGATATTAAACAATTTCATGTGATTGGGATGTGTATTGGTGGTCCTTACGCATTCGGCCTGATTGAACGTATTTCTGACCGTGTGTTATCTGCAACCCTTTTTCAAACTATTGGACTGGATAATAATCGTGATGTATTTTTTTCCTTGTTTGATGATTGGTCTAATAGTTTACGGTCTCAAATGCCAGAAGTTGAATCGGAAGCTTGGTCTAGTTTTAGGGAAAATATGTTTGGAGGAGACAAGGTGTTGTTCAACGTGGATGAGGCATTTGTTAGCCAATGTGAGGTTCCACTTTTGGTGCTCATGGGGGATGATATTTATCATCCTAAATCCACATCTCTTATGATTTCAGAAATATCACCTCAAGTAACCTTTATTCAAGATTGGAAGAGTGGTGAGGCACGAGAGAAAGCCAAGCAGAAGTGTTTAGAATTTTTGACAGCAATTCATTTATAGGGGGTTTTTTATGGCTAAGAGTATCATTCCCGCATCTATGAAACTGTTCTATGAGGAGTTCCATTTTTCTCCGGCGGTATTGGATAAAGATATTCTGAGATGTTCGGGTGTAATCGGTGTTGATCTTACTACTATGAAAGCGTCTCTTGACCCAGTCACACAGTTTGAGCAAGCTTTTCTTAGTGTTGGCGAAGTGCTGAAAGAGGCAGGGGGTGACTATACGAATATATTGGAGATGACAACTTTTCATATTGGCTTGAACGAGCACCTCAAGGCTTTTATGAGTGTAAAAGATAAATATATAGAGGAACCGTACCCTGCTTGGACTGCGATTGGTGTCAGTGAGCTTGCGTTTCCGGATGCGCTTTTGGAGATTCGTGTTAATGCTCGAATAGGCTAACCAATATTTAAATATTGAAAACGCTATCCACAGGTTTCGATATATTTGTGTGCGTGTGCTCTTTTGAAAGCGGGACGCTCAAATAAGGCTGTGGTCCAGCGTGTAATATTAGGCTTCATAGCTTGTTCTATGTTGAGTTGTTTGGCTAAAAAAATAGCATAACTTACACATATATCGGCGATAGTGAATCTATCACTGCAGAGAAATTCCCGATCACGAAGGGAAGACTCGAGCATTTTTAGTCGAGAGACAAACCATCTTCGATAGCCCTCGGCTGCTGCGTCAGCTACCCCTGGTTCTTGTATGGTGTATCGTAAAACTACCGTCTGCGGAAAGGTAAGTGTGGCGTCAGCGTGTGTTAACCAATTTAAGTACAAATGGTAGTCCGCTTCCTCTGGTCGGATTGATAAATCTGTTGGACCATATTTTTCGACTAGATATATACACATTCCTACTGATTCAGTCATTTTTACGTGACCATCCTCTAGGAAAGGAATCGTTCCAAGTGGATTAATATCTAGGTACTCTGGTTTTAGGACACGAGGTGGAAAAGGGAGCATGGTTACATCATATTCCAGTTCCATTTCTTCAGCACACCAAATCGGTCTCAATCCCCTCGAATTTTCACAACTGTGGATATTCAAAATTTTTGCCTCGTTTAATTTATATTCTACCTTAAATCATATTGAAACATCAGATTCTAGAAAGAAACTGAAATAAACTGGTATAAGTGTTTAAGATAGTAAAAGAGGTTCGGCGAACACTGATAGACTTTTTCTTGTAGGCTAAAGTAGACTCTGTAATCGAGATATGTCTTTTTAAAGATCTGAAGGGGGGCTGATATGGCAAACTTAGATGGCTATTCCAATTACGATGGTGTTGGCTTAGCGAAACTAGTGGAGAAGGGAGAGGTAACACCATCAGAGTTATTAGAAGACGCTCTGTCGGGAATTGAAGCCGTTAATGAGAAGCTGAATGGGGTAACTGCCAGAATTGATGAAATGGCTCGTGCCGAGGCTAGTTCTGATCTGCCGCGAGGTCCCTTTACCGGCGTTCCATTTTTTCTGAAAGAACTGGGGATTCAGGCGAAAGGAACGCCCAGCAGAGCTGGGAGTAAATTGGGAGCTAGTGTGGTTGCGTCTGAAGACAGTGAATTGATGAAAAGATTCAGAAATTCGGGTGTGGTAACGGCGGCCATGTGTGCGACTCCTGAATTTGGCTATAACCCTACCACGGAGTCTAAGTTCTACAGCCCTACTCATAATCCTTGGGACCTTTCTCGAACGCCGGGAGGTTCTAGTGGCGGTTCTGCGGCTATGGTTGCTGCCGGAGTGGTACCAATGGGCCATGCCAATGATGGTGGAGGCTCGATAAGAATTCCGGCCTCTTGTTGCGGGCTGGTCGGTTTAAAGCCCACTCGGCAGCGGGTACCCACCGGACCAGGGTTTGGTGACTGGTTAAATGGCTACGCTATTGAGCTAATTGTAAGTAGAACTGTCCGAGATACAGCGACAATGTTAGATGCTGTACAAGGACCTGATATTGGCCCTCCGAATATAATAATGGCACCTGAAAAACCTTATATCCAGCAATGTACTGATAAGCCTAAAAAATTACGGATAGGTTGGACGGGTAAGCCAATTAATGGAGCGAATGTCCACCCTCATGTGCTCGATGGTTTGAATAAGACTGTTTCCAGTCTAGAAAGCCTCGGTCACGAAATGGTAGAAGAGAGTTTCGATATTGATTGGCAATTCTATTTTGAGCAATTGATAGTAATATGGACCTCTTATGTCGCTTGGGGAATTGAAGGCCTAGCAAACAAAGTCGGAACATCTCCCTCTCTTGAAAATTTGGAGAGAGTAACATGGGAAATATATAAGCACGGAAAATCTCTAAGTGCATTTGAGCTACAAACTGCTCTGGCAAACTTTAATTTAATCAGTAGACAAACCGGTGCAATGTTCGAGCGTTTTGACCTCCTACTCACGCCCACCATCTCTCAACCTCCGCTTAAGCTTGGAACTTTGGACCAAAATGCAGCTGGGGTCGATGCGAGGGAATGGAGTAGGCAAGTCTTTGATTGGATTCCCTTCACGCCACTTTTTAACACCACGGGTCAGCCTGCTATTTCCTTACCTCTTCATTGGTCCCCGGATGGGTTGCCGATAGGAATGCAATTTGCCGCTAAGTTGAATGATGAAGCGACGCTTATTAATCTAGCCGCTCAATTAGAAGAGGCAGTTCCTTGGAAAGATAGGAAGCCTCAAATTTGGTATGAAACTTAAAAGGAATTTGTTTAATGAAGTATGAAACAGTAGGCCGAGTACTAGAGATCTGGCGTTATCCCGTAAAGTCCATGAGAGGCGAATCTCTGCAAGTTGCTGATATAGATTCTCTAGGCCTCAACGGAGATAGAGGGTGGGCTGTAAAAGATAATAATTCAGGAGAAATAAAGGGAGCGAAACGCTTTCCCGATTTGATGCAGTGTTCCGCAAAATATTTGTCAGAACCCACTGCCTCTACGGTGCCGCCTGCAGACATATTATTCCCAGATGGCAATACGATTCGAACTGATTCGGAAGGGGTTAGTCAAAAGATTTCCGATTATTTAAATACTGAAGTTACCCTATTTCCTCGCCTCTCAGAAACCAACGAGGAACATTATAAAAGGAAGGAGGAGTTGAGTGAGGACATGATTAGGCAGATGCTAGGCTTGGGGAAAGACGAGCCACTCCCAGACCTGTCCGTTTTTCCCGCAGATAAATTGGAAGAAATTAACGAATTTGCAACACCGAAAGGAACCTATTTCGACGCTTATCCTATCCATCTGCTCACGACTAGCTGGCTGAGAGAACTTAGTAAACATTCACCTGACTCTTCTTTTGAAAGAGACCGGTTTCGACCCAATATAGTCGTCGAAACTGATATTTCGGGCCTAGCAGAATTAAACTGGTGCGGTAAAAATTTACATATTGGCGGTACAGAATTTGCCTGTGAAATTCCCACCATAAGGTGCAGTATGACTACTCATTCAACTGGTACTTTGCCTCGTGATATAAATGTACTCAGGACCATCGCGAAAAAGACTGGAAGGAATGTTGGTGTTTATGCCAATGTCTCAGAGAAAGGTAAAATTAGCGTTGGGGATGATGTAAAAGTATCTATTAGCTAATTGTAAAGCGAAACCTAGTTGTAGCATATTGGGCAGGACGTTTCTATTATTTTTTTGAACCGGTAAGGCATTCAACCTATGTCGTTTTTGTTAAATGCAACTGACTATCTGGAGGTGCAACAGAAGTTTTCTATGGAAGAGCTCTGGCGCCTGTTTGATGGCGATAGAGAAAATATGAACTTAGCTCACGAGTGTGTTGACAGACACCGTGGGAAAGGTCGGGCGATTACCGTAAAACATGACAATGGCAGGCTTGAGTATGTGGATTTCGATCAGCTAATCCGAGACTCCAGTCAGTTTGCTCATTTTTTACAGGAGCGTAATATTTCAAAAGGGGATAGAGTTGCGTTAGTCCTCGAACCTGGCCGAATTTTCTATGCTTGTCTCTTTGGGGCAATTAAGCGAGGCGCAATAGCGGTTCCCCTTTTTACTTTATTTGGACCAGACGGTTTAGCACTTCGAATAAAAGATTGTGAACCTGCGATTATTGTGGCCCACGAGGTCGATGCTATCCGTGTACAGTATCCCTCCATACCAGTTTTAAAAGCCGACGAACAGTTCTTTAACTCTCTAGACAAGTATCCATCAGATTTTAAGGTTGCCACGAAATCAAAAGATTTGTGTGTGTACCAATATACCTCAGGGACTACTCGAGAGTTGCCGGAGGCGGTCAAGCATTCGCAGAGGTCGGTAGTGACTTTAATGATTGCTGCGCTATTCGGTACAGGATTGAGGCCTGGAGACATATACTTTTGTCCATCATCACCCGCGTGGGGACACGGTCTTTGGCATGGAACAATAGCACCGTTAGCTCTAGGTATTCAGATTGTAGCTTATTCAGGGAAGTTTCAAGCAAAAATGGTGTTGGAAGCGTTACAAGAATTAAAGGTTAATAATTTTGCAGCTGCGGCAACTGTCTACCGCATGTTACGTAGAGAAAGTTCGGAATCAAATTATAATCTTTCGGTTTCAAAGTGCACTTTTACTGGGGAACCTCTGGATGCAAAGACATTTGATTGGGTCACAGATTACTTCGGAGTCTCCCCTTCTAGTATTTACGGTACCACTGAGGTCGGTGTTATTATGGTCGATTATCCTGGAATGAAAGGGCATCTGGTGAAACGCGGGGCCTTAGGTAAGCCTGCGCCAGGAAATGATGTGACGATATTGAGTGAGTCCGGAGAGGTGGCTTTGGCAAATGAAATAGGTGAGATAGCTGTAAAGCGTAAAGGAGAATGGTTTAGAGTTAAAGATTTCGGTTATTATGATGATGAGGGTTATTTTTTCCATTCTGGTAGGTCGGACGATGTAATCATTTCGGCTGGCTGGACTATGAGTGCTGTCGAGATAGAAAATATCCTCTTGACTCATGTGTCAGTGGCGGAGGCTGCGGTAATAGGAGTTCCTGATGAGACTAGAGGTCAGATTCCGAAGGGTTACGTTGTCATTGAAGAGGGATTTAAAGGTGATGCCGAACTGTTGAAACAATATATGAAAGAAAGACTATCTCAACATGAGTACCCAAGAGATATCACTTTTGTGAAGGACTTACCAAAAACGCCGGCCGGAAAAGTGAATCGAAAAGTTTTGCGAGACGGAGCCTTGAGAGACTGAATTAAAATTTTTTAAATTATCTATTATTTGCCAGTTAGAAAAGGAGTAGCCAGATTAAAAGAGAATTTTCAGCTATTACAGAGTCTGCTTTAGATGAACTTCGTAATCGAATTGGGGTCAAGATAGAGCGGTCGCTAGAGCCTTGGTGCCACGAGGCTACACGAGATAGTATCAGGCACTATGCGCATGGTATAGGTGATGATAACCCATTATGGTGTGATCCAGATTACGCTAGTGACACCGAGTATGGAGACATAATCGCTCCGCCATCCTTTATTTTTGCTTGCAGTCGAATCATAAGCGGCTACGTTGGTGGCCTTCCTGGTGTCCATGCTATGTTTGCAGGCTGTGATTTTTATTGGTACGCCCCAATTCCGAGAAATTCTGAGATAGTTACAGAGGCATATTTGAAAGATTTAGTGGAGCATGAAACATCTTTTGCGGGACGTTCAGTTCAACAAACATATCACGTAGATTTCTTCGATAAGACTGGAAAAATGTTAGCAAGCGGAGATTCTTGGTGCTTTAGAACTGATCGGGACTTAGCTCGCGAGGCGGGTACTAAATATGATGATTTAAAAGGAAATGCTACAAAACAGTACTCCGAGGAGGAGCTTGCTGAGCACAACGTACTTTATGAAGAAGAGCGGATTAGAGGGTCACTGCCCCGATACTTTGAGGAGGTGGAGGTGGGACAGTCCCTTCCCAAATTGGCAAAAGGTCCTATGACAGTTACCGGATTCATATGCTATGCGCAGGGTTGGGGCGGTTTATACATCCGTGCCAATAAGCTAGCTTGGCAAATGCAGGCTCGACATCCAGCGACTGGGATAAAGAATAAATATGGAATACCCGATTGCCCAGAACGGGTGCATTGGGAGGAAGAATTTGCTTGCAAGGTAGGGGCTCCAGGCGCTTATGATTACGGGCCAGAGCGTTGCTCTTGGTTGTCTCACTCTATTACTAATTGGATAGGGGACAGTGGTAGGCTTATTCATTTATACTCGGAGATAAGGAGACATAATCCTGTCGGTGATCTCATAGTCATAGAAGGTGAAGTGATTGACAAAAGAAAAGAGAATGGTAAAAATCTCGTCGATTTTGAATTAGTTGCGAAAAACCAAGATGGCGAACTTTCTGCCAAAGGAAAAGCCACTGCTAGTTTACCCTCCCGTGGCTCTAAATGAAAAATATGTATTGACTTAGAGAAAAAGAAAACAAACTTGCTCTGTTCTTATAGTGAATCATTTCAATCGAATAAAAGGTAATTCTATCAAGTAAAGGAAACATTATGGCGAAACTAATTTATGTTGAATCATCACCTAGAAAAGAAAGATCGCATTCAATTAAGGTAGCGCGAGCTTTCCTTGATGAATATTCAAATAAAAATCCATTGGACACTATTGAAGTAATAGATCTGTGGAGCAAGGCGCTTCCACCTTTCAATGAAGATAGGTTGAACGCAAAATATAGTATTATGCATGGGCAAGCTCCGACTCCTGCTGAAGAGGAGGCCTGGAAGGAAATAGAATCTTTATTTGACGAGTTTAATCAAGCGGATAAATATGTGTTTTCTGTGCCTATGTGGAATTTCGGGTTTCCCTACACTTTAAAACACTATATCGATTTGATTACCCAACCTGGTTTAGCGTGGTCTCATTCTCCTGAGGAAGGTTTTAAAGGCTTGGTGCAGGGTAAGGTTTTGGCAATTTATGCAGCTGGAGGCAGTTATGAAGCTGGTAGTGAGACAGAAGCTTTTGATCTTCAGAAGCCTAGTTTTGAAAGCTGGCTTGGATTTATTGGATTGACGGAAGTTGAACGGCTGGTGGTTGAACCCACTTTGGCGCCTCCAGAAGATTTGCAGTCCTTAGAGAATAAACTCATCGATGCTGCAAAGCAATTAGCTCAAAGTTTTTAAGTTTTTCTCCATCAGGCTCTTTTGAGACTGTTGGTGGAAATCATTTATGGGTCAGCATCCCTATTTGCGTGAACAACTAAAAACAGAAGAGCGGCAGTAATTAAAGTCATTCCTGCAATTTCAGTGTTATTTGGATTTTCATTTAAAAGAAGGGTAGAGGTGGAGATAGCAACGACGGGGGTTGCAAGCGTGATGAGACTTGCGGAGCCAGCCTCCAACCTTTCTAGCGCATAAACCCATAACAACCATCCAAGCCCTGTTATTACTATTGCGATAAATGCAAGAACCAAAATAAACCGAATGGACCACGTTATTGGGTTTTCATCGACAAACGATACAAAAAAAATTAAAGGTACGCTTCCAAAAGTCATTTGCCATGCAGTCATGGATATCATATCTATTGGCTCTTTATCTTGAATTTTCTTTACCATAATTACGCTAATGGCCCAGACTGCTCCCGCCGCCACTCCTAAGAAGCCTCCTTCGGATGTAAGCGACTGTTTCCAAGGTTCCAGAATTGCTAGAAGGCCCAAAAAAGCCAAGAAAATAGCTATCCACTGTAACCCTCTTATCCTTTCTGCCAAGAGGAGTCTAGCTAGAATTAGGGTGAAGAAAGGCATGGTATACACTAAGAATGCTACTCTTCCTGAAGAACCTTGATCTACCGCACAGGTAGATAAAGTGAACAACAAGGAAGTCTGTATAATTCCTAAAATGATTAATTCTGGAACTCTTGTAGGGAGAAAAGGCCTGCCCGAGAACGCTAGCACGAGTAGCAAAAAAATCGCACTTAAGGACATCCTTAAAGCTGTGAATTTGAATGGCTCGGCGTCTATGAGGCCAATTTTGAGTACGGTCCAGCCGCATCCCCAAAGAACCGTCATCAGACCCAGAGCAATAAGGGGCTTAACTCGCTCGTTAGCTAGAGAGATCACTTTGTATTCTCAGCTAAATCTTCGTTTCAGACACAATAAGGTCTACTTTCGACCATGAAAGATTAAGGTTATCTGCGTTTCCATCGACCTCTAACCTAAAATTACCTAGGTCCAGTTCGTCTCTTTTTCTTCCAAGCAGATTGGTAATTGATTGGGCTGCCTCATAAGGCTCCAACATTCTAGCCTGCCAACGTCCGTACACTTTTTCATTTCCCGCATATTCTTCGGTCATCCCTGTTCTTATAAAGGGTAACATCAAGCAGGATGACGCGACCATATTGCTGTCTTTACCTAAATTAATTTTCAATATTTCGGGTAGCTTAAGAACAGCCCAATTGGCTAGAGCGTAGCCTGGTACTGCACGACCTGGTTCGATAGCCTGCATAGAACTTATATAAATTAAATGCAGTGGTTGTTTGTGATATACAGCTTCTCCAGCCCAAAGATGCGTCATGTACATGAAGCCATCAATTTTTGTTTCCATCACTAGCTTTGACTCTTCAAGTCTTTCTATAAAATCTCTTCGGACTCTTGCCCTTCGCTCTCGGCGAGATTCCTCATCAATTATGGGTAGCGCTTTCCCAAACCTATATCCTCCTTCTGTAAGTCCAGAATTACAGATTAAAATGTCTGGTCCTTGTCCCTCTAGCTGCTCTTTTACAAAACTTCTTGAGGCCCATAGGTCCCTTGTGTTTGTCACATCTGCCTGCATGGCGAATATATTTAATCCTTTCTCCCGCATAGCAGAGACCATATCGAATCCGTCTCTATAACTACTATGAAAATGGATTCCTACGGCTCTTGCACCATTGGCCGCTGCAGCTAAGGCGAGTGCTTGTCCGATACCTCCATCTTTGCCAGAACCAGTAATCAGGACCCTTTTTCCTACGAAAGTGTCGGTTTCGAATTTAAATTTCTCGAAGTCAGCGGTAAAAGCCATTAGAGTTTTTCCTCGTTAATATACCTTTTGGTCACCGCTTTTCGTAACCAAAGACGAGATTTTCTTAAAAAGCCAATATACAAGATTACTTTTTAAGTAATCACTAAGAGGCTCATACTAGCCTCTTAGTGATTCCGGAAGACTTAGCCGGTGACGTTACACAAGGCCAGAGCCCAAATAATTAAGAACACAAATTGCACACTAAAAAAGGTAGCTCTTAAAAGTACCATCATTTTAGATACAGAGATTAGATGAATCACCGATTGAATTACCCGGCAGTAAAGAAAAGCCATAGCCAGACCATCTGTGATAGCAGTATTATCGGTAGCGATTGCAAGTAGCATAATGCCTGCAGCTAGTGGAAGAACTTCTAGCGAGTTGAGGTGAGCACGTGTGGCTCTGAGTCCAAAATCTCCTACGTCTTTTCCATCCGGTTGAAAGGTATGTATATCTTTTTCTCCGCCGATAACCGACGATAGTCTTTTTCCTATCACCACGAAGGCAAGGACAATTGTCCATATAACTAAACCGATTAAGGCGGTTGCCGTAATGCTCATTATTTAAATCCCCCTTTTTAATTTTTTATAAACATAGAAATGAACCTCACTATACCGCGGCTAGAGAGTTTCTCATAGCCCATGAATAGCTTTTCTTGGTTTTCATAAGGTGCTGCCTATAGCCTCAAGCAATTTGTTATGAATAGGAGGTATAGTACAAGCAATGCCTTGGTTTTTCTTCAGAGTTTTCCCCATTCTGAAATCTAGTTGTTCCCCTTTGATATCCGTTACCGTGGCTCCTGCTTCTTGCGCGATTATAGAACCAGCTGCGTGGTCCCAAATCTTTTCTTCGTAATGATAGTCGGTGGGAATCCTTAAGTAGATTTCAGCTTGTCCCCTTGCGACTACTGCATATTTGCATTGTGAATCTAATCTCAAGGGTGGTAAAGATATATCCAATTTATCGAAAATACGGCTGCTATAGCTGAATCTCGAGTGGGAGGATTCTACTGACTCGCAAGCGCGGCATTCATCGGCTGTGATTTTATCACTAATCCTTAACCTATCTTTTTTAATAAGGCCATGTGTTGGGCCTGACCAAGATCCTTTCCCTTTTACCGAAAAATAAATAGTACCCTCGTCGTCTCCAGATCCGAAAGGTTTCATATGGTTAGAAGATAAATTAGGGCAACCCAATACACCTAAAATGACTTCCCCATTTTCAATTAGCGCTAAAGAGATGGCATATTGTTCTCCTCTAATAAATCCTTTTGTTCCATCAATAGGATCCAGAGTCCAATATCTGTCTGAAGAAGCATCATGGTTCCCTTTGTCAATGAGATCTAATATCTCAGATGAGTCAGAAACATTTATGACCTCCTTTACTTTGCGGACAATTTCACCAAGTAGCTCTGAGTTAGTCGATTTTTTCAGGTTACTTGAGTCCTCTTCGGCCACCATTTTTTGATCGTCACCTAAAGATTGAAAAAGGTGCTTATTGACTATGGCTTGGGCTGCATAGTCTGCGATAGTGACGGGGCTAGAATCTGTTTTCTTTTCTATATCCCCCTTTTTTAGGGATTTTTGAATTTTAGAAGTTGCTTTGCTTGCTAATCGGACTGATTCCAGAGCAAATTGTAGCTCTTTTTTGTATTCGCCAAATTCACTGTTCATTTTATTTTGCCACTTTGAGAAACTGATTCTATAGAAAAATTAGGTTCATGATATATTGTAGGAAAATTTCAGATATCTGAGAATGAGTGTAGAACATTTTGATTATTTTTTCTTTGTTTCGACTATGCAGGCATTTATGGATAGATTATAACGGGGAAACTTCAAACCAATAAATTAAGAAGGGAACATTGCATGAAAGATGAAAAGGTTTATCCGGTTGACCAAAACAGGTTCTCTAACTCGCATGTGAGTGACCGTAAATATAGAGAAATGTATGAATCTTCGGTAAATAATCCTGACGTGTTTTGGGCGGAGTACGCGAGGAAATTCATTACTTGGAGTAAACCTTGGGAAACAGTTTCTTCTTTTGATTTTAACAGCGCAGAAATTTCGTGGTTTGATGGAGCAAAATTGAACGCTTCCTCAAATTGTATAGATCGACATTTGCCTGAAAAAGAGAATCAAATTGCTATTTTGTGGGAGGGAGACGATCCCTCTGAGGACCGAAAAATAACCTATCGAGAGTTACATGAGGAAGTTTGTCGTTTTGCCAATGCGATGAAATCAAGAGGTGTTAAAAAAGGTGATAGGGTGTCCATATACATGCCAATGGTGCCCGAGGCCGCGGTGGCTATGCTGGCATGTGCCAGAATTGGTGCGGTTCATTCTATAGTGTTTGGAGGATTTTCCCCCGATGCATTGAAAGACAGAATTTTGGACTCGAAATGTACTGCCTTGATTACTGCGGATGAAGGAGTAAGAGGTGGGAAAAAAATACCCCTTAAGCAGAACGCAGACGATGCTCTGAAAAACTGTCCCGACGTTAACACTGTTTTCGTTTTAGAGCGAACGGGCGGAAAGATTGATTGGGTCAAAGGGAGGGATGTTTGGTACCATGAATGTATCGTGGCGGCCGAGTTGGATTGTCCAGCGGAGGAGTGTTCGGCAGAAGATCCGTTATTCATTCTTTATACCTCTGGTTCCACTGGGAAGCCCAAGGGGGTGTTACACACAACAGGAGGTTATTTGCTTCATGCGGCAATGAGCCATCACTACGTATTTGATTACCAACCAGGAGAGATTTATTGGTGTACTGCTGATGTGGGATGGGTTACTGGACACTCTTATATTGTCTATGGCCCGTTGGCAAATGGGGCTACGACGCTTATGTTCGAAGGACTTCCAAATTATCCAACGGCCAGCCGAATGTGGGAAGTCGTTGATAAACACCAGGTAAATATATTTTACACTGCGCCTACGGCCCTGAGAGCTTTGATGGGACAAGGAGATGAATTCGTCACATCATCCAGCAGAAGTAGCTTGAGAGTTCTAGGTACGGTAGGGGAGCCTATAAATCCGGAAGCATGGGAGTGGTATTATAGAGTTGTTGGTGAAGAACGGTGCCCGATTGTCGATACTTGGTGGCAAACTGAAACGGGTGGAATCATGATAACTCCACTTCCTGGCGCTAGAGCATTAAAACCGGGATCCGCTACTCTCCCATTTTTCGGTGTCGTTCTAGCCTTGTTGGATGGAGATGGCCAAGAAATAGAGGGCCAGGGTGAGGGTTCTCTGGTGATCAAGAAATCTTGGCCTGGTCAAATGCGTACTGTTTTTGGTGATCACAAACGTTTTAAAGAGACTTATTTCAGCACCTATCCAGGATACTACTTTACTGGTGATGGAGCCCGTCGAGATGGTGATGGTTATTACTGGATTACTGGCAGAGTGGATGACGTGATTAATGTATCTGGCCATAGGTTGGGAACTGCAGAGGTAGAGAGCGCGCTAGTCCTGCATGAAAACGTTTCAGAAGCGGCAGTGGTAGGTTACCCTCATGATATAAAAGGCCAAGGAATATATGCATACGTGACCTTAATGAATGGGATTCAACCGTCAGAAAATCTACGGAAAGAGTTGGTTGATTTAGTCAGAAAGGAGATAGGACCTATTGCTAACCCCGACAAGATACAGTGGGCGCCAGGATTACCTAAAACAAGGTCAGGAAAAATCATGAGGAGAATCTTAAGGAAAATCGCTGCAAATGAGTTGGAGAATCTGGGAGATACTACTACCCTAGCAGATCCGTCGGTTGTTGAAGAGCTTAAAAAAAGTTACCTGCAATCACTATAAAGACTCTAGAACTGCGTTTCTCCGAAGACAATGACCGTAAGTAGGAAGCATAAAGATCAGCTAGAAAAATATGTAGGTGACTTACTTGTCGAGCAGTGGCAGGAATTAGCTAATGTATTGAAAATCCTTTTTAAGGAAGATCAAGAACGGACTAATAAAGATACAAGAGTCTTTGAAAGAAAGTGGTTTGACATTATCGAGAAAAATGGTTTTGCGGAATTGATGTTTCCCTCCTACTCTCTGCTAAAAACTCTTGGGGAGACTCTGAATCTTGAAGATAAAAAATTAGGCGAAACGGATTCATCTAGCGATCCCCTAGTGGCAGCCTATCTACGTCTCCTCGCTGGCTCACTAAATACAATTTCTATTGCCTTAGAGAACCTTCGAATGAAAACCATGCATTGTGATAGTTTGGACACTAAAGAGGTATTTGCAAAATGGATAGAGTGTGCTGATGATGCTCATACTGAGTGGATTTTAACGGCGGAATTCTCGAAAGATTTCGGAAAGCTGTCTAATTCTTGCATTTCTCATCTATCAAAAGAGATGTAACCTTTAAAAGTATATTTAATTGTCTCTAAAAACCATGAAATTTAATCCCTTTATTCGTTAATATTTATGAAAGAGTCCAGAAACTCTCACTCCAAATTAAAAGCCCTACTAAAAAATATTGATAGGTCGGGGCCAATCAAAATTGGGTTAAGTCGCAGAACAGTGGAATTTCAAAAGGATGAGATGGTTTTGTACAAGTACGAAAGTACTGGTGCAACCAAAAATAATCGTCCTATACTGCTAGTCTACTCATTGGTTAATCGACCTGAAATCGCAGATCTATCGTCCGAAAGATCTTTAATAAAGGAGCTTTGTGATTTTGGTTTTCCTGTCTACCTTATAGACTGGGGTGACCCTGGAGATAACGATGCGGAAGTTGAATTATCAACCTACATTATAGATTACCTTGGTAGCGCTGTGGACTATATTCGGGGTGTCTCTCCGAAAGAGGCAATAGATGTTATCGGATTATGCCAAGGGGGAACCTTTGCAGTCTGTTATGCGAGCCTATTTCCAGAAAAGATCTCCTCTTTGATAACAACGGCAACCCCAATTGATTTTCACAGTGAAAAGGATAGACTAAGTGCCCTTATTAGGCATGTAGATCTTAAAGTTTTCGAAAAATTCCCCAAAACAATCGATGGGAGAATGCTGAATTTTTTCTTTTTGTTTCTTAAGCCTTATAAGCTTTTGCAAAAGAAATATTTTGATCTCATCGAAAATGGACATGATCTTGCCTATGTACAAAATTTTTTAAAGATGGAGAAATGGATTTTTGACTCCCCAGCCATTAGTTCTAGTGCTTTAATGGAATTTGTCTCCACTTTTTATCAAAAGAACGCCTTAGTGGAGAAGACTCTATTTTTGAATGGCTTGCATGTGGAACCAAGTGATATTAGAGCCCCGATCTTAAATATCTTCGCAAGTAATGATCACATCGTCCCTATCGAATCGTCAAAGGCGCTCGCACGGCTTATAACCCATCCTGATTACAGTGAGATCGAAATGGATTGTGGCCACGTGGGCCTTTATGTTGGCAAATCCGCTGGTCGCTCTACTGGGGGAGTGATAGCTACTTGGCTTGATGCTCAACATTAGTAATCGAAATCCCCTTAGTCCCTGCCTTTCTTTGAAGAAGCTAGAAGCAAAGACAGGGACTCCAAAAGCAAAATAAATAATTATTTATTATTTCGTATCCTTTTTATATCCATTCTTCTTGGCGGTTGTTTCTTTAGCAGGCATAAAATTACGGAACAACTCATTGCTTGTAGATTTTTCAATTCCTCTTTTTATCCAATCTTCATAATCATTCTTGACAGCTGCTACTAAATCCCCGGCGCTAGTCGTAGCTTTTGAAAAAACTTCAGAATACGTAGTTAAAAGTTCGTTATGATTAGCTAATAAATCAGGATACTTCTTGCTTGCCGACAAGTTTTCAAAAAATTTGGTGTTCGCTTCTAAGAAAGCGTTAGAGAGGTTTATCTGGTTCTCGGTGACCTTATCCAAGGCCTTTGTGTTGATATCTTCCAATTCTTTCGAGGCCTTGAAGGCGTCCTGAGTTATGGTCGACCATTCTTTGTGTAAAGTATTTTCCACGACAGTTCTCCTTTTGTGCGATGCAGTATATTGCAATGCAGCATAACTATTTCAGACGTTTATTTCAAGGTTTTTTTTCCGATCTCTTATTTTTTTTTAGACATAATTGAAACAAGCCTTATAATTGCGACTTACTTAGATTTTTCCGAATCCCTCGAAAATATCGAAAAGTCGTTTTTCTTCTATATTCGGAACTATTTATCACATTTTTTGACAAAGTATTAGAGGCTTAATAGGAGGCCTATAGACGTTTTTATGAGTAAAAAAGATTTAGAAAGTTGGGTAACTGAAGTAGCCAAATTGGTGGCGCCAGAAAAAATATATTGGTGTGATGGTAGCGAAGAAGAAAGAAAGGTCTTGATAGCGGAAATGTTAAAAACCGGCGATCTGTTGGAACTAAATGAGAAAACTCATCCAAATTGTTTTTTACACAGATCAGACCCTAATGACGTGGCAAGAGTGGAACAGCTTACATTCATTTGTAGTAGATTGGAGGATGATGCTGGCCCAAATAATAACTGGATGAATCCAGTTGAAGCGCATGCCAAGATCGATACTCTTTTTGAGAGGAGTATGAAGGGGAGAACAATGTATGTGATCCCTTATTTAATGGGGCCTGTTGGTTCCCCCTACGCTCGAGCAGGGGTTGAGATTACTGACAGCCCTTATGTCGTGCTTAACATGGGAATAATGTCAAAAATTGGAGACGCTGCACTTGCCAAAATTAATAGTAGTTCTAGCTTCGTCAAAGGCCTTCACTCTATTGGCGAACTAGATCCTTCTAGAAGGTTTATAATGCATTTCCCAGAAGAGCAAACTATAAAGAGTTTTGGCTCTGGGTACGGTGGCAACGCTTTGCTTGGAAAAAAATGCCACGCTTTACGACTAGCTAGTGAGACGGCTAAGCAAGAGGGATGGTTAGCCGAACACATGTTGATCTTGGGTATCCAACCGCCACAGGGAGAGACTAAATATATTGCTGCGGCGTTTCCTTCTGCTTGCGGTAAAACTAACTTGGCAATGCTCGTTCCACCAAAAGGGTTCGAGGATTGGAAAATTTGGACTGTAGGCGATGATATTGCTTGGTTGCATTTAGATGACTCTGGCCAGCTTAGAGCAATAAATCCGGAAGCAGGTTTCTTCGGTGTTGTTCCAGGTACAAGCTCCGCTACAAACCCGAATTGTATGAATACCCTCGGGAAAAACACAATTTATACGAACGTTGCCCTGACGTCTGAGCAAGAGCCTTGGTGGGAGGGGCACGATTTAACTCGGCCTAATACTTTAGTTGATTGGAAGGGCAATAAATTTGATCCAACCTCGGGGGACCTTGCTGCGCATCCTAATGCTCGTTTTACGGTTCCTGCCTCGCAATGCCCGAGTTTTTCGAAAGAAGGTAACTCTCCAAGTGGGGTGCCAATATCCGCTATAGTGTTCGGAGGAAGACGTTCTAACGTGACTCCACTTGTCTTTCAGACCTATGACTGGGAGCATGGCGTCTTCGCTGGAGCCTCGATGGCCTCTGAGACAACAGCAGCGGCAGCTGGACAAGTAGGGAAGGTTCGAAGGGATCCGATGGCGATGAAGCCTTTTTGTGGTTACAATTTTGGTGATTACTGGGCACACTGGCTCAGTTTTGCCTCTCGGTCGGATAATCTGCCACCTATTTTTCATGTAAACTGGTTTCGGAAGGGGGCGGATGGTAAGTTTTTGTGGCCCGGCTTTGGAGAGAATATTAGGGTATTAGAATGGATTTTAGCCAAGTCCGATGGAAAAGCAGAAGGAACGGAATCTGCGATTGGATATCTTCCAAAATCCGAGGAGTTGAACTTGGATGGATTGAATCTTCAGCCAGGTGCTACTGAGTCCTTATTAGCTGTTGATAAAAAATCATGGAAGAAAGAGATTGAAGATATTAAGGAATATTTTTCGATTTTTGGTGACCGGCTACCTGTTGCATTGAACGACCGTGCTGAATTGATCAAGAACACGCTTGGGAGCGTTTAGGTCTACTCGCTTACTTAGTAGCCCGAGTCTCTGCGGTCTAAGAAGAGTTATCTTCTTTTTTGGAGGTGCTTACCTCGGAGCCCAAAAAAGATTCTTGCATTTCCTTCCAAAGTTCCATGTTGCGTTTGGTCATTTGAGTGACCATAGACGACATTGGGTTTGTCGAGAGGGCTTCTTCGACTTGGTTTTGAAATAATTTTTGCTGTTCACAGAAAAGTTGGACGCTTTTACTCAAAAAGTCCCCGGCTGAACTTTGGTTTGGATTTCCGTAAATTCCTATCAATTTCTGCAGGACTTCGGCTGAGAAAAGTGGTTCACCATTGTCCTCTTCCTGCTCGATGATGATTTGAAGTAGTACGTTTCGAGTAATGTCATCACCTGTTTTCTTATCTACCACAGTGAAAGTTATCTGCTCTACAACGAGCTCTTTGAGATCGTTAAGGGTTACATACTTACTCTCAGTGGTGTCGTACAACCGCCGATTTGGATATTTTTTGATGACCCGACTTTCTGTATCCATAGCGCTAGAAACTCCCTCATTCAGAACCCTAATCTAAGGGTAGCGGCAAGGACATGCAAGCATGTTATTTTATTTTATCGCACAAAATCTTGCCATTTCTTTAATAAAGGTAATTTAAGAATTTGTTTTTAATAGTGAATTGCATTCCCAAGAGTGGCTAAAGCCGCTTCATGTATGCTCTCTGACAGGGTTGGATGACCGTGAATGATCCGAGCAACATCTTCGGAAGTTGCGCCAAATTCCATAGCAGTTACAGCCTCAGAAATTAGTTCTGAAGCATTTGCACCTAAAATATGGACTGCAAGTATCTGGTCATTGTTCTTCTCTGCTATAACTTTTACGAAACCCTCAGTTTCTCCTCTCGCGTGGCTTCTTCCGCTGGCCCTAAAAGGAAATTTTCCAACGTTGATTTCCTTTTTAGTATTTCTTAAAAACTGTTCAGAGGGGCCTACCCAAGCCATTTCAGGCCACGTATAAATTATCCAAGGAACATGGGTGATTTCTACAGGCGCTTTGGCACCAGCCATATGTTCGGCAACTAAAATCCCCTCTTCACTTGCTTTGTGAGCTAACATTGGACCGAGGGTACAGTCCCCAATCGCGAAGATTCCTTTGGTCGAAGTCTCATTAAATTCGTTAACCAAGATAAATCCTTTGTCGTCTGATTTGACCCCGGCTTCATCCAGATTGAGACCCTCTGTATATGGTGACCTCCCTACAGCGACGACTACTTTGTCGAATGAAGACTCGAGTCTTTCTGAGCCTTTTTTATAAGAGATAGTAACTTTTTCTTTTGCTATTTTGGCTTCAGCGACTAGAGTACCTAGCTCAATTTTTAGCCCTTGTTTTTTGAATAATTTTAAAGCTTCTGCAGAAACATCTTTGTCTGCTGTATCGAGAAAAGAGGTTTGAGCTTCTAACACTGTAACCTTAGAACCAAGTCTTCTCCACACACTTCCCAATTCCAGGCCGATTACGCCGGCTCCGATTATGCAAAGTTCTTTTGGCGCAGATTTAAATTCAAGAGCCCCGCTGGAGTCAAATATGTATTCATTGTCTATAGGCAAAGACTGGATTCTGGAAGGTAAAGAACCGGAAGCCAGCAAGATATTTTTTGTATTTAAACTTTTGATTAGACCTTTTTCAGACTTGCATTGAACAACGTTTTTAGACTTTAGACTGCCAAAGCCAGGCAGCCATTCAACATTGTTTTTTTTAAGGAGTCCAGAGATACCTTGGGTGAGATTTTTCACAACAGTTTCTTTTCTTTTTTGCATCTGGCTTATGTCAATTTTTAAGCTCCCAACCAAGCCATGCTTCTTTCCTTCTTTATTAAAAAACTCATATTGGTGAGAGCTGTCCAATAGAGCTTTAGAAGGAATACAACCGACGTTTAGGCATGTTCCGCCTAGCACAGGTGAGCCGTCAGCGGCTGTTTGTTTATCGATGCACGCGGTTTTTAGACCCATCTGTGCAGCCTTGATCGCAGCCACATATCCGCCTGGCCCTCCACCTATTACTACTAGGTCATATTCACTCATTTTTAATTTTCCCTCTATAAGTCTAGCAAGAGACGGCTAGGTTCTTCTAAACAGGATTTTAGGCTATCAAGAAATTGGACTGCCTCTCTACCGTCAATAAGTCTATGGTCGTAAGTCAAAGCTAGGTACATCATTGGTCGTATAGTAATTTCTCCATCTTTGACGACCGGACGGTCTTGTATTTTATGCATACCTAGAATCGCGCTCTGTGGGGTGTTTATTATCGGTGTTGACAGGAGTGAACCGTAGATGCCCCCATTACTTATGGTAAAAGTACCCCCTGTCAACTCCTGTACACTCAATTTACCGTCCTGGGCTCTCTCCCCGAAGTCCATTATCTTTTTCTCAATTTCGGCGAAGGATAGTAGGTCAGCATCTCTAATAATGGGTACTACCAAGCCCTTACCACTTCCTACTGCCACCCCTATGTCGAAGTAGGAATGATATACAACGTCATCTTCATCAATAGAAGCATTTACTACAGGGTAGGATTTTAGCGACTCTACTGCTGCTTTCACAAAGAATGGCATGAAACCAAGCTTGGTGGCGTGTTTGATTGAAAATTCATCACGGAATTGTCTGCGAAGATTTTGAATTGCATTCATGTCGGCTTCATTAAACGTTGTTAACAAGGCATTTTGGTCCTGAGCGGCTAAAAGCTTTTCTGCAATGCGTTTTCTCAAGCGTGTTAACGGCACTCTTTTTTCTCTATTTTTTGGTGATGTCATCCCAGTGGTTTGAGGTGGTTTTTCACTAGTGACAGAGTTTTGAAGGAAAAGATTTACGTCTCCTTTGGTGATTCTGCCGTCTTTACCGGAGCCTTGGATTAAATTTGGATCTATCTCTTTCTCGATAAGCAATTTTTTCACTGCTGGCCCGATTTTCTGGGCTACGGTCTTTTCATTTTTTGAAAACTCTTCCGAGCCAATATTTTCGGTATTTTGTGTCGACTGGGAAGTGTTAACGGCTACACTTTCTGTGTCAATAGTCGCGAGGATATCTCCTGAGAGAACTACTTCACCTTCCTTTTTTAAAATTGAGATAATCATACCACTATGTGGTGCTACGATTTCCAAGGTTACCTTGTCGGTCTCTAAATCTATTAAGTTTTCTCCCTCCGTGATGTGGTCCCCTTCATTTTTCATCCATGTTAAGCATGTTGCATCGGGAACTGATTCAGCTAAATCGGGTACCTTTATCTCTACTAACATTTCGATCTCCTAAACATTGTGTATAACACCCACTTAAGCACTCTTTCTCTTCGGTAGCGATCCTTCTTCAAGCTCTAGCGCCTCCGAAATTATTTTCTTCTGTTGTTCCTCGTGGAGCGATAGATAGCCAACAGCTGGGGAAGAAGAATAAGGTCTAGCAACACATTTTAAAGGTTTTGATTCATCAAAACAGCCGCCGAGATGCCTTCGTGATAGCAGATAAGACCAAGCTCCCTGGTTTCTCGGTTCTTCCTGTACCCAAATCAATTCAGCGGCATTCTTATACTGACTGAGTGTGTTTTGCATTTGTTCTCTAGGGAATGGATGAAACTGCTCCAGTCTTATGATAGCGCAATCCTTGATATTGTTTTTCTCCCTTGCCTCGTAAAGATCAAAATAAATCTTCCCCGAGCATAGTATGATTTTTTTAACTTTGGCTTTTGATATTTTTTCGGTCTCATCCAAGACCGGTTGGTATTTTCCTTCGGTAAATTCCTTGAGAGGAGAGAAAGATAAGCCTTTCCGCAGGAGACTTTTGGGGCTCATAACAATCAGTGGCTTGCGATAGGGCCTGCGAATTTGTCTTCGTAGCATATGAAAAAGTTGGCTGGGGGTTGTGGGATAGCAAACTTGCATGTTTTCCGCTGCGCACAGTTGGAGAAATCTCTCGAGCCTCGCAGAGGAGTGTTCAGGTCCTTGTCCATCGTATCCGTGAGGTAGGAACAAGACTAATCCACAATATCGATCCCATTTTTCTTCTGAAGACGCAATGAATTGATCGATTACGACTTGGGCTCCATTAGCAAAATCTCCAAACTGAGCTTCCCAGACAACTAGAGCATTTGGTTCTGCAGCTGCGTAGCCAAACTCAAAAGCTAACACTGCTTCTTCAGAAAGAGTGGAATTGATGACTAGAAAATCACCTTGGTTCTTATCTATGTTTTGAAGAGGGAGGTACGCTTCTCCGTTGTTTTGATCGTTTAGCACTGCGTGTCTGTGAGAGAAGGTACCGCGACCACAATCTTGGCCCGAAATACGCACTGGACAACCTTCCGAGAGCAGTGAGGCATAGGCAAGTGTTTCGGCAAATCCCCAATCACATGCCGATTCTCCTTTAAACATCGCTTTTCTATCTTCTAAAATTCTCTTGGATTGTCTATGCAGCTCGAATTTGGGGGGTACTTTAGTAAATTTGCTCCCAAGTTTGGAAATGATATCCGCGTTTAATGCGCTATCATACTCTGACTCCCAATTAGATCCTAAGAATGGTAAAAAGTAGTTTACGGCGCTATTATCTAGTAGCTCTGCATATGGTCTGGATACCACCTGGTTGTCTTCTAAGGCTTTAATATATTGCTCTCTGATCTTTGCTGCTTCCCCTTTTTTCAGCACTCCATCTGAAACTAACTTATCAGCGTATATGGTTTCTGTGCCAGGGTGGCTTCTGATTTTTTTATACATTAATGGCTGAGTGGTTGCTGGTTCGTCTGTTTCGCTGTGTCCATGTTTTCGGAAACAAATTAGGTCGATAATTACATCTTTATTAAATTCCATCCTGAAATCGAGCGCGATTTTTGCGACTCTTGCAACAGCGTCAGGGTCGTCCGCATTCACGTGAAAGATAGGGGCCTGGATCATCTTAGCGACGTCGGTACAGTAAAGAGTCGATCTCGAGTCTAGGGGCTCGCTGGTAGTAAAACCAATTTGATTGTTTATTATTACATGCAAACTGCCTCCGGTTGAGTAGCCTCTAGTTTGGGATAAATTGAACGTTTCCATAACTACTCCCTGTCCGGCGAAGGCCGCGTCGCCATGAAGTATTAATGGAAGCACCTTATTTCGGCTAGAGTCTCTTCTTCTATCCTGTCTTGCTCGCACAGATCCCTCCACCACTGGATCGATAATTTCTAAATGAGAAGGGTTAAATGCAAGCGTTAGATGTACTGGGCCGCTAGGGGTCTGTATGTCGGAGGAGTAGCCTAGATGATACTTAACATCCCCTGATAGGTTTTCCGGGCGCCCTTTGCCTTCAAATTCGTCAAACAAGTCCGAGGGGTGCTTCCCGATTATGTTTACTAAAACATTTAATCTTCCTCTGTGAGCCATACCCACAACACACTCCTTGATGCCGTGTTTTCCGCATTCCTCGACCACAGTGTCAAGTAATGCAATAGTGCTCTCTCCTCCCTCCAACGAGAACCGCTTCTGTCCTACGTATTTTTTGTGTAGATAACGTTCGAGTGAGCCAGCAGCAACAATGCATCTCAGTAGTTGTTTTCGCCGCTCGTTCGCAAGGACATTTTCTTTGCTAGGTTCTAGTTGCTGCTGTATCCAACGTTTTTCGGCAGTTTCAACAATGTGCATGTATTCTGCGCCGATATTCTCACAATATGTTTCTCTGACGATTTTGAGAATCTCTCTCAACGTCGCGTTTTCTACCCCTTGAAGAGAACCAGTGTTAAAAACTGTATCGAAATCGCTTTCAAGGAGGTCGTGAAAAGAGGGATCAAGCTCGGGCACCTGAGGTCGCTTGTATTGGTTGAGCGGGTCCAAGTTGGCATT
Organism: uncultured Pseudomonadota bacterium; assembly: GCA_902597385.1. Taxonomy (GTDB): domain Bacteria; phylum Pseudomonadota; class Gammaproteobacteria; genus TMED69. The sequence continues at coordinate 56,554 of CACJXQ010000003.1, read as the reverse complement.
TCTGTGGCCTCTGAATCTATAGGCGTTTATAAGTTGTAAAACTGAAACTTGCTTAACTGAATCGGGTTGAGATGTGCTTTCGTTTCTGTTCGATTTTTTTTTCGCGGCTTCAATGACCTCAGCTTTCGCCAGGCGATGAGCCTCTGGGTTTGATCCGCTCTCTGAATTCAAATCGTTTGTCTCAAAGTACTTTTTCCATTCTTTTGAAACACTGTTGGGATTTTTCAAAAATAATTCGTAGATTTGTTCAACGTATTCCAGGTTTTCTCCTGTTATTGAGAAGGGCGAATCCATCTTTGTTTACCTATTTTCAAGAAATTTTATACAGAAATCCGATAAATCTTGGGGTCAAAGAAGAAGGTATCCCTTGGACTTAACCCTTAACTTGAGATTTTCTACCAAAGTTATCGAAAAGTCACCTAAAATGCCCTAAAAAATTTGGTTTCATTACGTTGGAAAGGAAATGGCACTTATATTCCATTGAGGATATTGCGGCTTAAAAGTGTAAGGAGGTTAGGTTTTAAATAAATGGTTTTACATACTTTTAGATGGGCCGGATAAATACACAGAAGATCTGCCTAGTTATTACAAGTTCTTAAAACTGTTACAATGAAAGCTAATAAAAAACTAGAGAGGAAATTTTGATGAAGGCTCCCGTGAAAGTTACGGTTAGTGGCGCTGCAGGACAGATCGCTTATTCTATTTTGTTTCGAATCGCGTCAGGGCAGATGCTGGGCCCTGACCAGCCCATTTCCTTACAATTACTTGAAATAACCCCAGCTATGAAAGCTCTAGAGGGAGTGATGATGGAATTGGATGATTGTGCCTTTCCTCTTTTAGCAAGCATCAAAGCTTCTGATGATGCCAAGGTGGCCTTTGACGGATGTGATTATGGTATGTTGGTCGGCGCTCGACCGCGCGGTCCTGGAATGGAGCGGAGCGATTTATTGGCAGCTAATGGCGGCATTTTCAAAGATCAAGGTAGTGCCATTAATAGTGTCGCGAATGCCCACGTTAAGATTGTTGTAGTTGGAAACCCCGCAAATACGAATGCCTTGGTATGCATTCAAAATGCCCCGGATGTGCCTCCAGAACAAATTACTGCTATGACTCGTTTAGATCACAATAGAGCCAAGTATCAAATAGCAAAAAAAGCCGCTTGTGATGTTTCTGAGGTTAAGAAATTAACTATTTGGGGTAACCACTCGACGACCCAATATCCTGATTTGCATCATGCTGAGGTCGCGGGTAAAGCTGCGATGAGTTTTGTTGAGCCTGACTGGTACGATAAAGAATATATTCCAAAGGTAGCGAAACGTGGTGCTGAGATTATTGACGCTCGGGGTGCATCTAGTGCTGCCTCTGCAGCGAATGCCGCAATAGAGCATATGCGAGATTGGGTTTTAGGGACTCCTTCGGATGATTGGACTAGCATGGGCGTTTGGAGCGATGGCAACAACTATGATGTGTCATCCGGTCTTGTATATTCTTTTCCAGTAAAATGTTCTGGAGGAAAGTACGAAATTGTAACTGGCCTAGAAGTGTCTGATTACAGTCGGCAAAAAATGAATGATACCCAAACAGAGCTTCTCGAGGAAAAAGAAGCAGTAAGTAATATATAAGCTTGGTCCTGACAAAATGATTGATGACGAGGGATTTAGGGCAAACGTCGGAATCATTCTCCTAAATAAGGCGAAAAAAATATTTTGTGGGCGTCGAGTAGGATTGCAGTTTTGGCAAATGCCCCAGGGCGGAATAGAGGAGGGAGAATCCTCCGAACAGGCTATGTATAGAGAGCTGCATGAAGAGGTTGGCCTTCTTGGGGAAAAAGTAGATTTGATCGGACGCACCGCGGGATGGTTGTATTATCGATTGCCTGAGAAATATCAGCGAAAAGTCGGTGCTCCAAAATGTGTGGGTCAAAAACAAATCTGGTTCTTGTTGGAATTCAAAGGGGAAGATAGCGAAATTAAATTAGACCTACATGCTTCTCCAGAATTTGAAGAATGGGCTTGGGTAGAATATTGGGAACCGCTTAATATGGTGGTGGATTTTAAAAAAGACGTGTACTCGAACGCTTTGAGGCAACTAGAACCTTTAGTCGAAAAACTATTCAATTAACGTTGGTAATGTTTTCTTAATTAAGTTTTTGTGCGTGTTGACCTAAGCTGTAGCTTATTGACGGATGTAGGTTGATATACTTTTGTCATTATAATTAGTGTTCTGAGGGAAAAAGAGATGCGAGTTGGATTTATAGGAATTGGTGCTATGGGCCTACCGATGGCCTCAAATATTCTCAGCTCAGGTAAAAAACTTTTTGTGTTTGACATACGGGACGCCCCTACTCAATCGCTGGTCGAAAAAGGTGCGGTTAGCTGTTCTAGTATAGATTCGCTCACTCAGGAGTCGGAAATAATTATGATGTCTCTTCCAGGACCAGAGGAAGTGAGAATAGTTGCTAGTGAGGTTATGGAGTCAATGTCTCCCGGAAAAGTGCTTGTAGATTTGAGCACTAACTCTCCAAGCCTAATTCGAGAAATAGACTCTATAGCTAAATTGAAAAATGTAAGCTTTTTAGACGCGCCCGTTAGCGGCGGTACCCGTGGCGCGAAAAGCGGAGAACTCACGGTGATGGTGGGTGGTGAAAAAAAGGTATTCGACACACTAGGACCAATATGGGACTGTATCGGAACTAACGTGTTTCACGTGGGTGGGGCTGGTACGGGAAATATAATCAAGCTTGTCAACAATATGCTGGCTTTTTCAAATATGATGAGTAACGCAGAAGCACTGATCCTTGGGGCAAAAGCAGGTATTGATCCGAATATACTTTGGAGTATCGTAAAAACCAGTAGCGGAAATAGTGCTACTTGGGCAGGTGGAGTCAAGGCAATATTAAAGGACAAATTAAGTCCCAATTTTACTGTTAGTCTAGCTTTTAAAGATATAAACCTAGCGACAGATCTCGCGAAAGAATTGGGGGTCGATCTTCCGATGGGTTCAGTTACTCAACGTCTTCTGAAAGAGTTTTGTCAGAATGGTTTTGCCGATGAAGATATCCTAGCAACGATAAAGGTTTTAGAGAGTTCATCCGGTGCTTCAATTCGGGGTCAATGGAGGGACTGAAGATCTCGCAAAAAGACATTGAAAGCTTGACTACCTCGTTAAGTTAATGTCTGAAATATTGGTTAAGAGCGATTTTCGATGTGCCCCTATTGTGGCGACTAACGAGGTTTCACACTATTATCGACTCAATGCTTTAGTTAGTAGCTCATAGCTCGGGAAACCGTCTTCAAGCTCTTGATAGCAAGTTTCGTTATATCGCTTGAATCCACCGCAATAGACCATGAAGATTCTGGGCTTTCCTGGAATATTCGCGCCTGAGTACCAACTTTTGGTGGTTAGAGCCCCCGGTCTTTTTTTTGCGTAGCGAAGTGTTTCTTGCTGCCAGAAGTTCTGAGCTTCTTTAGTCGGTTGCATTCCTGGACGACCATTTTTTTCCAGCCAATCGATCGAGTCTAGAATGAAATCAATCTGTTGTTCCGCTAGGGTGGCCATATTGGATAATACAGAGGGTGACATCGCGCTAGAGGGTAAAAAAAGATTTGGGAATCCATTTACCATAGTGCCAAGATAGTTAGCTGGTCCATCCTTCCAAGCTTCATTGATAGACTGACCATCCAACCCTCTAATATCGATTGCAAATAGTGGCCCAGATATTGCGTCAAACCCTGTAGCGAAGACAATAACATCCAATGGAATATATTGATTACTAACTTTGATGCCCCTTTCATCAATTTTCTCTATGGGCGATTCGGAAAGAGGAATTAAATGGACATGCGGAAAATTGTAAGTTTGCAAATATACATTGCTCATACAAGGGCGTTTCCCCCCATAAGGATGATCCCATGGTACAAGATGTTTTGCAGTCCAAGGGTCATCAACCTGCTCGAGCATTTTCTTGCGTATAAAATCAGAAATAGCATCATTTGCTTCCGGTAGATAAGCATCTCTAAAAGCTAGAGGCACATATTTTCCATCCCAAGCTTTTTGTAAGGCGCTCTCTCGCCCCTCCTCATCAAGTTCTAAGTAGCGTTCTTCCCCCATTGCGAGAGGTGTATGCCCACCAAAACTTTCTCTTGCCGCTCGTCGAACAGCTTTTGGATCTTTTTTGATGCTTAATACTAATTCTGTTTCCATCGGGCCTGATCGGGTCGGAGTAACATAATTTGCAGTTCGTTGAAAAACATAAAGCTCGCTTGCTGCTTTTGCTATTTCTGGTATTGCTTGAACGCCCGACGAGCCTGTACCAATTACACCTACTCGTTTCCCGTTAAAATCTACCAAATTGTCGCGGGGCCAGTTAGAGGTAAAATAAGTGTCTCCCACGAAGTCCACTACCCCCTCAATGTCGGGTTTTTTCGGCTCTGAAAGAGCTCCTATAGCGAGTATCGGATAGCGACAAGTTAAGCTCTTATTATTAGAATAAGATAAGTGCCAGAGTCCGGATGCTTCTACGTATTGGACTGACTCGATTTTTGTATTAAAAGAGATGTCCTCCAAAACCGCACAACGGTCGGCGACGAATCTAAGATAGCGTTGTATTTCCTCCTGACCAGCACAGGCATCTGACCATTCCCAGTCCCGAACAATACTGTCATCGAAAAAGTAGGCGTAATTGTAACTCTCAACATCGCACCGAGCACCCGGGTAAGAGTTCCAAAACCAGGTGCCCCCTACATCAGAGGCGCGTTCGAATCCCCTTACCTTGTATCCCATTTTTTTCGCTTTCCAGAGAGCATATATACCTGCGAAGCCAGCCCCGACAACCACTACATCGTAATCCAGTTGTAAGTTAGGTTCAGATGTCTTCGTATCCAACGCTACCTCCTTTTATAAAAGATTAGCATCATTAACCAATGTCTATAAATTTTATCGGCTTCGAGATGTAATGACAAAAATTATTCTTTCCAGATAGTATAAAATCATCTCTTCTTGAAAATAACCGTTAAAATAATGCGATAGTGAATTTTTATTGTTTTAGATCTTAAATGGTATTTTTAGCGTAATAGTTATAGAGAACAAAGTAACAAAGTAAGGGGGGTATTTTTGGCTGAATCAAATGAGTTTGATGTGGTAATCGTCGGCGCCGGTTTCTCTGGGGTCTATCAGTTAATACGCTTAAGGGAAGAGGGATTTAAAGTACATCTCCTGGAAGCAAGTGGCGGCCTGGGGGGAATCTGGCAGTGGAATTGTTATCCAGGAGCCAGAGTAGATACCCACTGCGAGATCTATCAATTCTCCCGAAAAGAGTTGTGGGCTGGGTGGCGTTGGACGGAACGCTTCCCGGGGTGGTCAGAAATGAGGGCTTATTTCGATTATGTAGGCAAGAAAATGGATCTTCTTAAGGATGTCAGCCTAAACTGCCGTTTATCAAAAGCCAGGTACAACGAGAATACTGACAACTGGGAACTAGAGGTCGACACTGGAAGCAAAATGTCGGCGAAATTCATCGTCATATGCACCGGATTTGCTTCCAAACCATATATTCCCAAGTTAGACGGAATGGAACTGTTTGAAGGGGATGCGCACCACACTGCGCTTTGGCCTCAAGATGGGTTGGACTTAAAAGAGAAGAGGGTAGCCGTGATAGGCACGGGTGCCAGTGGAATTCAGGTCGCACAAGAAGCGGCACTCGTTTCAAAGCATCTTACAGTTTTTCAACGTACTCCTAATATGTACCTTCCCATGGGTCAGAAAGATTACGGTCCAAAAGAGAACGAGCGAATGAAAGAGGAATTACCTGGTCGATTCAAACGTCGTGGAGAATGTTTTGGCGGCTTTGATTTTGACTTCATACCAACTTCGGGAGCGGATGTTTCCGATGTAGAAAGGGAAGAGACCTATGAAAAACTCTGGCAAGCAGGCGGGTTTAATTTTTGGCTGGGAACCTATCACGATGTGTTTACCGATGAAAAGGTGAATAGAACCGCATATGAATTTTGGAAAAAGAAAACCCGAGAGAGAATAAAAGATAAAGATTTGGCACAAAAGTTAGCGCCTTCTGAACCACCACATCCCTACGCAGTGAAGCGACCTTCACTAGAGCAATGGTATTTCGATATCTTTAACTATGAGAACACTGAGCTGGTGTCTTTGAGGGATGAACCGATTGTTAAAATGACTAAATCTGGGATTGTGACTAGCGAGAGAGAGTATGAGTTCGACATGGTAGTGTTTGCTACCGGTTTCGATGCTGTGACGGGTGGTCTCACAAATATAGATATAACTGATACTGATGGGAACACTCTTGGAGAAAGATGGTCAGATGGAGTGAGGACGCATTTAGGTTTGGCAACTTCGAAATTTCCTAACATGTTAATGGGCTACGGTCCTCAGGCACCCACAGGCTTTTGTAACGGACCTTCCAGTGCTGAATACCAAGGAGAGTGTATAATAGAGCTCCTCCTGTATATCAGAGACAAAAAGTTCTCTCGGTTTGAAACCGAAGAAAGCTTCGAGAATATTTGGCGAGAGAAAATAGTTGAGATCGCAGACCAAACTCTCTTTCCAAAGGCTGATTCCTGGTATATGGGCGCGAATATTCCTGGAAAAAAGAAAGAAATGCTTATGTATCCCGGCGGGTTGCCTAAATACCTGGAAGAGTTCAGGCAATGTGCTGCACACCAATTTGAGGGCTTCAAATGTAGCTAGGGTGCAATCACAGCAGTGATCTCTTTTGATAAACGAAGAATTGGCAGGTTAGGCTAGCTGGGTCGACTATGCGTTAGCATTGCTCGTATCTAATTCTAACCGGAATTTTTAATAAACCTAGCCAATGAGCTCTTCAGTATTATTTTTTTTCTGTATTAAAGGAACGATAAACGGCAGTTTCGAAATCCACGAAGCCTGGATAGGAAGCAATATCTTGAAAAGGTAAGATCTGGCTGCTCCACATGCCCCCTATTCCATTTTTGCGATCGATCCAGTAAAAACTGTTAGCAATACCGGCCCAAGAGAGCTGCCCAGCAGGTCTACCTGTTGGCGCTTGTTCATCATTGACCTGAAAGGTTAAACCCCATGATTTCGTGAGACCAGGAAAAAAATCACCGGAATTCGCCAGAGCCGGATTGGAGCTGTTCCAAGCACCACTTTTTAAATTACCCAAGCCGTTTTCAGCCATTTGTTTTACAGTTTCGGCCTTTAGTACGCGACCCTGTGGTCCGTTACCATCATTGATTATCATACGTATAAATTTCATATATTCGCCAATGGTGGAGTACAAGCCGTGGCCTCCCATGTCCATCTCTGGAGGCTGCGGCAGTATCAGGTCGGGCTGAGCAGTGAGTTGTCCGCTCTCGTCGCGCTGATGGATGGTCACAAGACGGTCGCGCATCGAATCCGTCATTGTAAAAGCAATATCGCGCATCTCTAGCGGCGAAAAAATGTACTCTTTAAGCACCTCCCCGAGTCGTTTTCCTCGTACTGCTTCGCAAGCAAGTCCCACCCAATCAATGCCGCATCCGTAGGTCCAGTTCTGGCCGGGATCATGTAGGAGCACATCTCGAACTGAGTCAAACGTACAGGACAAAATGGAGGGAATTTCTTTTAAATTTCGATATTTGAGTAGATCTTCGCTAAAAAAGTCATATCCAAGGCCCGAAGTATGAAGCATAAGTTCTTTTAAGGTAATATCGCTTTTAGGTTTTCTCAGAATTGGCTCTCCATCAGGTTTAAAGCCATCTAGGACCTGAATGTTTGCGATCTCGGGAGTAAACTCTTTGGCTGGGTCATCTAAGGAGACCAGCCCTTCTTCAACTAATTGCATTAGCGCGGTTCCGACCAACGCTTTGGTACAAGAGGCGAGAAGCATCACGGAATCAGTGGTCATTAGGTTAACTTCACCAAGCTCTCGTACTCCGGCGGCACCCTCGTAAAAATTATCGGAACTGTCCGTTGCCATAGCTACCACACCTGGAGCACCGCCGGCTCGTCCTACACTATTCCTTAGAATACTGTCGGCGATAACCTTAATTGAATCACCCATGTTTAGAACCCCCAAATATTGATTCTTAAATCATAACTTGATTCGCATCGTCCTGAAAGCATATGCTTGGATTATAACGTAGAGCAAAAAGGGGGGGGCTATGGAAGCTTTAGAGCAGAGAAAAATTATCAGAACGGTTAGGAATGATCCGGCTTTGGCGGAGGTTTTCAAAGTACCGTTACTGTCCGTGCCAACATCATTACTTTTTGTGGTTTGCTATGTAGGGTTTGGCGTGACTACCTACTTGTTTCTACAAGGTGCCATTAGCTGGCCGTTGGTAATAGCTGCTAATACGATATTTATTTACATTAGTTTTACCCCATTTCACGAAGCTGTACATCGCTCGTATTCGCGAGTGAGTTGGCTCAATGACATACTGGGGACCATTTCTGCACAATTGTTGTTACCGGGATTTAACACAAGTTTGTATCGCTATCTACATTTCACTCATCATCAACATACCGGAGAGACAGGTACTGATCCAGACGTGCCATTTCTAGTTGGTTCCGTTTTAACCCGCGTGGCACGTTGGGCGTTTTTAGATATTTTATGGGTTCGTTACTATGTGGGGGCTTGGTCGACAAGGCCTGTTGTTGAGCGAGTTAGATTTTCTGTTGGAGTTTTGGTGTATGTCTCAGTACTGGTCATTGGTTTTGTGTCGGTCTTTGTCAGTGAGTTTCTCGTTGCGTTTGTTGTTCCGTGTTTATTGGCGCGAATCGCTTTAGTTTACCTTTTTGCTTACATACATCATCCTCATGGAATTGAACAACGTGTAAATCCGGTTGGTGCCACTGGTATTATTGAAACGGCAAATGTTAATCATTGGTGGATGCTTGGACAAACTCGGCATTTAATCCACCATTTATATCCTGGACTCCCATGGTATAGGTACGAGCGAGTCTGGAATGTGATTCGAGGAAAGATCCCCGAATCACTTGTGAGATGGGGAGGATTTTGGGGTCGAATATCTGTTTAAAGCCTGCCATTAAATACAAAACCCGATGTCAATTGCATGGGGGTCGAAGTACGAGCGCTAGAACTGTTAAAAACCGAGCGAACAACCCATCCTCTATACTGGGCTCCGTTTGTAGTTAGTAGGGGAAGGAGTCTAGTTTGTGAAGAATATGAAAGGAATGAAGACCCTCCTAAAGAGTTCTGGTTAGATAAGACTATTGCTTACTGGGTAATAAAGTTATAGATAACATCGTCATAGTCTTCACACTTGTCATGGTTTAGCTCTTGCGAGCCTTCGGAAAGTAGATTTGTCCCCTTTTGTCATCGCGTTTTCCTTTTATACAGCCAGCTTTACGCCACTTGCGGTTAATTTCATGAGAACGAACCCTGTCAGATTTACGGTATTTAGATGGACAGTACTGGATACAGTACTCAATAAAAAAGCCCTTTTTACAGGGCTTTTTGTACTTATCTGGACATTATCGTCCTTTTGTTTGGTGGAGGCGGCGGGAGTTGAACCCGCGTCCGCAAGCCTTCTTCTGTCCGTTCTACATGCTTAGCCCGGTCTTTAAATTTCGCTAGTTACTACCCGATGGGCAGGGAAGGTAACTAACTAGGTTAGAAAAGTTAACGTCGTTCTCCCTAACCAAAAGAACAACGCTTGCTTGTGTAAATGACGCCTAGACCTCCAACCCACAAGCGAATCGGAGCTAGACGGCACTCTACTGGTTATTAAGCAGCGAGTGCGTAGTTGTCGTCGTTGGCAACTATATATTGTTTGCAGCTGTATTTACGAGGTGTTCTGCCCCTCGGCATGCCCTTTCAGCGTCATTACCCACGTCGAAGCCATGACGCCCCCAATCAAAAAGATTATATCGTCGGTTTGATATAAGTGGTAGTTTTACCCTTTAAATTTAGCTTTACCCAACCTAGCCTTTTCTCTTTCCCAATCCCGCTGCTTTTCGGCGGCTCTTTTGTCATAAAGTTTTTTACCTCTAGCTATCCCAATCTCAACCTTCACTAAATTTTTTTTCCAATAGAGACTCAGTATAACGCCGGTTAAGCCTTTTCTCTCGATAGCCCCACGTAATTTGTCTATTTCTTTCTTTTTTAGTAGTAACTTTCGCGAGCGGGAAGGGGTGGCCTCGATGTGAGTAGAGGCAGAAGGCAAGGGGGTGATTAGTAAGCCGATTGAACTCACCTCGTAGTTTTTGATGGATATATAAGCATCCCTTATTTGAACCTTACCCGCCCTCAAGCTCTTTACCTCCCAGCCCTCTAAAGCTATCCCGGCTTCTAACGACTCCTCTATAAGATAGTCATGTCTGGCTTTTCTGTTCTTAGAAATGAGCGAATCTTTCAGCGTTTTATTTTTTTTGGCCATTTATAAAATTCAACTGCGGAGCTTGAAACACTATAAGTATAGCAATTCAACAGAAGGACAAGTTATTTATTCAAGTAATCTATTGCTTTTGGGTTTTAAAAGTTGCTCAACACCTTGGGATAGAACACAATGTAGGCCTTTTTGAGACATTTCCTCGGGAAAAAAATTGAGTACTGAAATCAAACATGAAACTTGGTCCTCGCGCTGGATTTTTATTTTAGCAGCAACAGGTTCTGCAGTTGGGTTGGGTAATATTTGGCGCTTTCCTTATGTTACAGGAGAGAATGGAGGAGGGGCCTTTGTTCTAGTTTATTTACTATGCGTTCTGTTGGTAGGACTTCCAGTAATGATTTGCGAGGTGATGCTTGGGAAACATGGTCGAGCTAGCCCTATAAACGCTATGAAAAACTTGGCTATTGGGGCTAAGCTTTCGGAAAAATGGGGCATGGTCGGATTGCTGGGAATTGTTGCCGGCTTTCTTATCCTTTCTTTTTATTCCGTAATTGCGGGTTGGTCCCTGGCATATACTTTTTATTTCGTAACCGGCACCATGGAAACTATGGGACCTCAAAGCGCAGAGGCTTTCTTCAATAAGTTGACAGAATCTGCAACTTCCATGTTGGTTTGGCATAGCATTTTTCTTGTAATCACTTGTTACATGGTTGGTAGGGGTCTGAAAAGAGGCCTAGAGATGGCGGTGAAATCACTTATGCCTATTCTATTTCTGATGCTCTTCGGTTTGGTTTGTTATTCGGCGGTCGTTGGAAACTTTGGGGATGCCATAGTTTATTTGTTTAGACCCAATTTTTCTGCTTTGACCGGAGAGAGCATACTAATTGCTTTAGGACAGGCATTTTTTAGCCTGAGTTTGGGAATGGGTTCCCTAATGATTTACGGTGCTTATCTTCCGAAGCAAACACCAATCATTCGTACCTCTGCTATGATAGGAATAGCCGATACTCTAGTAGCCCTGTCGGCAGGATTAGCAATTTTTCCGATAGTGTTCGCCTACGGTTTAGAGGCAGGACAGGGGCCTGGCTTGGTTTTTGTTACTCTAACAGTTGCCTTTGGTGCTATGCCTTTTGGTCAAATTTTGGGAACGCTTTTCTTTGTTTTATTATCTATTGCAGCCTGGACCTCCGCCATCTCCCTTTTGGAACCTATTGTCGCTTGGATGCTGGAGGGTGGAAGATTAACTAGAGTCAAAGCGACCGTAATAGGGGGCGCTGGAGCTTGGCTTTTGGGTGTCTTTTCTCTGTTATCTTTTAATATTTGGGGTGACATAACAATATTTAGCAAAAACTTTTTTGAAATAAGTGAATTTCTAAGCACTTCAATTATGCTGCCTCTTGGTGGTTTATTGATTGTGTTATTTTCGGGTTGGAGACTTAAATCCGACACAGCGCTGGAGTGGTTAGGAATAGAGGCTAAGGAGTGGAAGCTACGCGCAAAAGTGCTTATTTTGTTAGTGAAGGTTGTTGCTCCCTTGGGCGTTGCAGCGGTTCTGGTCAACTCTAGTGGCTTGGACCGAATAGGCCTAAAAATATTTAGTTTAATTTTTTGAGTAAGTTAGTTTTGGCTCGTGTCCTAGAATCAGTCTTAATGCCTTTTGAGGCCTCAAAAATTTACGAAATCGTAAATGATGTGGGGTCTTATGCCGAATTTTTACCTTGGTGTGTAGGTAGTAGAGTCATCGAAGAAGATGATGAAAGTATGAGAGCATCGATCACGATAAGAAAAGGAGGGTTTTCCTATTCTTTGACAACTAATAATCGACTAAATTTTGGGCGAGCTATAAGTTTAGAGTTTTCTGAGGGGCCGTTCAAATATTTAAAGGGCGCATGGTCGTTTGTCCCGACTGAAAGCGGATGTCAGGTGAAGTTAGAGCTGGATTTTGAAGCAGAAAATAAGCTTTTGGATATAGCTTTAAACGCGGCATCGAAGCCAGTTGCAATGACTCTGATGAGGTCATTTCGGAAGAGGGCTCACGAGCTATTAGGGTAACGTTTTTGAAAATAGAAGTCGTTTTTGCCAGGCCAGGAGATACGTTGGTGGCCTGCTTAAGTTTAAGTTCAGGGGCTAAAGTTTATGAGGCCCTCGAGGCTGTTGAGAATCTTCACGGCCTTGACTTGTCTGGGTCGGACAGCAACAGCTATGGAATTTTTGGCAGCGAAGTTACGTTAGAAAAGGTTCTTAGAGAGGGTGACAGGCTAGAAATATATCGTCCGCTTCAATGTGATCCAAAAGAACTACGAAGAAGAAGGCAAAAAAGAGGGGTGTCTAGTTAACGCTTTTTTAACCATCAGCTGCCTCTTCTTCGTTTTCTGATTGAGGACTTTTCTTTAACGGTTTTAATCCCGGTCCAGGCTGAATTCCCTCCTCCAGATGACTTGCCGCCCTCCTTCTTTCATCTTGTATAGTTTTTAATTCTTTGGAGTACGCTTTAGTTTCTTCCTCAGAAGCTTCTTCGGTTGAAGCCACCTCCTTGACGAAAGGAAGTTTCTCTTTCATTCTCTGCTTCCAAGGTTTATCTTTGTATCGTGGCACAGATACTTTAGTATCTTTATGCATCTTCGCGACAAGAGGGGAATCAGATAGACCTATATCCCCAGTTATCGAATGAAGTAGTTCCTTTTCGTCGAAATGAAGTGTTATCCGCCGTTTGACGTACTCCCCACCACCTATCTGATATGTGTAAATGTAATCCCATTGCCTTGAGTTGAAGGTGTCTTCGATTACCGAAGTGCCCATGATGAACAAAACTTTCTTTTTTTCCATTTTTGGCTCGAGCTGTGCCAGCATGTCCTGGGTAACCACGTTTCCTTGTTGGATATTAATACGATGTATAAATGGCAGATCACCAATATTGGGTATTTTCGTGTCTATCAGTTTAGAGGAGCAACCCGTCAGAACGGACATAAAAATAATTAAAAATACCAGTAATATTGGTTTCATCTAAATGGATTCCTTGCTGTTTTTATCCTGTAGAAATAATTGGACGTCAACGTGTATGTCCTCAACCAGACTCTAGAAAGCAATTCCGTAATTTGTTTGAAAAGGATATATTATATAAAAGTTTACGCGAAAATCGGGTATAATGCTTTCAAAAATTTACTCTGCCAGGTAAGCCATGGACGTACAAGGATTGAAAAAAGCGGGATTGAAGGCAACTTTGCCTAGAATGAGAATTCTTGAAATTCTAGAAGGATCAGATTTGAAGCACATGAGTGCCGAAGATGTGTATAAGTTCTTATTTTCAAGAGGGGAAGAGATAGGGTTAGCGACTATATATCGGGTTTTAACTCAGTTTGAAGCTGCTGGCCTCGTTACCAGGCACAATTTCAACGGTACCAACTCTGTGTTTGAATTAAGGGCTGAGTCTCATCATGATCACATGGTCAGAATGGATAATGGCGAGGTGGTTGAATTTTTCAGTGAGGAAATAGAGAGAATTCAAAATCAAATTGCCGAGGAGCATGGGTTCATTGTAGAGGACCATAGTTTGGTTCTGTATGTGCGCCCGAAAGAATCCGTCTAATAGCTGCACCCTCAAGTTGCAGTTTTAAAGGATCTTATTAGCTCTCTGGCATGCTCTAAAGCCGTGCCCTTGGGAGTGGTAGCGCCTAACATTCGTGATATTTCTGATTCCTTAGCCTCAAGGGTGAGGTATCTAATCTCTACAACCGAATTCTTCTTCTTAGTTTTTTTGTCGATCAAATAGTGATGATCGCCGGCGGACGCCACTTGAGGGGAATGAGTGATACACAGAACTTGGCAGTTTCCTGACACCTCTCGTAATTTCTCTCCTACAACAGTCGCGGTAGAACCACCTATGCCCGTGTCAACTTCATCGAAAATCAACGTAGGAATTTTGAGTTTTGATGAAATCACTTCTTGGATTGCTAAACTTGTCCTAGACAGCTCCCCACCGGAAACCACGTTTGCTAACTCTGCTAATTTCTGACCAGGATTGGTAGCTATCACGAACCTAACGTTCTCATGTCCATTTTTTATCGGCTCTATTTCGTGTCGGCGTTCAAGTAGGATATTGAATTTTACTTCTGGAATTCCAAGAGTGGCTAACTTGCTGGTTATTTCGGAAGCCATTTTACCCAAGCCACTTTTCCGCTTTGCTGTTAAACATTCTGCCTCTTTCTTGTAATCACTTTCTATTGCCAATATTTGCTTTTTGATGTTTTGTGTCTTTTCGCTTTCAGCTTCTATTTCTTTCCTTTCCGCTTTAAGGGTGTCGTGAACAGTGCCTAATTCTTTAATCGAGCAGTCATGCTTTCGGGCTAATTCATACAAATCCGATAACCTTGCTTCAGTTTCGCGAAGCTGATGGGAATCTACTTGGTTTGTTTCTTGGGCGCGCTCGGATTCTCTAATGACTTCTTTGATTAATTCGCTAGCTTGTTCAAGTGTCGTGTTCAAATTGTCTTTGTCTTGAGACTTCACTTTTTTCAACGCATTAAATGCTCTTTGCAAGGCCTGGTGGGCACCGCTTTGTTCGTTGTCCAAAATATTCTGGATTTCAGAGTAAACTTGTTGATTGTTTTCGGAAAAGGTTAAACTTTTATGCCGGTCCTCTATACTTGCAAGCTCTAGGGAGTCAAGGGATAGTGAATCTAGCTCTTTCAATTGATATTCAAGTAGTTCCATCCTATGTGATTTGCCCTTGTTGCTCTCCAAAAAGGAGAGCTCCTCCTTAAGCGATTTCCATCGTCCATAAATGTTGTTGACTACATCATTATTTTGTTTGGAGTCGGCATAAAAGTCGAGTAGTTGACGCTGATACTGGCTTTCAAGTACCTGTTGGCTTTGTTGCTGCGCGTGTACATCCACTAAGTGAGTGGATAAATTTTTCAGAAAACCAGTGGTCACGGGGTTTTCGTTGCAATATGCTCGCGATTTTCCCCCGTGAAATATTACCCTTCTAATGACGCACTGTTCGTGTTCATAGTCAAATTCTTTTAATAACGAACAGACTGGGCTATCAGAGGTGATTTCAAATGTCGTCGTAATCTCTGCCTTGTCTGCTTCAGCCCGAATTAAGTTGGAATTCGCTCTTTTTCCGAGGGTAAGACAGATCGCTTCGATTATTATCGATTTTCCTGCGCCCGTTTCCCCGGAGAGTACAGTTAACCCTTCATGAAACTCGATATCCACATTATCGACTAACACAAAATTCTTTATTTTCAGGCTTGTTAGCAAGGGTTTCTTCCCCAGTTCAATTTAGCTCTCAGATTGGAATAATGATCGTGATCCGCCGGATGTATCAGTCTAATCTTTTGTCTGCGCTGAAAAATATTGATTCTGTCGCCAGCTTTTAAATCTGCTTTAAAGTTTCCGTCACAGGTAAGCCTGGCTTCATCTTCGGTTTCAGTGTCAACGAAGATCTCTATCTTAGCACTATCGTTTATGACTATGGGTCTATTTGTAAGGGTATGTGGGCAAATTGGAACCAGTGCCAAGGCGGCTACATCTGGTTCTAAAATTGGACCGCCTCCGGATAAAGCATAAGCTGTGGAGCCAGTGGGCGTTGCCACTAATATTCCATCAGATCTTTGCGAATGTAGAAACTTTTTATTTACATAGGTGCTTAGCGTGATTAGTTTCGCGATATTCCATTTGTGAACAACGACGTCATTTACAGCGTTCCCCTGGACGATCTTGTTATCTCCCCTGTATACCTCGTAGCCTAGAACGCTCCTTTTTTCAGTCTGAAAAGCACCGCCTAAAATAGCGTCCAGTTCTGTAGTGACTCTCTCAGGTTGTAAATCTGTAAGAAAACCGAGGCGACCTAGATTAATGCCCATGAGTGCAACATCTTTAGGATAAAGGAGCCCTGCGGTGTGTAAGAGAGTACCATCTCCGCCCACCGAGATTACCAGATCGCAATTATCCGCAAACTCCGATATCTCTAGCAAGGAATACTCTTCCGGAACAACCGGTCTCGGGGTGTCTTTTAAAAAATAAACGGTGCATTCTCGTTTTTCTAGCACTGATAGGGTGGCGCGAAAAGCTCTCGATACGCCGTCTCCTGTGCTTTGTGTCAAAATACCTACACGCTCAAACATAAGTTCTACCCTGAATAGAAGCTAAACATTGGTTTATTTTGTAACAAGTTAACATTTTGTTCCTCTCAGGCCAAAGTAGCTTTTGCATGCAGCATCAGACAATGGTAGATTTTTATCAGGTAAAAGTAGCAATCCGTAAATTATAGCAAAACACAGAAACGATGAGCCAACACCCTAGTATGGAACTAAAAGATAGATCTCAACATCTTTTCAAGAAGCTGGTAGAAAGATATATCTTGGATGGGCAGCCCGTTGGTTCTCGGACTCTTGCTAGAGATGCTAAATTAGATTTGAGCCCAGCGACCATAAGAAATGTTATGTCGGATTTGGAGGAGATGGGTCTAATCACCTCACCCCATACTTCTGCCGGTCGCATTCCAACCGTCAAAGGCTATCGCCTGTTTGTGGATAAAATGGTTACATTTAGGGATCTAACCCAGCTAGAGATAGAGAAAATGGAAAGTCATATGGAACCCGAGGGAACCATAGATTCTCTATTAAATAAAACTTCTCGATTGCTTTCTGATGTCACAAAAATGGCTGGACTCGTTATGGTGCCTGTATCCACTGGTAAAGCTTTGCGACAAGTTGAATTTCTGTCTCTTAACGATAATCGTGTATTGGCAATTTTGGTTACCAATGACAGCGAAGTAGAAAACAGAATTATCAAGACAGAAAAAGCTTATTCACAATCGGCTTTGACGGAGGCTGCAAATTACTTAACAAGTGCATTTGCAGGGAGAGATATCAGAGCAGTCAAAAACGGCCTTATAACTGAGATGACAGAGGCGAGGCAGGAAATGGACCGTCTTATGGCACTAGCCATAGAAATGTCCCAAAAAGTTTTTCTTACCCAGCAAAATGAAAACAAAGATTATGTGCTGGCGGGTCAGACAAACTTAATGAATTTGTATGATCCTACTCAAATAGATAAGCTACGCAACTTGTTCGAGGCTTTTAATCAAAAAAGGGATATCTTGCATCTGTTAGACCAGGCAATTCATGCCTCAGGGGTTCAATTGTTTATTGGAGAGGAGTCGGGCTACGATGTCCTTGATGACTGTACTGTGGTTACCTCAACTTATGAAAGTGAGCACAAAACACTCGGTGTCTTAGGCGTGATAGGACCAACAAGGATGGAGTACCAAAGAGTTATCCCGATAGTTGATCTAACCGCAAAAATGTTGAGTTCGGCCTTGAATTCCAAAAACTAGCCTATATATATCAACTGATAGCCCGAAAATAGTCGTTATTTCCGGGTAAATATTGCTAAACCGGGGATAACCAACGTGAACGAAGACGATGAAGTGAACAGTCAAGTTAAGGCAGAAGACTCCATTGGTCTCTCAGAAAAGAATGCCGAATCGCATCCAGAAGATAAGAACAAAGTAGAAGAGCCCAACGATGAAGGTGAGGATAATGGCACTACCGAAGACGAGACAGTAGAATCCTCAAAAATAGCTGAACTCGAAAACAGAAGCAAAGAACTCGAAGAAGCTTTGCTGCGAGCCAAGGCAGAACTAGATAACGTTAGAAAACGAGCTGCAAAGGATGTCCAGTCTGCCCACAAGTTCGGGACAGAGAAGTTTGTAAAAGAAATTTTACCGCTGAAAGATAGCCTAGAACTAGGTGTCGCAAGCGCAGAAGAGGGAACCGAAATTTCGGCTATAAAAGAGGGTTTTGACCTTACTTTAAAAATGTTTTCTGACACATTGGGTAGGCTAGAAGTGAAAGAGTTGAATCCCATCGATGAATCTTTCGACCCAGAAAAACATCAAGCCATGACTACAGAGTACGTGGAAGGAAAGCCTTCGGGTGTCGTTGTAAAGGTTTTTCAAAAAGGATACCTGTTGCATGAGAGACTTGTGCGGCCGGCTTTGGTAGTCGTCTCCTCAGAGAAGACTGAAAAATCTTCGTAAATTTGAATGTAAATCAAGCCACTTTATAGCTAAAACTTCTTAAAAAGGTAAGGAAAATGAGTAAGATTATTGGTATAGATTTAGGAACAACTAACTCCTGTGTCTCTGTCTTAGAAGCAGGAAAATCCAAAGTGATAGAGAACAGTGAGGGAGGCAGGACAACTCCTTCTATAGTGGCCTTTACAAGCGATGAGGAAGTATTGGTTGGACAAGCTGCTAAAAGGCAAGCAGTAACTAATCCGGTTAATACCTTATTTGCGGTGAAAAGGTTGATTGGACGGAAGTTTGAAGATGAGGTGGTTTCGAGGGATAAAGAAATGGTCCCTTATAACATCGTGAAAGCCGATAATGGAGATGCGTGGGTAGAGGCGGACGGTAAGAAAATGGCTCCCCCAGAGATTTCTGCCCGTGTCCTTATGAAAATGAAGAAAACCGCAGAAGACTATTTAGGCGAAGAGATTGAGGAAGCTGTGATCACCGTGCCTGCTTATTTTAATGATTCCCAGAGACAGGCGACCAAGGACGCTGGGAAGATAGCTGGTTTAGACGTTAAGCGAATAATAAATGAACCTACTGCGGCGGCGTTAGCATATGGAATGGACCATCACAAGGGTGACTCAAAGATTGCTGTCTATGATTTAGGTGGGGGAACCTTTGATGTGTCAATCATTGAGATAGCAGAGGTTGATGGGGAGCAACAGTTTGAAGTGCTGTCAACAAATGGTGATACCTTTTTAGGTGGTGAGGATTTTGATCTCCGGTTAATCAATTTTTTAGCTGACGAGTTCAAGAAGGAACAAGGTATCGATTTACATAGTGATCCATTGGCACTACAGAGACTGAAGGAGGCTTCTGAGAAGGCGAAAATAGAGTTATCATCAAGTCAGCAGACAGATGTAAATTTACCTTACATCACTGCAGATGCCGGTGGTCCAAAACATCTCAATGTGAAGATTTCTAGAGCAAAATTGGAAGCACTAGTCGAGGATTTAATAAGCAGAACAGTCGAACCGATTAAGGTTGCCCTCGAGGACGCTGAATTGTCACCCTCTGACGTTGATGAAGTGATACTCGTAGGGGGGCAAACACGCATGCCTAAAGTGCAGTCCGTCGTTGGCGAGTTTTTCGGAAAAGAGCCTCGCAAGGATGTAAATCCGGATGAGGCTGTGGCAATGGGCGCTGCAGTGCAAGCTGGAGTGCTAGGAGGCGATGTTAAGGATGTCTTGCTCTTAGATGTGACTCCTCTGTCTCTAGGAATCGAGACCCTCGGCGGGGTCATGACAAAACTGATTGAGAAGAACACTACAATACCCACGAATGCCAAACAGATTTTCTCGACAGCAGACGACAATCAGACTGCTGTTACGGTCCATGTCTTGCAAGGTGAAAGGGAAAAAGCATCGGGAAATAAATCTCTTGGCAGGTTTGATTTGGCTGATATACCCCCAGCCCCGAGGGGCGTGCCTCAAGTCGAGGTGGCTTTTGATATTGATGCGAATGGTATTCTGAATGTGTCAGCAACTGATAAGGCGACCGGTAAAGAACAGTCCATTGTGATAAAGGCTTCAAGTGGGCTTTCCGAAGAAGAAATAGAGAAAATGGTAAAAGACGCTGAGTCTCACGCAGATGAAGATAAAAAATTCCAAGAGATGGTCAACGCCAAGAATCAAGCTGAATCACTGATACATTCAACCGAGAAATCGCTAGAGGAACTTGGCGATAAAGTTGAGAATGAAGAAGCAGAGGTGGTAAAAAATGCTATTGAAAAGCTAAAAGCGTCTTTGGAGAAAGAGGAATCAGATGTGATAATTACAGATACTCAAGCTTTAGCTGAAGCGGCCGGAAAAATTGCCGAAAAAGCTTATAAGGCAGCCGAGGGGGATGTAACACAATCTGCGGATGCTGCTGAGGCGGGCGGTGATTCAGAAAAGCAAGATGAAAATGTAGTAGATGCAGATTTCGAGGAAGTCAAAAACGAAAAGGATTAGTTGTCTTGGAAAGTTGTTTGGAAATTTTAAATTTTTCTAAGAGCATAGGCTAGAGATACCTATGGCTCAAAGAGACTATTATGAGGTACTTGGAGTTGATCGCTCGGTGTCAGAGGGGGAACTGAAAAAGGCCTATAGACGTCTTGCAATGAAATTTCATCCGGATAGAAATCCAGATGATCCTTCAGCAGAGGAAAAATTTAAAGAGGCTAAGGAGGCTTTCGATGTCCTTAGCGATAGTAATAAACGCGCTTCTTATGATCAATTTGGTCATGCTGGAGTAGATGCCAATGCTGGTGGTGGATTTTCTGGTCAGGCCGGATTTGGGGACATATTTGATAGTGTCTTTGGTGATATTTTTGGGGGTGGTAGGGGTGGCGCTAGAGCTCACAGAGGAAGCGACCTCAGCTACAACCTTGAATTATCTCTCGAGGAGGCTGTTTTCGGTACGGAAGTTAAGATCCGCGTCCCAACTTTGGTAGAGTGTACTGCTTGTGACGGAACTGGCTCGAGATCTAGGAAGCCTCCGGTGACCTGTGATCATTGTGGGGGATCCGGCCAGGTTCGTATGCAGCAAGGATTTTTTTCCGTCCAACAAACCTGCCCAAAGTGCAGGGGGGCAGGCAAGATTATCCCAGATCCATGTCATGAATGCAGCGGCGCGGGAAAAGTGAGAGGCTCGAAAACGATCTCCGTGAAAATACCCGCCGGCGTGGATGAGGGCGATCGAGTTAGACTGACCGGAGAGGGCGAAGCTGGTTTGAACGGTCCTTCAGGTGATCTCTTCGTCAATATTGAACTCAAGCGGCACCAAATTTTTGAGCGGGATGGTAATAATCTTCTATGCGAGGTACCGATAGACTTTCCAACCGCCGTATTGGGGGGGCAGCTGGAGGTTCCAACAATTGATGGAAAGGTTACATTGAAAATTCCGAGTGAAACCCAAACAGGAAAGATGTTCAGATTACGTGGAAAAGGGGTGAAATCTGTAAGGGGCGGGGCTATAGGAGATCTGATTTGCCGAGTGGAAATAGAAACTCCAATAAAACTTAGTTCAAATCAAAAGGAACTATTGCGGCAGTTTGCTCTTTCATTGTCAGATGGAGGAGTTAAACACAGTCCAAAAACTTCATCTTGGCTCGATGGCGTAAAGAAATTTTTTGATGATGTAAAATTCAGTTAGAGAGCTAGATAATCCAAATGAAGCAAAAAATCACTCGTATTGGGATTTTGGGTGCCGCAGGCAAGATGGGACGAGAAATTACTCGACAGATATCAAATAGAAAAGATTGTAAGGTCGGCGTTGCCATAGAAAAAAAAGATTCGCCTTTTTTGGGGTTAGATTCGGGAGATTTGGCGGGGATACACCCCAATGGCTGTTGCCTGACGGACTCATTAGATGCATTTTTAGGAAATGTCGATGTTTTAATTGATTTTTCGATCCCAGAATCCACGCTTAATACAGTTAGATTTTGCTGCGATAATAAGCTACCGATTGTCATTGGTACCACCGGCTTTGGGGAAAATATAAGTGCTGTCACAAACTCGTCCTCCCATATTCCAATAGTTTTAGCTCCAAATATGAGCATAGGCGTCAATCTCTCTTTTAAAGTAGTCGAATTAGCGGCCGAAATACTCGCCGATCAGTTCGACGTTGAGATAATAGAGGCGCATCATCGTGACAAAATTGACGCTCCATCAGGCACCGCTCTACGCCTGGGAGAGATTGTCGCAAAGAAGAAGGGATCTGATTTAAAAAGTGTCGCTGTCTTCGGCAGAGAGGGTCGAACAGGGCCTAGAAAAAAGGAAACTATTGGTTTTGAAACAGTGAGGGCAGGAGATATTGTGGGAGACCATACAGTTTTATTCGCAGGAAAAGGAGAGAGAATAGAGATTACACATCGGGCTTCCGATCGCTCCGCTTTTGCGACAGGGGCGATCGTGGCGGCAAGATGGTTGGATGGAAAAGAGCCTGGTCTCTTTGACATGCAAGATGTTCTTGGTTTGGCATAAACTAGCTGCCCTAGATAATGAGAACAAATACTATCCAACTAGATTACTTTTGGTTCTGGAGAGCCTCTATGAAGTATGTCTAAGTTGCGCGCTGGAGTAATTGGGGTGGGTTATTTGGGCACCTTCCACGCTGAGAAGTATCAGCGCATACCTGGGGTCAGCCTTGTTGGTTTAGCGGATGCTAATTTCGATAGAGTGAAAGAAATATCGAACCGCTACAACGTTGAAGCTCACAAAGACTATAAAACCTTATTACCCAAGGTTGACATTTTATCGATAGTTGTACCGTCTGGAATGCATTATGAGGTAGCTAAAGAGTGTCTGTCTCATGGGATTCATTGTTTAGTAGAAAAGCCTTTTACCGAACATGTTAATGAGGCAAATGAACTCGTTGGCTTAGCGAAAGATAAGCAAGTTGTGTTACAGGTGGGACATCTAGAGAGGTTTAATCCTGTCATAAAGAAAGTCTCTCATCTCTTAAAGTCACCATATAAGATAAGAACTCGTCGTTTTTCCCGCCATCAGCCTCGAGGTACCGATACTGACGTTATTCTGGATTTAATGATCCATGATATCGATATAGTTTTAAGTCTATCGAATAGTGAAGTCGTCGACGTTCAGGCGACAGGCGCGACAGTTACCACAAAGTTTATTGATATTGCAAACGCGACGGTTTGCTTCAAAAATGGTTTGGTCGCAGAATTAGGGGCGAGTAGAGTATCCACTGAAACAGTCCGAGATGTTGAGGTTCATTGTAAAAGCGGTAAGTATTTGCTGAATTTTCTGACTCATGAAGCCAAGTTTTTTGAATCGGCTGAAGGATCTGATGAACTCGGCCAATCGATACGGGTTTTAGAAACAGGTAAGACCGATGTCGATGCGCTATATGATGAACTGGTGGCTTTTGTCGGATCCATTCAGTATGGTGGCTCGCCCGTTGTCTCTGGGGAGGATGGAAAGAGGGCATTAGAGCTGGCTGTTGAAATATCCAGTAAAATCAAATCTTCCCCATCTAAGTCTCCCGAAACTCTAGATTTTTGAAAAAGAATGATCAGCAATAAATCGTTGAGGGTGGTTGATTAACTAGGCATGGTGTAATGTTTTTGGAAAAAATGGTATTTATTTGTTCTCTGACGCGTGGAAAGATGGTTCTCTATTGGTGTTGTTTCTAGTAGAATAAGAAAATAGTTTTGGGAATTGTTTTCGAAGGGCAAAACCTTTTTTCACGCGGGCTTTACTATTGAACGAATCAGCTGTTCTAGCGCTTTCTGACGGAAGCATTTTTTTTGGAAGGTCCATTGGGGCATCTGGCTCGACCGTGGGGGAGGTTGTATTTAATACTTCAATGACAGGTTACCAAGAGATTCTTACTGATTCTTCCTATTTAAAACAGATAGTTACGCTGACCTATCCACACATAGGTAATGTGGGCATAAATGAGGTCGATGTTGAGTCGACCGGCCCCAAAGTTTCTGGCTTGATAGTCCGAGACTTTCCCTCTCATCACAGTAACTGGCGATCTGAAGGGTCATTAAGTGATTACCTACAAAGCAATAATGTGGTGGCAATTAGTGACATCGATACAAGAAGGTTAACTAGGATAATACGTGAGAAAGGAGCTTTGGGTGGCTGCATTAGCACCGAAGGCATAGAGCCAAATTCACTTATAGAAAAAGCTGCAGATGTTCCCTCATTGACGGGACAGGATTTAGCTTCCTTGGCGAGTACCAATGAGATATATAGGTGGGAAGAGGGCCTACTTAATTTGGCAGGCGAAGAAGTTTCTCTTCTTAGTAAAAAATATACTGTCGTTGTTTATGATTATGGGATCAAGTCTAATATCCTCAGGCTTTTGGTGGAAAGAGAATGCTCTGTGATAGTCCTTCCAGCCAAGACCGAGCCAAGCGTAGCGCTAAGCTATAAGCCTGACGGGATATTTTTTTCAAATGGTCCGGGCGATCCTGAACCTTGTGAATACGCAATTGATGCTATTCAGGAATTTTCCAAACTGAAAATACCCCTCTTCGGTATTTGCTTGGGTTATCAGTTGATGGCTTTAGCTTTTGGGGGGCGCACAAAAAAAATGAAGTTTGGACATCATGGCGCGAATCATCCTGTAAAGGAATTACAATCGGGTAAAGTATTTATAACAAGTCAGAACCACGGCTTTGTCGTAGAGGAGGAAACTTTACCCTCTGTCTTGAGGGTAACTCACCGCTCTAATTTTGACGGTAGCCTGCAGGGCTTCAAGCACGAAAGCCTCCCTGTTATTGGTTTTCAAGGTCATCCTGAGGCAAGTCCCGGCCCTCACGATCTCAGAGCTTTGTTTGACGAGTTTGTTGGGCTTTTTGAGGGGGTCAAATAGAAGTATATGGGCAAGCGAACTGATATCAATTCAATCTTGATAATTGGAGCTGGTCCCATTGTTATTGGGCAGGCCTGCGAATTTGATTATTCTGGATCGCAGGCATGTAAAGCTTTACGGGAGGAGGGCTATAGAATAATTTTGGTGAATTCTAATCCTGCCACAATAATGACCGATCCGGAAATGGCAGATGCTACATATATAGAACCAATACTCGTCGGACCGGTTACGGAAATTATTAAGAAAGAGAAACCTGATGCAATACTTCCCACAATGGGGGGGCAGACAGCGCTAAATTGCGCCTTACAGTTAGAAGACCAGGGTGTTCTGGAACGATATGGGGTTGAGCTAATAGGGGCTTCTGTTGCGGCTATCGAGAAGGCTGAAGATAGAAAAAAATTTGTCGCTGCTATGGAAACTATTGGCCTAGAATCTGCCAAGTCTAAAATCGCTACATCTATCGATTCCGCATTAAGGATATCTGAAGAACTTGGGTTCCCTTTGATTATTCGCCCTTCCTTCACTTTAGGTGGAAGTGGAGGTGGGGTGGCTTATAACAAGGAAGAGTTGTTGGATATTTGTAATCGAGGACTAGAAACATCCCCCACCTGTGAAGTGCTGATAGAGGAATCCTTGCTGGGATGGAAAGAATTCGAGATGGAGGTAGTACGTGATGCCGCTGACAATTGCATAATCGTTTGTGCGATAGAAAACTTAGATCCTATGGGAGTTCATACTGGTGATTCGATCACTGTAGCTCCCGCTCAAACGTTGACCGATAAAGAATACCAGGTGATGCGAGATGCTTCTCTTAGGATTTTGCGCGAAATCGGCGTTGAAACAGGAGGCTCCAACGTGCAGTTTGCAGTTAATCCTCGCGATGGCAGGCTTATCGTTATAGAAATGAATCCAAGAGTCTCTAGGTCTTCAGCTTTGGCTTCTAAGGCTACTGGCTTTCCAATAGCAAAAGTAGCGGCGAAGTTGGCGGTTGGTTACACTTTAGATGAATTAGCTAATGAAATTACGGATGGAAAAACACCGGCCTCTTTTGAACCTACGCTGGATTATGTTGTTACTAAGGTTCCACGTTTTACATTTGAGAAATTTCCGCAGGCTGAGGATCGTCTCACCACTCAAATGAAATCAGTCGGCGAAGTTATGGCGATAGGTCGCACCTTCAAGGAATCTTTTCAAAAAGCATTGAGAGGTTTGGAGACGGGGGTGTCTGGCCTAGGTTCGACTAATTTCAAAGAAGGCTCAGTGCCTTTAGAAGATCTACGTCGAGAAATTTCTACTCCAGGAGCTCATAGGATATGGTTTGTCGCTGAGTCTTTTAGGCAGGAGCTAACTACTGAGGAGGTTTTTAGTTTGTCAGGGATTGATCCTTGGTTTCTTAGGGAAATAGAAGAGTTAGTAAAAATAGAAACCAGTCTGATGTCCTCAGATCGATTAGAAACCCTATCCAAGGAAGAACTATTTCGATTAAAACGATTGGGATTCTCTGACCTGAGACTAGGACAATTGCTTAATGAGTCAGAAAAAGCGATTAGGCTTTCCAGAGCAAAAAATGGAATCAAGCCAGTCTTTAAAAGAGTTGATTCTTGTGCTGCTGAGTTCAATACATCCACCGCTTATATGTATTCAACATACGATGAGGAGTGTGAATCCGCGCCTACTAACCGAGAAAAAATTATAGTTTTGGGAGGCGGACCCAATCGGATAGGTCAAGGAATTGAATTCGACTATTGCTGCGTGCAAGCTTCCTTAGCGGCAAGAGATTTAGGTTTTGAATCAATAATGATAAATTGCAATCCCGAGACCGTCTCCACGGATTTTGATATCTCAGATCGGCTTTATTTTGAGTCTCTTACCATGGAAGATGTCTTAGAGATTGTGAAAATAGAGAATCCACAAGGGGTGATTGTTCAGTTCGGAGGTCAGACTCCCCTTAAATTAGCGAAGGGGCTAGAGGAAGCCGGTGTCCCTATTATAGGAACTTCCCCTTTTTCAATAGATTTAGCAGAAGACAGGGATCAGTTTCAAAAGTTTTTAAAGAGCTTGGGGTTAAGGCAGCCAGAAAATCGGTCTGTTCGCACTGTGGAAGAGGCTATTGCCAGCGCCAGTGAAATGGATTACCCCCTAATGGTAAGGCCCTCTTACATCTTAGGCGGCAGAGCCATGCAAATAGTCTACAACCAAAACGATTTAGAAAAGTACATTAAGAATGCTATTTCACTTTCTGAGCGTTCCCCGATCCTAATTGATCGTTTTTTGGAGGATGCTATAGAAATTGATGTCGACGCAATTTCAGATGGAACGGAAGTTTACATTGGCGGCATCATGGAGCATATAGAACAAGCTGGGGTTCATTCTGGTGATTCGGCATGTGCTTTGCCGGCACACACCCTAAGGCCTGCAGTTCAGACCGAACTAAAAAAACAAGTATCTGAAATGGCCTTAGGACTAAAAGTGGTTGGACTGATGAATGTGCAATTTGCGATTAAAAACGGTGATATCTTTGTTCTCGAGGTGAACCCTCGTGCATCAAGAACGGCACCTTTTGTGGCTAAGGCTACAGGAGTACCATTACCTTATATCGCGGCCAAATGTATGCTAGGACAATCTCTTAGAGATCAAGGCATTAAGGAAGGTTCCCAGCCACCTTACTTTTCTGTTAAGGAGGCTGTTTTTCCTTTTGAAAAATTTCCTGGCGTCGATCCTCTGCTGGGGCCAGAGATGAAGTCCACAGGCGAAGTCATGGGAATAGGAAAAACGTTTGGCGAGGCCTTTGGAAAAGCTCAGCAAGGGGCTGGTATGCCTCTGCCAAAGAAAGGGTCTGTTTTTGTCAGCGTGAAAGATTCCGACAAAGCCTCTTTGGTAGAATGTTTGAAAGCATTAGATAATAATTTTGATCTCTTAGCCACAGACGGAACTGCGGCTTTTTTAAATAATAGAGGAATATCTTGTCGTAGGGTTAATAAGGTTATGGAGGGTCAGCCTCATATAGTAGACTTGATAAAAAATGGTGAAATTTCGTTAGTAATTAACACAACTGAAGGGAAGCGTTCGAAAGCTGATTCCTATTCGATAAGGGCCACTGCAATAAGTAAAAAAGTTCCATACACTACAACCGTGGCCGGAGCTTCAGCAGCGTTGATGGCATTGACTGAATCTTCCTCCACTGCTATACGAGCCTTACAAGAACTTCATCAGGGAATAATGAGATGAACAAGACACCGATGACGATATCTGGGGCTGAGGCCTTAAAAGACGAACTGAAGCACAGGAAAACTCAGGAGAGAACTAGGATTACAAGCGATATAGCCGAAGCTCGGGCCCATGGAGATTTGAAAGAAAATGCTGAATATCATGCTGCTAGAGAGCAGCAGAGTTTTAATGAGGGGCGAATTGCTGACATTGAATCTAAGTTATCAAATAGCGAAATTATAGATGTCACGAAGGTTAGTGCAAACGGACGAGTAGTTTTTGGTTCAACTGTGCAACTTGCTAATGCTGAAGATGGAGGGGAAGTTAGCTACCGAATCGTGGGAGAAGACGAAGCAGATATTAAATTAGGTCTTGTTTCGGTGACTTCGCCAATTGCAAGGGCTCTGATCGGAAAAAATGCTGGAGATTTCGTTGTGGTGGTTGCTCCTAAAGGTGAGACTGAATACGAGATTCTAGCAGTAGAGTATAAATAACCGAATTCCAACAATTGAATAATAAATGGACAAGGCGTCAAGCAGGTGATCCTTTTGTAAAGAAAAGAAATCTAGAGGGTCATCGTTCGCGCGCTGTATTCAAGTTAGAGCAGCTAAATAAGAAAGATAAATTTATTCCAAAGGCCGGTACTGTAATTGATCTGGGTTCTTCCCCAGGAAGTTGGTCGCAGTGCGTCTCGAAGATTTCGGGACCTAAAGGGAAAATACTCGCAGTGGACGGAAGGCCAATGAGCAAGTTAGAGGGTGTAACCTTTTTAGAGGGCGATTGTGGTGATCCAAATATGATCAAACAGGTGGAATATTTAATCGGTTTAAATGCCTGTGATCTTGTTTTATCTGATCTTGCCCCCAATATGACAGGTATAAAGTTAGTGGATGCTGCGGCTTGGCGGAATCTGATCGAAATAGCTATGCAATACGTAACATTGTTTTTGAAACCAGGAGGTAATTTCGTTGGAAAATTTTTCCAGTTTGAAGATACCGAAGAGGTCGTTTCAAATTTTAAAAGCCAATTTTCCGCTGTTTATAGGAGAAAACCAGTCTCGTCCCGAAAAGAATCCAGAGAATTCTTTATTGTGGCGAAAGAATATAGGGTATAGTGGGACTGCAAAGCCAAACGTTATGAAAAATGAGGCATAAAATAGACTATCATGGCTAGAAACATCGTATTGTGGCTCGTCATCGCAGTAGTGATGATGATGATATTTCAGAGTTTTACCCCTCAAAGGGGTACCAGCAGGAACTTAGATTATTCCGATTTCGTTTCGGAAGTAAAAAGCGGCCGAGTGGATAGAATACAGATCGAAGGTGCCCAGATCGAAGTTGAGATGCACGACGGCTCTAAACTCTATACCTATAGCCCGGAATCAGACAACGGACCCCTGATTGGACTGCTGCTAGAGAACAATGTCCGAATAAAAGCTGCTCCGCCAGACCAGCAAAGCCTACTGACCCAGATATTTATATCTTGGTTTCCATTCTTGCTCCTAATTGCAGTTTGGATATACGTCATGAGACAAATGCAAGGGGGGGCAGGTGGTAGAGGTGCATTATCATTTGGGAAAAGTAAGGCCCGATTGCTTGGGGAAGATCAAGTAAGAGTAACATTCAACGATGTTGCGGGCGTTGAAGAGGCTAAGGAAGAGGTAAAAGAACTCGTCGATTTCTTGAGAGATCCAGGCAAATTCCAGAAGCTCGGGGGGAAAATTCCCAGGGGTGTGTTGATGGTCGGTTCCCCTGGAACTGGTAAGACACTATTGGCTAAAGCTATTGCAGGAGAAGCTAAGGTTCCATTTTTTACTATTTCGGGTTCGGATTTCGTAGAAATGTTCGTTGGGGTAGGTGCATCCAGAGTTCGTGATATGTTCGAGCAAGCTAAAAAGCACTCTCCCTGCATCATTTTTATAGATGAAATAGATGCGGTGGGTAGACATCGAGGTGCTGGACTCGGGGGTGGGCATGATGAACGTGAGCAAACTCTGAACCAGTTGCTAGTTGAAATGGATGGTTTTGAGGGCAACGAGGGGGTAATTGTAATTGCTGCGACTAATAGGCCTGACGTGCTTGACCCGGCGCTTTTAAGGCCTGGACGTTTTGACAGACAAGTGGTTGTCCCCCTTCCTGACATAAGGGGTCGAGAGCAAATTCTAAAGGTGCACATGAGGAAGGTGCCAAGCCACGAAAATGTTAAGCCTGGTATTCTAGCACGAGGAACACCTGGTTTTTCTGGTGCGGACCTGGCAAATTTGGTAAACGAGGCAGCTTTATTTGCAGCTCGTGCTGATAAAAGGCTAGTTGAGATGGAGGAGTACGAAAAGGCAAAGGATAAAATCATGATGGGTGCGGAGCGAAGATCTATGGTTATGGGAGATGACGAGAAAAGCCTTACCGCCTACCATGAAGCTGGTCACGCAGTTGTTGGCCGGTCCCTCCCCTGCCACGATCCAGTTTATAAAGTAACGATAATTCCAAGAGGAAGGGCTCTAGGAGTAACAATGTTTTTGCCCGAAGAGGATCGGTTAAGCTACAGCAAAGAGAGGCTTGAATGTCAAATAAGTAGTCTCTTCGGGGGACGGATAGCCGAAGAATTAATATTCGGAATGGATGCTGTAACTACCGGAGCCGCCAACGATATCGAGCGTGTCACTGAGATCGCCCGAAATATGGTTACGCGTTGGGGCTTGTCGGAAAAATTGGGTCCATTAACTTATAGCGATGACGAAGGGGAAGTCTTCTTAGGGAAATCCGTGACCCAGCAGAAGCTCGTTTCCGATGAGACTGCGCATCTAATCGACGAGGAAGTTAGAGAACTAGTTGATAGAAACTACACAAGAGCTAAAGATATCTTGGAGGCAAATCTCGAGAAATTGCATGTTATGGCTAAGGCTCTGATAAAATATGAAACACTTGATGTGGACCAAATCGACGAAATAATGAACGGAGAAGATCCAAGTCCTCCAAAAGATTGGTCGGATGATAATTCTGACAATGATAAGGACGGAAGTTCTCTAACTGAAGAGGAAACCAACGGAAAAATTGGCGACCCGGCCAGTCTTCACTGATTTCGCCTCATAATGGAAATGGCTCACAGCCGTTCTAGCGGCTAAAGCTGACTTGTATAATAGAGGTCGCGTATACTTCTTCGTATGGTATCTGCTAGAAAAAAATTGTTTGAGACTGATGGCATAAGAGGTCGATTTGGTTTCTATCCTATTACGGAGGACTTTGCAGAAGATCTCGGGTGGGCCATAGGCAGGCTCCTTGCTTTTGGTTCAGAAGAGTCGGTAATTCTAGTAGGAAGAGATACCCGGATCTCAGGCTCAATCCTAGAGTCTTTTTTAGTAAAAGGTTTAGTAGCGTCAGGCACTTCGGTTGAGCTGCTGGGGGTCATCTCTACTCCGGCTTTTGCCTATTCGGTGAAAACCTTTTCTGCTGAGGGTGGAGTCATGATTAGCGCATCTCACAATCCGTTTCAGGATAATGGTTTTAAGTTATTTGGTAAAAATGGTGAGAAAGTTTCTCAGGAGATTGAAATCTTGCTAGCAGAGACTATAGGACAAAAAAAAGGCCTAAGTATAACGGAGAATTCGAGGGCTACTGTTAGGTATTGTTCTGACTGGGAAGCCAATTACAAGAATATGTGTGAAGCTCATTCTAAGGCTATTGCGGGCCTAGAAAGGCTAAAAATAATTGTCGACTGCGCCCATGGTTCTAATTATAAAGTTGCCACTAGCATTTTGAAAAGTTGTGGACTTCAGGTTGAGCAGATTGGTTGTGAACCTAACGGTTATAATATTAACTCCTCGGTAGGATCTACGAATCCAAGTCGCCTGAGTGCAGCCGTGATTGATGCCCATGCTGCTATCGGAGTGGGATTCGATGGCGATGGTGACCGATTGGTAATGGTAGACGAGCGAGGTGAAGTCCTCGATGGAGATGATATTTTATTTGTTTTAGCGAATTACTATTTGTCATGTAACCGCAAATTAGGTGGTGTCGTTGGAACTTCAATGACAAACCTTGGTTTAGAGAGAAGTGTTGTTGATCTGGGGTTGGGATTTGAAAGGGCGGAGGTAGGAGATAGATTCGTAATGGAAAAACTTAATGAACGAGGTTGGACTTTGGGGGGTGAAACGTCAGGACACGTCATTTGTCGTGACATAGCCGCGACTGGTGATGGCCTCTTAGCCTGTTTACAGGTTCTTAGTAGTATGGCATCTAGTCGAAGATCTTTAAGTGAGCTAAGAAAAGGCTTGATAAAATTTCCTCAGGTATTGGTAAACGTGTTAGTTGTAGATAAAGTGAAAGTTTTGGAGGAGGCTGTGCTGAAGAAGGCCGTAGAGCAGGCAAAAGAAACTTTGGGCGATTCTGGAAGAATACTTGTGAGAGCCTCCGGTACAGAGTCTTTAATCCGAGTGATGCTTGAGGGTGAGGATAGGAAACACATTAATCTAGTGGCGGGCGGGGTCGTCAAAACTATTGAAGAAATCAACACGAGGATTTCTTAAATGTCTCGCAATAGCTCGTTTATACTTACCTTAGATCGGGTTTTTTCATCCACAGTTTTAACTATCACTGCGCAGTATAGACTGTGACTTCTGTCTTCTGCGGGCAAGGAGCCAGATACCACAACCGAGCCCGGCGGAACCTTTCCAGATGTGACTTCCCCAGTTTCTCGATTAAAAATCTTTGTGCTTTGGCCGATATAAACACCCATCGATAATACAGATCCTTTACCTATCACTACGCCCTCTACTACCTCGGATCTTGCTCCGATAAAACAATTATCTTCAATAATCGTGGGTTGGGCTTGTAAAGGCTCAAGGACCCCTCCGATACCCGCACCACCAGATAAGTGAACGTTTTCGCCTATCTGGGCGCAAGACCCTACTGTCGCCCAAGTATCTATCATACTATTACTCCCAACGTAGGCTCCGATATTTACGTAACTTGGCATCAAAACGACGTTCTTACCAATAAAAACTCCTCTCCTAACCGTAGCATGTGGCACCACGCGAGCACCTAGGTTTCGAAAATTTTCCTCCGTGAAGTCCTCAAATTTCATGGGGACCTTGTCGAAATAGGTTGTAGTTCCATCGTTATAGCGCTTGTTCTCCGACAATTTGAAAGATAGGAGAACGGCCTTCTTTGCCCATTCATTTACTATCCACCCCGTAGCGGAGGGAACTGCAATCCTAAGAACACCGGTATCCAACTGATGAAGAGTTTCATCGACAGCCTCTTTAATGGTTATTAAGTTAGGTGCATCTGCAAGTTCGCTCATATTCTCGAATGCTTTTTCTATGATTTCTTTCACGATTGAATCTCTCCACTAAAAAAAATTTTTTTTATTGTCATTAAAGCTCTACGACAAACTTCCATGTCATTTACTAAAGCTACTCTTATATAGTTCGAACCTGGGTTAATTCCATTTGTTTCGCGGGCTAAAAACTGACCTGGCAAAACCAAAACACCTCCACGCTGCAATAACAGGCTGGTCGCGTCAATATCATCGATAGGCAATTCGAGCCAAAGAAAAAATCCCGCTTTCGGGCTCTTTATATTCTTATCGTTAAAAATTTCCTCAATTAGGTCAATGTTCTTTCTGTAGTGGTTTCTATTTTTAATAACATGTTCCTCATCTGCCCAAGCTGCAAGACTGGCAGCTTGAACTTGTAACGACATCGCCCCTCCCTGATAGGTTCTGTATCTGAAATACTTTTCTAATATTTTTTTATCGCCGGCCACGAAACCCGATCTCAAGCCAGGCACTCCAGATCTTTTGGAAAGGCTATTCACTACAAGGCATTTATCATATCCATCCCGACCACTGCGTTCGCACCACTCTAAAAGTCCTAATGGTGGATTTGATTCATCTCGATAAATTTCGCTGTAGCATTCATCTGCAACCACAATAAAGTTATAAATATCAGCCATTTTAAGTAAATAGTCATAATCTGGCGGATTCAAAATAGAACCAGAAGGGTTATTTGGAGAGCAAACATAAACTAAGCTCGTTTCCATCCAAATCGAAGGCTCAATTAATTCAAAGTGCGGGGAAAAATCTCGGCTTTCCGGACAGGGCATGAAAAATGGTTGAGCACCGGCTAAAAAAGCAGCGCCTTCATAGATTTGGTAAAAAGGATTCGGTAGGGCGATGTATCTACGATTCTTCGTATCAGCAAGTGCTTGAGAGATTCCAAAAAGGGCTTCTCGCGTCCCGTTCACTGGCAGTATGTTTTCGTTTGGGGATAACTTATCCTCAGGTATTTGGAACCGTCTACAAAGCCAACTTGCAATGGATTGTCGTAAACCATCTGTTCCTCGGGTTGACGGATAAAAAGATATTTGATCAGAAGATTCTACCAAAGCATGTTGGATAAGTTTGGGTAACTTGGTTTTTGGTTCCCCAATGGAAAGATCTATTATGGATGAATGTGCTTTTAACGGTATTTTGCTTTTAAGATTTCGCAAGCGCTCAAAAGGATAGTCTTGTAATTTGTCGAGACCCGGGTTCATTCTTTTTGCTCAGTTTATTTATTCTATCAGCGGGAATCTCTTTATTCGATGCTAGGATTACGTACATTAATGTTATTCTTTGATATATTCTACACCAAACCAAGTAAG
Organism: uncultured Pseudomonadota bacterium; assembly: GCA_902597385.1. Classification (GTDB taxonomy): domain Bacteria; phylum Pseudomonadota; class Gammaproteobacteria; genus TMED69. The sequence continues at coordinate 21,956 of CACJXQ010000003.1, read as the reverse complement.
TAAAGTTAAAATAATGACTCATAAGCTATTAATTCTTCCTGGCGATGGTATCGGGCCAGAGGTTGTGGATGCTGCAATTCAGGTTCTAAACAGTCTCGAGAGAGTGACGGGTAGGTCTTATGAAAAAGAGTTCGCCCTAATAGGGGGCGCAGCCTTTGAAGATTCTGGAAATCCTTTACCCGAGGAAACACTTGAATTGGCTAGGTCCGCCGATGCGGCTATTTTTGGTGCCGTTGGAGGTCCTCAGTGGGATACTTTGGATCGGGAGTTGCGTCCAGAAAGTGGGTTGTTACGACTAAGATCTGAGCTAGATTTGTTTTGTAACTTAAGGCCCGCAACTCTTTTTCCAGCTCTTTCGGATGCTTCATCTTTGAAGTTAGATGTAGTTTCTGGGTTAGATGTCATGATAATTAGGGAGTTGACTGGCGGAATATACTTTGGGAGGCCGCGAGGGATAGATACTCGAAATGATGGAGTAAAGGTAGGTTATAACACTCTCGTGTATGATGAAAATGAAATAAAAAGAATAGCGATTGCGGCTTTTGATATCGCCAAAAAAAGAGGTTTCAAACTTTGCTCAGTGGACAAGGCGAATGTGTTAGAAGTTTCTGAACTTTGGAGAGAGGTAGTCTCTGAAGTTGGATCGGAACATCCTGAAGTCGCCTTGGAGCATATGTATGTTGACAACGCGGCTATGCAGCTAGTCAGGCAACCAAAACAATTCGACGTCATAGTGACAGGAAATATGTTTGGCGATATTTTGTCCGATTTAGGGGCCATGTTGACTGGGTCCATTGGAATGCTACCTTCTGCATCTCTTAACTCCAAGAGTTTTGGATTATATGAGCCGGTACACGGGTCTGCTCCTGACATAGCAGGTCAAAATATCGCTAATCCCTTAGCAATGATATTGTCAGTTGAGATGATGCTTCGTTATAGCTTAGGTGAAAAAACTGCTGCAGATTTGGTGAAAGTTGCTGTTGATAAAGTGCTCTCAGCCGGACATCGAACCGTCGATATTTCCAAGCAGCAGTCGCTTTGTCTGGGAACAAGGGAAATGACCGAACAAGTTTGTGGAAACATAGAGAACTTATCTAATGGTTGAGTCAGCTCGAAAATTTAATGTTGCGGTTGTAGGTGCGACAGGGGCTGTTGGGGAGGCGATGTTGGCAATTTTGAGCCAAAGGGGCTTTCCTGTTGGGGAAGTTTATGCTGTAGCTAGCACCGAGTCAGAAGGAAAACGGGTGGAATTTGGAGAGAGCAGTTTGTCGGTAACTTCTTTAGACAGTTTTGACTTCAACAGAGTGGACATAGCTTTTTTTTCGGCCGGAGGAGATGTGTCTAAAGTGTTTGCACCTAAAGCAGCGAAGTCGGGCGCTGTAGTAATAGATAATACGTCTGCTTTTCGTTATGACGATGATATCCCGCTAGTGGTGGCTGAGGTCAACCCTGAGCAGGTAGGGGCATACGAAAATAGAGGAATAATTGCGAATCCGAATTGCTCTACTATTCAAATGGTGGTTGCTCTCAAACCCATTCACGATATCGCGAGGATTTCCCGAGTGAACGTGGCGACCTATCAAGCAGTTTCAGGTAGCGGAAAATCGGGTATTACAGAGTTAGCTAATCAAACAAGTGACCTATTAAATGCTCGTGCGATTCAATCAAATGTTTACCCAGCCCAGATTGCTTTTAACTGTTTGCCACATATTGATGAGTTTCAAGACAACGGCTATACCAAAGAAGAAATGAAGATGGTTTGGGAGACAAAAAAAATAATGGAATGTCCCTCCATCGAGGTGAATCCAACGGCTGTAAGGGTCCCTGTATTTTTTGGGCATGCAGAAGCTGTTCACATTGAGACTAACAGAAAAGTAAGTCGTGAAGAGGTGGCCCTCGCTTTGCGAAAGGCTCCGGGAATAACTGTAATTGATGATCGAAAAGATGGGGGATATCCCACCCCAGTAGAGCATGCGGTAGAAAATGATGATGTATTTGTTGGAAGAATTCGAGAAGACATATCTCATCCTAGAGGGATAAGTATGTGGGTAGTCGCCGATAACATTAGAAAAGGTGCCGCCCTCAATAGTGTTCAGATAGCTGAAATACTGGTGCAAAGTCATTTATGATATCTTCCTAACAATGAAAAGCGCGTTAGAAGTGATTTTAAAAAATAGACAAGCTTTCGACGTTGCAAAGGCTATAGGAGTAGTCTTACTCTTTTTTCCGCTTTCTTCATTCGCTCTTGGATTAGGAAAAATAGAGGTTTCGTCTTTTTTAAATGAGAATTTTGAGGCTAAAATAAACCTGGAAGGAAAAGTTAACGCCAATCAAAATACAGCCAACGTAGGGTTGGCGCCAAGGAAAGTTTTTGAACTTTTAGAGGTTGCCTATAAACCTAACTTGTTAAAGCTCAACTTTTCTCTGGAAAATAAACTTGGCGCGCTACCTTACATAAGAGTTTGGTCTGAAGAGCCTATATCCGATCCCTACTTAACCTTTATCCTGGAGCACACGTCGATGGGTAACTCTATGTCTAAGAAGTTTACCGTGCTTCTGGATCCAAAAAGTTATGCCTCGAACATTAAAAGTAATTTCAAAACCTCTAGAACAGTAAACGTTAAAAGCATTATAGGCCCCATTGGACGGAACGATACTCTTTGGCCTTTGGCTAAAATACATAAGCCAAGTGATAATGTCTCCGTGGAGCAGATGATGTTAGCGCTCGCAAAGAAGAATCCTAGTGCATTTAGACAGGGAAATATTAACGTTCTATTACAAGGGTCTGTACTTATTGTTCCTTCGATTGAGGAGATAATAGGTATTAACAAGCAGGAAGCGCGAGTCGAAGTATCTCGTCAATATGCAGAGTGGAAAAAATCGAAAGGTAGTTCGCTCAGGTTTGAACCGGATGGTGGAGATAAGGCTAGATTAGAACTTTTGGAGCCGGAGATTGAGGATTTAGATGAGACTGATGTTACAACAGCGCTTTTAGAAGAGGAGGTTGCGGTGCAAGCCGTTCAGACTGCTGAACTGGAAGACAGGCTGAAACAGTCGGAGGGAGTAATTACTCTACTAAAGGAAGAATCAGCTGTCCAACTGCAACAGATTCAGGCTCTAAAGCTTGAGATTGAAAAACTAAACAATGCTTCCGTAGAGGTGTTAGCAGATAGTTCTCGCGAGAAGCAGTCCCCTTTTTCTGTTTCCGCGTGGGTTTTTCTTTTTTTCATAGTAGGTGTTTTGGGACTGTTATATTTTTCTAGGATACGAAAAAATAGAGAATCCCTAATTCCTGAGTCTATAAGTTATTCAAGGAGCGTAGAAAGTGAGCCTGCTCAAATTTCAAAAGAGGTTAGTAGTCCGGTCTCGAATCTTAAGACTCAACCAGATGTTGAAAAGCATGGTCAGCCAGATCCGGTTATTGCCAAAAAGGATCCGATTGCCGGCCTAAATGTCTATTTGGCTTATGAGAGATATGAGGAGGCCAAACAAATGCTTGAACAGGCAATCCTGGACAATCCTGCAGAGTCATCCTATAGGATAAAACTTCTTACGGTTTTGGGACAAATGGGTGATCTGGAAGAGTTCAAGGCAGCTGCGGTTGAAGCTGAACAAATCATAGGGCCGTCTACGATTGAGTGGTTGGATATCAAATCCCTTTGGGAAAGCCTCGAGGAGAAATTGTCTGCCCAACCCGCAAAAGTAGTAAATGAAGAGAAAAAGGTGGACACAGAGACAGGCGGAGATTTAGAAGAAACTAGTAATCTAGCTGATGATCTTGAGAAAGAAATCGAGGAAGAGGGGAGCCGTAGTTCGCCTGATCCCTTAGCTTTTGAAATAGACCTAGATATTGATGAGGAAGAAGACTCAGTTTTATCAATTCGTCCTATTGAAGATCAGAAGGATTAGAAATGCTTCTCCTATCTCGAATGCTGAAATAAGTATCTTTTAGGGTGGCTGTAATGCGCTTGGCGATTGGTGTTGAGTATCATGGAGCAAATTTTTTCGGTTGGCAGCGGCAAAAGGGAGTAAGAACCGTTCAGGAAGAGTTGGAAACTGCTCTCTCCGAGGTTGCCAATTCGACAGTATCTTTGATTTGCGCTGGGCGAACTGACGCTGGAGTACATGCACTGGGCCAAGTCGCGCACTTTGACACCTCAGTGTATCGGGAACATTATTCTTGGATACAAGGTGGTAATTCAAATTTACCGAAGGACTTAAGTATTTCTTGGTGTTTAGGTGTTCCGGAATTATTTCATGCCAGATACTTAGCTTTGGCGAGGACTTACCAATATGTGATTTTCAATCGAAAGTTCCGATCGGGTAAACTGTTTGATTCGACTACTTGGGTGTCAAGAAACCTGGATGAAAAGAGAATGTTAGAGGCTGCAGATTTCTTGCTTGGGGAGCATGACTTTTCTTCCTTTAGAGCACGAGGTTGTCAAGCCAAGTCTCCTGTTAGAGAGATAAAAGATATAAAGATATCCAGGAGGCAGGAATTTGTTGTGATTACTATAAAAGCAAACGGGTTCCTGCAAAAAATGGTCCGCAATATAGCAGGTCTTTTGATAGATGTTGGCAGTGGTAAGAGGGAGCCTTACTGGGCTAAGAAAGTGTTGCTCTCCAGGAGGCGGAGTATGAATAGTGCGACTGCTGCTCCCTCGGGCTTATACTTGGCTTCGGTAGATTACCCACAAGAGTTCGGAATACCTTGTAAAACTGCGAAAAATTATTTTGACTGGACCGAAGAAATCTCAGTTTAGAGTTTTTGGTTTCAACTCATAAGTCGGATATTTGGTATACTAAGAAAAAATAGTGCCGGTGAGTTGTTGTGGCTACAGTAAGAGTCAAAATTTGTGGGATAACGAATCAGGTTGATGCAAGTGATGCAATAGCCTTAGGTGCTGATGCTATAGGGTTTATTTTTCATCCGCCAAGCCCCCGATATGTGTCACCAGAAAAAGTTGCAGAAATCATTGCAGGGTTGCCACCATTTGTAAGTACGGTAGGTTTGTTTGTGGATATGAAATTTGAAGATGTGAGGAAAATGATTGATGTGTCAGGGGTAGGTTCACTCCAGTTTCATGGTGAAGAGGAAGAGTCGCTTTGTGACTCTTTTGGATTGCCCTGGTTGAAAACGATTAAAATGATGCAAGGTACTGACGTTGTGGAAAAAGTTGGTAGATACAATAGGTCATCTGCTGTTTTATTTGATACAGGTGATTCTAATTTAGCAGGTGGTACAGGAAAAACATTTGATTGGGAGCTAATTCCCAAATCAATGAATAAGCCCTACATCGTGGCGGGAGGACTTAATGCTCAAAATGTGCGTAAAGTCATAAAGATGACCAAACCCTTCGCCGTAGACGTATGTAGCGGTGTTGAAAGTAAGAAGGGAAAAAAAGATAAGTCGAAACTCAAGGAGTTCATTACATTAGCGAAGCAGAGGGAATTTAATGGCCAAACTTAAAGCTGATATTAAATCAATGAAAAGTCTTCCAGACGCGAATGGTCATTTTGGTCAATATGGGGGCAAATTTGTTGCTGAGACATTGATGGGGCCTCTTACTGATCTGGAAGATTCCTATAACCGGTTTAAAGCCGATCCGGACTTTTTAAGTAGCTTGAGACGGGATTTAAATGAATACGTTGGCAGGCCAACTCCATTGTATTTTGCCGAGCGCCTTACGAAGGATATAGGTGGTGCAAAAATCTACTTGAAAAGAGAAGATTTGAACCATACTGGAGCCCACAAAGTAAACAATACTATTGGACAAGGGTTGTTGGCAAAAAGGATGGGTAAGCCAAGAGTAATCGCTGAGACTGGAGCAGGGCAGCATGGAGTGGCTACTGCTACAGTTGCCGCTAGATTAGGAATGAAGTGCGCAATCTACATGGGAAGCGAGGATATTAAGAGGCAATCTCCAAATGTATTTAGGATGAAATTACTAGGTGCTGAAGTTTGTGCGGTCGATTCAGGCTCCCGAACCCTCAAAGATGCGCTGAACGAGGCCTTAAGAGACTGGGTAACTAATGTTGATGATACTTATTACATAATCGGCACTGTGGCTGGCCCTCATCCTTATCCTCAAATAGTTCGTGATTTCCAGTCAGTGATTGGAGAAGAGACAAAGAGCCAGTGCTTGGAATCTGAAGGCAAATTACCTGACGCCCTCGTCGCCTGTGTTGGAGGGGGATCAAATGCCTTGGGTCTTTTTTATCCTTTTTTTGAAGATGAAGAGGTCAAACTCGTTGGTGTGGAAGCTGGAGGTGAGGGCGTTTCTACTGGGAAGCACTCTGCCCCTCTGAACGCGGGAAGCCCGGGAGTTCTACATGGTAACCGTACTTATCTGATGCAAGACGAAGTTGGCCAAATCAGCGCTACCCACTCTGTTTCAGCGGGGCTAGATTATCCCGGAGTAGGACCAGAGCATTCTTGGCTCAAAGATGTCGGTCGCGCAACCTATGAAACCGTTACAGATGAAGAGGCTTTGGTAGCATTTGAACGCTTGTGTCTCTTAGAGGGTATAATACCTGCACTCGAGACTAGCCATGCGTTAGCTCATGCGGAAAAGCTCGCTCGAGAAATGAGAAGCGACCAGATAATAATTATCAATTTATCGGGCAGGGGAGATAAAGATTTAATGACGGTGGCCGATATCAAATCAATCACTATATGACTATGGGATTTAAATTTAGAGGATGTTATGGGTAGGATTGAAACCTGTTTTGAAAATCTGCGATCAAAAGGCGAGAAAGGCTTAATTACCTTTATCACCGCTGGGGATCCCTCTATTGAGAACACTCTAGATTACATGCAATCATTAGTGGACGGGGGGGCGGATGTAATTGAATTAGGCGTGCCTTTTTCAGATCCTATGGCGGATGGCCCTACCATTCAAAGAGCGAGTGAACGATCTCTTGCCGCTGGAACCGATTTATCTAGCATCTTCATGCTGGTGCGGGCATTTAGAGAGAGGAATGCTAGCACCCCAGTAATTCTTATGGGCTATATGAATCCCTTTGAAAGGCTGGGCTTCGAGAGGTTTGCGAAGGAAGCAAGGGCGTCCGGCGTAGATGGTGTTTTGGTGGTAGATCTTCCTCCAGAAGAATCAGTTCCGCAGAACAAGATTTTGACGGCAAATGGTATAAGACAAATTTTTTTAATAGCTCCTAACTCTTCGGAGGATAGAATAAAAAAGGTCGGGGAACTTGCCGCGGGATTCATTTATTACGTGTCTGTTAAAGGGGTTACTGGAGATAAGAGTATTTCCACCTCCAATATACGGAAGTCTTTAGAGCTCGTCCGTAATGGTACTAGGTTGCCTATTGGTCTTGGTTTTGGCATAAAAACGCCTGAGAGCGCTCGGGAGGCTGCTAAATTATCGGATGCTGTCGTAGTGGGCAGCGCGCTGGTTGACATTATAGAAAAAGAGGCAGAAATAAATGCAGCTAGAAAATCTCTAGAAAGTTTCGTCAAAGAACTTAAGGGAGCTGTAGATGCTTAACCTTTTAAGTTCGGAATTATTTTAAAGTGAACTGGTTTAAAAAATTACTTCCAAAAAGTATAAGAATAGAGGGTGCCTCTAGGCGATCGGTTCCGGAAGGGTTATGGGATAAGTGTGGTAATTGTGGAGCAGTCCTTTATAGACCTGAACTCGAGCGGAATCAGAAGGTCTGCATGAAATGTGGATACCATAATCGTATTGGAGCCAGAAAGAGGTTGGATTACTTTTTTGATGAAGGAAGTAGCTATGAAATTGGAGCAGAAGTTCAACCCCGGGACTTTTTAAAGTTTAAAGACGTGAAAAAATATAAAGACCGTCTGGTGGCAGCAAGGAAAAAGACGGGAGAAAATGACGCGCTCGTTGTTTTTAGTGGAACTGTTTGCAGAGTGCCCCTGGTGGCTGCGGCCTTCGAATTCGGCTTTCTAGGAGGTTCGATGGGCTCTGTAGTCGGGGAAAAGTTTGTCAGAGCGGTTCGCCATTCGATTGAAAATAATGTGGCCTTTGTGTGCTTCTGTGCCAGCGGTGGTGCCCGTATGCAGGAAGGTTTGGTATCGTTGATGCAGATGGCAAAGACTAGTAGTGCCCTGGGTGAATTGAGGGAGAGTGGCTTGCCTTATCTAACTGTACTTTCGGATCCTACAACGGGAGGAGTGTCTGCTAGTTTGGGAACACTTGGAGACATTATAATCGCTGAACCTAAGGCCCTTATTGGCTTTGCTGGCCCGAGGGTGATTGAGCAGACTGTTGGGCAGGTATTGCCTGAAGGTTTTCAAAGAAGTGAATTTCTACTGAAACACGGCGCAATCGATATGATAGTGGAACGAAAGGAGTTGCGTGAGAGGATAGCTAAAATAGTTGCACTTCTAACTGATAAGATGGGTACCTTAGAATTAGACCTTGAGATTAATAATGAACGAAACTCTAACACAGACCCAAAAGAGGTCGATTCTTAGCTATTTCACTAAATAATGCGTGCTGAAAAGGTTAAGCTTTGGAAAATAAATCTTTGCCAGACTGGATGACATTCCTAGAGCAGAAGAATTCGAAGAGAATTAATCTAGGGCTCGATCGGTGTAAAAAAGTAAAAGAGGCCTTAGGAATAGAGGGCATTGGTAAAGAAGTGATAACTGTAGCTGGCACAAATGGTAAGGGCTCCAGTATTGCCCTAATAGAATCTTTTTTCTTGAATAATGGTTATACCGTTGGTGCCTATACGTCACCTCACTTATTTCGATATAACGAAAGAGTTAGGATTGATGGTCAACCAGTGCTCGATGAGCGATTAACTGACGCTTTTCGTTTAGTGGAGGAAGCTCGTGGCGATAATGACTTAACCTATTTCGAATTTTCGACATTGGCAGCCTTCTTGATTTTCCAAAAATATCAACTTGATATAGCAGTTTTAGAAGTTGGTTTAGGTGGACGATTGGATGCTGTTAATTCCATTGACCCTGATTTTTGTTTAATTACCTCTATAGACATAGACCACCAGGAGTACCTGGGAAGCACCAGAGAGCAAATAGCAATAGAAAAAGCAGGGATAATGAGGAAAGATGTCCCCTGTGTATGTTCTGACCCAGCTACGCCCACAAGCCTTTTGGACACAGCTCATCAGGTTGGTTGCCATTTAAAGCTGATAGGTTCAGACTTCCATTTTAAGGAAAATGAAGGTTCTTGGGATTGGTGGGATGAAAACCAGTCATTTGAGGGCCTGCCTATGCTTCCTTTAAAGGGGGCACATCAATTGAGGAATGCTGCGGGGGTTTTAGAGCTTATCGCCACTATGGGTTGTTCAATCGATACCAATGTTGTCAAAAAGTCAATCACCGAATTACAGTTGGTTGGGCGTTTTCAAGAATTGTTTGCGAGGGACAGAAAAATAATCTTAGATGTTGCGCATAACGCGCAGTCAGCCTCTGCCTTAGCTCAGAACTTAAATGATTTAGTGAAGGTTGGGAAGATATACGGGATTGTGATACTAAGAAAAAGTAAGGATATTAAAAGTTTTCTCAATGCACTAAAGGGGGCCATTGATGTTTGGATATTCCCCAATTTAGAAGGGGGTGAATTTTATTCTAGTCTGGCTTTAGAAAAAGAGTTAAGGAAAATTGAAAAAAAGACGATGAGTCTCTCTGCGAATTCTTTGGTAGGAGGGTTTGATTTAGCTTTGACAAGATCCAACAGAGAAGATGTAATAGTTTCCTGCGGATCATTTAAAGTGGTGGAGAAGTTCGTAAAATATTTGGACAATACTTTGTGATGATGAGTGAAGAGCAAATCAAGACTAGACTAGTTGGCTCTATAGTTGTGGTGCTGGCGGTGGTAATTCTTGTTCCCATTTTTTTGGAAAATAAAGAAGGGCAACAGGAGGAATCGAAAATCCAAGAGGTACCCCCTAGAATCAGCCAATCAAAAGAAGAATTTTTAGATTGGGATGGTTCCACGGAGTCTTTAAAAAGCCGAATTAATTCAGTTTTAGAGTCACCTAAGTCAATTAATTCTGTAGAAAGGAATGATCGTGCTGGAACTGAGGGCTTCAGTGAGAATGGTCCACCTGATGGCCAGCAGGTTGAACAACCCACATTAGATTTTGATGATTCCTTGGATAAACTTGAGGCCTCCATTGAAAATCAATTCAGGCAGGGGGCAAAATCTGAAGGAAACTTGGAGCCGCCGGTGAACTGGGTTGTGCAGGTAGGCAGTTTTTCAAGTGAAGATAATGCTAATCAACTTATAAAAAAGTTAAACGAGGAATCTTTCAACGCGTTCGTAATAGAAAGAGAAGAAAATGATGGTGAGTCATTTCGCGTCCGTGTTGGCCCCTTTGATGAAAAAAATCAAGCAATGAAGGTACTATCTATAGTTGAAGAAAAGTTTGGTCTCGTCGGTTTTCTCGTGAAGATAAGAACTTAATTCTGATGGTTCTAATAGATTACCTTATTGTCGTAATTTTCTTCCTCTCAGTTATGATAGGGTTTTTTCGAGGTTTCACGCTAGAGTTCCTATCGCTAGTTTCATGGGTGTTTAGTTTTTGGGCAGCGTTTTATTTTATGGGCTTTTTGGAGGTATTCTATCGGCCCTACATAGAATTTGGTTTTTTAAGGGCAATATCATCTTTTATCTCAATACTTATACCATTACTGATATTATGTGGGATAACTAGTAGAATATTAGGCTCAGTAATAAGAAGTTCGGCTTATGGTGGTCTTGACAGAACTGCGGGAGCAACATTCGGATTTTTAAGAAGTAGTGTTATCGTTCTTCTGTTTTTGTTTTTCTTAAGAATTTTTTTTTCGAATGCCGTCTGGTGGCAAGATTCAATTGTCATTCCACTATTTGTTAAGGTTTTAGACTCTCTGGAGCTTTTTTTCCCCGATACCTTTGACAGGGATGCTTTTATTTAAAAATGATTGGAAAAATTTAAATGTGCGGAATCTTAGCTATAGCAGCGAATTCGAGTGTTAACCAGCTTTTGTATGAAGGGTTGACAGTGCTTCAGCATCGTGGCCAAGACGCAGCAGGAATAGCTACTTGTGACGACAGTCGTATTTTCCTAAAGAAATCAAATGGACTTGTGAGAGACGTATTCCAGGCCGATGATATGATAGGTCTGCCAGGCAATATGGGAGTCGGGCATGTTCGGTATCCTACGGCGGGAAATTCGTCTACGGCTGAGGCTCAACCATTCTATGTTAATTCTCCCTACGGAATTACCTTGGCCCATAACGGCAACCTCATTAACTCAGAAAAATTAAAAACGGATTTATTTGATGACGAGCTTCGCCATATCAACACAGATTCTGATTCCGAAGTGCTTTTAAATGTATTTGCTCAGGAACTTCATAAGTTAAACAAGAAAAAAATAAATCCGGAGGACATTTTCTTTGCGTGTTCGAAGGTATTTGAGCGGTGTAAAGGAGCATATTCTGTTGTAGCCATGATAACCGGAGTTGGAATTGTCGCTTTTCGCGATATGCACGGAATCAGGCCTATTGTCTATGGTGCCCGTGAGACTGATTTTGGAGAAGAATTCGTTGTGGCCTCCGAAAGTGTTGCCATAGATGTTTTAGGCTTTAACTTGGTAAGAGATATCCGACCAGGAGAGGCTCTTTTCATAAATTCCAAAGGTGAATTGTTCACTGAACAGTGTGTTGCTCCTGCTGGACATCTCCCTTGTCTCTTTGAGCATGTCTACTTTGCTCGCCCAGACTCGATTATTGACGGCATCTCTGTTCATAAGGCGAGAATGAGAATGGGCGAGGCACTCGCTAATAAAATTGTAGAAAATTGGTTTGAGCATGATATCGATGTGGTCATTCCAATTCCAGATACTGCTCGCACGGCTGCTCTCGAATTGGCCAATGTGACAGGGATCAAGTACAGAGAGGGATTTATAAAGAATAGATACATTGCCAGAACGTTTATAATGCCAGGTCAGGCTATGAGGCAAAGATCTGTGCGTCAAAAACTAAATGCGATAGATTTAGAGTTTGCTGGGAAAAATGTTTTGTTAGTAGATGATTCGATTGTTAGAGGAACCACAAGCAAACAAATAATTGAGATGGCTAGGGAGGCAGGCGCAAATAAAGTCTATTTTGCTTCCGCGGCGCCGCCTGTGCGTTTCCCGAACGTTTATGGTATTGATATGCCAACTAGGGAGGAGTTGATAGCTTATAACAGAACGGAGGCGCAAGTGCGCAAAATTTTGGGCGCCGATGGTCTTATATATCAGGATTTAGAGGAACTCGTTATCTCTGCCCAAAGGGGGAACCCTGAGATTTTGGGATTTGAGCAGTCTTGCTTCAGTGGAGAGTACATAACAGGGGGTGTCTCTGAGGAATATCTGAGGCATCTAGGTATAAATAGGTCTGACGCAAAGAAGCTGAGTAGATCCACTGGAGGAAAACCACAGACCGATTTGTTCTCTCGGTCAATGGAGGTTGGTTAGGAGTCGATTCTTTGGCGGGCTGATGCTACGCCACAGTATTGTAAAAAAGTTTTGTGAATAGAAATTAAGGAGATTACTTTATGAGTATACAAGTTGGAGAAAACATGCCTGAAGGTACACTTACCATTATGGGCGAAGAAGGTCCCGGTCCATTAACTACAGACGATCTTTTTAAAGGTAAGAAAGTAGTATTATTTGCTGTCCCTGGTGCCTTTACACCAGCTTGTTCGGCTAAGCATTTACCCGGATTTGTTGCAAATAGTGATGCTATAAAAAGTAAAGGTGTTGATGCTATAGGTTGTTTATCAGTAAATGATGTCTTCGTAATGAGTGAGTGGGGTAAAGCCCATGGAGCTGATTCGAAGGTCCTTATGCTTGCTGATGGCAATGCAGAATATGTAAAAAAACTAGGGCTTGATTTGGACGCAAGTGGTTTTGGAATGGGTACGCGAGCGGAGCGTTTCGCTATAATTGTCGAAAACTGTAAGGTTCTCAAGATATTGAGAGAATCTGTGATTTCAGAAGTTAAAGAGAGTTCTGCAGAAAATATATTAGAAAACCTTTAAGCTCTTAGCCTCCGAGAGCGAACAAGCTTGAGTACGAAAAAGTCCCGGATCACCGACCCACCCGGTTTTCCGGGACACATGTCAATTGAGGAATTTCGTAAGAATGGATACGCTGCGATAGATTGGCTGTGTGATTATTTTGAGAGGATAGAGTCCTATCCTGTACTTTCTAAGGTAAAGCCAGGACAAATCAAATCATCCTTACCGAGTTCTCCACCAAAGAATGCGGAACAATTTTCTCGGATAATAGAGGATTTGGATAAGATAATACTGCCGGGTATAACTCATTGGCAAGCGCCTGGCTTCTTTGGCTATTTTCCCGCAAACGCGTCACCACCATCCATATTGGCTGAAATTTTCAGTGCTGGACTGGGTGTGCAAGGAATGCTCTGGTTGACTAGCCCTTCCTGTACAGAACTAGAAATTTTGGTTTTGGACTGGATTGTTGAAATGATGGGCTTACCTGACATGTTTAAATCGTCAGGATTTGGTGGAGGGGTTATCCAAGATTCTGCCTCTAGTGCGGTCTTGTGCGCAGTGATCGCTGCAAGGGAATTAACAAAAACAAAAGCGGCTCCTCAAGGAACTCAGAGCTATTTAATCGGCTACTGTTCGGAGGAGGCTCATTCCTCAGTGGAAAAAGCCTTCGCTATAGCTGGCCTAGGAAGAGAAAACTTGCGTAAGATTTCAAGCGATTCTGATGGAGCTTTACTGTATTCAAATTTAGAAGAGCAAATTGCTTCAGACCTATTTAACGGTTTGAAACCCTTCTTTATTTGCGGAACTGTAGGCTCAACTTCTACATTATCGTGTGATCCAATAAAAAAAATAGGTCGTTTAGCTGATTTAAACGACTGTTGGCTGCACGTTGATTCAGCCATGGCAGGTACCGCAGCTGTTTGTCCTGAATTTAGATATCTCAACGATGGTATAGAGTTGGCGGATAGTTATTGCTTCAACCCTCACAAATGGATGCTCACAAATTTTGATTGTAATTGTTTCTATGTCAAAGACAAGAAAACCCTAATCTCGGCACTTTCAGTTTTGCCTGAATACTTAAGAAATCCGCGCGCCTTGGATCAGCCGGTGGTAGATTTTAGAGATTGGCAGATCCCATTAGGTCGGCGATTCAGGGCATTAAAACTTTGGTTCGTAATTCGGTCTTACGGCGTTGACGGTATTAGGGAATATCTTAGAGGTCACGTAAAAATAGCTAATAAATTTGCCTCTTGGGTTGAAGCCGAAAATCATTTTGAGCTTACAAGCTATACTGGGCTTAATCTAGTATGTTTTCGTGTTGAGGGAGACGATGCAAGAAATGAGAAGTTGTTGAACACAATTAATGAGACAGGATCCATTTTTTTAAGTCATACTATAATTGATGGTCGCTTCTCACTTCGCTTGTGTGTAGGGCAGGTCCGTGTTACCGAGCAAACGGTTTTGCAGGCATGGGAAGTGATCAAAACATGTGCTTCAGGTATTGAACCTTAAATATCAACAATATTGGTATAAATCTCGTTGAGAACTCTCCGAGGTTCTGGTAGCGTTATCTTCCCAAGAAGCATCGAATGATCGATGGTGTTAATTTTCCTTACTTGGGGCTGACCTAGCTGATATGACTCGTTTTATATTTGTAACTGGTGGAGTTGTATCATCGCTTGGAAAGGGTATTGCCTCGGCGTCCTTAGGTGCCGTTTTAGAGGCAAGAGGGCTTAATCTTGCGATGGTAAAGATGGATCCATATATCAACGTTGATCCCGGTACAATGAGTCCGTTTCAGCATGGTGAAGTTTTTGTAACCGAAGATGGTGCGGAAACTGATCTTGATCTTGGACATTATGAGAGATTTGTTCGGTGCGGAATTTCTTCCGATAGCAACTACACAGCAGGGCAAATTTATGAAAACGTCATTCAAAAAGAACGCAGAGGAGATTATTTAGGCGCTACTGTGCAGGTTATACCCCATGTAACAGATGAAATAATAAGGTGTATCAAGAGAGGGGCGGCCGATGCGGAGGTCGCTCTAGTGGAAATCGGCGGAACTGTGGGCGATATTGAGTCGTTGCCTTTTCTTGAAGCGATTAGACAAATGCGTATTGAACTAGGAAGTGAAAACACCTTATTTATTCATCTAACTTTAGTTCCATACATAGCCTCAGCAGGCGAAGTAAAAACAAAACCTACTCAACACTCTGTTAAGGAATTACGATCCATTGGAATTCAACCTGACATCCTCTTGTGCAGAGCTCAGGAGTCGATATCGTCGTCAGAGCGAAGAAAAATTGCGTTATTTACCAATGTCGGTGAAAGAGCAGTAATTTCTGCTTTGGATGCGTCTAATATATATCAAATACCTGAGAATCTACATGCTGAGGGATTAGATGATATTGTGGTAGATAAATTAAATTTAACTGTTCCTCCTGCTAATTTGACCAACTGGAAGAAGGTGGTATCTGCCCTAGAGAACCCCAGTAATCATGTTTCCATAGCGATGGTAGGTAAATATGTAGATCTTACCGAAGCTTATAAATCTCTGTCTGAGTCTCTTGTGCATGCTGGGATTCATACCGATACAAGAGTTGAAATCTGCTATGTTGATGCCGAAGCGATTGAAAAAAATGGTACCAATATATTGGAAAAAGTCGACGGAATTCTAGTTCCTGGTGGGTTTGGCGAACGGGGAATAGATGGCAAGGTGATGGCTGTAACTTTTGCCAGAGAAAGGCAGATACCATTTCTCGGTATTTGTTTGGGCATGCAAATGGCGATAATTGAGGTGGCTAGGAATCTCGCCGGTTTGGCCGGAGCCCATAGCACGGAGTTTAACAAAGCTACCGAGCACCCAGTTGTTGCTTTGATAACTGAGTGGGCCGGTAGTGATGGCGCAATAGAAACGCGAGATGGGATGAGTGATATGGGTGGTACCATGCGTTTAGGGGCACAACCCTGTCGTTTAGCTTCGGACAGTATTGTGGGTCAAGCCTACGGAAATGATCTTATAAATGAGCGCCATCGCCATCGTTATGAGTTTAATAATACCTATACGATGGATATGGAGTCGGCTGGTTTAAAAATAGTAGGTAGATCTTTAGATGGAAATTTAGTGGAAATCGTAGAGCTATCAGATCATCCTTGGTTCGTGGGTTGTCAATTTCATCCAGAATTTTCATCTACGCCTCGAGACGGACATCCTCTTTTCAATTCCTTTGTGCGGGCTAGTTTAAAAAATGAAAGGACTTAGCTAGAAAACATGGACGTTTTATTTGACTTAAAAAAAGCTGATAAAAAGAGCTTTTTCCTGATATCAGGACCTTGTGTCATAGAGAGTGAAAAACTGATTATGGAAGTCGCGGAGTGCTTGCTAGAAATTACCAGAGATCTTGGTATTACATACGTCTTCAAGTCCTCTTTTGATAAGGCAAACCGGAGTTCCTCAGATAGCTTTAGAGGTCTGGGTCTTGAAGAAGGCCTGCGTATTTTGGAGCAGGTTCGAAATCAATACCAGATACCTGTCTTAACAGATGTTCACGATGACTCTCCGATTGATGAAGTTGCTGATGCAGTAGACATTCTTCAGACTCCAGCCTTTCTATGTAGGCAAACCAATTTCATACAGAAAGTTGCGAATGCTGGTAAGCCTGTAAACATAAAAAAAGGACAATTTTTGGCGCCTTGGGAAATGCTCAATGTAGTAAAAAAAGCTAGAGAAACCGGAAACGACGATATCATGGTATGTGAGAGGGGGACCTCTTTCGGTTACAACTATCTTGTTTCTGATATGAGGAGCTTAGTCGTTATGCGAGAGACTAATTGCCCTATTATTTTTGATGCGACACATTCGGTGCAAATGCCGGGAGCGAATGGTTCGACTTCGGGGGGGCAGAGGGAATTTGTTCCTGCGCTAGCGCGGGCAGCAGTTGCTGTAGGTATCTCTGGCCTCTTTCTGGAAACCCATCCCAAGCCAGATCTTGCTTTAAGTGATGGCCCTAATTCAGTGCCTTTGAATGAAGTTCGTATTTTATTGGAGACGCTTAAAACATTGGATAGTACGATAAGGAAGGGTACTTTGTGACTACAATCAAGACAATTAAAGGTTTAGAAGTGATAGATTCGAGGGGTAATCCCACCGTACGGGCCGAGGTGATTACAGAAAAGGGAGAAGTGGGAGTTGCTTTAGTGCCGTCGGGAGCATCTACTGGAGAGCGCGAGGCCGCAGAATTAAGAGATGGGGAAGGTAATAGGTACTTCGGCAAAGGAGTGCAGCGTGCTGTTAATAATGTTAATGGTCCAGTGGCTGATGCGCTTCACGGATTGGACGTCTGCGACCAGACGTTAATAGACGAAAGACTAATCTCCTTAGATGGCACCGAAAATAAATCTAATTTGGGTGCAAATGCGATTCTGGCCGTTTCTATGGCTGTGGCAAATGCGGCAGCTCATTCCCAAAAGCTCCCTCTCTACCAGACTTTATGGAAAAAAGATCGGGAATTCCATTTGCCCGTTCCTATGATGAACATACTCAATGGTGGCTCGCATGCTAATAACAATATTGATTTTCAAGAATTCATGATTGTTCCATATGGCGCTCCCACATTTAAGGAAGCGATACGGTATGGAGTAGAGATATTTCATATGTTAAAAAAAATACTAGAGTCGAAAGGTCTTAGTACTTCGGTTGGAGATGAGGGAGGCTTTGCACCAAACCTATCTTCAAATGAGGAGGCGGTTCAAGTGGTGTTAGAAGCTATAGAAAAGGCGGGTTATGTTCCTGGCAAAGATATCGGGATAGCACTTGATGTTGCAAGCTCGGAGTTTTTCAAAGAAGGGGTGTATTATCTACCCGGTGAAAAAAAGCGATTAGATGCAGACGGGATGATCGAAGTGTTGAGTGAGTGGATACAGAGCTACCCTATTGTATCCATTGAAGATGGGCTGGATCAAAATGATTGGTCTGGCTGGCAACGCCTCACGAAGGCTGTTGGCGATAAAGTTCAATTAGTGGGAGACGATTTATTCGTTACCAATGTGAAATTTCTTGAAAGGGGCATAATAGAGAAGGCTGGAAATGCGATACTCATAAAAGTGAATCAAATAGGCACCTTGACAGAGACCTTTGCTGCTATCGAGATGGCGAAATCGGCAAATTTTGGGGTTGTAGTTTCACATAGGTCTGGTGAGACTGAGGATGCGACAATTGCTGATATAGCTTGTGGTCTTGATGCTCGTCAAATAAAAACAGGCTCTTTGTCTCGCTCTGATCGTCTGGCAAAATACAATCGTTTGTTAGTTATTGAGGACCAACTTGCGGATCGGGCTGTTTATGGTGCTCTGCCAGTATTTTCTAAATTTTCCTGAAATATTAATAATGAAATCATTTTTAATTCTGTTAATTTTTCTAATCGGGTACTTGCAATATGCTCAAAATTTCGATGACCAAGGAGGCCCGAGACTAAGCCGGATAACGGAGGAGATAAAAGAGGGGAGCGTAAGAAAGGGTGAATTAATAAAAGAAAACGACGCGCTGAATGAGGATATCAAGGATTTGACAGACGGGTACGTTGTAATAGAAGAGTTAGCACGCTCTAAAATGGGCATGATTAAACATGGAGAAATACTACTCAGAGTCTATCCCCCTGAGAAAGAGGCTCATAAATTGAAAGTAAATAATGACTAACGGTAAAGTCTTCGTCGTGATTCCGGCGGCAGGTGTAGGGCGCAGAATGGGATCCTCCATGCCAAAGCAATATCTTGAATTGACTGAAAGTGGCCAAACTGTTTTAGCTAAAAGTATAGAGGTTATTTTCCAGAGTGTGCGTGTTGAGAATGCAATAATTGCCGTAGCTTCAGGTGATGAACTACATCGTAGCTCGATAGCGTCCTTTGAGAAATTATGTCGAGTCGTTAGGGGAGGGCATCAGCGGATGGAGTCTGTCTCTAATTGTTTAGACGCGTTAGTAGACGAAGCTAGCGAGAGAGATTGGGTTATGATACATGACGCTGCTCGTCCTTGTGTCCGCAAAGAGGATATCAAAAAACTCTTGAGCTGCAGGAATAGCTCAAGTGCTGGCTGCATTTTGGCGGTGCCCGTTACAGAGACACTTAAATTGTGTGATAGTGGGACTATTCGAGGAACAGTGGACAGACAGAAAATTTGGAGGGCTTTAACACCTCAAATTTTTAAGTTCGATGTAATTAAAGAAGCTCTAGATTTAGCAAAAAAGGAAGGAAAAAGTTTTACTGACGAAGCGCAAGCGGTAGAGCATTTAGGCCAAGAAGTAGGGATTGTTTTGGGTCACACCGACAATATAAAGATAACTTTTGAAGAGGATTTACAATTGGCTCGCTATTTTTTGAGCAGTCGCGGAGAGCTTTAGCATGAGAATAGGATTTGGCTATGATGTGCATGGATTTGAAGATGGTGATAGTGTGACCTTAGGAGGTGTGGAGATCCCGTTTGATAAGGGAATAAAAGCCCATAGCGATGGAGATGTATTAATTCACTCAGTAATAGATGCTATTTTAGGTGCGGCTGCTATGGGAGACATCGGCGTCCTTTTTCCCGATACGGATCCCAAATACAAAGGCGCCGATAGTAGAACGCTTCTGCGAGAGGTTCGAAAGCTCATAGAGCCGAATTATGAGATTGGTAATTTGGATGTGACAGTAATTGCCGAAAGACCAAAAATAAAAGATTATAGAGACCAGATGATTTTACTAATAGCAAGCGATTTGTGTACGCGAGTAGAAAACATAAATATAAAAGGAACAACTTCGGAAAAAATAGGTTTTGTCGGACGTGAAGAAGGGATAGCTGTTGCGTCGGTCTGCCTTTTACGCTTTTTGTAAATCTTATTTTGTCGATGCTCTACCTAGCAAGGCTAACGTAGCGCCGGCTCCTCCCAAATCTCTAGGGGCTGGGAGAAAGGCGAGAATACGTGGTTCTTGTAATAAAAACTCCTTCACGAGAGGCTTTAAAACAGGTTTAGTGCCTACTGAGCTAAGTCCTTTACCATGAATTAATAGGACGGCGACCATTGTTTTGTTTTGGATTTCCTTGAAGAAAGTCTTTAGCTCTTCTTGGGCTTCCGTATACCGATATCCATGGAGATCGCACTCCGAAAAAATAGAGAAATTGCCCCTTTTTAGTTTTCTCAAAACTGACTTTTGAAGCCCCTCCACATGGTAAAAATTTTCCTCTTTCGATATTAAATTCCGGTTTTTCGGATGCGTCTCCCTGTTTGTTAACGGTCCTGGACTTGTGTCTGATTCACAGGGAGTCAAATTACCCCCATATTCCTTTAGAGCTTGGCGAAATGTTATGCCGTCTTTGTTAATGTTGTCCTTCGTCATAAGGCGCGCTCCCCTTTAATATTTTTTAGGCTACCAGAATCTTTTCGGGTTATCATTTAACCACTCTCCTGGCAGCATTAAACATTTCCATCCAAGGACTCTCCTCATTGAGCCATGATTCCGGAGACCATGATAGTTGTTTTTTGAGAAATACCCTTTCTGGGTGAGGCATCATAATAGTGGCTCGGCCGTCAGAAGACGTTAAACCTGCGATTCCCGATTCGGAGCCATTTGGGTTAGAAGGATAGGTCTGGGTAACATTACCAAAATTGTCGATATAACGTACGCAAATTAAGTTTCTATTTTCAGGGGAATTTATTACCCGTCCTTCCCCGTGGGATACAACTATTGGTGCTCTAAGGCCGCTAAGTTCGCCTAGAAAAATAGATGGTGATGGTGTTACCTCCACCATGGTTAATCGTGCTTCAAATTGTCCAGATTTGTTTTCATGAAACGACGGCCACAATTCGGCTCCAGGTATAATATCCTTCAACAAAGATAGCATTTGGCACCCATTACACACTCCTAAGGTAAAGGTATTTTTCCTCAAAAAGAAATTTAAGAATACTTCTCTCACATGCTGAACATGAGTGATAGAGCTGGCCCATCCTTGCCCAGCCCCTAGGACATCACCATACGAAAATCCTCCACACACAGCCAATCCGTCAAAACTGCTTAAATCTTCGGAGCAAGACGTTATATCGGACATGTGTACATCAACGACGCGAAAATCGGCCTTGGCGAAAGCTGCTGCCATTTCAATATGACCATTAACGCCCTGTTCTCTTAATATAGCAACACTGGGGCGTTGATTTCTTGATTTCCTTGTCGGTAGGTTTTTAGGGTAGCCAGAGATGCTTAGGCCTGGATCAGAAAGGTTCGTGATAGTGGCAAGCTCTTGGTTGGCAGAAGATAAGTTGTCTCTCATAGACTGTATCGCATGGGTATTTTCGCTATAAGATTCCAGAAGTTCCTTGAGCGGTAGTGTTAGGCTAGTGCTGTCAGTTGAAATTTGCAGTGCCTGAAAGTCGTTTATTTGGCCGATGGTATGAGTGTAGGGTAGCAGACTGGTAGACTCTTCGATGTATTTGAGTATTTCTTTCTTGTTTTCCTTGCGAGCTTGGATGACTCCTCCCGGTTCTTCGCAAAACAGAAATCCCAGCTCGTCTCCTTGATCCGAAAGGTCTAGTGAAACTCCTGTTCGACCAGCAAAAGCCATCTCGGAGACCGTCACAAAGAGCCCCCCATCGGAACGGTCGTGGTAGGCTTCTACTAATCCACATTCGTTCAAGGTTTGAATGGCGCGGAAAAATTCGCGTAGGGCAGTCGTATCTATGCAATCCGCAGTTTCCCTGTCATCGATAGCTGTTACTAGATCAAAAACAGATGCTCCCATTCTATTACGCCCTTTCCCCAAGTCTATTAGGATTAAAATTGAATCCTTTATCGGTTTTATTTCGGGGGTCAGGTTCTTTGATGTATCCACGACAGGCGCGTATGCAGAAGCCACAAGGGTGACAGGTGCTTTTGAATTCACTTTACCTTGGGCAGCATCAATCCAGTTGGCTTGCATTGACATAGAGT
>CACJXQ010000002.1 GCA_902597385.1 uncultured Pseudomonadota bacterium | reverse complement strand
CTGTTTACACTCGTCTTAAATCGAGCATTACCTTGCCCCGAGTGTCCCCCCTTTGCTATCAAAATGGTGCTTCCTTGAGAGACTAAGTCGCCAATCAAATCCCCTGTAAATTTGTCGTAGGCGAGTGTGCCAATCGGAACTTTTATAAAGAGATCATCCGCGGATTTTCCAGTTTTATTCCTGCCTTCTCCGGGATGCCCATTTCGCGCTTTAAAGATTCTTTTAAACCTGAAATCGACTAAGGTATTTACTCTTTGGTCCGCCTGCAAATAGATGTTCCCACCCTCGCCTCCATCCCCGCCATCCGGGCCACCCCGAGGAATATACTTTTCTCTCCTGAAACTTAGACAGCCATCACCACCATTTCCGGCTTCGACTTCTATTTGAACTTGATCGACAAATTTCATTGAGTACCCCTAACCAAAAACAACTGTGAGATATCTCAAAAACGAGAAACCCCGCTGTTCAAAACGGGGCCTCAGAAAATTCCAACCTTTTTAGACCAGGTCTGTAACGCTTACAAACCTTCTGTTGCGAGAACCCTTTCTCTCGAATTTAACGTTCCCATCAACTAAGGCAAAAAGTGTATGATCTCTTCCGCAACCGACGTTTGTTCCAGCGTGAAAATGGGTTCCTCTCTGTCTGACTAATATGTTACCAGCCTTCACTATCTCCCCTCCAAAACGTTTCACACCGAGACGTTTAGACTCTGAATCACGTCCATTTCTAGTACTGCCTCCCGCTTTCTTGTGTGCCATACCTTTAATTACTCCTAACGTTCAAGATTTCTATTCTAGTCAAACTTTGTCGATGACCAGCCCTTCTCTTATAGTGCTTCCTTCGCTTGAACTTCACTATTTCAACCTTTTTACCTCGAAATTGCTCAATTACCTTTGCGTCTACCGCCGCCCCCTCTACGAGGGGATCCCCCAAAGATATTTCACCATCATCTAGAACCATCAATACTTGATCAAAACACACCGAAGAACCAACTTCTGACCCAATTTTTTCGACGTTAAGTTTATCGCCTACAGCTGCCTTATACTGCTTACCTCCGGTTTTGAAAATAGCTTGCATAGATAGTCACTCGCTCTTAATTTCTTTTGTTTAATCGTTGCTAATAGGCTGCTTAGAGCGTAACCTTTCACTTGTAATTTAGCCAAAACCGAGTGGAAAGACAGATTTCGACCAATAGGCGCGGTATTCTACAGCAAATCTGCTCAAACAGACAACAAAAAGTTATTTGGTTGCCCATTTTTTAAATCCATGGCTGCAGCAAGGAACTACAGCTAAAACCCACAATATTTCGAAATGGTTAGCATAATAGATTCTCCTAAAAGCAAAGAACTAAAAAGTGATGTCGTGGAAGACCTGAAACAGGTAGATGACATCATTAAGAGTAATTTTGATTCTAAAATTAACCTCGTGAATGAGCTTAGCTTGCACATTTTTGAGGGCGGAGGAAAAAGAATCCGCCCTCTGATTCTACTGACCTCCGCCCGCGCTACTGGATACACCGGGGCAAATCATATTTCACTGGCTGCTGTTCTAGAGTTAATCCATACCGCCACCTTACTTCATGATGATGTAGTAGATGAATCGAAACTAAGGCGCGGCAGAAGGACTGCGAACGCAATTTGGGGAAATCAGGCCAGTGTGCTTGTCGGCGACTATCTATACTCAAAGGCATTTCAAATAATGGTCGAACTTGGTAATAACAGGGTTTTACAGATTTTAGCTGAGGCAACGAACACCCTCGCCGAAGGAGAAATCATGCAATTACTTAACAAAAACAACCCCCAAGTAACTGAGGAAAGATATCTAGCTACCATTCATAACAAAACCGGCAAACTCTTTGAGTCCGCAGCCCTCCTAGGAGCAGTCGCAGGAGATAGCGATAAAGAATCGGAAATAGCCCTCGCGAATTTTGGCAAGCATCTGGGAACATCGTTTCAACTCATCGATGATACTTTGGACTATATGTCTGACGTAAGTAGGTTGGGGAAAAATATCGGAGATGACTTGGCTGAGGGTAAGCCCACACTTCCATTATTATATGCAATGTGGAACGGAAATGAGAACGAGAGCAAGCTTATAGAAAATGCAATATGCAACGGGGGTCTTGGTGATTTAGATGAGATCATCAAAACTATAGAAAATACCGGAGGGCTTTCCTATACTTTTTCCCTAGCAGAAAAGGAAACGGAAAAGGCCCTAGCCGCCTTAGCTCATCTCCCTCCCTCTGTGTATAAAGATGATTTAGAGCGCCTAGTAAGCTTCACGGTAACTAGGTCTTGGTAATGTCGGGGTGTAGCTCAGCTTGGTAGAGCACTGTCTTCGGGAGGCAGGGGTCGTAGGTTCAAATCCTGTCACCCCGACCATTTTAATCAATTAAATCAGTAACTTATAGCGTTATTGACTTTACCCCCAGCAAAATTTTATTATACCTACATCGTACCTACATTTTCAATATACCTTTGTAGATACGATTCTATAAAATTGATAGGTACGATTTTCTACCTGTAAACTGCATTTTTTAAGATGTAGGTGCGATTTAAGAAGTAGGAACTAGTAGGTACGACTTTTTCTCAGAAGTCATTTTTGTGGGTATCAAAATTGGGATTTAACAACGACATAAACTTTACGGATGTAAACGGAGACGGACGAATAGTTCTGTTCCAACGCACCCGAAGGAACGGTACGGTTAACCCTGTTTGGTATCTTAGGATTCGAGTTCCTAACTCAACAGGATACTTCAAGGGTTCGTCTGGATTACAAAAGAAATCCGATGCAAAACGATTTGCAAAGAACAAGTACGAAGAACTTTACATGAAGGTATTAAACGGTTCCTCACTTGTCACCAAGAGAGTATCGACTGTCTACAAAGAATGGTCGGTTGCATATCCAAAAATGAAATCTCGTTCCAAACCAGAGAACATAAAAATTGCAATAGACCGAATGGGTAAGTATCCCCTCTCCTACTTTAAGACAGTTAAGAAAGACCCAAAGATTGACGAAGTAACCGAAGCAGACATTGCTGGGTTTTGGAACTGGAGAAAATCTAATTCAGTAAATGCAAAAGGTGAATCCTTTGTTCCATCAAATGGAACTCTGCAACGAGAAGCAGTGGTCATGAAAAGTCTATTCGACTTTGCGGTGGAAAAAGATTACCTCAAAGAAACGCCAAAGATTAAATCTCCACAGGTAAGAGACAATCGCAGACCGACCTTCAGTCTCAAGGAATGGAGAATCATTACTCGCAAAATGAGAGATTGGGTAAGAGAAGGTAGTGCAATAAGAGGAAACATTTATAGAGACAGATTTATCCTTCAGCATTTCTGTTTGGTATCTGCAAATCTTGGAACAAGGGTCGGTGAATTAAGGTTACTGACTTGGGAAGATTTACGAAGTCAGGATACGGACGATGGTAGTAAACGGTTAGTTGCATTTGTTAGTGGTAAGACAGGAGAACGAGAAGCAATTTTCAATTGGGGTGCAGACCAATACATCAAACGGATGTACGACTTTAGAACAACTGAATTAGGTGAGAAACCGAAACAAGTTGAGTATGTATTTTGCCACCTAGACGGAAAACCAATCGCATCAATGAAAAAGAGTTTCAATAGTTTGATGACCTACACTGGAATGTCAGAGGATTCTAAGGGTCGAAAGAGGTCACTGTACAGTCTCCGTCACTTCTATGCGACCCAACGACTGAGTGAGGAAGTAAGTCCTTTCCTACTCGCAAAACAGATGGGTACATCGGTCGAGATGTTACAGAAACACTATGGTCAGGTGGTCACTAGTTTAGTCGCAAAGGAAATCACCAAAACCAAACAGCAACGAATGGAAACTGAAGATAGTGGAGATTACCCCTTTGATTAAGGTTTCTATTGGGTGTCGCAATCACAATACTTTTTTACTCTTACTCCAACGAACTAAAACTAATCTTTATTGAGAGTGGATTGAGGGGCAGTATCGTTTTGTCCTTACAATCGTTATGAAAAGTTTGAGTGAATACTTTCACTCACCGACTGTTGAGTAGATACAAAAGGATAATTTTTTACTCAATTATTCAGACGCTACAGTCATGCTCAGCAATTCCAATCTTCGGTAATGGTAAAGTGGTTTAGGGAAGAACAATTCCAATTATTATTAAGAGAGTCCAGACTATTAATAATAATGTTATTAAAAAATCAATAAATTTAACCCAACGTTTTTTTTCTCCCGTAGGTTCAGTTTCTCCGAATTTTCTTATTGCCCACCAACCTTGTAAAGCATGAATCGAAAAATAGGAAAAAATTAAAGGAAGCACCAATTTAATCAGCAAATTAGCATCAAATTTATTTAAAGTAATCCCTCCTACAAAAATGATACCAGACGTTGATATAAAATTTACAATCACTAACGTCGCAATAATAGGAACATAACCATATGTCTTTAGGATTTTTATCTTATAGGCGATATAGAAAAATAAAACGGAGACAAAACCAAAACCAATCGGATACTCTAATCCGCCTTCGAAGTCATCACTAAAAAAAAGCATAAGAGCAAGTGCTACCCAAATGAGACCCATATAAATGCTTATAGAACCGGCAAATTCTGCTTTACGTCTCGCGCTTTTAACATCCGTTATTTTGGGGAATAATTTGTATTTTTTTTCCTTGGTTATATCAGACTCTGTCCATTTGTCTTTTTCTTTATTGTCCCAATCGGTCATGTTTTGTCTCCCCTATGCGGTGATGAGAACATCAACGATAACAGGAAAGTAAATAGTAAAGTGTATCGGTTCATATTCTAAGTTTTATCACAGGACGGTGAGGGGAGGAAGGTTTATGAATATAAAACTCCCTATGAAGATATACAGGGAAGTGAAATATAAAGTCGGTCAGTTTTAGCGGATTTTGGTAACGGGTTAGATTGAACTTTTTTATAAATGACTATATTTACGACATCTTTTCATGCTATAAAAATCAGAACCAAACTAGTATGGAAAACTCCCTTTAATGGAAACGATTAGAAAGAAAATAACACTCATTTTTTGCCTATTTGCTTTTCCAGTAATTTCCTCAGCACTACCAATGGAGAAGGCGTTTTTTGATACCCTTTATTCGCATGCAACTTATGTTACTCAATGCGTATCAAACAAACTAATTAGTCCTACTGGTGTTCCTGACTATAATATAAGAAAAGCAACTTCTTTGGGATTTTCGGTCATAGATTTTTGGGGTGCTTCTCAAAGAGGTGCTAATGGCGAAGTTTATGATATGCTTCGAGGAAAGTGGGTAAAACTCCCTCTCAATAAGAAATGGTGTAATTTCGTCCATGATGAACAGAAAAAATTTAAAAAAACATTATCCAGATATTAAAATTTTTTATCTCATCACCCTATATTTGAGGCAGGAAAATTGAACTTAACGAAAATTACAATCCTATGCCCTATCAGTCTTTATAGGTAAAATACCCACCTATTATAATCATTGTAACTGGGATGCCGAATGCACCGATCGCAGTTCCCACGCATTCTATCCCAACTCCACAACCGTATTTTTTAAAGATGGGAAGGATTTCAAAAAACATCCAGATACCAAAAATAAAAATGAGAGGACTAATCCACTCTTTTATTTTTCCCATAATTTCATCTCATCCTATGACTTACCAAACCTTACTCTATGTTTTACCACAGGATGGTGTGGGGGGGAAGGTTTTGGAAGGGTGGTTAGTCGCTAATCTTTTTTCCGTTCTTATAGGTTTGTTTGAGTTTTAATTTTCCATTCATGTCATACCAGACCCATTCACCATCTCTCTTTCCGTTTATCATTGAACCCTGTTCTTTACCAGTAACTTTTCCAGTGTAAGGAACATCGGTGAACTTCTCGTAATAAAGACCATCTCGGTATACCAAGTCATCGAAATCCACTCCCAGAACTGAGAAAGAAACGACAGACAACAGAAAAGTCAGTATTAAAGTGGTTCGGTTCATATTCTAAGTTTTACCACAGGACGGTGAGGGGAGGAAGGTTTTGGAGGGGTGGTTAGTCGCTAATCTTGTTTCCGTTTTGGTAGGTTCCAGTATGTTCATTGTCAATGGTTCCATCTTCGTCGTAAAACTCCCAATAACCTTCTTTCTTGCCGTTCTTGAGGTTTCCTTTAGATTTATAGAATTTTCTATCTATCCAATGATTCACTAACCATTCCCCTTCTCGTTTTCCGTTCCTGTAGTTTCCTTTCATCTCCAATTGTCCGTCTGTACTATACTCTTCATGTTCACCTTCTCGTTTTCCGTTCCTGTAGTTTCCTTTCGAATGTAATTGTCCATCATCCCAATACATGACCCATTCACCGTCCATCTTTCCGTTCTTGTAGGTTACTTTTTGCCATAACTGTCGATTCTTGGAACTGTATGAGAACCATTCACCTTCTTGCAATCCGTTCTTGTAAGTTCCTTTTAAACTCAACTGTCCATTAACCCAATACATGACCCACTCACCTTCTTCCTCCCCGTTCTTGTAAGTTCCTTTATGCGCTAACTGTCCATTATCGCGATAGGAAAGATACTCGCCCTCTCTTTTTCCGTTCTTCATTGAACCCTGTTCTTTACCAGTGACTTCTCCAGTGTAAGGAACATCAGTGAATTTCTTATAGAAAAGACCATCTCTTTCTACCAAATCATTGACATCCACTCCCAGACTTGGAAACGAAATGAGAGACAACAGGAAAGTAAGGATTAAAGTGTATCGGTTCATAGTCTAAGTTTTATCACCAGACCGATGCCTGGTCGATATTTTTTAACTTTTTTTCCAAATCCGCACTTCATATCGATTCTATTTGTATAAATAACAGTATGGATAGGAATAACGAATTAAATGATGTTCTGTGTTGTTCCGAAACTGTCGTTTATGAGGTAGGAATGACCTCATAGACGACTAGGTGGTGACTACAACCTTTTTTGAAATCTGTTAGTAACGACCATGAAGTGTCATCGGCAAAACTAAGATGAGTTATTAAGGAATATAATTACATGATTAGATACCAAAGATGGAAGGGGTATTCAAAGATTTCCAATCAGGACGAGGGAAGAATTAACCCTCAAACGATTAGGACTGTGATTGCATCTGCACCTAGTAGTTACCGAAGTTTAAGTTGAGAAAGAACTTGGTTGCGTTACCTCTTTAGGAACGGGCGAAGTGAATGGGATATCGGACTTCTCACCCAACTTTCCGAATTTCAAAGGTGATACTGTTGGTTCAGAAAGTTTCTCTGATGCAATGTGTTTCGGAGTCACTAGACTCAAAAGGACGCGCTTTTCCTTTGCGTAAGGTTAAGTGTGTCCGAAATCACTTCCTCAAGTAGATTATCTCTTTTCCGCATTGGATTACTCCAGATGTATAAATAATAGAAAAGATATAGACGACTAGGAGGATTCAAATGAATGATAAAGACCCGATAGTGAATTCAACAGAACCCAAAAGGGAACGGACTTGGGGAGAAATTCTAGAACAACTAGATAAACCCCGATTTCAACCCTCTACGGAGAATAAATGGGGTTTGAAAAGAATCATGAATGAACAAAGTAAATATCAAAGGAGTAAAGACTGATATGCACCAGCACACCTACTTAACCAGAATAGATGACCAAACCTTCCTAGACCTGAAGAGAGTTAAAGAACTTGAAGGACGCAGTATCAATTCCCTTCTGAACGAAGGTGCGAAACTGGTTCGAGACAGATGTATGGAGAAGATTGCACAACAACGCAAGACCAGAAACTCAATGGAAGGAATGGTCGGGTGGTAAAGAAGAGTTCGTTCCACACCTATATGTCGAATCGGGTAGAACCCACCCTGAGACATCAGGAGAAGGTCAAGGAACAACGCAAGGGAATGAGTGAGAACTTATCAAGTCTCAATCAACAGGACGCAAGGAAATCCCTGATATGACTTCCGCATTGAAGAAGGTTCGTAAGTCCTCCCGAACCCTCGCAAAGTCGTTTGTTCAAGGAACTACGACTTCACCCTATCGTTAAGGGTTTTGTCATGGGAAAACAGAAGGGGTTACCTGTTATGGGTAACTCCTTTTATTCTTTGATTTTGACCTCAAATGCGTTGGTGTAGATGTTATAACCACTGACTGATTTATATTGATCAACTTCAACTTCAATCCTGTTCAAACTAAAAATACTGTATGCAACTGTAAATATACTTAATGCGAGTATCCCGAACATCACCAACACTTTTTTGTCTAGACGTATTTCGTACACAATAACCTCTTCATTCGGTTTTTCATCTTTGGGGACGTTCTTCTTCGGATTAACCTTTTCCCCTGATTCACCAAACTTATCATCCATGTTTTTACCTCCTTTTTAGTCGTGGAGAAAACCCCCCGAAAATTACAGTTTTTATACTCCGTAAGTCATTGATTTAAGGATACATAATTTTGTCACTTTTTAGGACTCTGGGGATGGACAAAACAAATGTTTTATCCACTCGTTGTACTGTGATACAACTCAGAGTATGAACCGAACCACTTTACTACTGACTTTCCTGTTGTCTCTCATTTTGTTTCCCCCTGACAGGTTAAAGGTCTAGAGCGATGTCCTTACCATCACATAAATTCGTTCATCTAGGTGGTGCTCTCTACACTGGGTGGTGGGATAGATATGAGGGAGAAAAAGGATATGTCAAAGACGGACTGAAAGAGGGTGAATGGGTCAGTCATTATAGTAATGGACAGTTGAGTTCGAAAGTAAACTACAAGAACGGAAAACCAGAGGGTACATGGGTCTGGTATCACGATAATAGACAGTTATGGAAAAAAGGATTCTTACGACTGGCAAGGGAGGCAACCTACAAGAACGGAAAGAATGAGGGTGAATATGTCTCTTATCATGAGAATGGACAGTTAGGCGAGAAAGGAACTTATAAGAACGGAAAGCATGAAGGTGAATATGTCTCTTATCATGAGAATGGACAGTTATTGGAAAAAGGAACCTACAAGAACGGAAATAAAGAAGGTGAATGGGTCTATTACTGTGACAATGAAGAGTTATGGGAAAAAAAAGGGTTGTTACAGTTATTGAAAAAAGGAACCTATAAGAACGGAGAACCAGATGGTAAATGGGTCGTTTATTGGAAAAATAGGCAGTTATGGCGACAGTCAACATACAAGGACGGGGTATTGGAAGGTAAATGGGTCAGGTATCACGATAATAGACAGTTATGGAAAAAAGGAACCTATAAGAATGGATTGTTAGAAGGTGCATGGGTTCAGTATCATCGCAATGGAAAGTTATTGGAGAAAGGAACCTATAAAAACGGGGAGTGTATTAAAATGCGCACAGGTTCAGTCTTAAAAAGATGGGCAGTTGCTATCAAAAGAAACTTTCTAAAATCCCAAAAATCCGATAGTAAAATTGAGGAACAGCGCTACGAACCCAAGGTGAAGAAAGAAGAAAGAAGTCTGTCAAAGGGTGAAGAGTATGAAAAACGGATGATATATCGTAATCAACAAAGGAAAGAAAAATACGAAATTATGAGAAAATTTCTAGATACCCATGATGAAAGATCTTTGCTGAAAAGCATTATAAACCGTGAACTCCCATTTCCCGTAAACATGCTTCCTGTTGATGATACGAAAAAATTAGAACTACAATCGGAGTTGATGTCCTCTAAGGATATCAATGTTTTTCTTGACATGTTGCCTAGAAAAAGAGGATGTGCACCGCATATATCAAATTTAAGGGATCAGTTAATTCGACTTAAAGGGAAGAATAGTCTCTGGCGTGATGTCAGGAATGTTTTCAGACGCTCGATTCAATTTTCCTGATTTTTTGTAGAATGCTTCTTAATGCCCCTTTCATCACAGTTCTAAGTTAAAATTAAGAGCATGAACCGAACCACTTTAATACCTCTATTATTATTGGAAATATTGATTACTGGACCCATTAATGAAGATGGTCGATTTTTACGATCAGGGATTGAATATGCATAGAACATTATCGGAATGGGTGGTTGAGAGGGACGGTTTCTATTATCAGAGAACGTCCGATGTTCCTTTCACTGGTACCGTTTCAGGAACAACAGAAGGTTCGATGACAAATGGGAAAAGAGAAGGTGAATGGAGGTTTTACTATAAGAATAAATTATGGTTGAAAGCAAACTACGGAAGCGGAAAGAGGGAAGGTGAACTGGTCAGATATAATAAAAATGGAAAGTTGAAATCCAAAGGAACCTACAAGAACGGAGAAAAAGACGGGGAATGGGTCTGGTATCACCCGAATGGAAAACCTTGGATAAAAGAAAACTACCAAAGCGGAAAAAGAGAAGGTGAATGGGTCAAGTATTACGAGAATGGACAGTTGCTGTGGAAAGGAACCTACAAGAACGGAAAATCAGAAGGTGAATGGGTCGGGTATCACGATAATGGACAGTTATGGGACACTAGTCACCACGAAAACGGAAAACCAGAAGGTGAATGGGTTCAATATCGTGAAAATGGAAAGTTGCTCGCCAAAGGCACTTGCAAAAACGGCGAGCAAGTAGGTGAAGCGGTCTGGTGTCACAAGAACGGAAAAATACGTTGGAAAATCAACGTCAAGAACGGAGGACGAGATAAGGAAGGGTTCTGTTACGACGAGAATGGACAGTTGATTCGGAAAGCAACCTTCAAGAACGGTAAGAAAGAGGGTGAAGATATCCGGTATTACGAGAACGGACAGTTGGAATCGAAAGTAACCTACAAGAACGGAGAGAGGGAAGGTGAATATGTTTCCTATTGGATGAATGGACATTTAAATGTGAAGGCAACTTTCAAGAACGGCAAGTTAGAAGGTGAATCCCTCTACTATGATGAGGATGGACAGTTCAATTGGAAAAAAACCCACAAAAACGGAAAGAAGATTAGCGACTAACCACCCCTCCAAAACCTCCCTTTTCTCGCGAAAGACCCCCTAACCTCATCATTTCACAGTGGCATTTGAACGTTGTAATGACGTACTTTTTCGTGCAGATTTGGTTTTCAAATTCACACTCACCTGTCGTTCCCCTGCCCTCTCTGGAAATTACTACTCCGACTATCAATTCTTTCTCTATCAGACGATCACTGAACAAAGAAAAAAGGGAAAGACTTTTGATCAAACCGCAGAGTGGTCAAATAAAAAGGTTATCTATCCGTTAGTGGAAAGAAGTTCAAAGGTAATCATGTTCATTCAATTGTGAAGAAGAAAAAATTGAAAGATGAGAAATTGGAAAGAGATCATCCTGATGCATAATCTGATTTCAGTTTGGAGGTAGTTGATAAGACTTTAGTTAATATATTTCGAAATTTCGAGGAAAAGTAAATAAGTCCTCTGGATACCCTAAACTTAAAATACTTTTTTGAATAATAAACTTTTTTTTATAGAAACCCTGTCTTTGCCCATTCATCTAAACCAGATTGCGATACTTCCATCTCAACGCACCTCTCAAATATTTTACTGTAAAGAAATGGACATGACTTAACAAAGTTATATTTTGAGAGGAATAGGATCGACCTTATATATTCATCCCATCCCCAAAAAAAAACAGTATTGATATTTTTGTTCATTCCATACGCGTATGCTTCACTTAAATTTATATTTTTCTGGTCTTTTGAGGCAGAAAGAACCCCAGCATTACTAATATTAAATTTTTCGACTTTATCAATGAAATGAAATATATCATTTTCTGAAACTGGTTTGTCCCTGACTTCGAGTGCATGAGTTGTAAGCATGTTTTCAATAACATTTACATCGCCTGCCATTTTCCTATCAGGATCATTGATCCTCGAAGTAATCACGTTTCCACTAGAAAATATTTCCAGAATACCAGCAGCACATGCCTGGGCACGCTTTCCATTTTCTGAGTTCATAGCAACAAATGTTGTTACATCATTGATAAATTCAGCGAGTTGCTTAACGTTGTTCAAGTCAAATTCATAATTTCGCTGTTTTGGTGATTTTTTTCTCAACCGTAAAAATGCTCTCAAAGCACCTTTTGCTTCTTTTTTATCATTCACTTTATTGATTAGTTTCAATGCATTTAAAAGAATTTCAAAACCGGATTTAGATTTTGTAGCAACAGGTAAATCGGCGTGTATAAAGTCCTCAGCGAAAAATGGTTGGTTGTTTAAGGGTTCTCTTCCAGTCGTGCCCAAATCAATCTGTAGTCTCGGAGCATTTGCTGCTAATACCTCTTTGCAAAGTGTTCTTGCTGAATATGCCCCTTTTCTATTCAAACCACTCTTTAATGTGAAAACATCAAGGTCTAAATTTGTTGCTTTAGCAAGAAGTGCAGTGCCCAACATTGGCAGAAAAGTTTTACTTTGACCATCCGCTACTACCTTAGACAATCGAGAGACTATATCACCCCACTCCCGTGGATAACCTTCACTGCTGCTTGCCTCTTCAAACAATATTTTTTTTGCTTCGCTTTTATCAACTTTCATCATCGATAATTAGCATTTTTATGATTACAGTTCGAGTACTTTTTATTATAATGTCATTATGACATTTAGCGTTTTGAGTCTTTTTTCAGGGGCAGGAGGATTAGATTACGGGTTTCGATCATCCGGATACAATTTGTCTTGTATGGTCGAAATGGACAAATGGGCATGTGAAACCCTTAGACTGAATGAGAACTGTCGGATTTTACAGTCAGATATACACAAAATTACTTCTGATGAACTAGGATATGCGGATGTATTAATAGGAGGTCCTCCTTGTCAACCGTTTTCAAAGTCTGCTTATTGGGTTTTAGGAGACACCAAAAGACTAGAAGATCCACGAGCAGATACCTTAACCGCTTTTCTGAGAGTACTAAAAGATATAAGACCAAAAGTTTTTCTATTGGAAAATGTTGTTGGTTTAAAATTTAAAGGAAAAGATGAAGGGTTTAAACTTCTTGAAAACACAGTAAAAAAAATTAATTCTGACGTCGGCACAAATTATTCCTTTAATTGGAAAGTACTGAATTCCGCAGATTATGGAGTACCTCAGAGTAGAGAAAGAGTATTTATCGTGGGTTCAAAGGACGGCAGAGTCTTTAATTTTCCTGAACCCACGCACGGCGATTTGAAAAGTAAAAGTATTGACCTTTTTGAAAAAAAAATTTTACCACACATCACTGCCTGGGATGCTATCGGAGATATAGAGATAGAAGAGGACCGGAATGGGGGACAAATAACTGGTAAGTGGGGAGATCTACTTCCTTCCATACCAGAAGGAAAAAACTATTTATGGCACACTGATAGAGGGGAAGGATTACCTCTTTTTGGATGGCGTCGAAAATATTGGAGTTTCTTATTGAAACTGGCAAAAAATAGACCTTCATGGACTATACAGTCTCAACCTGGAGCATCAATTGGACCATTCCATTGGCGTAATAGAAAGTTAAGCACCAAAGAAATGTGCCGGTTACAAACCTTTCCAGAAGGAATCAAGATAGCAGGTAGTAATGTTGAAATTCAAAGGCAACTTGGAAATGCTGTTCCATCTTTATTAGCAGAGGTACTGGCAACTGAAATTAGACAGCAACTGCTGGACTCCCCTTTAAACCGCAAAGAATATAAACTTGCAATAAAACCAGCGATATTCACACCTGAACCTGAAAAAACCAAAAAAGTTCCCTCAAAATATTTACCATTGGTCGGCGTCCACAGTCCGCACCCTGGAACAGGTAAGGGAAATATTGCGCAAAAAACCACAAATAATAAATTACAAAAAAGCATGAAATGAGGCGCCTTATTTCATGGAACAACCATATCAGAAACGCATACCTACAGAAACACTTACCCTATAACTCTGTAGGGAAAAAAATAAAATCGATGATTTATTCTACAGCGATGGAGTCATGGGGTTTGGGGGTATTAATCTAGAACCCAGAACCTATGTTTTCCTTTGCTTCGATTTAACCAGTATCACCACCATATTACTGAAATCTCGTGATTCAATAGACCGGAACAAAAATCGAGGGAGAATATCGAGTTTTAA
Source organism: uncultured Pseudomonadota bacterium (assembly GCA_902597385.1). GTDB lineage: Bacteria > Pseudomonadota > Gammaproteobacteria > TMED69. The sequence continues at coordinate 120,872 of CACJXQ010000002.1, read as the reverse complement.
ATTATATTTTGTAGATAAAACACTATTGATTTCTTAATCTAGTTTCTCGATAATTAAAACACATCAAGAGAAGAGTTAAATCTCTCTCCAACCTGCCCTCTCCGGCAAGGTGGAAAAATGATGCGGTTGATAAATTCAGCAAACAATGGAGATTCTTATGAATTCAAAAACATTAAACTTCCTCGATAACAAGATTAAAGCAACGTTTTCCTCTGATTCCGATTTCCAGATTCGTCTAAAGACTAAAGACGCCCCCGTCGCCTGGGTTTTCCAGTTTTCAGAACACGGCAGGAGACTTATTTTTTCAGAACGCCGCTTCCGTTGGATGGGACCCCGCCGTCCTCATACGAATGAGAAATTTAGTTGGAAAAAATTTAAAATCGAAATGGATAAACTCAGAAACTCTTTTGGTCACCGTTTCGATGAAGAACTGCCTGCTTGGTTACTGGTTTTATATAAGTGGAAGTGGATTGAACCAGTCAGTTTTCATTGGGATTATAAGAAAATAAGTAAAAAAAATGGGATAGAACCGAAGAAATATGCCTTCTTAGACGAACGTATAAAAGTAATAGACCTATCAGATCCTATCCATCCTAAAGGATTTTTGTCACACGAATATGACTTAGAAATCAGATTCTCTTCCTACGCCCCTCGTGGAGCAATTGTTTTTAGATTCCAAAGATATGGCACACTCCCCTGTTCTAGAACTCCTATGAGTTATGCTGGTGTAGGCAAGTCAACCACTGAACCTGATATTATATGTTCGCAGTTCCGAGAGGAAATATCGCGTTTAAGAGAGAAGTTCGGAAACCAAAGATTTGACCGCGAAATCCCCTCATGGTTCAAAAGACTTTATACATGGAACTTTTCAAGAACTAACAATCTTTCACAACGTTCTATAAAAAAGACTCACCGAGGTTGATAGGGGTTGGAAACGAAGATTAAATATTGCTGTATGGTCAGATTTCTCTCTTAAAGCAATGGATAAGACCCTCGTGATGAGTTATCTGAAAGAGTGAAACACAACCTTCCCTCCCCCCACCGTCCTGTGGTAAAACTTAGAGTATGTTTGACAAAATCGCAGATAAATTTAAGAATTTTGGAAAATTCAATAAAACGAAAAAGTTAGTTTCGTAAGAACTGCTCTATTCTTTTTACAACATCGTTTCCCAAGAGATTCAGCAAGGAATCAAGGACGAAGGTGTCTGGGCAAAATCATTTTCTGATGCACAAGGTGACGAACAGAAAACAAAGGCAATCTACATTGAGTTAATGGTCGAAAGGTTAATTCTGAAACATGAAGCAAAAATCGAGTTGGAAAAAGAGGAAGAAATAAAGAGAAGAAAAACGGTAGCACAAGAGAAATCACCAACGGGAAAAACTTCCTATAGTGAATATAAAAGAAAAGCAAAGATATATGCGTTTCGCAAACAACAGGAAGAATTAAAACGAAAAAATCATAAGAAAAAAGATTGACGGACTTGTGAGTGCAGTTCCCTATGCAACCTTATCCAGAACTTTACGGATAGTCGGAACACTAACCTTACACTCCGCACTAATCTTATTCAGTCCTAACTTCTTCTTCCTGAGTTCGATGATTTTCTCTTCGAGTTCGGGGGTCAAGTTAGTCGGTCTACCTCCGATGCGACCTTTCTTTCGTGCGTTCTGCAAACCAGATACCACTCTTTCACCAATTAAATCTTTCTCGTACTGAGCAACTGCGTTCATGATGTTGAAGAAAAATTCACCGACTATTTGAGAAGTGTCCACATTCTGATTGAGAACGAATAGGTCAATTTTTTTACCTTTCAGTATTTCAACAATGTCGCACATATTCTTTACACTACGACCCAAACGACTTAACTCAAGAGTCATGACCATAGTGAACTTACGAGACATTGCATCCTTCAACATTTTGTCGAGTGCGGGTCTAGATTTCTTTGCACCACTAATCCCTTCATCAACATACTCTGCGACTACTTCGTAATCGTGGTTCTTTGCAACCTCACGAAGTTCAATCAACTGTCTTTCACAGTCTTGTTCTTTAGTAGATACTCTTGCGTAGAGACAAACTTTTTTAGTCACGATTCGTTCCTCCTTTTGGGTCGTTTTTTGGTCAAAAAAGGCAGGGGTCTCAGTAGGTGTTTTTATGCAATTCCTACTGTTAAATTATACAAAAAATGGGTAGGTAATGTCTATATTTTATTATACCTACATCGTACCTACATTAAATTTATGTTGATTTAAGACTTGTTTTATAGGGTTTTTTATAGACCTAATGTATTCGGAAGGCAGGGGTCGTAGGTTCAAATCCTGTCACCCCGACCAATTTTTAGAATGTTTTTGCTTGGTACATAACAAACCTATTTAAAAATCAAGTATCCACTTGAAGAAACTTCTATTCACTTACATTTGCTCCTATGGCAGACCACTGGTTAGAATTAGGCCAGAATTTAGATAATAAAACCAAATCAAGATTACTAGGGAGATTTAACTTGAGTTCTAAGAAAAAAAAATTTTGGGGCCTCCTGCCCTCCTCACTTCCAGCTAACGCGATAGGTGAGCTTGCCAAGCAACAGGAAAGTCTAGGACTGGAAGGGACATTTGCAGTACAAGTCTATGGTCCCCCTTTTGCCCCTCTTGCAGCGGCAGCAGGCCCTACTTCCTCCCTCAAATTAGCCACCGGAATTGCAATAGCCCTTACAAGAAGTCCTTTTGAAACCGCCATGGCCACTATAGAGCTTGATCATATGACTGAAGGACGATTCATATTAGGCTTGGGAGCCAGTGTAAAATCTTGGACTAATGGTTTTTTTGGCATGCCTTATTCAAAACCGGTTTCACAGTTAAGGGAGGCAGTTGAAGTAATTCGAAAAGTTACGAAGCATGCTCACAAAGGCTCGCTGGAGAATCACATTGGAACTTACTACAAACTGGATTTTTCTGAGTTGCAGCCTACAGTTCCACCATTAAGAGAAAATATTCCAATATGGATCTCTGCCCTTAGAGGGCCGATGACTCGATTAGGAGCAGAAATCGGAGATGGCATAATCGGGCATCCGATCTGGACAATCGACTGGCTTCGAACTCATATAAAGGATGAAATTGCCAAGGGATTAAACAAGAGTGGGCGACAAAGGTCTGAGATTGAAATCAATTGCTGGTTTTGGACAACACCGAATCCGGACAGAAAAGAATCGGTTGAGGATGCTAGAGCTGTTGTGGCCTTCTACGCTGGTATAGAGCAATACGAACCGTTTTTTGAAGCCCATGGGTTCGGAGAAATTTGCAAACAATTACAAGAAGGAGTGAAAAACGGTTCTTACTTAGAGGCCGCCCATCTCATACCGGATGACATGGCTTCGACTTTTGTTCTGACTGGAACCCCGGATGAGGTCAAAAAACGTTTAGAGCCTGCCTGGGAAATAGCGGATTCCGTGACCCTAGTACCTCCTGCGCTATCCTTGCCACCAGAAAAAACCTTGGTTTATACCCAAACAATAGGGGAAACATTTTACAACGACACTTGAGACTCAGAGGCCTAGTGCTTTTTCCAAATCCAATAAAAAGTAGTACTCGACCAGAAGCTTAATCATGCAAACTAATGCGCTCTCAGGGATTTTAGTTGAATTTTTATTTCAGTTGGGCCACCCTGGTTTTCTTTACCATTAGTGCAACAGATAGACAAAAAGCCTGCAGGAGGAAGTCATGGAATTCAAAGAAGTAATTGGCAGAAGAAGAAGTATTCGGTTCTTCGACCCCGACAGACCAGTTGAACGCGAAAAAATCCAGGTGATGCTAGAAGCAGCACGACTATCCTCCTGCGCTGTGAATGCCCATTGGCTTAAGGCTATAGTCGTACAGAGAGACTATCTCTCAGATGAAATGCTGGAAAAGCTGAAGACTCCAGTATTCAACATTCAACTTGATCTGGCACCGGTTCATATTTATTTGTTCGCCGACATGAGTGTAGTCAATAAAAACGAAGGGGCACGCTTAAAAGAATTAGTAGATGTGAATGCCCTACCCCCAACACATGGATGGAGCCATCAATTTGTCGATGAGCTGGTTTATCCTCAAATTTTAAAACCGCTAACGGAGAATCCAGCATACGCTGCGGTGGCAGCTGCAGATGCGGGACTGGCCGCTGGCCAAATGCTATTGGCAGGGGTAGACGAGGGTTTAGGTGTGGGCCTCAATACCCCAAACCCTGAGCATATTCACGAAGTTTTAGGAGTACCTGAGGAATGGATGATGATATGGGTGCTTCTAGCTGGCTATCCAGCCGAGTCTTGGGATGCTGGTGGACAAAGACCAAGGCCTCCCTTCGAAGAACAGTTTTTTGAGGGGGAATATGGTGTCCCATTTGAAAGAAGCGAGAAAGTAGTAGACAGCTTAAAAAAGGATAAAATGATCCAAAAGGAAGCAGTACCCGATGATCCAGAGCGAAAAGCGGAAATAAGGGCCTTAGCGGAACGTTTCGGACTACCGCTGTGACCGCGCCTTTTTCGCTTAAAACGATCACTGAATACGAAACTGTCAATACTTGGCTGGCCGGTCTAGAAAAACATTGGGGAGGAGACCCGGTTAATGACGACCCGTCGCGTCTGCCGACTTTAGAGGATTTCTGTGTCACTAATGCAGTCGATCCCGATACGATCATCAAGGAGTGTAAACGGATAAATAAGGCCGGCGACCCTAGAATAAGCGTCAAGGGACGCAAAAAGTACTCCGACCTAATTGATCTATTTCAAGGAAACTCTGAGGGCACTAAAATCGAAAAAGCGAAAAGGGGCAATATCGTCAGAAGCTTTTTAATACATAACGCCATCTTACTCTCGCCAGGGGCAGTGAAGGGTGACGAAAAATAGCAACATAAGTTTGAGCATTTTGATCCGCGGTTTAAAAAAATGGGAGATAAGTGCTAAACCACGACACAAAGGTGGGCCAGAGATAGATGTAGGTTAGCCACATTATAAAAAGGAACGTTAAACCTAACAGCAGGATAGTCAAAAAGAAATCTGTCACCAGAGCTCGTATTAGCTGAGCTGTTTTTCTATTTCCGAAAACACAGTAAATGCCGATGAGAGAAAACGGGAATGTAGCGTAAAAAAGCAGTGTAAGACAGGTGAATCTTATAAAGCCCATTTCATCAAAAGGATTTTCTCCCTTAGCTGCATCCTTTTTATTAAAGACCCAACCCATTTTTAAGTCGATGGAAAGTCTTCAAACTTTGACAATACTTTTGCTACTTCACTTAACTTTTCTAGATGCTGAACAGATTTTAATCTTCCGCCCAACGTTCTCATACAAATATGTGTAAGATTTCTACTACGCCACCCTTCAACTCTCTCCTGCCATTCTCGTTCTCTCGGCCCTACTACTGCGATACCTGCCTCCGTTCCTATTTCTTCTGGATTCCTATTCACCTTTTCTGCTTCGCTAGAGATAGAAGCCTTTAAAGATTCAAAATGTTCCGGATCAGCCAAAACAAACCACCCGTTCGATATTTGAGCGATTCTCCTAATAACGGATGGAGCAGGAGAAGACTGCGCCCCTATCCACATAGGAATTGGTCTTTGTAAAGGAAGAGGATTAATTCCTACGTCACTTATTTCATGCCATCTCCCCTTAAAATCCACCTTGTCATGCTGCCATAATTGATTTAAAAGTAACATTTGCTCGTCACAAATTAAGCCTCTTTGTTGGAAATTCGCATTAGAGAACCGATACTCGTCTTCACTCGATCCCACTCCTATACCCAATCTTAACCTTCCTCCTGAGAGGATATCTAATCCGGTCGATTGACGTGCAAACTCAACCGTTTTCCGAAGCGGTAAAATTATTACAGACGGAACTAACTCGATCCTGGAAGTAAATCCCGCCAAATAGGATAGTAGGGTAAGCGGCTCGTGCAAATGTTTATTATTCGGCCTAATTACTTGGTCAGGAATTCTAAGATGATTAAAACCAAGCTCTTCGGCCATAATCGCAAATTGCCTGATAGAATCTAGATCATTTTCTAGCTCCCTGATTGGTAGGGAAACTCCTATTTTCATAGCCTAACTCCTTCTTAGTGAATATCGTAGTGTTTACCTGCCATTCTAAAAGTGCGGGCACAAAAACGCCAATCACTGGCATAACCAGCTATATGTTTAGTGTTGAGGTAAGCAATTCCCTACAATGCTTTTGTAGAAAAAACTTATATTGATACCTGAAACGAACACTTCAAAATTGTTACAGATCCATTTTCTGAGCGACTAGAAAAATCACAGTCAACTAGACGAGCTTTTTTTATTAAAGTGAATGCTGTCTTTCAAAGGTATCACATGCCTTACTCCACCCTTAGGATAGTCGGTATCTCCTTTTCTACGTGGAATTAAATGTATGTGACAATGCCAAACAGATTGACCGGCAGTTATTCCACAGTTAGCCCCCACATTAAAACCTTCAATCGAGGAATCTGCTTCGAGAAGAACTTGTCTCTGGTTAACTAGTAATCTATTAATACACAGTAGTTCCTTTTCATCCAACTCGAAAAAATCTAGCACATGACGCTTCGGTATGACTAATGAATGTCCCGCAGTAACCGGGTACAGATCTCTGATACACAGGGCTAATTCATTCTCCTCAACTATTCTTTCTACTCCAGCGATTTCCAATTCACAAAACGGACAATCATAAATGCCCCGTGATACACCAGGTAAATCTAAGTTTTTCACGCGTCTTTTCATATTTAAGCCGATAATTTTAAGGCATTACCTCAAATCTCCTATAATGTGACAACACACAGTGCGGTCTTGCACCGAGTCCCTATGTTCAAAAACATATAGACCTTGCCAGACCCCCAGAAGTAATTCAAAATTTTGGATCGAAATAGCCAAATTCGTATTCGTTAACGCCGTTCTAATATGAGCGGGCATATCGTCATCACCCTCACTCTTATGGGTATATTGAGGCCCATGAGGAACGAGGTCACAAAAGAAGTTTTGAATATCTACGGTCACGGCCGGATCGGCGTTCTCTTGAATCAAAAGAGAAGCGCTTGTATGTAAAATACTCAGATTGACTAAGCCATTCCTCACTGAAGCTAAAGAGCATCGTTCTTTAACCTCCGAAGTAAATTCGTATAAACCTTGACGTCCAGTCTTTATAAATATTTCGGAAAAATCTTGTACCATTTTAATATCTCAATTACGCTTTCTATACTTGAAACGAAGGTGTCCATTACAACGCCAACATACCACTCTATGGCCCCAGAGGTTCATCATATAGTAAGATAAAGGTGTCGGGGCTACTAAACAATTTCTGCACGATAGAATAAGCTCGAGCTTAAACAGGAGATATTTCTTAAATGAAAACCAAGGCCGCCGTCGCTTTCGAAAGCAAAAAACCACTCGAGATTGTGGACATTGATTTGGAAGGACCTAAAGAAGGAGAGGTGCTAGTTGAAATTAAAGCCACGGGTATCTGCCATACAGACGAATTCACTCTGTCTGGCGCCGATCCTGAAGGCATCTTTCCCGCAGTTCTAGGTCATGAGGGTGCGGGAATAGTTGTTGATGTTGGGTCTAACGTGAAGAGCGTGAAGGAAGGCGACCACGTAATTCCTTTATATACGCCCGAATGCCAGACATGCAATTTTTGTCTGAACCCAAAAACAAATTTATGCCAAGCCATAAGAGTGACACAGGGTCGAGGCCTAATGCCAGACGGTTCCTCCCGATTTTCATATAAGGGAAAACAGATCTTTCATTATATGGGGACTTCCACCTTCTCGAACTACACTGTACTACCCGAAATTGCATTAGCCAAAATCAATAAGGCTGCAGCTTTCGACACCGCTTGCTATGTAGGATGCGGAGTGACGACGGGGATAGGAGCAGTTATTTTTACTGCAAAAGCTGAAACAGGGTGTAGAGCGGTGGTATTCGGTCTAGGGGGGATCGGTTTGAACGTCATCCAAGGTCTCAGAATGATCGGTGCTGAACAAATTGTTGGGGTTGATCTCAACAACGATAAGAAAGCCTGGGGTGAGAAGTTCGGAATGACCGACTTCGTGAATCCGACCGAAATAGCGGGAGATTTAACAGAACATATCATCCAAATAACAGAAGGGGGAGCAGACTATAGCTTCGAGTGTGTCGGCAAGCCGTCTTTAATGAGAACAGCGCTGGAATGCGCCCACAAAGGCTGGGGGGAGAGCATCATAATAGGGGTTGCTGGCGCGGGAGAAGAGATTTCTACGAGGCCATTTCAACTGGTAACTGGAAGAACTTGGAAGGGCACTGCTTTCGGAGGAGCAAGAGGTCGCACCGATGTACCAAGAATTATCGAATGGTATTTAAAGAAACAAATTGAGATAGACCCGCTCATAACGCACAAGTTTGCTCTGGAAGATATCAATAAAGCTTTCGATCTAATGCGCGAAGGACAATCTATTCGCTCTGTGGTGGTTTTCTAATGGAAATAATCGAATCATTTCTTTCATTTGATGGCGTACAAAAAATCATCCGTCACAGCTCTGATGCTCTATCTTGCGAGATGACCTTTGCAATATATGAACCTGAATCCAGAAGAGTTAAAAATCCGCCTGTGCTTTGGTACTTATCCGGCTTAACCTGTAGCCATGCAAATGTCATGGAAAAAGGAGAGTACAGACGTGCTGCTTCAGAGCTGGGAATGATAATTGTGTGCCCTGATACTAGTCCCAGGGGGAACGACATACCAGATGAAGAAAACAACTGGCAGTTTGGTACAGGGGCGGGGTTTTATTTAGACGCGGTAAGTCCTCCCTACAACAATAACTACAATATGTATACATACATAACCAAAGAGTTGCCGACCCTTCTGAAAGAAAAGTGCTCAATTGAAAGTAACGCCCATGGAATATTTGGTCATTCCATGGGTGGACACGGTGCAATTACGATTGCTTTAAAAAATCCAGATTCCTATAAAAGCTGCTCTGCGCTCGCTCCAATTTCTCAACCTAGCACTGCGTCTTGGTCAAAATCAGCTTTCGAAAAATATTTAGGAAAGGACCCAAAGTTGTGGCGCGACTACGATGCTACTTGCTTATTAGAGGACGGATATCGTTACCCTGAAATTTTGGTAGACCAGGGGCTAAGTGACCCTTTTCTTGAAGACGGACTAAGACCAGAGCTACTGAGAGTCGCTTGTGAAAACGCTGGGGTAAATCTAGAACTGAGACTCAGAGAAGGATACGACCACTCTTATTACTTCATTTCTACTTTTATGGAATCACACCTCAGATGGCATCACAAACGCCTATGTTAAATTAGTTTTTACTACTTGAAAAAATTCCTCAAGTGTCGCTCCGACGGAGGTTCGGTAAAACTAGATACAAAAAAAACAGTGGTTATAGATAGAATAATTCCCAGAGCGATACATGCAAAGGGATTTACTGCCTGAGCCACTAGCCATAAAACGATAATACCGCCCTCACCCACTCCAAAGATCATCTCTATAACCGTCAATTTAAAAAACAGAAAGGAAATTCCACCCATAAACAAGCCAGCTATTGCTCCTAACCTTGTAGTGCCTTTCCAGAAAATACCCACGAATAGAGGACCGCTTATTGCCGCTAGCATACCCCCAATCCCCGCGGCCATAAATAAAGCAACGTTTGATTCCTGAGCCACCCAAGCCAAGTAAATACTTACCACAACAATTAATATTGTACTCAAGCGACTGATAAGCAAAGCCACTTCATCAACGTTTTTACTACGGGCGTCAAAACCTAGTCTGGGAGCAATACTTCTCCGATAGATATCATTAGCAAAAATCTGGGATGTGGAAACAAGCAAACCATCAGCCGTCGACATTATCGCCGCAAGCACTCCGGCGCCTACTAGCGCTGCTAGCCAAGCTGGCATAGTATAAATAAATAGCTCAGGTATAGCGTAATTCGCACTCGACCCTTCTGCCAGCAAAGCATCTCCTAACAATGCTCTCGCAAGTATTCCTCCGAACGCAATACAGGGTAATACCATTCCGAACAAAAAAGAGAGGAGTATAAAAGTCGTTTGATCTTTATCGTTTTTTAGAGCCCAAAGCTTATTCCCAACATGTGGTAAAAGTCCGAGCGGGATGTGCGCCAGGAAGATAGCGAAAACATCCCACTTTGAATCAAGCACTGGATGCGTCGCACTTAAAGGTTTAACTAGGCCTGTATCTTGGGCTGATAAATTCCCTACCATTCCGCTAAACCCACCAGGAACATCGAATCCTATCCAAAACATCAAGGCTACCGCTACGGCCAAAACCAACATCAACGCTCCTTGAAAACCGTCGGTCAGTATATCGGAGTGCGCTCCCCCAATCCCGATATAAAACATAATAATAATGCCGGCAATTGCCAAAGCTTGAAAAATACTAACCCCCATCATTTTGTTAAAAACTACTGCTCCAGAAAGTAGTTGACCCGCCAGGTAAAAAAGCAGAAGTATGGAAAGAAGAGAAACAAGGATTCTTAAGACCTCGGACTCGTATCTATCCCCAAGGTACTCTGGTATGGAGCGGTTGCCGAACGCATCTCCAGCTCGTCTCACTGCTTTCATGCATAACAGAACTCCCACATATACACCGATAGGATATGAAAACGCGTACCAAAGCGCAGGAAAACCGGTTTTATAGGCTAAAGCTGGGATTCCTATGAAAGTCCCTCCACTTGCAGCGGTGGCAGTAAGGGCAAACGCCAAGAAAATCGGCCCGTAACTCCGGCGAGCAGTCGCAAAATCATCGCTATTTGAAACACGTCGCATCCCAATAGTACCAAGGACTATCATCATGCTGATATACAACGCAAGAAAGAACCACCCCCAGATTCGCAACTCGTCACCCAAAAAAATTCACCCCCTCGATTATCAAGCCTAACCTCAACGGTTGTTTTTAAATTCGGTCAACCAAAGGTCTCCCCACCAATTTGCATTTGCTTCGTAGTTTTTTTCCTTTACTTGACCTGAATCACTCAAAAAATGAAAACATTCGTGGGCCAGAGTGTGCACAGCACACTCTTCTAGATCTTCAAAGTAAAATTTTTTTTCTACCGATTTCCATACAATATTTGCCGTATCGAAATACTCTCTCCCCCAATGAGCAAACGAAAACGGAGGACACATCATCACATTTACGCTTGCCCTAATCCTATAGCCAGAGTCCAGCTTACTGTTTTTAGTCGCCCCTTTGTAGGGGAACTTGCATTCTCCGTGTAGTAAAGTATTTTTTTTCAAAGGGAGCAATTTTATCCATTCAACACTCTTGGTATCGAATTCAGCCAATTTTTCGGTAATAAACAACATCACATGAGGCATCCCAACTTTATCAATAACCCTCAAGTTGTACATGACTATACCCCTTTACTCGCAAGCAGACCCATCACCATTCGCATAGAAAAGTTGTTCGCCGTTTATGGCAAACGAATTTATTTGCGCCCTACCCGCCTCACTTAGTAACCAATTACAAAATATAATAGCATTTTGCTTCTTTGAAGGTTCCTGATTTTTAGGAGTAGCAACTACTACCCCATATTGGTTATGCAATATATCCGCTCCTTCTACAACGATTTGAAAATCTGACTTGTTCTTGAAAGAAATCCAAGTACCCCTATCTGTTAATGTAAAAGCACCCATCCCGATCGCTATGTTCAGTGTAGCGCCCATCCCCGTACCAGTCTCCCGGTACCAAAGACCACTCGATGCTACAACATCCACGTCAGCTCTAGTCCAAAGTTCAAGCTCTTTTTTATGCGTGCCGCTATCATCACCCCTTGAAACAAAGATGCTTTTTTTTTCTGCGATGTTCTTAAAAAAGTCTACTGGATTCCGATTTTTCGATTTGTCGCCTAGCGCCTCTGGTGGCCCGACAATCACGAAATCATTGAACATTAAATCACGACGGTTTAGACCAAAGCCAGACCTCACGAACTGCTCTTCGGCTTCCCTGGCATGGGTAATCAAAATATCACCATCGCCGTTGCGAGCATTCCGTAATGCTTGGCCGGTTCCAACCGCCACCACTCGTACTTTGATCCCAGACTCTGCAGTAAATGCCGGCAACAGAAAATCATAAAGGCCCGAATTTTCAGTTGATGTAGTAGATTGCAGAGTAATGAATTGATTTGAATCACTCATCACGCCGAATGGGATGATTGAGAGAATCATTAAGGCATATTTTACCAATATAAGAGCTCCTTCTTTTATCCGTAGTTGACAGCACCCTCTAGGAAGGTTTGAGCGATTTTTGTTTTAGGTTTTCGAAAAAAGTCACAGGCCCTTTGGTGTTCAACCACGCGACCAGCATGGATGAAGATTACCTCCGAAGCCAGGCGCTGCGCCTGTTCAACGCTGTGCGTGACCCAAATAATTTTTCGACCTAGATTGCTCTCCTTCTTAACAACATCTTCTACAACTTGAACTGAAACCGGATCGAGACTGGAAGTCGGTTCATCAAGATAAATAACTCTAGGATCAAGTGCAAGCGCCCTGGCGAGAGAAACCCTCTGCTGCTCTCCAATTGAAACACTTCTCGCCGGTCGGTCAACGAGATCTGAAATTTGGCATTGGCTTATTAGCTCTTCAAAACGCAAATTTAAAGCTGAGCGATCCTGTACCGGAATGAAACCATATCTAACATTTTCACCGACACTACGTCGCAACATTACAGGTTTTTGAAGCACTAATGTCTGAGAATTTTTAATTTGCTCACTTTGAAGGGAGAATCCTCCGTAAGTTAACTCCCCAAAGTCAGGCTGAATCAGACCGGTCAGTACCCTCAACAAAGCTGACTTTCCAGCACCATTAAAACCTAACACAACCGTAATTCCTTCTCGACTGCTAATCTCCACCGATAGTTTATCCAGGATTTTAACTCTATTACGAGTTAGCTTAATACCTTTAGCTCTAATTGGTAAAACCATATCTACTCTCTTCAGTTTTTCCTTGAAGTATTCGTTTTCAATCAAGCGTCTCCGTCTAACACCTCTGACAAACGTCTTAGATAAAACAACGCTCCATTAATAATTATTGAAACTGACACCAATATTATACCAAGCGCAAGCGCTAAATTAAGATCGCCTCTCGAGGTTTCCAGAGCAATCGAAGTAGTCATTACTCTGGTCACATGATTAATATTTCCTCCGACAATCATTACTGCTCCAACCTCTCCCACTGCCCTACCCAAGCCAGCAACGACGGCGGTAAAAAGTCTGAACCTACCCTCCCAAATTAAAGTTATTGCAATGCTTTGATTCTTTCTCCCCAAGACTCTGAGCTGATCCTTGTATTCTTCAAAATACCCACTGAGAATCTCTTGTGATAAGGAGGCAACTACGGGTAGAATTATGACGAACTGGGCAAGAATCATCGCAGACGGACTGTAAAGTATATTCAAAAAGTTTAACGGGCCATTTTTTGATAAGAGCATGTAAAGGAGGAGACCGACAACAACCGGAGGCAATCCCATGAGGCCATTAATCAATATTATTAGGGGCGTGCGCCCGTAGAAACGCAAAATCGAAAGAGCAACGCCGAGCAAGATACCGATGATTGAAGCACAAAGGGTAGCTATAAGACTGACCTTCATTGATAGAGCAACTATTTCGAGAAGTTGCGAGTCACCCATTAGAATTAGGTTAAAAGCTATGATAAAAGATTCTTTAAAACTGTCCATAATCAATTCACCAGACGCGCTCGTTATTTGAGATTAATCGTCGCATTAACATTCCCCAAAATTATAGCATTGAACGAACTAAGATGAGCCGCCTTTCAGTAAGCCAAAGCGATATTGATTTCCAAAATAAGATCCTCACTGAGGTTTCAAGGACTTTTGCACTTACTATCCCTAAATTGCCTGACAGTTTAGTAGTAGCTGTTTCTAACGCTTACTTGCTCTGTAGAATCGCCGACACCATCGAAGATGATCCCGATCTATCCTTCTCTGAGAAAAAACGCTATTCGGATTGGTTCGCTCAAATCTTGAGAGAAAGATCCTCCGCAACAGAGTTTTCTGTAGAGTTATTGACCAAACTTGGACCCAAGACCAGTCAAGCAGAACGATCATTAATCAAGGAGACTTCTACGGTTTTAAGAGTTACCAATTCTTTATCGATCGCACAAAGGGAGGCGATGCTAGAATGCGTTGATACAATGACCGAGGGTATGGTCCTTTACCAAAATAAGGAAACTTTAAACGGCCTTGAGAATCAATCCGCCATGGATTTATATTGTTATTATGTTGCCGGCATTGTTGGGGTTATGTTAACAAAAATATTTTTAGATTACGGAACAGACTGGGAACCTACACAAAAAGCAACAATGGAGAAATTGTCAGTATCTTTTGGGCAAGGACTTCAAATGACCAATATATTGAAAGACATATGGACTGACAGGGAACGGGGTGCTTGTTGGATACCCCGGGACTTATTTGAAAAGGAAAACATCGCCTTAGCTAAAATCAAGGACGGAAGAGCCCTTGGCTTTCAAAGGTGCTTAGAGACTTTGATTGGGATTTCTCTTGCTCACTTGGAGAACGCTTTAGATTACACCCTCTGTATTCCAAAAAGGGAATCAGGGATACGCCTTTTTTGTTTATGGGCTCTTTTTATGGCCGTACTGACATTGAAAAAAATTCATAAAGACCCACACTACCTGGATGGTGAAAACGTGAAAATATCCCGTTCCACCGTGAAATTTGTAATGACCACAACTACACTTCTCTCAAAAACCAATCTTGGTCTTCGCGCACTTTTCTATTTATTATCCTTACAAATGCCTAGGGCCAAAAAGCTTGTAACGGCAATATCCTCAAAAAAGTGAATTAAAAGATAACGAGCTTTAACAAATCGGAAGATAAACAATTGCTAATCGGCTTTTTGACACCACTGGAGGCAGAATATAAAACTTTTGGAAGACACAAAGGTAATTTGCGCACAGGAGATGAATATATTGTTCAAAAATGCGGAGTAGGCGAGGAGGCAAAATACGCAGCCGAAAACCTGATAAAGGAAGGCGCAGACCTACTAGTGGGATGGGGAGTAGGCGGCAGCATGACCCGGCAACTAAACACTGGGGATCTATTAATATCTTCCTCCTTTAAAGACCAGAGGGGGGGCTTTTTTGAATTCCATACGGACTTCGCTGAATTGCTCAATGCAACCTTATCAAAACTTCAACCAAAAAGGGTCGCGATTTTAACGGTTGAAAAAATGGTCTTAAATCAGAGAGAAAAAGCAAAGCTCATTGAAAAACACCAAACACCAGCTGTCGACATGGAGTCTGTAATAATTGCCCAAACCGCGAGGAGAGCATTGATACCCTATATTTGCGTGCGAACAATATGCGATGAATTCGAAGCGAAATTGCCGGGTTTTTTGGATCAAAGTTTGAAGAACAATGGGGAACCAAACATACCCGCAGTGTTTAGAAACGTAATACTCAACCCTTCTCAAGCTCTGCCACTTTTTAGATTAGGTTGGGACTTTCATAGGGCAATTCGAACCTTAAAGCAAGCTGCTAGCTTGCTCACTACATAATTTTAAAAAGTTGAACCCTAGATGTTAAAACAGATAACAGGAACAGTGGAGAGATACAAATTAACTGTAATCGCTTTCTGGGTTGCCCTGGGGATGTTTAGCGCGTTGTACACGATAGATAACCTCAAAATAAATACCGATACACAGGACTTACTTTCCGAAAAACTAGATTGGCGCATTGAATATGACAAGCTCAAATCTGCCTTCCCCCAATTGTCAGACAATTTTGCAATCATTATAGAAAGCCAAGTCCCAGAATCAGCTCAGACGCTAGCTGAAGGCCTTGTGTATGAAATTGAGAATGCTCCAGAGCATTTTTCCTTCGTATCGCATTTTCAAAGTAATGACTTTTTTCGAAAGAACTATTTTCTGTATTTAGACGAAAACGAATTGAAAGAGCAGGTTGATAAATTAAGTGAATCTCAGGCTTTTATAGGACTTCTAGCAGAAAGCCCAAATTATGAAACATTTTTAGACATACTGCATAAATCTTTACCTGAAACGAGGTCTGACGAAAGCGTCTTTCTAAACCAATTCTATAGCTCTACCGCCAAGACTATACGCGCTAACCTTGAAGGCGAGACACTTCCCTTTTCTTGGCAAAATTTAGTAGAAAAAAAACCGGAAGAGATTACGCGAATTATAATTCTAACCAAGCCTATTCTTGATTTCGAAGAAATACTGCCTGCAAAAAACGCAATCTCTCATCTAAATAAAATACTAGAAGGGATTGCCAAGAAAAATACACAAGCAGTTAACGTCTACGTAACTGGGAGTGCCGCACTGAATCATGATGAGTTACTAAGCGTAACCAAAGGAGCTAGCACAGTGGCTCTTGCTGCCGCGGTCCTTGTAACAATTATTTTGTATTTAGGATTACAATCAGGATATTTAATTATCGCTAGTCTATCGAGTCTCCTTATAGGATTAGCCTGCACTGCTGGGTTCGCCTCTATTGCTATTGGTACTTTGAACATGATTTCAATAGCATTTGCTGTTCTCTACGTTGGGTTAGCAATCGACTTCGCTATCCATTTGTGCCTACGCTATCAAGAACATTGTGGTACTTTGGTAAAAAAGTCAGCCATCGAATTGACCATGCTAGATCTCGGTCGGAGCATCACCCTTTGCGCCTTCACTACATCTGTAGGTTTTTTAGCCTTCATACCAACAGATTATAAAGGAGTAGCAGAACTTGGATTAATATCGGGTGTCGGTATGCTTATAAGTCTTGTGATAAGCCTAACATTGCTCCCAGCTATCTTGCTCTTACTGCCCAAACCCCGCACTAGCTGGCAAAAGAAGTGGAATCTCCTCCAACTCGTTGATTCTGGAAAGTTTGACAAAAAGATTTTATTTCTCTTTGGCGTTTTAGTTATATTTGCCGTGGGACAAGCGCGTAATATTAGTTTTGACAATGACCCAATCAATCTTAACGATCAAAGCGCTTCATCTGTCAAGGCGTTGAAACGCTTATCCATGGATAACGAAAACCCTTTAGCCCACTTAACCGTCACCCGCGAATCTATCGAGGAAATAGAAAAAATTCAACGCTCATTATCAGACAATCCCAATGTCGAAGAGACCATCTCGATATTAAACTTAGTACCCCAAAATCAAGAAACGAAATTAGCTTTAATAGAAGAACTTGATTTTATTTTGGGTGGAGGCCTAGAAGTTGGACCGATTGAAACTTCCTCTCCCAACCAAGTTTTAGAAAAAGTAAATTCTATAATAGATAAAATACAAATTAATGAAGCTGTATTTGACGAGTCGACAATACAGCTAAAAAACACTCTCTTGCAACTTAAAACTGCGATCAGCAATATGGAAGAGGAAAAATCTCTTACCTTGATTGAAAACATCGAGAAAGATACGTTTATTTATTTTCCAAGACTCACTACGTTGCTTTCCTCCGCTCTAGAAGCGGAGCCCTTTAATGTGGAAGACCTACCCTCCGAAATAAAGAATTTCTGGAGTAGCAATGGGCTCTTTCGCTTAGATATTCGCCCGTCAGAGTTGTCTAACTACAAAACTGATACACGAACATTTGTAGAATCGGTAAAATCAGAGGTGAAATCGGGAATTACGGGAGTCCCCATAATAAACCTTGAAGCAAGTAGTTCAGTTCTCTCTGCTTTTCTCCAAGCTTTACTAACTGCTATAGTCATAATTTTTCTTGTGGTCTTTGCTGTTAGTAGAAAAATATCAGCGTCACTTCTAATTGTTTCTCCTGTCTGCTTTTCTTGCTTATTTGCTGCCTGTTTATTGACCCTCTTCGATATACCAGTGAATTTCGCAAATATAATCGCACTGCCCTTACTCCTAGGTTTAGGAATAGACAGTTCCATACATATATACCACCGCTTTTCATATACTCGCACACATTTCGAATTTCTAAAGTCCAGTACCGCTCGCGCCGTTGTTTTTAGTTCACTCACGACTGCTGCAAGCTTTGGCAGTCTAGCTGTCTCACCACACGACGGAACTGCTAGCTTGGGATTACTTCTCTCAATTGGTCTAATTTGTATTTTGGTAAGCGCTTTAGTCCTTTCTCCAGCGTTAATGAGAAGATACACATGATAAATCCGCCTAAAAACCAAACACCGTGGGACGCACGAATTGCGCGCTGGATGCTCTACCCGGTATCTAAAAACCGATTCCTGCACCCAAACCTTTTTACAACATTTAGATTATTAACTGGTATTCACGGCGCAGCTCTCTTTATGTTGGAGGCTCACATGTCAGCTTCGCTTCTTTTCGTGCTATCGAATTTCTTAGATCACTTTGACGGAGAACTTGCCCGAATGACGAATCGTAGCAGCAGATTTGGGCATTTATACGACCTTTTTGCAGATTTTGTTGTTACTACCAGCACTTTTTTTTGTATCGGTTTAGGCTTCTATCTTCAAACAGAGCGGGAAACATACATCTTCATGGGGGCTATAACCGGCATATCGATAATGGCTATTTTTCACATGCGACACTTGATAGAAGAAAGTGAAGGGAAAGCTGGAACAGCCCAACCAAACGCCTTCGGCTTCGAAGCCGAAGATATACTATATCTTTTACCGCTAGTTGTAGCTTTCGAATGTCTGGAAAAATTCATTATGCTGGCATCCGTTGGCGCTCCAATAGCAACATTTGTTGTATTAAAACAATTGGCAAACGTCAGAAAAAAGAAAGGAACGGAGTCATGACCTTTTTAGTCACAGGGGCAACAGGTTTCGTTGGGAGCTCTTTGATCCGAGCCTTATTAGATAAAGGAGAAGATGTACGAATCCTCATTAGGAAAGACTCAGATAGGACAAACTTAAAAGGCTTGAATGTCGAAACTCTAGTTGGCGATCTTACCGAAATTTCCTCACTTCGAGAGGCCTGCAAAGCAACCAAAGGATTATTCCATGTCGCTGCCGATTATAGAATATGGGTCAAAAAACCTAACGTTCTTTACCAGAACAATGTGCAGGGAACTCTAAATCTGATGCGATGCGCCCTAGAGGCAGGAATAAGTAGAATAGTGTATACCAGCAGCGTTGCGACTCTAGGAAATTCAAACTTGGGGCTAGCAGCTAATGAAACTACTCCAGTTCGTTATAAAGATATGATAGGGCATTACAAACGTTCAAAATTTTTGGCTGAACGTGTAGTAGAAAACATGATCCGAAGACAGAGCCTGCCGGCGGTAATTGTTAACCCTTCAACACCGATCGGCCCAAGAGATCTAAAACCAACTCCCACAGGACGAATTCTGCGAGATGCTGCGGCGGGGAAAATTCCGGCCTATGTAAACACAGGCCTGAATCTAGTGCATGTAGATGATGTCGCTAGAGGACACATTCTCGCATTTGAGAAAGGTAAGATAGGTCGCAAATACATATTGGGTGGAGATGATTTTTCATTATTAGAGATTCTTTCAATTGTTGCTAATTGGGCGAACAAGAAGCCCCCTAGCATAGCGTTACCTAGAAAGTTAATATTCCCTGTTGCTTGGTTTTGTCAATCTTGGGCCTCTCTCACTAACGGGCCCGAACCTCAAATTACAATCGACGGCTTACGCATGGCTGGAAAAAATATGTTTTTTGATTCAAGCAGAGCTACGACTGAACTCGGTTATAAATGGCGACGAGCAGAAGGCGGAATAGTGGATGCGCTAGAGTTTTATAAGCAAAACAAAATGCTTTAGAAACTTCAATCGTTCAAACTATCAGCAAAATTTTTCAACGCGAAAAACATTCCTTTGGATCATCTTCATTTAGGGCTTGACCCGAAAAAGAGGAAGAATTGCAAGGCTTAGAGAAATCCAAAGGATGTCTCTAGCTCGCCTCACCAATGCAGCCGCAATCCCAAGAGACGCGATTCCGGTGAACATTCCAGCCCCAACAAAAAAAGCTCCCTCTTGAGTTCCTATTCCAGCCGGAATAAAAAACGTAAGAGTTCTAACAAGCTGGACAAAACACTCAAGCATCCAAGCTTCTTGCAATGACAGCGGATGCCCTAAGAAATAAAAAATAAAATATATTTCAACTACGCCCATAAGCCAGTTAGCAGAAGCAAAAAAAGCCGAATAGACCAGTCGACTTTTTTCTACAGAATAAAACCTTTCAAATTGTTGATCTATCCTTTGAGAAACAATAAGTAATTGATCAAAATATCTCTTCTTAAATTTTCGAGCAAGCCTGTAAGTGAACGCACTTAGTAATTTCAACTTTTGAATCAAAAAAAATACAAACGTGAAGGCAACTATTAGAAAAAACCCCAATGCAGCATTTTGCTTGGCCTCATAAGAAAAGCTCGGGTGATTGAACGAGAAGAGCATTCCCAAGGCTACGAACAGTACCAAGGTGAACATGCTGGTGGTTTTAGACACTATTAACGCTACGCTTGAGTCAGTCAATGGCACATACCAATTAGCTTTCAAGAGCCAAGCTTTGAGTGGCTCTCCGCCTAATGATGCAGCAGGTGTTATATTGTTGTAGGCTTCGCCCACCATTCTCACGCCATAACACCTAATAAACCAGGCGTAACTGAACGGGACCTTATTTATAGTAATTTGCCAACTCAGAGAATCCGCCGCGAAGTAAATACTATAGATAAGCATTACGACTAAAGCTCCGCCTAACCCGATATTTTTTACCTGTTCAAAAAGTAGTTGTAAATTTGTTTTGGCCAGGATCACACCAAAGAGGAAAACCCCCGCGAGAAGGAAAAAAATTTTCAGTTGCTTACTAAACATTGTTGAGTGAATACTTTCTTTTCGTCCAAAATTAAGAGATGTTATTCTCTCAACTAATGTCGATTACTGCTATCTTTTTTGTGTATCATATTTGGTACACTCAAAGAACCGTTACGCTTACTGTGATATTTCTTGAGACTTTTATAAACTAAATCTAAAATTTTTAACAATGATAAATACCCATGACGATTTTAATTCCTTCGTGATTGAGATTACCGAGGAGCAATTAGATGACTACAAATCCTTGTTCCAAAAAAATGATGAATTCATCCTCATACCAGACTTCATATCTAAAGGGATATTGACCAGGATGCAGCTAGACTCGGAAAAAGCTAAACAGGACGCTCATAGAAGTTTTATTCCAAAACATAAGAAGGGAGGAAGTGTCCCGCGACCTATCTTAAAAAAGAAATCCTTTGTTTTGTCATCGCTGTACGAATCAATAGAAATCTTGGATTTTTTTAACCAATTAACCGGGCAAGACCTAAACCTGTGCCCCGACGACGATCTTCATGCGTGCGCACTTTATTTGTACACTGAAGAGGGTGACCACATAGACTATCATTTTGACACCTCATACTATAAAGGAGCGAGATATACAGCGTTGTTGGGGATTCTGAACAGGTCAGAGTGCCTGCTAGAATACGAGCTTTTTCACAAGCAGGAGGGCCAAGACATCGTAAAAGATGCATCTCCTGTAGAACCGGGTACTTTAGTTTTTTTTAACGGAGACAAAGTTCGTCATAGAGTGACTCCGGCTGGGGTTGGAGACGAGCGTATCGTACTGACCCTCGAATACGTGACTGATTCGAAAATGTCGCTCGTAACAAAATTTGTATCGAACATGAAAGACGCGATAGCCTATTTTGGTTTCCGAAATGTTTTTGGAACAAAGGACGTTTAGAGCATGCAGGCAATAATATTAGCGGCTGGAATCGGTAAGAGAATATCTTCCTCTCACGATACCCCTAAAATCCTACTCGAATTTAACGAGAAAACCCTCTTAGAAAGACATATATCCAATCTTCATCAGTTGGGTGCCGAAAGAATCATTATTTGCGCCGGTTACAAGCAAGAACTGATCCACAAGGAACTAAAGAAAATAAGTTCCTCTGATGTCGAGATAGTTTCAAATAAAGAGTTTCTTCTAGGCTCTGCTGTAAGCTTGTTAAAAACCCAGCCATTTGTTAGTAAAAACGAAGACACATTACTTATGGATGCAGACGTGCTTTATCATCCCGAGATTATAAATAAACTTGCGAACAGCCAGCACAAAAATTGCTTATTGGTCGATAGAGAATTTGACGAGGGTGTGGAGCCAGTAAAAGTTTGCATAAAAAACCAAAAGATCGTTGAATTCAGAAAACAAATATCTCCAAAAGTCGATTATGATACTATAGGAGAGTCAGTAGGATTTTTTAAATTTTCCGCAAACGGCCTAGAATTTATTTTCAAGAAGTGTGAGAGTTTTGTTGCTAACGGCAGAGAACACGAGCCTCATGAAGAGGCAATTCGAGAGTGCATAATTCACGACAGCATAAAAATTGAGTTCGAGGATATTTCGGGACTTCCATGGCTGGAAATCGATTTTCCAGAAGATATCGTAAGGGCAACTGAATCTGTTTTACCTCAACTACCTATCTAAAACTCTAGAAAATGACCAAAAAAACAAAAATGCTTCGGAACCTGCTAAATAAAGCTTCTTTGGAGTTTCTCCTAGAGGCTCACAACGGTGTAAGTGCAAAAATTGCCGAGGAGGCCGGTTTTGAAGGTATTTGGGCTAGTGGATTAGCTCTCTCAGCGCAATACGGGGTCAGAGATAATAATGAGGCAAGCTGGACTCAAATTGTGGACATGGTTGAATTCATGGCTGACGCCACGACAATTCCGATCTTGTTGGACGGAGATACAGGCTACGGAAATTTCAACAATATGAGAAGGCTTGTGAAAAAGCTAGAGCAAAGAGGTATTGCCGGAGTCTGTATTGAAGACAAATTATTTCCGAAAACCAATAGCTTTATAAAAGGCGAAAAACAAGCCCTTGCCGATGTAGCTGAATTCTCAGGCAAGATCGCAGCTGGTAAAGACTCTCAACAGGATGAGGATTTTTGCATCATAGCCAGAGTAGAGGCATTAATAGCTGGTTGGGACATGAAAGAGGCTTTGCACCGTGCCGAGTCCTATAGAAAGGCAGGTGCAGATGGTATCCTCATCCACAGTTCACTTCCTAACCCCTCCCAAATCCTTGAATTCGCCGAAGAATGGGCAAACAGAAGCCCCTTAGTTATTGTTCCCACAAAATACTACAGTACCCCTGTTGAAGCCTACCGAAAAGCTGAGATTAGCCTGGTGATTTGGGCTAACCATATGCTGAGGGGTTCTATACACTACATGCAGCAGATAGCATCTACCATCAAAAACCAAAAAGCGGTCACCGACATAGAAGATGATATAGCGTCTGTTAATGAAGTTTTTAGACTTCAGGGCGCAGATGAGCTTGCCGCCGCAGAAAAACGCTATTTTGACGAAGCCGCCGAAGAAACTAGAGCGATAGTACTCGCCGCATCCAGGGGCGATAAATTCGCTGAGCTAACTGAAAACAGACCTAAGGCCATGCTACCGATAAATGGTAAACCATTGCTCTCTCGCCTGACAGACAGATTCAGAAAAGCCAACATCAAGAAAATTTTTGTTGTGAGTGGCTACAAGTCTGGAAGCATAAACGTTCCTAATATAAATCTGGTTGAGAATTTAGATTTCGAAAGTAACCGGGAATTGGCTTCACTCAAGTTAGCACAGACTCATTTCAACGAAGATATGGTTATATTATATGGCGATTTATTGTTCAGAGGTTACGTTTTGAAGGGGCTTTTAGAATCAAAGCGAGAACTGACTGTGATAGTGGATTCATCAAAGAGATCGAAAGAACAAGAAGGCGATAACGATTTCGCCTTTTGTTCTGTTGAAGATAATAGAGAACTCTGGGGTCGAGATGTACTTCTTGAGCACATTGATTCTAAGCCAGAACATAAAGGACGAGTCTGTTCCGGTCGCTGGGTAGGCATGGTTCGTGTACATGGAGCAGGTCGAGATTGGATTGAAACAGCCATAGACGATTTAAAAAGTCTTTCAACTTTTGACAATTTAGATTTGGGACATCTACTCAACAAGATTATAGACAATGGCCACCCAATAAGAGTTATTTATATCCACGGACATTGGCTCAATGTAAATTCCTTGCGTGACTTAGAACATGCCAGATCTTTTATGTAGAGGAGTGATAGAACATGATCTTGGCCTCTGATTTCGTAGATACAGCTTACAATGCAAATTATAAATTTTATGCTGGGGTCCCTTGCTCTTTCCTAACGCCCTTTATTAATTATGTGATAGCTAATAAAAATACCACTTACGTGAGTGCGGCAAACGAGGGAGATGCTGTGGCGATGGCAGCCGGAGCTTCGCTGGGAGGCGTTCGTAGCATTGCCATGATGCAAAATTCCGGACTTGGGAATGCGATAAGTCCCCTGACGTCACTCACTCACACTTTCAATCTACCAATTCTGTTGATTTGCACTCTACGAGGCGAACCTGGCCTAAATGATGAACCTCAGCATGAATTGATGGGCGAGATTACATGTGATTTATTGGAAAAAATTAAAATCCCTTGGGAAATTTTCCCAACTCATAAGAAAGACATACCCAGCGTATTAGACCGAGCTGAATCCTATTTCAAAAACAACTCAAGACCTTATGCTTTGGTCATGAAAAAAGGAAGCTGTCAAAGCGACAAAATAAAGCTACCAATGCCAATTATCAGGCAAAAGAAAACAACTGAAGTCAAAGGGTATGAACCCTCTGAACGGCCAACTCGGTCAGATCTTTTGAAGGGAATAACTGAAAAAAGCAGACGGGCTAATGCAGTCATTCTAGCGAGCACCGGTTACGCGGGGAGAGAACTATACAAAATAAAAGACGACAACAACCACTTTTATATGGTTGGTTCCATGGGATGCATATCATCATTAGGACTAGGCCTAGCTTTAGTAAAACCTGACCTTAAAGTAATATTGATAGATGGAGATGGTGCTGCGCTGATGAGACTAGGAAACCTCACGACAATCGGTGCTTACTCTCCCCATAATATTATCCACTTTCTACTAGATAACGAGATACATGAATCCACAGGGGGCCAACATACGGTCTCTCAATCGATCGACTTCGCTCAAATCGCCGCGGCATGCGGCTACCAAGATGTAACTCGCTTAAGCGGTGTTGGATTATTGGATGAGGCAGTATTTGAAGACAAGCAGAAAGGACCTAAATTCTATCATTGTAAAACAAGGGGAGAGACAGATAGTTCTCTTCCTAGACCAACAATCTCACCCAAAGAAGTAGCCAAACGTTTAAAGGAGTACATCACTTAATATGATTTTACTAAATCCCGGACCAGTAACATTAAGCGATCGTGTGCGTAATGCGCTCTCCGGACCCGACCTATGTCATAGAGAAGAAGAATTTAGCCTATTGCAACAAAGCATCCGCGATAAATTACTTAGAGTCTATAATCTAAGCAACGAAAATTGGGCACCAGTTTTACTTACCGGTTCGGGAACCGCAGCTGTCGAAGCAATGCTAATTAGCTGTATTCCTGAGGAAGGTAAAGCTCTTGTGATAGAGAATGGAGTGTACGGCGAGAGAATATCGGAGATGCTAAAATCCTATGCCATTCACTATGATCGGCATACAAATGAGTGGGGAGCAAACATAGACATTGACTCATTAAGCGTTATGCTTTCGAAAAAAAAATATTCTCATGTCGTTTTGGTCCATCATGAAACAACTACGGGCCGATTAAACGAATTATCTGAAATATCAGAACTTTGTACTTCTTACGGGACAAAACTTTTAGTGGATGCGGTAAGCAGTTTTGGAGCCGAAGCCATTCCATTCGAAAATGGAACGATTGCGGCTTGCGCGGCCACCGCCAACAAATGCCTTCACGGAGTACCAGGAACCTCGTTTGTGTTATTAAATCGACCACTATTCAAAAACACAGTGGCTCCAAGACGATCTGTCTATCTAGATCTTTTTAAATATTTAAAGGCACAAGACGATAAAGGGACACCGTTCACACAGTCCGTCCAATCTTTTTATGCGCTTGAAGAAGCTCTCAGAGAATTTTTTGACCAAGGCGGACGAACATCTAGGTATAAAGTTTACAAGCGGAGGATGACAAAAGTATCTTCGATACTTAATTCCTTAAGAATAGAACCGTTTTTGCCCTCCAGCGTCAATTCAGTAGTCCTGAGGTCTTTCCTGCTTCCTCACGAAAAGACCTACGAAGAAGTTCACCAATCTTTAAAAAAGCAAGGTTTTATTATTTATGCCGGACAGAATCAGTATCGAGATAAATTATTTAGAATTTCGCTTATGGGTAATATCTCCACTAAAGACCTGTCTAGCCTTGAATTCGCTTTAGGAAAAACTTTCAGTTGATAATTTTTCAGAAATGAATTCAATTAGCCCTTGCTCAGTCAATCCAGCGTCTCTCAGCATATCTTCCCTGGATCCATGCGGAATCAATCTATCTGGGAGACCATAATTCCCTAATACTACCTTTCCACCTCTTTTAGCGATTAGCTCATTCACGGCACTACCGGCACCACCTTCTACAACGTTTTCCTCTACGGTAATGATGAGGTCACAGTCTTCGACTAGTTTATCAATAATTTGCTCATCTAAAGGCTTCACAAAACGCATATTAATGACATGAAAGTCATATTTTTCTCCAGCCGCTAAACACATTTCGAGCGTAGTCCCGAAAGACAGGATGGCCCCACGCTTCCCAGGCCGCCTAACCTCAGCTTTGCCGATTGGTATAGCAGTCATATTTTTTTCTACCTTCACTCCTGGTCCGGAACCTCTGGGATAACGAACAGCCGCTGGCCCGTCAACAAGAAATCCTGTGTACAACATTTGTCTGCATTCGTTTTCGTCTGATGGGGCCATAATAACAATCTCTGGCAAACATCTGAGAAAAGATATGTCATAACTTCCATTGTGAGTTGGTCCATCAGCACCTACTAAACCAGCTCTATCTATCGCAAACAAAACGGGCAGTTTTTGGTTGACTACATCATGCACCACCTGATCGTATCCCCTTTGTAGAAATGTGGAGTAAATCGCTACGACAGGTTTCAATCCTTCACAAGCCATTCCGGCAGCAACGTTAACACAATGTTGTTCAGCAATAGCAACATCAAAATATCTCTCAGGAAACTCTTTCTCAAATTTTACTAATCCGGAACCCTCTCTCATAGCAGGTGTTAACGCCACCAAGTTTTTCGCTTCTGTAGCCATGTCGCACAACCAATCTCCAAAGACAGCGCTGTAGGTTGGGTCCGATTGACTGACTTCTTTTACGATCCCCTGTTCAGGATCAAACGCAGAGACACCGTGATATTTCACTGGATCTTCTTCAGCCTTATCGTACCCCTTACCCTTCTTAGTAATCACATGCAGGAATTGAGGTCCTTTCAGCTTTTTTAAATTCTTCAAGGTGGCTAGTAAAGTTGGAAGATCGTGACCATCAATAGGCCCAATATAATTGAAACCGAATTCCTCGAAGAGAGTTCCTGGGACGATTAAACCCTTGACATGCTCCTCGGCTCTCCTTGCTAGTTCCCATACGGAGGGCATCTGGGACAACACTTTCTTACTTCCTGCCCGAAGGCTTGTGTAAATTTTCCCAGACAAAATTTGAGCAAACCGGTTTGAGAGGGCTCCCACGTTTGGAGAGATAGACATATCATTATCGTTTAGAATGACTAACATATCTGCTTCAAGGGCGCCCGCGTGGTTGAGTGCCTCAAACGCTACACCAGCTGTCATAGCTCCATCACCAATGATAGCTACACAATGTCTATCCGTATTACCAATTTTTGAACCTATGGCCATCCCTAAAGCCGCACTTATAGATGTGCTTGAGTGGCCCACTCCGAATGTGTCGTAAATGCTCTCATCTCTTTTAGGAAATGGCGCTAACCCTCCCAACTTTCGAATTGATCCGAGGTCATTTTTTCTTTCCGTCAATATTTTGTGCGGATAAGCTTGATGTCCAACATCCCAAACTAGCCGGTCATGAGGAGTATTAAAAAGGTAATGCAAAGCAACTGAGAGTTCGACAGAACCTAACCCCGCTGCAAAATGCCCTCCGCTAGCACTAACTGAGTCGATCAAGAATTTTCGTAGCTCATCAGCAACTTGGTGCAAGCTACTCTCGGGGAGCTCGCGCAAATCCGAAGGGTTTTCAATCTTGTCAAGTAAGGGGTATTTATTATTTTTTTTCATAATCGGTATATTCTAGAGCAAAGTGATGATTTGGTGTAAAAAAAATTACCACAAGGATACGACTAGCGTCGGCCAAAGGATCGACAACCTCTTAACCTTTACCATCGGATCAACTTCAATATACAATACACTTCATTATACGGATTTAGGCTGCTCATCGCTGTACTTTTGCTGTATCTTGAAGTATGGTTCACAAAAAAAAACAAAAGGCGTGTAATTCATTGATACCACGCTACAATTTGGGCCAGGAATAGCTAAGGAATAAACATGAGCGTACCGTTGCTTCAACAATTTCGCGTTGGATCCTACATTCTAGGACAAAAACTGAAGGGCAATAAAAAATACCCCTTAGTCCTTATGCTGGAACCACTCTTTAAGTGCAACCTAGCATGCGCTGGATGCGGAAAAATTGATTATCCCAAAGCAATCCTTGATAAACGCCTGTCCTACGAAGAATGCATGCAAGCTGCCGAAGAATGTGGCTCACCAATGATCTCGATTGCTGGAGGAGAACCACTGATTCATAAGGAAATGAAAAAAATAGTTCAGGGCTTCATCCAACGCAAAAAATTCATATACCTATGCACCAACGCATTACTGCTTGACCGAAAAATGGATGAGTATCAACCCTCCCCCTACCTAACCTTTTCAGTACATTTAGATGGCAACAAGGAAAGACACGATGCCTCCGTCTGCAGAGATGGGGTCTATGATAGATGCGTAAAAATAATTCGAAAGGCTTTAGACAGAGGGTTTCGCGTAACAGTGAATTGTACTTTGTTCCAGGGAGAGAGTGCAGAAGAGGTCGCTGATTTTATGAATGACATGATGGAGTTAGGAGTTGAGGGGGTGACTATCTCCCCAGGATATTCCTATGAGCGAGCGCCTCGTCAGGATGTCTTTCTGAAAAGAACTGGAAGTAAAGACTTGTTCAGAAGACTGTTCAAATTAGGAAAAAACAAGAAATGGCGCTTCAATCAATCAAGCTTGTATCTTGATTTCCTCGCCGGAAACCAAACATATCATTGTACACCTTGGGGAAACCCCACCCGAAACATTTTCGGGTGGCAAAAACCATGCTACCTGTTAGTGGGCGAAGGTTATGCTCATAGCTTCAAAGAGCTGATTGAGGAAACAGATTGGGACAAATACGGAACCGGAGTAAACCCAAAGTGTGCGGATTGCATGGTACATTCAGGCTATGAAGCAACCGCTGTAGATGACACCTTTAAAAATCCTGTAAAAGCTTTAAAGGTATTTTTAAGGGGACCAAAATACGAAGGCCAAATGTCTCCTGAAGTTCCTTTTTTATATGAAGATAATAACGAAAATGAAACCCGTTCGCGCATGACCAATTCTAGGAAGAGCTGCGGTGGCGAAGTAATAAAGAGAGTCGATCACGCGTAAGTGTTCTCCCTGTGTCTAGTATCGCTGTTAGCTTGGTCCTTCCTGATCATTGTGCCTTTTCGTCCCTGGTCTACTAGGGAGTTTTTTTCCCCGACCTCTGAAACACAAAATATTGACTTAAAAGATATCACTGTGCTGATACCTGCTAGAAATGAAGAGAAGCACATAGAAGGGACCTTAAAATGCCTTAGCAATCAAGGTTGCGGACACAAAATAATACTCGTAGATGATGAGAGCAGTGACAGAACCTCTGACAAAGCGCTAGAATTAGGCATTGAAAATCTTAAACTTGTAAATGGCTTATCTCCGCCAGAGGGTTGGTCGGGGAAAGTTTGGGCACTGCATCAAGGATTCAAAGAAGTATCCACACCTCTCGTATTGCTGGTAGATGCGGACATAAAAATTGAACCAAGAGTATTGCCAAATCTCCTTCAAAAAGTGAGAGAAGAAGACTACGATTTCGTTTCAATCATGGCTTTGCTGAGGACAAGTACATCTTGGGAAAAGCTACTGATCCCAGCTTTTATTTATTTCTTTAAACTTCTCTATCCATTTGCGCTAGCAAATAATCCAAGATCCCGCATTGCCGCGGCTGCCGGAGGATTAATCCTTACACGCACGAAGTGCATAAAGGAAGTGGGCGGTTTTGAGCGCATAAAAGACGAAATAATAGATGATTGTGCGTTGGCCAGGGCTATAAAAGACAAAAACAAGAAAACATGGATAGGGTTAAGCCACGCAGTAACAACCACGAGATCCTACGAATCACTAGGTAATATCTGGCACATGGTTGCTAGAACCGCCTACACCCAACTGCGCTACTCTCTTTTACTTCTAATTTTAGCAAGCCTTTCTATGGTGTTAGCTTTTGTTGTCCCTATAATCGGACTCTTTTCAGACCCAATTACATTCTTAATTGCTTTGACTACCCTAGCCTTGATGGCTTTCACTTACAAGCCTACTATTTCGCTATATAATTTACCCACTCGGTGGGCATGGTCTTTACCATTAGGGGCCTTACTATTTATTATGATGACCTGGTCGTCCGCCTTACGTTACTGGAAAGGCGAACGCAGCCAATGGAAGGATAGGGTGTACAACAAACAGATTTCGACTCGAGTAAAAGAGTGAAAGTAAGCGGTCCATTTTTTGTGATTAAATCGCTTGTTTTTACCCTACTTTTCGTGTCTTTAAGACTGAACGCTGACGCTGGACCTGTAGCAACTGTCGAATCCCTCCACAACGCTTTGCTAACAATAGCCCGCATGGATGGGGAAGACAATTTCGAAAAAAAGTATTCTTTACTTGAACCAACAATTAGCAAATGTTTTGACTTCAGAAAAATAGCTAAGCTAGTTACGGGACGCTACTGGGAGAGTGGGCTGAAATCGGAGCAAGAGGATTTTGAAAAATCATTACTGAGTACGGCTGTACACAACTATGTTCTCAACTTTGACGGAAATTCTGGCCTTCAATTTGAATTAGTAAAAAAGAAAATCCGCAAAAATAAAGCAGTCGTTGAGACATCATTGATTAGTTCAGATGAATCTATCACCAAACTAAAGTATGTTTTGTATAAGAGGAAGGAACGGTGGTTTATTGTCAACGTTGTCGCCAAAGGAGTATCCGACCTCTCTTTAAAGCGAGCAGACTATATACGTTTCCTTGAATCGAACTCCTTGGGAAATCTTGCAAAAAAAATCCATGCTCGAACCAAGAAAAACTATTAATAATTACAGCCTTTTGGCCCTTTCAACCTGTGCGCGTTTTTAGTTAGTGCGAATTTAAATAAACTGTGGCAATATTGGTTTTTCAGACTTAAAACATAGAAACGGTATTATTAAAAAAAATGAAAAGAAATATTTTTACAATCGTCCTAATCAGTCTGGTGCTACTAGGAATAACCGGATGCTCATCAAATGCGGCGAAAAAGAACAACGATCCTGCCGAAAACTTGAATCGCAAATTTTATGCACTTAATGACACACTTGACAAAAAGTTTGTGGAACCTGTAGCAAAAATATACGTAGACGTGGCGCCCGAACCTGTTAGAGATCGCGTAACTAATTTCTTTGATAACCTAACATACGTGAATACGATTTCTAATGATTTACTACAAGGAAAACTGTCATTTTTTGCCAAAGATAGCGCTCGCTTTATTGTAAACAGCACGATAGGAATCGGAGGGCTTTTTGACCCCGCGAGCAGCATGGGCTTAGAGAGCAGGAACGAGGATTTGGGTCAAACACTAGCAGTGTGGGGGGCTTCTGAAGGTTCATATATCATGCTACCCCTGTTGGGTCCAAGTTCTACAAGAGACGTAACTTCGCCTTTGATGGGGATGGCCACCAATCCGATGACCTATTTAGCTTCAGTCGTAACTATTCCAGTTGGAATTTTTAGCGCAATAAACACCAGAGCCAATTTATTAGATGCGACTCGCATGAGAGACCAAGCTGCCATAGACCCTTATACATTTGTTAGAGAAGCATGGCGTCAACAAAGAACCTATGACATACATGATGGCAATCCGCCGGAAACAGAGGGAGATGAATTCGATGAGTTTCTAAATATCGAAAGCGAAGCCACAGGTATTTTAAAAGTCTATTAAGAAAGGAAAGCGAATTAGCCGAGATCGACGAAGAGAACCAGGAAGATTCCTATAAGAATAGAGGTTTTAGCGCCCTCAGAAAACCCTTCCCGTCTGACCTCTATCACGAAGCGCATGGTCCATCAACACCAACGCCACCATGGCTTCAGCTATTGGAGTGGCTCTGATTCCAACGCAAGGATCATGCCTCCCGTGAGTTGAAATCTTTGTCTCTTTACCGTTTCGCTCAATCGTATTTCCCTCCAAACGAATACTTGATGTTGGCTTTAAAGCTAAGCTAGCTAGAATATCCTGGCCGTTAGAAATCCCGCCCAAAATTCCTCCGGAATTATTTGAGATGAAACCTTCGTTGCTCATTTCATCTCTGACTTCCGATCCTTTTTTGCTCACAACTTCAAACCCCGCGCCGATCTCTACACCTTTTACTGCATTTATGCTCATGAGCGCTTTTGCCAAATCGGCGTCTAGCCTATCAAAAATAGGTTCGCCTAATCCGACTGGGACGTTAGAGACAAAAACGCTAACCTTTGCCCCTACAGAATCACCCTCTTTACGTAGGCTTTCCATGTATGACTCTAATTGCTCTAACTTTTTGGGCTCGGCACAAAAAAATGGATTTTTCTCTATTTCTTCGGGATCCGACAGATTCAATTCTATTGGGCCTAATTGAGAAAGATATCCTTGAATTCTAGTTCCAAATTTTTCAGAGAGATATTTTTTTGCAATTCCTCCAGCAGCCACCCTCATACAAGTTTCTCTGGCCGACGACCTTCCCCCACCCCTGTGATCACGAAGACCATATTTCTTTATGTAAGTATAATCTGCATGACCGGGTCGATACTTATCCTTTATTTCAGAATAATCCTTTGACTTTTGATCATTGTTTAATATTTCTAAACTTATCGGTGTACCGGTAGTGAAACCTTCAAAAACACCGGAACAAATCTTCACTAGATCTTCTTCTTTTCTTGGAGTAGTAAACTTGCTTTGGCCAGGTTTTCGGCGATCTAGATCTTTTTGAATATCTAATTCTGATAAAGCCAAGCCAGGTGGGCAACCATCGATAATACCAACATAACCTGACCCATGACTTTCTCCAGCAGTAGTCACAGTAAAAAGCTTTCCAAAAGTATTTCCAGACATCAGCTTTATAACTCGCTTTACAAAGAAAAAGAGAATAACATAGTTCGCTACCTAGGTATCTGCGCCATTAGCTTTCATAAGCATCGCATTCATTTTCCTCACGAAACCTGCCGGGTCACCCATCTTACCACCTTCTGACAAGATGGATTGTTCGTAGAGGAGCGTGGACCAGTCTTTAAGCTCTTCGTCATCTTTCACTGAGCTAATCACAGCAATAAGTGGGTGAGATAAATTTACTTCTAAGATCCGCTTAGACACAGGCACTTCCTGACCTGCAGCTTTAAGAACACGCTCCAGATTAGGACTCATCTGCTCCTCACTCGAAACCAAACAGACCAGTGAATCTTTTAGTCTGTGACTTTCAGCAACATCTGTAACCGAATCACCCAAGGAAGCTTTCAATCTAGACAATATTTGCTTCTTTTGCTCTTCATTCAGGAGAGAATCACGTTCACCACTCTGATCTAATTTCGCTTCCTCTTTGAGATCAGCATTAAGCACCGACTTGACTTTCTTAGATTCAAATTCTGGTAGATGTCCCACTACCCACTCGTCAATAGGTTCATGCATCAGGAGAACCTCTATATTTTTATCCCTAAAAGATTCCAAGTGTGGGCTGTTCAAGGCAGTTTCCAGGTTATCCGCAGTGACATAATAAATATCTTCCTGCCCTTCCTTCATTCGCGAAACATACTCCTTAAGGCTAGTTAAAGAATTAGAATCATTAGTACTAGAAAATCTAAGTAAAGAGGAGATCTTGTCTTTATTATCAAAATCCTCCACAACGCCTTCTTTTAACACATTGCCAAAAGTCTCCCAAAATTTTGGATATTCTTTAGTTTTGGCTAATGACCCTATCATGCTCAGAATTTTTTTTACGGAAGCGGCCCTAATGGTTTCAAGCTTTTTGTTTTCTTGAAGAATCTCTCTTGAAACATTTAAAGGCATATCATCTGTATCAATGACACCCTTAACGAACCTTAAAAACCTAGGCAATAAGGTCTCCGAATCCTCCATTATCAGAACTCTTTTGACAAATAGCTTTACCCCCGATTTTCCGTTTCTATCCCATAAATCAAAAGGAGCTCTCGAGGGAATGTAAAAAAGCGACGTGTACTCTAGCTTTCCTTCAGCTTTGGTATGAACCCATTTCATCGGACTTTCAGAATCACTGGATAGGCTTTTATAAAACTCTTTATAGTCCTTCGCTTTTAGTTCAGACTTCGCTTTTCGCCACATCGCAGTGCCTTGATTTACGACCTCATAGCCTGTCGCGCCCTCTGGCTTAGGCATACTTATCGGCATAGAAACGTGATCAGAATATTGCAGGCATATGGACTTGAGGCGAAAGAGACTTGCAAACTCTTTAGCATCTTCTTTTAAATACAAGATTATTTCAGTACCCCGTTTTTTCTTTCGCACAGTTTCCACGGTGTATTCGCCCACCCCATCAGACTCCCATCTAATTCCCTCATCAGGGTCCAAACCAGCTTTCCTCGAGGTCACAACTACTTTCTTAGCTACTATAAAGGCCGAATAAAACCCTACGCCAAACTGCCCGATTAAGTCTGAATCTTTCTGTTGATCGCCGGTCAACCCTCGGAAAAACTCTTTAGTGCCGGAGCGAGCGATTGTTCCTAGATTTTCTATGATCTCTTCCCGGGTCATACCAATACCGTAGTCCCGAATCGTTATAGTGCCCTGCTCCTCACTTCCATCTATTTCTATACCTTCATCCGATTGGCTCTCATATAAATCTTCATTTGATAAAGCAAGAAATCTTAGCTTGTCAGTGGCATCAGCAGCGTTACTGATCAACTCCCGCAAGAAAATCTCGCGGTTGCTATATAAAGAATTAATTACCAGATCAAGAACCTGTTTAACGTCCGACTGAAATGCCTTTTCTTCTTTCTTTTTTCCCATAACTCTAGCGGTACCTCTCTCAAATTTTTTTTGCTCTCACTGCATCTTTTTCAACATCACACCCATAATCTCAAAGAGATTTTCCAAACAGGCTTGCCCATTGAATAGATTTCTAAAATAATAAACAAACACAAATAATAAGGCCTGCTTAATGTCAGAGCAACAGCATACTCCTGTAATGGCGCAATTTTGGAAAATCAAAAAAGATTTCCCTAATACCCTGTTATTTTATCGAATGGGAGATTTCTATGAGCTGTTCTACGAAGATGCTAAAAAAGCCTCTCGACTTGTGGACATTACTTTAACTTCTCGCGGAAAAAGCGCAGGCAAAGCAATTCCAATGGCCGGTGTACCTGCCCATGCTGCCGAACCATACCTAAGAAAACTACTGAATTTAGGCGAATCTGTGGCTATTTGTGAACAGACTGGAGACCCCACAACTACAAAGGGACCTGTAGAAAGAAAAGTAGTTAGAGTGCTTACCCCTGGCACTGTTACGGAGGACGGTCTTCTAGATGAAGCTTGTGACACTTTAGTTATCGCTGTAATAAGAGACTACCAAGAACTTTTTGGTGTCGCCTATTTGGACATAAACACGGCCAAATTTGGCGGCTTTATTGTAGAGACCCTACCTGATCTTGAGAGAGAAGTAGACCGCCTCAACCCTAGTGAAATAATCTTACCGAAAGATGCCAATTTTATTACATCTAGAAAATGGCACTCTAAGGTCCAACTTCTTAGCCAGAAGAACTACGAAATTTCTTATGCTAAATCTATATTAGCTAATCATATTTCACAAAAAAAAATCATTAATACGGAGAACTCCCCGGAATGTATTTTAAGAGCGGCCGGAGCCGCGCTTAGTTATTGTGTAAAAACAAACGGAGCAAACCTTAAAAATATCTCCTCTTTTAAAGTAGACGACCTGAAAGATAATCTAAAGGTGGATAGCTTTACTAGAAGAAGCCTAGAGATAATTGAACCAATGTTGGAGAGCTCATCCACTAGCCTCCTATCAGTTATCGATAATACTAAGACTCCCATGGGGAAAAGACTACTCAGAAGATGGTTATCGTCCCCTAAGAGAGACCATAAGAAGTTAAATTATAGACTAGATATAGTTAAGGATATCATCGATAGAAACGTTGGGGCTATCTTAGAAATCGAACTCAGCCGAATCTTTGATTTAGAACGTATAGTCACCCGTCTTTACTTAAACAGGGCTAAACCAAAGGATCTATTGCGGTTGCGGGATACACTCGCAATTTTACCTTCAGTAAAAAACCTTCTACTAGATAGCAAAAGTGGACATCTAAAGAATTTGTCTAATCAGATTATGAGTTTCCAGGAACTTTTAGAAATTCTCGACAAGGCAGTTTCTGCGGAGCCTTCAAACAATTTAGAAGATGGCGGTGTAATTGCATCTGGTTTCGATAATGTACTGGATGAGCTACGAAACAAAGCTGTAGAATCTAATAATATCTTATCTACCATGGAACATACTGAGAGAAACAGAACCGGCGTCAATAATCTAAAAATAGGCTTTAATAGAGTTCATGGATATTATCTAGAGGTTAGCAAAAGCAAAGCCTTTACTGCACCGCCTGAATATCGAAGAATACAAACCTTAAAAGCATCGGAGAGATTTACCACTGAAGATCTCAAAAAACATGAGCTAGACGTTTTACAGTCAACTAGACAAGCTATTGCACACGAAAAAAAGATCTATGAAGAGATTGTTCGCTCCATAAACCATCATTCTGAAAATATGCTTCAAACAGCAAAGGTTATTGGAAAAATTGACGTTTTATCTAATTTCGCTAACAGAGCCTTGGCTTTTGATTGGGTAAGGCCAACTTTTACATCCGTTGAATGTATAGACATAGAAAATGGTCGCCACCCCACAATTGAGCGCAACTGCCAAACGCCTTTTGTACCTAACAGCTTACAACTAGGCAAAAACAAAAAAATCCTCCTCATAACCGGACCAAATATGGGCGGCAAATCTACGTATATGAGGCAAACTGCAATAATTTTATTAATGGCCCATATCGGATCTTTCGTCCCCGCAACACTTGCTCGGATTGGACCAATTGATTCCATTTACTCCAGGATTGGTGCATCCGATAACATAACTGCAGGAGAAAGCACTTTTATGGTCGAAATGAAAGAGGCTGCTAACATTCTTAATCATGCAAGCTCCAATAGTTTGGTGATTATTGATGAAATAGGCAGAGGCACCAGCACCCATGACGGCTTAGCTCTTGCTACCTCAACCGCTCAACATTTGGCTGAAATAAACAAATGCTTTTGTCTTTTCGCCACCCACTACTTTGAGCTAACAGCTTTGCCAATTGAATATCCCACAATTTCAAATGTGAGATTGGACGCAATTGAAAAGGATGACGATATCACCTTTTTGCACGAGGTTAGAGGGGGCGCAACAAATAAAAGCTTCGGGATCGCAGTTGCTAAGAAAGCTGGAGTACCATTGACAGTCATAAAAAACGCAAAGGGGATATTGAGGAAACTGGAAAAAAATGGATATTCAGGTTCCGAGAAAACAACCTCCTCCGCCTTTTCTGATGTGGAACATGAAGTTATCTCGCAAATAAAAAGATTAAAGCTAGGCGATATATCGAAGGAAGAGGCGGCAACACTCCTTAGCGACTTGCATAGCAAGCTTACTTGACATGAGAAACTTGGAGTTATTTTTTGTTGAGGATATAATGTTATCAAATAACATCAAGTGGTAATAGGATGACATTTGTAGTTGTCGAAAATTGTATAAAGTGTAAGTACACAGACTGCGTGGAGGTATGTCCAGTAGATTGCTTTCATGAAGGCCCCAATATGTTAGTGATTGATCCTGATGAATGCATAGACTGCACACTTTGTGAGCCGGAATGTCCAGCGGAAGCCATCAAATCAGAGGATGACTTAACCGATGATGAGCAGCATTATCTTGAGCTAAACGCAGAACTGTCCTTAAAATGGCCTGTCATTAATGAAATGAAAGACCCACTAGAAGATGCAGATACCTGGAAGGATAAACCTGAAAAGTTTAGCCAACTCGAGCGCTAAAAGAGAATGTCCAAAATCACTTTGTTAAGTGGTCGAATACGCCGTCCCAATTATCTGGAGGTGGGTTATTAACATAGAATGAAAGTCTATCTAAAAAGATTTCGTATCGAGCCGGTTTTCCTGACTTATTCTTCAACTCCAAAAATAGCGCCATGGCTTTTTCCCAACGCCTCTCTCTATAGTGACTCAAAGCGATTGCATTAGATTTTAACTCCCACTCCTGACTCTCAGTCAGCTGTTTTTGATTAGGGTAGAAAGGTTCAAAAAGGGTGACCGGAGTTTCTTTACCTTTAACTCGCACTTTATCTATTTCTCTATAAAAATATTCAGATACTAAATCTGCGGTACTTTGAGTGCAGAGCAAATCTACGCCATATATTTTCGTCAAGCCCTCTACACGAGATCCCAGATTTACGTTATCACCCAAAACTGTGTAAGCCATCCTGAACTCAGAGCCCATATTTCCTACATTCATTAATCCTGAGTGAACACCAATTCCGATTTCTATTACCGGCCATCCCCTTGCCTTAAAATTAGAGTTCACTTTCTTCAACTCCTCTAACATTTCAACCGCAGCAT
The DNA here is from genome assembly GCA_902597385.1 of uncultured Pseudomonadota bacterium. GTDB lineage: Bacteria > Pseudomonadota > Gammaproteobacteria > TMED69. The sequence goes on along the minus strand of CACJXQ010000002.1, from coordinate 81,986 downwards.
ATAACCCATGCCTTGCATGATCTTCGTCCGATATGGGTGCCCCCCAAAACGCCATGATCGCATCACCCATATATTTATCGATCGTTCCCTTAGCATGATGAATGACCGCTGTCATTGGTGTTAGATAATCATTCATTAAATCTGCTAGATCTTTTGGTGATAGTACTTCCGAAATACTGGTAAAACCTCTGACATCACTAAAAAGAACAGTAAGCTCTTTGCTCTCAGCATTTAGATCATAGCTCTCAGGAGAGGCAGACATCTCCTGCACTAATTCTGGTGGCACATACTGTCCAAATAAACCTGTGAGAAGTTTTTTACCCCTAGTCTCAACGAAGTATCCATAGGACATGTGAAGCGTAAACATCGTCACTATCATAAAAAGGCCCGATGCAACCGGCAGAATAAGACCTTCAGACCAGCCGAGATACGCCAAACTAAGCGTATTTCCGATCATTAATATGCCAAAAATGCTCGCGTGAAAGGGGCTGAGAAAGGTTCCTGCTGCTATCATTATTAGCCCACTCACCGTTAGAAGAATAATTTCATAGCCTCTGACAAACTCTGGCTTACGTAATGTTAGCCCCTTCAACATACCAGCCACTAAGTTGGCGTGTACCTCTACGCCAGGGAAGACCTCTGAAACAGGAGTAGCCCTCATATCAAATAGGCCAGGAGCAGTAGTTCCAACTAGCACGATTTTGTTCTCTAGCGTTTCCTTCGACGCGGTACCCTGCAGAATATCCGTGGCTGAAACATAGTCAAAACTTCCCTGCATTCCTCTGTAAGGCACTACCACCCTTGCAAAATGATCAACAGGTATCATTGCCGCGTCGCCCACGTTCAGCCATTCCAGCGAACGATAAGTTCCTTCGCTGGAACTCTCGAAAACAGGATTAATATCACCTCCACCTAGAGCATTTCTCACAATCTCAAGAGCCAAGGATGGATACACATTTTCTCCAACGCTAATCAACGCAGGCTGTCGCCTAACTACACCATCTATATCCGGTTGTTGAGAAAAATGGCCGGCTCCCAAAGACGCTCTATTAAATTTAGGCAAGTTGGAGCTAAAAGCATTCGCTTCCAATAAAAGTTCACTACTATTTTCTAAGGTGCCAATTTTCATCACTGGTTCCGGCAATTCACCTATCTGTTCGGCATCAGACCCATGTTCTTCTACATTAAAATGCAGCCCGAGCACTACCGGATATTGGCTAATGGTTTGGGCGAAAACCTCATCATAATCAAGAGTACTACGTAGTTCGGCGAGCCTGTTCGAAAAAGACGGGATGGCCTTAAACTGAGTTTCCGCTAATTTTTCTAATACGCTTAATCCAGAACTTTCATCAGGTTCAGCAAACACCACATCAAAGCCGAGCAAGGAGACATTATAGGTATCAAAGCTTCTCGATACCAAGCGAGCCACTTTGTCTCTTGACCACGGCCACCTGCCCTCTGCTGTTAGGCTTTTTTCGTCTATATCGATGATAACCACAGAATCATCTTTCTTAGAACTTACATTCATACGAACACGAACGTCGTAGGTAATATTTTCCAGCCTCTCAACCAAAGGAATTTTAAATTCTCCGGCAGCATGACCCAAAAATACCAACAAAACCAACACGCTTATAGCGATTCGGGCTTTGTTTTTGATGATTTTCAATCTCAATTTATTCATGGTTTTTTCTCTATGACGCCGTTAGTTTACGTAACTAGGGACTGAGTATAAAGAACGAAAACAGTAAAGTATTAGCTTTTCACTTTCTCGCACCATGTGCACAAGTCAGAGACGAGACAGTCTAAACAATTGGGATTTCTTGACTTACAAACATGACGTCCATGCAAAAGGAGCCAATTATGGGCGTTTTTCTTATATTTTGATGGCGTTTTCCTATTCAGAACATTTTCTATTTCGGCTGGAGTTTTACCCTTAGCTAAAGAAGTACGATTTGCAACTCTAAAAATATGCGTATCTACCGCAATGGTTTCCTGACCAAAAGCTATATTTAAAATTACATTAGCAGTTTTTCTGCCCACCCCTGGCAACGCCTCAAGCTGACTTCGCTCTTTGGGGACTAGTCCTCCGTATGTGGTTAGGATTTCCTCGGTCGTTTTCTTTATAAAAGCAGCTTTGTTTTTGTGTAGCCCTATTGTGTTTATGTAAGAGGAGATTTCGTCCACTGACAATAAAGACATTAAAAAAGGGTTAGGTGCAACTTCATACAATTTTTCCGTTGCTTTATTCACACTTATGTCTGTCGCCTGTGCCGAAAGTATTACACTTACTAGGAGCTGAAAATTATTACTAAACTTTAGCTCCGTTTTCGGGTCAGGATTTCTTCTAGAGAGTCTTGAAAAAAATTCTTCTATACTTTTCTTATTCATCCGATGGCGAGTCGTTATCTAATTTTAATAATAGATTAGTTAAATATTCCTGTTTGACATCTTCTTCAACTTCGATGAAATTTTCGACCTTTTCTTTATCCTTATTTTTGATTTCAAGTCTCTGCTGCTTTTCAAAAAATCGCAAAGCAGCTGATTCTTTCGAAATCACAATATCATTCAGTAAAGAAGACTCGAAGTCTATACAATCAGTCGGACACGCTGAAGCACAAAGTTTGCATCCTGTACACCATTGCTCCACTACTGTGTGTGTTTTTCCTTTGCGTCCAATTATTGAATCTACTGGACAGACTGGTAGACACTTTGCGCATCCAATACAGTTACTTTCATCTATGAACGCTACCCTAGCTTTCTCCTCCTTGAGTATCGGTCCAGGAGGAACCAGTTCCTGATCCAACAACTTTGCCAATGCTTTTCGCACCCTCTCCCCACCCGGCAAGCAATCATTTATAGAGCTCTTGCTTTCCAAAAGCCCAGCGGCAAAATCAGCACAAGTGTCCCAACCACACCTTTGACATTGAGTATTAGGCAGCACCTCTAAAATCTCTGACTGCAAAAAAAAACGGTTTTTCAAACAGAAGGCTCCCAAGAACAAGCGAACTTTGTTTACGAAACAATCATACCAGTTTCAGCCCCATCATCAGGCCCCAATAGAAATAGTCCCTCCTGATCTCCGGATGCAGCCAAGATCATTCCCTCCGAGATGCCAAATCGCATTTTCCTCGGTTTTAAATTAGCTACGCATACAACTTTTCTATCTAGTAGCTCAGCCACCTCATATTTTCCTTTTATCCCAGCGAAAACAGTGCTGGTGCGATCGCCCAAATCTAATTCTAATTCTATTAATTTATCAGACTTCTCGATCTCTTTAGCGGCAGTGATAGTAGCCACCCGGAAATCTATCTTCTTGAAATCCTCGATCGAAATATACTGCTCGGTTTCTTTATCTTCTTTTTGCATATTACCTTCCTTGGGTTTGGCTTGAAGATTATCTACGTTCTCTTGCGTTATCCTGTCCGTCAACCTACCAAATTTATTAATTTTTTTATTGAGGGGCACATTGTAAATATCACTGAACACTAGATTTGACTCATTAAGAAAGTTTTCAACTTTCCCAACCAGTTCCGGCAAAACCGGTTTTAGATAAATCGCCAGTAATCTGAACATGAGAATTCCCTGGGTAATAACGTCGTGAAGTTCTCCATTTCTTGACTGATCCTTCGCAATTTTCCAGGGCTTTTTCTCATCAATATATCTATTTGAATCATCAGCAAGCCCCATTACTACACGAATAACTTTTCTATATTCCCTCTTTTCGTAGCCTTCAGATATTACGCCGAAGGATTGTTGAAATTTCTCGAGCAGCCCTGAATTCTCGACTGACCCACCTAAACGACCAGCGAAATTCTTTTCTAAAAACCCAGCGCATCGACTACCGATGTTTACAAACTTACCGACTAAATCAGCGTTAACCCTAAAAGTATAATCTTCCAAACTTAAATCAATGTCTTCAATTGAGGAGCCTATTTTCGCGGCAAAATAGTAACGTAGATGCTCAGGGTCCAGATTTTCCAGATATTGCTTCGCAGTGATAAAAGTACCCCGGGACTTTGACATCTTCTGACCGTTAACAGTCAAAAATCCGTGAACGAAAACATTACTCGGTAGCTTAAAGCCTGAGGCACTCAATAGAGCGGGCCAAAATAAGGTATGGAAATACATTATATCCTTACCCACAAAATGGAACATCTCCAAGTCTGCCGATTCACGGACTAGATAATCAAAGTTCATACCCTTTTTTTCACAAAAGTTTTTAAAGCTCCCCAGATATCCTATGGGCGCATCCAACCAAACGTAAAAATATTTGCCTGGGTTATCTGGGATCTTGAAACCGAAGTAAGGTTCATCGCGAGAAATATCCCAGTCTTTTAATCCGATCTTGAACCATTCATTTAGTTTATTCTTAACGCTGGGATGTAAATCAGCGCCTTCCATCCAGTTCAACAATACGTCGGTAAAAGTATTCAGAGAGAAAAAAAGATGTTCTGACTCCTTAATCTCTGGAGGACTGGACGTTAAAACAGACCTTGGGTCTATCAGGTCTAAAGGTGAATAGGTGGAACCGCACTTTTCGCAACTATCCCCATACTGATCTGGCGCACCACACGAGGGGCAAGTACCTCGAATAAAACGGTCCGGTAAAAACATAGTTTTTACCGGATCAAAAAACTGCTGAACAGGTTGTTTTTTTATATGGCCTTCGTCAAGCAGAGAACTGTAAATTTGCTCAACTATATGTTTGTTTTCGTCAGAATGTGTGGTGTGGAAATTATCAAATTCGATCGAGAATCCAGAAAAATGTTCAAGATGTTCCTCTCGTGTCTTCGCAACCAAAGTCTCCGGTGAAATCCCTTCTTCTTCAGCCTTCAGCATTATGGGAGTGCCGTGGGCATCACTGGCGCAGATATAATAACACTCATGCCCACACATTTTCTGAAATCTCACCCAAATATCAGTTTGAATATACTCTACTAAATGTCCAATGTGTATAGGACCATTTGCGTACGGCAAAGCGCTAGTTACCAGTATTTTTCGATTTTTCATTCGATCTTGATTACCTTTTGAGTCGTCTTAATTACTGCCGCAACCTAGCTTTATTTATGTATACGAGCAGATGCTGTAATATTGTACTACTAAATACTCGTCTAAAACATTTTACAAACACTAGAGCAAATCTGACATCATGAATACGGAAGAAGAAAAACTTATTGAGGCCTTAAAAACAATTGAAGTCCCCTACCTGAATTCCAACTTAGTGGATTTAGAAACCATAAAAGAAATCGCTCTTTCCGATAACACTTGGAGGATAGAACTCGAATTCGGATTTCCCATAAAGACTTATAAGGCTACAGTTGAAAAGAGCATCGTAGAAAAACTAAAAACTGTTGTAGAACACGACATCAGAATAAATATAAAACAGAAAATTGAAGCCCGGTCTGTTCAAAAAGGAACAAAGCCCTTAAAAGAAATTAAGAATGTAATTGCGGTGGCCTCGGGAAAAGGAGGGGTAGGAAAGTCAACAACAACTGCTAATCTCGCCATAGCTTTGGAACAGGAGGGAGCCACGGTAGGAGTCTTGGACGCAGATATTTATGGCCCTAGTCAAACGAAAATGCTCGGTAGTCAAGGAAAACCGGACACCAGGGATGGAAAAAAAATGCTCCCAATCATTAGCTACAATATACAAACAATATCGATAGGAAATTTAGTCGAAGAAGACACCCCTATGATTTGGCGTGGCCCGATGGTGACCGGGGCTTTAGAGCAACTCCTTAATGAAACTGCTTGGGATAATTTGGACTATCTACTCGTCGACCTGCCACCCGGTACAGGAGATATTCAACTCACTCTCTGTCAGAAAATCCCAGTCAGTGGAGCAGTTATTGTAACTACCCCGCAAGATATTGCCCTTTTAGACGCTAAAAAGGCTTTAAAAATGTTTGAAAAAGTTAACGTCTCAGTCCTAGGTATAATAGAAAATATGAGTATGTACAAATGCAGTCAATGCGGCCATGTAGAACATATCTTTGGATCCGATGGCGGTTCTACCATGGCGAAACAATATGGCGTAGATTTACTAGGACAACTACCGCTCGATATAGATATCCGAAAAAATGCGGATGGTGGCAGACCGACTACTGCATTTCAGCCAGATTCAGAGATCGCTTTAAATTACCGAGAGATTGGCATGAAAATGACGGCAAAATTATCAATGAAGGCTAAAGATCATAGCTCTAAATTTCCAAATATTGTGGTACAGAATACGTAGTGCAAAACAAGAGGAAGAATAAATGAGCATACGATCTGATGTGTGGATAAGAAGAATGGCTGAAGGTCATAGGATGATAGAGCCCTTTGAACCAAATCAAATAAGAGAAAATTCTAGTGGGAAAGTCATCTCGTTCGGAACATCAAGCTACGGATATGATATTCGTTGCGCACCTGAGTTCAAAATTTTCACTAATATCAATGCTTCGGTAGTTGATCCGAAGGCATTTGACGAGCAAAATTTTGTCGAAATAGAAAATAATGTTTGTATCATCCCTCCTAATTCATTTGCCCTAGCGAGGACGGTCGAGTATTTTAGAATTCCAAGAGATGTGCTCACGATCTGTCTTGGGAAATCTACTTACGCTCGCTGTGGCATTATAGTGAATGTGACACCTCTTGAGCCCGAATGGGAAGGCCATGTCACGCTTGAATTTTCTAACACTACACCGTTACCAGCAAAAATCTACGCAAACGAGGGAGTAGCACAAGTAATCTTTTTAAAAGCTGATGAAACTTGCTCAGTATCCTACGCTGATCGAGACGGAAAATATCAAGGTCAAAAAGGTGTAACTCTACCCAGGGCATAATTTGGATAGTCTTAACATACCCTCTTCTATTCCTCCTCGTTGAAATGCAAAGAAACCGAATTTATGCAATAGCGTAGACCGCTGGGTTCGGGCCCATCCTCGAAAACATGCCCCAAATGCGAATCACAGTAGCTACAGACAACCTCAGTCCTTCGCATCCCATGGGATAAATCGGATAAATTATTGATTGCGTCTTTTCCTGCCGCAGCCCAAAAACTGGGCCATCCAGATCCGGATTCATACTTATGCTCCGAGCTGAACAAAGTGGCACCACAACATACACAGGAATAAATCCCCTTTTTTTTATGAGAATTATATTCTCCAGAAAACGGTCTTTCCGTGCCCTTCTCTCGGCATATATAGAAGGCTTCTTCAGTCAAAATTTCTTTCCACTCCGCTTTGGTCTTTTTCACTTTATCCATAAGCTCAAGGGGCCTCTCTGAGATTAATACGTCAACCACTATTTGGTATTTTAGCCTTGTTCGATCGTAATGCAATAGAAAGTCGAGGTTCGGTGGTATATTATATCTAAAAATTGCGATTAAGAGCGTATAAATGGAACCCAGTTTTCAATCATTAAGACGAAAATCAATATCGGTTTTTGTTGATGACGTCGAGATAGGAGGCAATGCCCCAGTCGTAGTTCAATCAATGACAAATACCGATACTGCTGATGCTATATCCACTGCAAAACAGATTCAAAATCTAGCCACTGCAGGCTCAGAGCTCGTCAGGATTACAGTAAACAATGAGGAGTCTGCTAAACAGGTTCCAAAAATAAAAAATCTACTTGAAGCTACCGGGTGCAAAATTCCCATCATCGGCGATTTTCATTATAACGGCCACGAACTGCTAAAAAAATATCCAGAATGTGCCGAATCACTGTCCAAATACAGAATAAATCCAGGAAACGTTGGGTTTGGTAGGAAGAAGGATTCACAATTCAGCGCGATGATCGAAGCCGCTATCCGACACAAGAAGCCTGTCCGAATCGGAGTCAATTGGGGCAGCTTAGATCCTGCCTTGATTGCCAAAATGATGGATGAAAATGCTTCACTTAAAAACCCTAAAACATCCAGAGAGGTAACCCATGACGCGCTTATTCAATCTGCCTTGACCAGTGCCCAAAGAGCCGAAGATATAGGCCTCAATAAGGATCAGATTATTGTTTCATGCAAAGTAAGCGAGGTGCAAGATTTGATCTCAGTCTACGGCCGCCTGGCTCAAAAATGCGAGTACCCTCTTCACCTTGGATTAACCGAGGCGGGAATGGGCTCGAAAGGAATAGTTGCATCGTCTGTCTCAATTGGAGTACTGCTTCAACAAGGGATCGGAGATACTGTTAGAGTATCCTTAACCCCAGAGCCCGGCGGGGATCGTTCGGAAGAGGTGATTGTCGCCCAGGAGCTTCTTCAAACAATGGGTATTCGATCTTTCTCCCCACTGGTTACAGCGTGTCCCGGATGTGGGAGAACTACAAGCACAGTTTTCCAAAGTTTGGCTGGCAACATACAAAAATACGTAAGACAAGAGATGCCAATTTGGAGAGAGAAATATCCAGGTGTTGAGGAAATGACACTGGCTGTCATGGGCTGTGTTGTCAACGGACCTGGAGAAAGTAAGCACGCTGATGTAGGAATCAGTCTCCCGGGAACAGGAGAATCACCGGCTGCTCCAGTTTTCGTTGACGGAAAGAAGTTCAAAACTTTACGTGGGGATGACATCGCGGACGAATTTATGGAAATCCTAAACAATTACGTCCGAACTCGATTTGGGACTAGTTAGGTTACTTGCATTAGTTGGAGTTTAAGAAAAATCAATAGTCTAATTAAAGCCTTCTGGCTCATCTGCATATTGAAGCATGGTCCGCAAATTTTACCTAAGTCTTTTTTCCTTCTGACACTAACCTCGACCTTGAGTTTTCTAATCAGTTGTACAATCAACTCCTTGAATGCAGCTTTGACCGAGTTAATATTTGTTATCACTATCACAAGTACACTGCTGCTTTTTTTAGGCCATGAACTGCGATTGATGCAGACCTTAACAGCCGTGATGGGTTCAGGTGTCATAGTAGGCGCCGTCGTAGTTTTTGTGCTCATAATCCACCCTTCTCCTAACCTTTTAGTGCGGCTTTCCATATTTTTTTGGAATTTATCAATTCTGACAAACATCTTAAAACACTCTTTGGAAATCCACTATTTTCAAGCTGGCCTACTATCGGTCGTCTACGCATTCAGCCTCAATCAATTAGTGATAGTAGTCGAAAATTACTTTACTCAACCAAACCTAAATTAAAGATCTTTAATAAGGCTATCAGAAAGTGAACATTCATATTTTAGGAGTCGGCGGTACATTTATGGCGGGCCTTGCTGGGCTTGCCAAGCAACTTGGACACTCAGTCACGGGAAGCGAGAAAAAAAAGATATATCCACCTATGAGCACTCAGATAGAAAAATTAGGAATTCCCGTTAATTACGGCTATTTGGAAAACTCCATTCCGGAAAATACTGACCTAGTGATAATTGGCAACTCATTATCGAGAGGTCAGCCAATCATTGAAAAAATATTAAATGAGAAAATAAACTTTACCTCAGGACCCGCATGGCTCAATCAGGAAGTACTAAAGGACAGAGAGAGGATTGTGGTTTCCGGCACTCACGGTAAAACTACTGTAGCGAGCTTAATCGCATGGATCCTGGAAGAAAACGGATTCCATCCAGGTTTCCTCATCGGCGGGGTACCAGGCAATTTCCCACGTTCCGCTGAACTCGGTGATGGGAAATTTTTCGTTATAGAAGGCGATGAATATGATTCGGCATTTTTTGATAAAAGGTCTAAGTTCGCCCATTATGACCCGGATATCTTGATCATAAATAATCTTGAGTTCGACCACGCTGATATATTCAGTAATTTGGCACAAATCATAGATCAGTTTCATTACATGGTAAGAGCGATGCCTTCCAACGCACACATTATTCGCCCTCATAGATCAAATTCTATTGATAGACTGATAAATAAAGGTTGTTGGTCTTCATTGAGGACATTCGGTCCTAAATCAGGAGCTGACCTGCAGTATTCGTATAATAAAACCTCAAATCAGTCTATAGGCTTTTCGCGTGGTAAAAAAATATTTGCGGGAAGGCAGATAGGGTTAGGCCAACATAATGCAGAAAACCAAGCAGCGGCAATCTTGGCATGTGAGTGTGCAGGACTACCTGTAGAGGCCTCTTTAGAAAGTGTCAAAAGCTTCCGCAATGCAAAAAGAAGAATGGAGCAAAAAGGAATAATCGGCGGTGTCTCAATTTATGACGATTTTGCCCACCACCCCACCGCAATCCGCGCAAGTCTAAACGCTCTGAAAAGGGTAGTCGGTATGGAAAACCAACTCTTCGCAATCATTGAACCCAGTTCCAATAGTATGAGGATGGGGCTCCACAAAAATAAACTTAACTTCGCCACAAAATCTGCTGATAAGGTAGGTATTTACCGCAATAACGAACTACAATGGAAACCTGAAGATTACTTTGATGAAAAAAAGTTTATTGGTTGTTGGGATAGCGCATTAAAACTGGCGAAGTTTTTAGCAACAAACTGCTCGGAAGGAGACTATGTACTTGTAATGAGTAATGGAAGTTCTGAAGGATTACATGATCTGTTGCTAGAGGCACTAAAAGGAAAAGAAATATGAAAACTGAGCTTGCGATTTTCCCTTTACCATTGGTCCTGCTTCCAGGGGAATACCTGCCACTGAGAATTTTTGAAGCCCGTTATTTGGATATGGTAGCTAATTGTCTACGTGTCGAAGAGCCCTTCGTGCTAAGCCCTGTACTAAAAAATAATCAAACTGAGGAGCATCTAACCGCGATTGGCACCACCGCGAATATCGTGGAATGGGATAAAAGAGAAGACACAACTCTACATATCATTATTAAAGGCTCACAGAAGGTTCTGATAGACCAACCCGCTAGTAAAAGCAATGGTCTCATAATAGCGGAAACTACTTTTATCAATGATTTCGACTCAGAACTGTCTGATGAAGAGTTCGGCTTCTTAAAAAAAAGCTTGGAAACGAATGGGCTCTATGATCTGCTAAAAGTTACGGCTAGCTCTAAATCCGCTACCGAAATCGCCTACGAGATAGCATCTCTTATCTATCTAGACCCCATCGAGAGATATTCTATTCTAAGGGAAGATACGGGAGCTAAGAAACTATCATTAGTAGAAAAATATATATCTAAATATGTAAATCCTGAGAAATACACCACTTTACATTAAAATGGAAATAGCATTTTTACACCAACAAGAGTCTTTAAGTTGACGAAATTTTATCTAATAAAACCTCTCAATATTTCTCTCGATTTCCTTGGGTGGAGAGGAATCATCTTAGCATTAACCAGCTCAATACTCCCTCTTTCAGTTTGTGCTCAATCTGATGAGGGTTGGGGTGAACGAGACTCAAACTATCAATGGAGGCTCTGTCCTTCCACACAAGCGTTACCCAAGAGACCGCAGTACTCCGATGCCGAAAGGGACCCCAAAGAGATTGAGATTAGAGCAGAAAATTCTCGTCTAACGGAAGACGGATTAAATCATTTTAGTGGAGAGGTCGAGGTTATAAGGGACCAAAGAAGTATCGCTGCAGAGGTAGTAACATACGATCCTAGAACCAAGGTCTTTAATGCTGAGGGTAGGGCCCACATCTGGGATGCGGGAGTTCTTTGGTCGGGTGAGTCAGCAAGTTATGATTTAGATAAGCGAGTATCCACTCTAGAGAACGGTAGATTTTGGAACAAAAACGGTATGGGTCGGGGAAAGGCGAAGAAAATTATCAATAACCGTATTACTCAAAAGACTGATTTAGAGAAAATAGAATATAGCACCTGCCCTTTCGAGGATGAATTCTGGAGGTTGTCCGCCGCAGCATTAAATTTGAATCACGTGACAGATAGAGGTACTGCAAAACAAGCAGTGCTTTTTGTAAAGGACACCCCCGTCTTTTACTTCCCGATCATCAGTTTCCCCATAAGCGATGAAAGAAAATCCGGATTTCTTTCTCCTGCCCTCGGTAATTCCAACGAATCAGGGTTTGTAGGGCAGATCCCTTATTATTGGAATATTGCAGCTGATAAGGATGCGACTATAACTCCCCGTGTAATGTCTAAAAGAGGAACTTTATTCGACACAGAATTTCGGTACTTGGGCAAAAATTATGAAGGAGAAACTAATTTTCAAATACTGCCAGATGACGATCTAAAAGATGGTGATGCTCGCTCCTTCGTAAGCATTGATCATCAGCAATGGTATCAAGGAGGAAAATACTATCTGAAGGTGGATTTCAATAGTGTATCGGACGATGAATTTTTCTTAGACTTTGGCAATGATACCGGGTCCACGAGTACTCGGTTTCTGGAACAGTTCGTAGACCTAAGGTACTTAGGCGAAAGACAATCGGTATACGCGTATTTCAGGAACTATCAGTCAACCGACCGCACGCTTCCCCCTCAATTCTCACCATACAAAACCCTGCCTCATCTCTATTATTACCTCAATACACCGGGTATAGGGAGTTGGTATGAAAACTATGGTAACCTGCGATTTCTCTTAGGGGGACAGTTTGTCAATTACCACCGAGGCAATAGCTTAACTGGAAATATTTTAAGCTTGAGACCGAGACTCGAACACAACTTAACAAAATCTTACCTCAATTTAACGACGAAAGCTGAGGTTCAGCATAACCAATATTTTCTGGATGATCCGGCCAGAGTATTCGACGACAGCGAGTCATATACAGTGCCAAAATTCAGTATCGATGGAAGGCTCTTTAGCGAAAGAAACATCGTCTTGGGAGAAACCAATTTACTTCAAACTTTGGAGCCTCGTCTTTTCTATCTGTTAATTCCAAATACAAATTACGATCACATTCCGAACTTCGGAAGTGGTATTTACGACACCACCTTTGCGAGTATATTTCGAGATAATAGATTTTCTGGCAACGCGCGAGTAGGAGATGCCAATCAGCTTACCATTGCTGTTACAAGCCGTATCTTAGATAGGCTAAATGGTAGAGAAATCCTCAAACTAAATCTCGGCCAAATTTATTATTTTCGAGATCGGAAAGTAACTCTACCAGGAGGCAATATAGAACAAGAGGACACTTCGGAAATACTTTTCGAAACAATTGCCAACCCTTTGGATGGCTTAACTCTTAGAGGAAACTTGAGATGGAATCCCGATAAAGGAAGGGCCGATAAATCCGGAGTATCTCTTAGGTTTCAACCTAATTTAGATACCGTATTGAATTTACGTTACAGGCAGAGAAAAAGGAAATTTGAGTTTCAAAATGATATAAGACAGACTGATTTATCTGCTCGAATGCCGGTGACAGATAGCTTAGCGTTGATAGGGAGATGGAGTTATTCTTTGGAAGAGAAATCGTCTGTCGATACTTTTGGCGGCATTGAGTTTGAAAGTTGCTGTTGGGGAGCGAGACTGGTGGCTCGCCGCTTCTTAAAAAACTCCAATATTTCTGAAGTGATTTACGACAATGCCATATACATGCAAATCCACTTCAGAGGCCTAGGAGGCTTCGGAAGACGCTCTGAATCCTTTATTGAGCGCGGAATAGAAGGATATACTGATCCGTTTGAGTAATAAATTCACTAGGCGGACCAGGGAAATCCTTTTATAATCTCGTTAACTTTTCTATTGATAGCCTATTTGAAACGACCATGGAAAAACTTCTGAAAAAACAAAATATTCTAAAGCATTATTTACTGACTTTAGCTTTTTTCTCTAGCATGGCAGTATACCCAATCATTACCAATGCCGAGCTAGATAAAATTTTAGCCGTGGTTGAAGAAGATGTAATTCTAGAAAGTGAACTAACAGATCAAATGAGCAGAGTCCGCAATCAAATTAGGTCACAAGGAACCAGGATGCCTCCAGCAGCCGTGTTGGAACGGCAAGTACTGGAAAGATTGGTGTTTGAAAAAATACAGTTAGCTGTTGCGGTAGAATCTGGTGTTGAAGTCTCGGACAAATCTCTCGCCAGAGCTTTGGCAGATATTGCCCGAAAAAACAAACTTTCTAAGGATGAATTTATAAAAACAATCACAGATGAGGGTTATGATTTAGACTATTTTCGTAATCAAATACGACAGGAAATACTAATAGCTAAATTAAGGAAAAACGAAATTGATAAAAGAATTCGAGTCGCCCCGAGTGAGATCGACCATTACCTCCGAAACGACTCTAGCACAGGAGATTCGCAAGAAGAGTTTAGGCTTAGCCACATTTTAGTGTCGATACCTTTCAATGCCTCTAATAGCGAGCTCAAGACCGCAAGAGAAAAGATCGAAACTGCCAGGAAGTCTATTTTAGGCGGGGACGATTTCTCGGCAGTAGCTATAAGCGTTTCTGACAGTACCAACGCTTTAGAGGGAGGCGATCTAGGGTGGAGAAAGGGCACGGAAATTCCATCTATCTTTGCTGACTCTGTCAGCTCAATGGAAAAGGGCGAGTTAAGCAACATAATAACGAATTCTAGCGGCTTTCATTTGATAAAATTGACCGACCAACGAAGCGGAAAGAAAATCATGGTTGAACAGTTCAAGACAAGACATATTTTATTATCCGAAAACGCCCTGCTAAGCAAGGCCGGAGCTTCTAGAAGAATTAGTCAGATTAGACTCAGACTAGAATCCGGCGCAGATTTTGCCGAGTTGGCTAGGACCAACTCAGATGACAGGACCTCTGCTTTGGAAGGAGGAGACTTGGGTTGGGTTCAACGAGGCAAAATGGTACCAGAATTTGAGGAAGTAATGCTAGCCGCTGAAATCGGGGAAATAAGTGCTCCTTTCGAATCGGAATTTGGATTTCATATTCTGCAAGTTTTAGATAAAAGGATGCACGACGATACTGAAACAGTAAGAAGACAGAAAGCTAGAGAAGCTATCCGAAGACAAAAAATCGAGGAGAGAAGAGAGTCTTGGCTTCGTCGACTAAGAGACGAAGCATACGTTGAGTACCGTGTTACGCTCTAATCAGCAAGCTAATCGAATCGCCATCAGCCTAGGCGATCCGGCTGGAATCGGACCGGATATCGCTATCAAATCGTGTTTGGAAGAATCTAACGATTGTAGGGTTTATTTCACTGACCCTGGGCTTATAGAGGAAAGAAGTGCTGAACTTGGAATTCCTATTAGAATTTCAGAGATAACCGATTTTGAGCAGGCTAGCCCCCTTCTACCTAGTACTATGCAAATATATCCGATCGTCAATCAGAATCCAGTCACAACAGGCAAAAGCGATCCAGATAACACGGAACACATTTTAGAATGTTTAAATAGTGCACTGTGGCATACTACAACCGGGATAGCTGACGCCCTAGTTACAGGTCCGATTAACAAAGCAGTTATTAACAATGGAGGGGTAGGATTTACCGGCCACACAGAATATTTAGCGGAAGCATTGGGGGTAAAAACTCCTGTGATGATGCTTGCTTCGGAAAAACTGAGAGTAGTTCTCGCCACTACCCACTTGCCTCTAGATAAGGTTACTCCATCAATCACTAAACATAAAATATACGAAATCACAAATATCGTAAATAGAAGTCTGATAGACCTATTCAAGATACCCATTCCAAAAATTTGCATTTGCGGGCTTAACCCTCATGCTGGTGAAGATGGACATTTAGGAACTACTGACAAAGACGTAATTTACCCTGCTGTTCAGGAATTGATAAAATACGGTGTGAATGTAAGTGGTCCTATTCCAGCGGATACTGCATTCTCAAACTTAGAAAGAGTGAAATATGATGTCATTGTCGCGATGTATCATGACCAGGGTTTGGCCCCACTTAAAGCAGTAAGCTTCGGAAAGGCTGTCAATATAACACTTGGATTACCAATCATCAGGACTTCTGTTGATCATGGCACTGCTTACCACCTCGCAGGCACTGGTGATGCAAACCATGCCAGCTTTCTAGAAGCGATTAAAATTGCAACCGCTCTGGCCACCAAGGCCAACGAAGCCTAGCAACTGAATGACCATGAGCTCAATCCGGCCAAAAAAAAGATTTGGACAAAATTTTTTATTAGACCAAAATGTAATACGTTCTATTATTGCTTTGGTTAAACCGTGCCAAGAAGACAATGTCCTGGAAATAGGCCCAGGAACAGGAGTGCTCACTAAGGGACTAATTCAAAGTGGCGCTCTAATTAACGCAGTAGAAATTGATAGCAATTTATGCCGTCTACTCACTGAGAAATTTCAAAATAATCCAAACTTCATTCTCCATCAGTGTGACATTCTTCAGTTTGACTTGAACAAGTTAAAAAAAACCCCGAAACCTTGGAAGGTAGTTGGAAATCTCCCATATAATATCGCAACCAAAATTCTAATAGATTTATTGAGCCACCCCTCGCTATTTACAAAAATGATCATAATGACTCAACTCGAAGTTGCAGAAAAGATTGTTGCACTACCCCATACCAGCAACTATGGGAGACTGAGCATAGCACTGCAAAGAAAGGCTCGAGTAAATATTAAGCTCAAACTTGGGAAAGAATGTTTTTTTCCCGAACCAAAGGTAAACTCTGCTGTACTAGAGATAAGACCTAAAGCAATAAATATCAGGAACGATTTTGAGGTTAAATTAAGTAATTTAACGCGGTCAGCATTTAACAATAGAAGAAAAGCTATATCCAATTCCTTGAAATATTTTTTTTCATCGGATGAACTTTTATCTCTTGGATTAAACCCAAAAGACAGAGCTCAAAATTTATCTATCGAAACATATGAAAAACTAACGAACTACTTGATGTTAAAAGAGAGGAAAAACTTTGGCCCATGAAGACTTTTAGAGCTGAGGAACAAAGTTCTCCAGAGAGAACCATCGGTTTTTTTTTAGAGTGACCGAATTGATTAACTGTATCGTTAATAAGATCATCAGAGGCACAGAACCCCTTACTTGCGGATTGCTAATTCTCCTAGTTTCCATAACTTTTAGTGATGTTGTCATGCGATATGTTTTTAATTCTGGATCCGTTGGACTACAAGAATTAGAGTGGCACTTATTCTCAGCAATTTTCTTGCTAGGGGGTGCAATAACTCTGCGAGAAGACAAACACGTAAGAGTAGATTTAATCTATCGCAGCAAGTTACTGAAAGAGCGACATAGAGCTTTCGTTGATGTCTGCGGTATACTTTTCTTCCTACTTCCTTTCTGTGTAGTGATAATCATGACTTCCGCTCCCTTCGTTTATGATGCCTACTACCATAATGAAATGTCACCTGATCCAGGAGGCCTTCCCTACCGATGGATTATAAAACTAACCCTCCCTTTAGGGTTTCTTCTTATAGCCCTTCAGGGTTTTGTAAGCCTGAAGCAAAATTTTCTCACAATAATTAGAAGCTCATGATTGAATTTTTAGCACTAGCCATGTTCGGCACGCTAGTAGCTACACTGTTACTAGGTTTCCCTGTTGCCTTTACGTTGGGAGCTATTGCTATTTTCTTCGGCATACCAACACTCGGACTAGATATTTTCTCCTTACTACCGATGAGAATCTACGGAATAATGACCAATTTCACTCTTCTCGCTGTCCCTCTTTTTATTTTCATGGGGGTGATCCTAGAGCGATCTGGTCTAGCGGAAAGACTTCTCCGTGACCTATCCGATTTATTAGGCAGCCTGCGGGGTGGCCTAACAATTTCAGCAGTCCTTGTCGGCGCTATATTAGGGGCGACCACTGGAGTAGTAGGGGCTACCGTTGTCACTTTGGGGGTAATAGCGTTACCAGCGATGATTAAGCAAAAATACCCAACCGGAATCGCCACAGGAACGATTGCTACTGCGGGCACGCTTGGCCAAATAATACCTCCTAGTATAGTGCTTATTTTATTAGCAGACATTATGGGGGTGGCGGTAGGAAAACTTTTCATGGGTGCTATCATCCCGAGCTTTATCCTAATAATTCTTTACGTAGGCTATCTAGTTTTTCATGGCCTGAAAAATCCAAACTCATTTCCCAAACCCAAAAAGATCTCTTCAGTGGATTGGAAGTCAGTATTGATTTCTATTTCACCCCCTCTTTTCCTAATTATCATTGTGCTTGGCTCTATAATTCTAGGTATTGCATCTCCAACAGAATCGGCTGCCCTGGGTTGCGTTGGCGCCTTACTTCTATCAATCGCCTCCGGTGAATTTAGCTTTAATTCCCTGAGAGAGTCTGCAGCCTACACCGTGAAATTAACCTCAATGGTATTCATAATTTTAGTTGGAGCAACAGCATTCTCACTGGTTTTCAAAGGTTTAGGGGGAGACCTTATTATTCGTGACAGCCTTTTATCACTAGAATCTGGGAAACTAGTATTCATAGTTATGAGCATGCTGTTGATTTTTCTAATGGGATTCTTTCTCGATTTCATAGAAATATCTTTCATCGTTGTTCCCATTTTAGTGCCGATTTGCCACCTACTGAACATTGATCCTTTATGGTTCGGATTAATGGTGGCTATTAATCTTCAGACTTCTTTTCTGACCCCTCCCTTCGGGTTTTCTATTTTCTACTTAAAGGCTGTTTCCCCAAAAGAAATTGAAACTACTGAAATCTATAAGGGAGTGTTACCTTTTATTGGAATACAATTGGTGGTTTTGCTTCTTCTTGCCCTCTTCCCACAATTAGTAACGTGGCTTCCAAAGCACGCTTTTTAAAAACTAATCAGGTATGTTTTTTCTTTTCAGCTTATCTATAACTGGTTCGGTATCAGGGAAAATCCCATGCCACAAATAAAAAGCCTCAGCCGCTTGCTCAACCAGCATACCCAGACCATTAAAAACCGAGGTAGCACCGACTCGAAAGGCCCATTTTTCAAATGAAGTGAGGTCGCGGCCATATGACAAATCATAACAAACGGTATCCTTATGAATAGAACTCTCCTTAATATTTGGTTCTCTTCCCGATAAGCTTAAGGAAGTACAGTTTAGAATCAGATCAAATGGCTCCTGAGGTTCTTCTCCCCAATCCAGTATTTGGACATTTTTTTTAGGTGCCAAAGCTGACAGGGACACCGATCTTTCTCTGGTGCGATTAGTTACTGTTATCAAACTTGGTAGCTGATCTAAAATAGGCCCTAGGATTCCTCTTGCAGCACCTCCCGCACCTGCAATCAAAACCCTCTTATTGCCTAATGATATTCCAATATTTTTCTCCAAATCCCGAACGAGACCTATGCCATCGGTATTATCGGAACAAACATCCTCGCCAGAAACCCAAATCGTGTTAACCGCCCTCGCGAAAGCCGCCCTTCTGGAATGCTTATCAACTAAATAATAAGCCTCTTCCTTTAGAGGCAGGGTGAAATTAATTCCACTTATACCATCAGCGACTGACTTAGATAGGAATTGCCTAAGATCATTTTTCGACACCTCCATTTTGAGGTATTCAATAGACATTTCAAACTGGGATGCAAATTCCTTATGAATCGTAGGAGACTGGCTATGTTTGATCGGATCCCCAGCTACATAAAATCTCTTAGGCTTGGCCATTTCAGCTTGATCGCTTTTTCATTACTTTTTGGATAAAGGCTACTTTATCCGTTGAGGAGCCCCCCATTTATAACGTGAGTTTCAAATCCTCGTTCGCTTAACAAAAAAGCTGCCGCCGAGCTTTTCCTTCCAGTGTCACAATACACCACATAGGACAAAGACTTGTCTAGAGAATCCGCCTCCAATCGCAACATAAACAGAGGGATATTTATGCTTCCCGGGAATCCATTATTATTTGATTCTTCCTCCAATCTAACATCGAGATATTTTGCACCCTCTTCTACAAGCTCTTCAGCATCCTTTCTTGAAACAGAATTAAGCATCGGCTCCTTTAGTAATTCTTCAAAATCTTTAGCGGCAAGCCTCATAAGCGACCCTTCTGTTTCCATAATCACTGACGCATTTCGTTCTGCTCCAGAAACCAACGCTTCCTCACCAAAAGCCTCGCCCACACTTAGAGTAGCAAGGGTAATCAAGCCTCCGCCTTTCGAATCTCTCGTCACCTTAGCAGAACCTTTTCTAATAATATAATAGAAGTCACCTTCATCACCCTGAGTCACTACTCTCTCTCCGGCTGATACTGGAACTTCCTCCATTTTCATAAACATAGCTTGAATGTTTCCAGCCGGGACATTTAAAAAAGCTTTCTCCCTAAGCATAAGAGTCATCCAGTCCTCTTCTTTATCATAGGCAGGGTCTTCAATATCACTTACTTCGATACCACTGACCTGGTCCCAGGTAGTTAAAATATCCAACAAGTCGGTGTCTATCCTTGTAATCTTACATTCAGTTTCAGCGATGGCAGTGTGCTGTCTCGGTTGGAAATTAGCTAAAGGTTTTCGAGAATTTTCAGTGCCTGATTTAACCAAGGTCTTATTACCATTGGAGTCCAAAAGCTTTACATCTCCCTCCAGTAGATAAATAGTCTTTCTGTCCACATCGCCCGCTTTGAATAACTGGGCATTGCTAGCTATTTTTTCCATTTTTGCCTTACCAGCTAGCTCCTGAAAATTTTCAGGAGTTAATGGGTTGGGCAATGAGAGTTCTCTCAGAACTTTTATATCCACCTTATCACTACTCATCTTGTTACCTTAATTTTAAGAAAAAATAACGTCCGAACTCCCACATTCAACCCCTTGAATTTCTCTTCCTGAGCCAAATGGGGACCTACGTCCCCATCTCTCTCAACTGGAACAACATCTTAAATAATGTACCCTCGCTCATTATGTTCAGCGATGTCTAAGCCTTGGGTCTCATCTTCCTCTGACGAGCGAAGACCCATCAGTCTATCTACAACTTTTAGGATCACGAAAGACACTACTCCACACCAAATGAGCGTTGCCAAAACGCCGACTATTTGAATCCACACCTGTGCACCCATGGTGACGCCTTCACTATAACCAGATCCTCCAAATTCTGCTGAAACAAAAACACCGGCCAGAATAGTACCGAGGATTCCACCGACTCCATGCACTGGAAAAACATCGAGGGAATCATCAATTTTCAAAGTTCTTTTAATAATTTGAGTCGCAAAATAGCAAACAAAGCCCGCCGATATTCCAATTATTAGGGCACCAAGAGGACCAACAAAACCTGAAGCCGGAGTGATAGTGCCAAGACCTGCTACCATTCCTGTGACTATTCCTAGAACACTGGGCTTCCCGAACCTATACCACTCTATCGCCATCCAAGCTAAGGATGCAGCGGCCGCTGAGATGTGGGTAGCCAGCATAGCCATGCCTGCGTCATTATTTGCTGCTAAGGCACTTCCAGCGTTAAAGCCGAACCACCCAACCCATAACATCGATGCGCCTGTTACTGTCATGGTTAGATTATGTGGAGGCATCGGAGTGTCTGGAAACCCTTTGCGGTTACCAAGTACTACGGCAGCCACAATCGCTGCGACTCCTGCATTTATATGGACAACAGTTCCGCCCGCATAGTCTAATAGCCCCAGCTCTCCCAACCAACCGCCACCCCAAACCCAATGACACACCGGCGAATAAACTAGAATTAACCAAAGGCTACTAAAAACTAGAATCGAAGAAAACTTCATCCTTTCAGCAAAGCCCCCAACTATTAACGCTGGTGTTATTATCGCGAAAGTCATTTGAAACATAACCCAAACAGTCTCTGGAATAGTCCCAGATAAATTTGCTCTAGAGGTTTCCCCTAGTAGAAAATGCCCCAGCCCTATATAGGAGTTCAGCTCCCCGCCGTCCCCGAATGCTAGACCATAGCATAAGACCATCCATAAAATAGACATCAAACAAGCCAACGCAAAACATTGCATTAATACCGACAATACATTTTTACTACGAACTAAACCACTATAAAAGAGAGCTAGGCCAGGCAATGTCATAAAAAGCACTAAAGCCGTTGCTGTCACCATCCAGGCAGTATCACCAGTATTAAGAACATCTGCTGTGGCGGACTCCGATAAGAAAAATGTTATTAAAATTAAAACTGTACGTAACATGACCAAAATATCCCCCATATAAACAATAAAGACCGTCTAAACTCGACTCTCTTTCTGAAAATAAACTTATAAATATTCACTTAAAGCGCATCCACCCCTCTCTCACCCGTCCTTATTCGAACTACATCTACCAGCTCACTCACGAAAATTTTTCCATCCCCAATTGAATCGGTATTGGCAGCATTTCTTATCGCATCGACCACTTTACTAGCCTGTCCATCATCAACTGCAATTTCGATTTTTGTCTTGGGTAAGAAATCAACCTGATATTCAGCACCTCTATATAATTCAGTATGGCCCTTTTGCCTCCCGAATCCTTTAATTTCAGTAACAGTCATTCCTTCTACCCCACACTCAGACAACGCTTCTCTGACGTCATCTAGCTTGAAGGGCTTTACTACAGCAGTGATTAATTTCATTTTTTAGTTCCCCCTTTTCAAAACCTCAACCAAATCTATTACTTAAATACATTAAAAGCCAATTAGATTCTATGTTATAGAGCTTATTATAGCAGTCGAATTTTTCGTTAATCCACAAAATAAAGCGGCCCCTAAAAGGGGCCGCCAGGTTTCGAGGCGAAATTTAACGAAAACTTCGCAAAATTACCTTTTTCCTATGAATTACTTCGTGAATTCCGGATAGGCATCCAATCCACAGTCCGTAACATCGAGCCCTTTGCTCTCTTCTTCATCACTGACGCGAATTCCTATAGTGGCTTTTATAATACTCCATACTATTAACGAAGCTACAAAAACCCATCCAAAAATGACTACAATTCCAAGTATCTGAGACCCTAGGCTAGCATCACTATTGCTCAGACACACGGCAAGCAATCCCCAGATTCCGGCTGTGCCATGGACAGATATGGCTCCCACTGGATCGTCGATCTTATTCTTGTCTAAAAACACTATCGACAAGACCACGATTATTCCACCAATTCCACCAATGATAGTTGCCAATAGAGGAGTTGGAGTAAGAGGCTCCGCAGTAATCGAGACCAATCCTGCCAAAGCACCATTTAATGCCATGGTTAGGTCTGCTTTCTTAAACATTATCTGAGATGTTATCAATGCCAGTATACAACCGCCTGCTGCTGCTGCGTTGGTATTGACGAAAATCAAAGATACAGCATTAGATTCTGCAACGTCAGAGACCACTAATTCTGACCCACCATTGAACCCGAACCAGCCGAACCACAGCAGGAAGGTCCCTAATGTAGCGAGCGGTAAATTGGCTCCTGGGATTGCATTAACTTGTCCGTTAGGGCCATATTTTCCTTTTCTTGCCCCTAGGAGCAAGACCCCAGCTAGAGCAGCAGTCGCACCGGCCATGTGTACTACTCCCGACCCGGCAAAATCCAAAAACCCTTTCTGATCAAGGAAACCACCGCCCCATTTCCAGTAGCCCTCTATAGGATAAATAAAGCCGGTCATGAATACTGCAAAAAGCAGAAATGACCAAAGCTTCATTCGCTCAGCGACTGCTCCAGATACTATAGACATTGCTGCTGCAACGAACACCGCCTGAAAGAAGAAATCTGACAGACCCGAATAATAAATATCACCTTCGCTAGCGATTACAGCCGCTGCCTCATTATCACCACCGCCTAAGATTGATGGCAAACCTGGAATCAAGGCGTTTAACCCCTCTCCCGGGTACATCAATGAATACCCACACAATAGGTACATAGTGCAAGCAACGGAGTAAAGAACAATATTTTTTGTTAAAATTTCAGCAGTATTTTTTGATCTCACCAAACCTGCTTCTAGCATCGCAAAGCCGCATGCCATTAACATTACAAACGCCCCCATCACCAAAAAATAAAAGGTGTCTAGGGCGTATTTCAACTCTATGACGGATTCCACGTTATATATCCTCCTGATTTCTCGCTAAAATTTATAATGCATCGGGGCCTGTTTCCCCCGTACGAATTCTGATGACTTCCGTTAAATCACTCACAAATATTTTGCCGTCTCCTATCTCTCCGGTCGCGCAGGTAGCCTTTATCACTTCGATAACGTTTGAAACAACATCATCGTCTACTGCTACTTCTACTTTTGACTTCGGTAGAAAATCGACCTGATACTCCGAGCCTCTATAAAGCTCTGTATGGCCCTTCTGACGTCCAAAACCTTTCACTTCCGTGACGGTCAATCCCTTGACGCCTATTTCCGAGAGGGTTTCCCTTAGATCATCTAATTTAAATGGTTTAATAACCGCAGTTATAATTTTCATTCATACACCTCTGTAATAAACATTCAAATTCTCCTAAGCTAAATTTCACATCTATGGGTCGTTAGTTTGTGCTTCAGAACGCCAAATCACGCGACCCGTACTGAAACCAAAGCATTAGTCGTGCCAAATCCTGAACCGTCGGTTAAATTGGTTTTGAGACAGTTTTCTGGCAAACTATTTCCGTCTTGATTTTTTTGACCCTTTTAACTGCACCGTCGCCGCTCTTCTTTTCAAGACTGCCGCACAGTTTTAGGGCACACTTTACTTTCTAAACACTTTTACCGGAGGCCGGCGTGTCATTTAATTTAAACAATATTGAAAAGCTTGCGTCTGCTATCGCTGCTGCTATACCCACCCATGACTCTGAACTTAAAGGTGAGATTAAAAAGAATCTGAAGCCAATTTTATCATCCGCCTTAAAGAAGATGGATCTTGTCACCTTAGAGGATTTCGAGTTACAAAAATCAATACTCAAAAAAACACGACAAAAGTTAGAAAACCTAGAGAAAAAAATTGCCCAACTCGAAAAAAATCATTAGTTTTTCAAATATTTTCTGATACTAGCTAAGTGTATTTGCTTGATAGAATAGTTAGGGACTTATTATGGCAACCTACGCTATAGGAGATATTCAAGGCTGCCTGGACGAGTTTTTAGAACTTCTTGAACTTATTCAATTTGATAAAGCTGAAGATAAAATCTGGCTTACGGGAGATCTAGTCAACAGAGGTCCCAATTCCCTAGAAACTTTGAGAGAAATTAAAGCCATGGGACAATCGGTCCTCTCCGTTTTGGGAAACCACGACCTGTATTTGATAGCTCTTTCCCGCGTTCCTAAGATATTCTCCCAATACAAACATACACTGCACGATATTTTATCATCTGACGAAAAAGACGAGTTAGTAGATTGGCTTCGCTCGTTTCCTCTACTTCATTACGACAAAAAACTAAATTTTGCACTGGTTCACGCTGGCATTTATCCAACATGGGATTTAGCTGATGCACTTACTTACTCAGAGGAAGTTACTAAAATACTAAAAGATGATTCCGAAATTGACAGTTTTCTGAGGGAACTTTACGGTGATAATCCTTTGAAATGGAAACACACACTTACTGGCATAGAAAGGCTTAGGTTCATAACAAATAGTTTTACTAGAATGAGGTATTGCAACCAAAATCAGTCGTTAGATTTAAAGGAAAAAAAACACCCTAGACATGCGCCTCCCAGCCTAGTGCCATGGTTCGCTGCTCCCTTTAGAAGGAAAACCAAAGTTTCTGTCGTTTTTGGCCACTGGTCGTCCCTCACGCTAAATGATGAGCATAAGAGAGAGCACAGAGTTTTCCCAACCGACACCGGAGCAGTATGGAAAGGAACACTCACGGCTTTAAGAATTGACGACCTAAAATATTTCACTACGATACCGAGGTCGAAAAAGAATTTCTTGACTAACAGCTAATCTTTTTTCTGTGCAGCACCTTAAAAGTCATACCGAATTTATTTTTCAAATCAGGCAAATATTTTTTCTTTATTTCTATATCCCATTCATGAAGATCTAGCTTTGGAAAGTAAACGTCCCCTCCCTCTATCGAACAATCAATTTCCGTGAGATAAATCTTATCCGCCAAAGGAATAGACTCTCGATAGATACTCTCCCCCCCGATGATAAAAATCTCTTTGTCACCCTCTAAGACCTTCAAAGCTTTACGAAGACTAGTGAAACACAAACAATTGGCATCCACCAAACTTGCATTACTTGATATTACAACATTCTTTCTTCCAGGAAGCATTCGACCGATAGATTGATGAGTTTTCCTGCCCATCACTACAGTTTTCCCCAGAGATATCTCCTTAAACCGTCTCAAATCACGAGGCAAGCTCCAAGGTAACGTTCCGTCTTTTCCAATTACTCTGTTTTGATCAAACGCTACTATAAGGCTTAATACGTGGGACATAATTCTCTAGGTGTTAGATAGCTACAGGGGCTTTTATCAACGGATGAGGATCGTAGCCTTCCAAAACAAAATCCTCATATTCAAAGTCAAAAATGGATTCTACTTCAGATTTGAAAGTTATTGTCGGGAGCCCTTTAGGTTTTCTAGATAGTTGAAGATCCGCCTGTTCTAAATGATTTAAATATAGATGGGCATCACCGATACTATGAACAAAATTCCCAGGTTTTAAATTGCAAACCTTTGCTATCATCATTGTAAGTAACGAATATGAGGCGATATTAAATGGAAGTCCCAAAAAAATATCGGCACTCCTTTGGTATAATTGGCAAGACAACTTGCCATCTCCCACATAAAATTGAAATAAGACGTGACAAGGAGCCAATGCCATTTTAGGAATTTCAGCAACGTTCCATGCACTGACAATCAGTCGTCTTGAGTCTGGATTCTCTTGAATTTGCTTTACAACCTCACTAATTTGATCAAACTTTGAACCCTCGATTCCAGACCAAGACCTCCATTGCACCCCGTAGACAGGTCCAAGTTCGCCATCCGAATCTGCCCATTCATCCCAAATAGAAACTCCTTTGTCCTTAAGGTAATCGATATTGGAGCTTCCACTTAAAAACCAAAGCAATTCATGTAAAACAGATTTAAAATGTATTTTTTTAGTTGTTACTAAGGGCAGGCCTTGACTCAAGTCAAAACGCAGCTGATGGCCAAAACTGCTCAAAGTTCCGGTCCCGGTCCGATCGTCTTTTTTTATTCCATTCGCCCTAACGTAACCAAGTAAATCTAAATATTCTTTCATTTCTCTTGTTCGTTTTTTTGTTTTATCCTGATGCTAGTTGCTGCCCAAAACCAGATAATTACACCCCCTACTAGCATTGGTAGGGACAGTAATTGACCCATCGTAAACCACTCCCCATTAATATATCCTATATGAATATCGGGAGCCCGAAAAAATTCAACAAAGAATCTGAAGATACCGTAAAGTATCAAGAATGCGGCAGTAGTCACTCCAACTCGAGGCCGCCTTCTGATAAGAAAATTGAGAAAGGAAAAAATAATGATCCCCTCCAAAAAGGCCTCATAAAGCTGAGATGGATGTCGAGGCAAACCTCCAGACGTGGGGATGGAGAAAACGACCGCCCAGGGCACCCCAGATGGTGTACCCCATAACTCTTGATTAACGAAGTTCGCTAATCTTCCGAAAAACAGTCCTATCGGTACCGCAGGTACTAGAAAGTCGCTTACCTCAAAAATTGTTCTATTCGTCCGGATGCCTAAAAAAAGTACTGCTATCAAAACACCTATCACTCCTCCATGGAAGGACATACCACCCTTCCAAATCGCAAATATAATAAATGGATCACGGACAAAAGAATGCAGGTCATAAAATAAGACATAGCCAATCCTGCCTCCTACGACAGCCCCAATAGAGCAGTAGAAGACCAGATCATCAATCGTATTTCTTTGCCAACTAGAAAAATAATTACTTACGTAATAACGAAGATACAACCAACCCAAGCCTATCCCGACCAAGTAGGAAATTCCGTACCAGTGCAGCTTTAATGGCCCAACCTCAAGTGCAACTGGATTAATTTGAGGAAAATCAATCATTGAAAACAGCTAATATCTACCTGCTGTTAGTTATAATGGTCACCAGAGAAGCTTTTCTCCAAAGGACTCTTTGTAAAGATCCTCCACTGAATCTCTAGACAAAGAGTGGTTTTGGGTGCCTTTGGAAGCTACCTTAATGGCCCCTAAAACCGAGGATAGCCGACCAAATTTTAATGGGTCAAAGTTATTGCATAAACCATAAAGCAGACCGGCACGATAAGCATCTCCACAGCCAGTTGGATCAACGACTTTAGCACCTTTAACTGGCGGTATTTCTAGCGAACCTTCTGAAGAATATATCGTAGACCCTCGAGCGCCTTTGGTAACAATATATGCCTCCACAAGTTTGCATATTTCACTTGAATTCATCTCAGTTTTTTTCTCCATTACCTCAGCCTCATATTCATTCACACTCACCCAATTAGCAAGTTTGATGAGCTGAGAGAGTTCGTCCCCATTGAACATTGGCATACCTTGTCCAGGATCAAATATAAAAGGTATCTTCAAATCAGCCAATTGCCTCGCATGATTCAGCATTCCCTCTTTACCATCTGGAGAAATAATTCCAATGTCAGCATCGCCCGTGCTTCTCAAGTCGTTTGTATTGGAGAAATCCATGGCTCCAGGATGAAAGGCGGTGATTTGGTTATTATCTGTGTCGGTAGTGATGAACGCTTGGGCAGTGTAGGTCGTCGGTATTTCAGTTACGTGTTCATTATTCACTTCGAGTTCAATCATCCATTTCCTATATGGGTCAAAATCCTCTCCTACAGTGCCCACTGGAATCGGCTCTCCACCAATTTTTTTTAAATTGTAGGCAATATTTCCGGCACAGCCTCCGAATTCTTTCCGTAGATGAGGTACCAAAAAAGAAACATTCAACATATTTATCTTATCAGGCAATATGTGGTTCCCGAACTTATCTCCAAAAACCATAATATTGTCATACGCAAAAGATCCGCAAATAATCGCTCTCATCTATTCACCTTTTAGTTATTTTGGTGGCTATCGTATAATTTTTAGGGAACAAAAACCTCTTTTTTTCTCAAAGTCGCCTTGTGTGAATCAGAAGCTATCCCGGAGTGTATGGCAAACGTAGCAACGAATTTTGGTTTAAACTAATTAAAGAATTCCATCAAGATATAACATCTTTTAGATATTGCCCAGTGTGACAGTTTATTTTAGCAATGTCTTCCGGGGTTCCCATAGCAACGATCCGCCCACCTTTTGCCCCCCCTTCCGGTCCTAAATCAATAATCCAATCAGCTGTTTTTACCACATCAAGGTTGTGCTCTATAACCACTACGGTATTACCCTTTTGCTTGAGCCTGTGAAGGACACCAAGCAATTGTTCAATGTCGTAGAAGTGCAAGCCAGTTGTCGGTTCGTCCAAAATATAGAGTGTCTTACCGGTGGCACGTCGAGATAGCTCTCTCGCCAGTTTCACACGTTGGGCTTCTCCTCCAGAAAGTGTCGTTGCGCTCTGCCCAAGCTTCAAGTACGACAACCCTACTTCCATTAAAGTAGCGGTTTTTCGACTGATGCTTGGAATAGCCTGGAAAGCTTGATGGGCCTCCTCTATTGTCATGTTTAAAACGTCGCTTATGGAGAGCCCTTTGTAGAGTATGTCTAAGGTTTCTCTATTATACCTTGCCCCTTTACAACTATCACATTCAACATAGACATCTGGAAGAAAGTGCATCTCAACTTTGACTAATCCATCGCCTTGGCACGATTCACAACGCCCTCCTTTTACATTAAAACTGAACCTCCCGGGTTGATATCCCCTTGACCTGGCTTCTGGAGTAGCAGAAAAAATTTCTCTAATTGGCCCAAAAAGACCCGTGTAAGTAGCGGGATTGGAGCGCGGCGTTCTACCTATCGGACTTTGATCTATATTTACTACCTTGTCTAGATTCTCAAAACCTTCAAATTCATCGAACTCTGCTGATTTAATAGAGGCACCATTTAATTCTCGGGCTGCTATCGCGTATAATGTATCATTAATTAGGGTAGACTTTCCTGATCCGGATACCCCGGTGATACAAGTAAACACCCCAAGTGGGATGGTCAAATCCACTGACCTTAAATTATTACCTGTTGCCCCTAATATGCGAACTGAATCTTTATCGAGCACCGACTCGCGGCTTCCTGGAGGAAGTATTTGTCTGGTTCCTGAAAGATACTGGCCAGTTAAAGAGTCATTAGACCGCTTAATTGCGTCTGGTGTGCCAAAGGCCACAATTTCACCTCCATTAACACCGGCCCCCTGCCCCATATCAATAACATGATCTGCAGATCTAATAGCCTCCTCGTCATGTTCCACAACGATCACGGTGTTACCGAGATCTCTTAACCTGAACAAGGTACTCAAAAGACGCTGGTTGTCCCGTTGGTGCAATCCAATCGAAGGTTCATCTAAAACATACATGACACCCACCAAACCTGCACCTATCTGACTGGCTAACCGTATTCGTTGTGCTTCTCCGCCAGATAGCGTGCCCGCGCTTCGTTCTAAAGTAAGGTAATCTAATCCAATATTTACCATAAACTCTAACCTTTGCCGGATCTCTGCAATTATTTTTACAGCAACTTCGCGATTGGAGTTCAAAGTGCAAGGCTCGGAAAAAAAACTTAATGCTTCGCCTATCGGAAGAGCTGTGATACTGCTTATATTGTGGTCGAAAAAATAAACGTTCCTTGCCGCGCGATTTAACCGACTACCCTCGCACTCCTTACAGGGCTTAGAGCTCATGAACCTTGCTAATTCGTCTTTCACAGGTTGTGAGTCTGATTGTTTATACCTTCGCATCATGCTCGGTATTACTCCCTCGAAGCTATGAGACTTTGAATATTTCTTGCCATTTGCCCCTAGATAACTAAACTTTATTTCTTCAGTACCACTACCAAATAATATTATCTCCTTAATAGCGCTATCAAGCTCATTAAAACTAGTATCGACAGAAAATTTGTAGTGATTGGCGAGGGATTCGATCAAAAGAAAATAGTAGGAATTTCCTCTGTCCCAACCTCTGATGGCCCCCGAAGCAAGGCTCAGTTCCGAGTTTTGAACTAATAAATCTTCATCAAAGTACTGCAGAAAGCCAAGACCATCACAGGCTGCGCACGCACCACTTGGATTGTTAAAAGAAAAAAGCCTCGGCTCTAAATCAGTTAAGCTGTAACCACAAGTCGGACATGCAAAAAGCGATGAAAAAACTAAATCATCCGCTTCTCCTGCTACGCTTTTTACTCCGACAACACCTTCACCCAGATCCAACGCGGTTTCTAAAGATTCTGCCAATCTTAATCCTATATCCTCTCTAACGCTGAATCGGTCGACCACCACGTCTATATTATGCTTCTTCCTCAAAGCCAATTTAGGTGGATCATCTAAAACAAAGACTTCTCCGTCTACAACCACCCTCGCAAATCCAAGACTGCGCAGTTTTACAAATAGTTGATGATGCTCTCCCTTTTTATCTCTCACTACAGGAGCAAGCAACATCCATTTGCTTCCTAAAGGGAGCGAGAGAATTCTATCCACCATTTCACTAACAGACTGTGCTTTGAGTACAGTGCCATGATCAGGACAACGCGGTTCCCCAACCCTCGAAAAGAGTAGTCTCAAATAATCATATATCTCTGTTACAGTTCCCACAGTGGATCTTGGATTATGCGAGGTCGATTTTTGCTCTATAGATATTGCGGGTGAAAGTCCTTCGATAAGGTCAAACTCTGGCTTATTCATCACCGATAGAAATTGTCTTGCGTAAGACGAAAGAGATTCAACATATCGCCGCTGCCCTTCGGCATAAATCGTATCAAAGGCTAGAGATGACTTTCCTGAGCCGGATAATCCAGTAATCACAGTAAGCTCACCTCTGGGAATATCTACATCTATGTTCTTTAAATTATGGGTTCTAACCCCACGTAAACGTATGTTTTCCAAATAAGGTTCCTGAAGTTTTTTTAAAGCTAAAAATCGCGAGACGACGACAAACTCAACAGCACTGCATATTTTAAGGTTTCCTTAACAAATTGGCGAACTATAATTTCTTAGTTTTATGAGTAATAGACTTTGGTAGTTCCGGCAGAGGAAACGAAAATAAGCGAAAACCGTATTAATAGTATGGAAGATAGTGACCTGCCATGCAGTAAGTATCCTTAATACCCTATTATTTAAGTTGATTTAACCAAGCACCTTGTAACGTCAGCTGTTGTCGCGTTATCCTCAACACTTAAGCTACTGAGGCGGCGCCAAAAAATACTAGAAAATGCTGCTTTCATGCACTATTTTCTAATACTTTAAAGTGGGAGGATTTTTGAAATGGCAAGGGGATTGAACAAAGTGATGTTGATAGGAAATCTTGGGAATGACCCGGAAATTCGGCACACTAATAGTGGAATGGCGGTAGCCACCCTTAGCCTGGCCACCGCTGAATCTTGGAAAGATCGAGATTCTGGGGAAACAAGAGATAAAACAGAGTGGCATAGAGTAGTTTTTTTCGGACGCGTGGCCGAAGTTGCAGAGCAGTACTTGAGGAAAGGTTCTCAGATATATATAGAAGGCCGGCTTCAGACCCGTAAATGGCAAGATCGGGATGGAAACGATAGATACACTACTGAAATTGTTGGCAACGACATGCAAATGCTTGGGGGAGGCAGAAAAAGCGATACAGATGAAAGCTTTAAGCCCCCCGTGGACACTCATTCAAGCTCTGATAAGCCTCGAGAAGTATCCTCCTCCGGAGGAAGCACTGGTAGCAATACATTTATTGAGGATGACATCCCATTTTAAAATACTAGTCTTCCTAGATAAAAACCCACGTAAGTTTTTTATCAGATAATATCCGCCGGATTATAAAGTCCCAGCACGCCTATTCGTTGTAAACATACCATTTTGTGGTATGTTTACAACTTTAAGGAACAGGTCGCCTAATCAAAAAGATATGAGCCAGTTAAGACTTTTAACGAAACGGCGGTTCGTCCCCCTGTTCGCAACCCAATTTTTCGGAGCGCTAAACGACAATGTT
Organism: uncultured Pseudomonadota bacterium; assembly: GCA_902597385.1. Lineage (GTDB taxonomy): Bacteria > Pseudomonadota > Gammaproteobacteria > TMED69. The sequence goes on along the minus strand of CACJXQ010000002.1, from coordinate 49,291 downwards.
TTTAGATTCGCGATCATTGTGTTTGTGACTTTCAAGATACCAGAATCTACTGCTGTGGATACCAAACCTCTAGTAGCTGTTACTACTGCAATATTCATTTTGCCGTTTTTTCTAATTTCTGGAATAGCGGGACAAATCGCAGACAAGTACGAGAAATCTAGGATTGTTAGGACCCTTAAAAATATAGAAATTATCCTAGCCCTATTAGCCGGTATTGGTTTCTATTTTCAAAGTTTCCCGGCGCTCCTTATTATTTTGTTCCTGATGGGAACCCAATCAACTTTTTTTGGCCCAATAAAATACAGTTTGTTACCTCAACACTTAAAAGCAGATGATCTCACGGGAGCCAATGGACTAATACAGGCAGGAACGTACGCTGCCATTATTATAGGTGGTTTTCTCGGCGGTATGATGATAGGAACTTCACAAGAAAAAGATTTAAACCTTTTGATTGCAATGTGTATTATCGCCTGTGCTGGGCGATTTTCCGCCCATTTCATCCCTGGAGCTGCAGCGAATGCGGCTGATCTTAAAATAACACTCAATCCTCTAGTATCGGGATGGAACCTTATCCAAAACAACTTAGTAAGAAATGAGACTGGAACGATAATAATATTAATTTCTCTTTTCTGGTTTATGGGTTCCGCCTACTTCACTCTGATACCAATTTATGGCAAAGAACTCTTAGATGCCACCGCGGCAAACGTAAGTCTCTTGACCTTAGCACTAGCAATTGGGGTAGGAATAGGTTCGGTTATATGCGAAAAAATTTCCCGACAGACTATAGATTTGGGTCTAGTCAGTATCGCGATCACCTTGATTTCAATTGTCTCGATAGAAGTTTATTTGCTGGGAGAAAGGAGTTCAATTACCCAGCAATGTAATACATTCCCATTTTTCGTAATACAATGCTTCGATCGATTTTTTATCGATATGATTATACTGGGAGTCGCAGGAGCTCTCTACGTAATCCCCTTATACGCTGCGCTACAAAATAGAATAGACAGAACTCATAGAGCTAGGACGATGGCCGCATTAAACATCATGAATGCCTTCTTTATGGTTGTTTCCTCGCTCTTCACTATTGCACTTTTTCATTTTGAAATTGCGACACATTATATATTTGCGTCTGTAGGTATTCTAAACGGCGTTGTGACCCTCTACGCCTCTCTCTACATTCCAGAAATAATTTGGAAAAACAAAAAAGCATCCTACTAGATACCTGTTAGCCTTCAGCTGGACACATGAGGTTTAGCTAGATATTCTTTACTTTTCATCTCCATTAATCTGCTTGAAGTCCTCAGGAAAGCCTTTGCCAGTCTTTTCCCTTTATACAGTTCGTCAGGAAGAGCTGCTGCCGACACCACCAAATTAACCTGTCTATCGTACAGCTCGTCAATCAAATTAATAAACCGCCTAGCGGCATCATCGTCTTCCTGCAGTAAGATTGGGACATTTTCCAAAAAAATAGTGTGGTAAAGATTGCCTAATTGAATATAGTCTTTGGAGGATCGATTCTCTACACAAAGCTGTTCAAAATCCAGCCAAATCTGGCCACCAGCCAACCTCTTAACTTTCACTCCCCGTCCAGAAAGAAAAATCTCCTTCTCAGACTCCAACTGACCGCCGGCCATTACTTCAAAAAGCTCAGAAAAGGCTTTCATAGACGACGATTGCAGGCTAAGGTAATACACGGCAGCGCTCTCTAAAGCACGCAATCTATAGTCAGTATCTCCCTCCATTTCCAGAACAAAACTGTATTTTTTTATCAATTCTATCGCAGGCAGAAAACGCTCCCTTTGCAAACCCTGACCGTAAAGAGAATCGGGGCTATCATTCGACGTAGCGACAATTGTGACTCCTTTGAGGAACAAATTTTCGAGCAACCTCGCAAGCAACATAGCGTCGGTAATGTCAGACACTTGGAACTCGTCTAGACAAATCACTCTCACTTCACTTGCCCATTTGTCTGCCACTACAGAAAGAGGATCCAAGTGTTCTGAAGAATCAGCCAATTCGTTATGAACACTTTGCATAAACTCGTGGAAGTGCAACCTCTTTTTTGAAGTACAAGTTATCGAGCTATAGAAAATTTTCATCAAATAACTTTTACCCCTGCCCACTCCACCCCATAAATAAAGACCTCTCTCAGAGTGCCAATATTGTTTTTTTCTAAAAAAAAGAGAGCGCCAAATGCTTTTTTTTCTATTACGCTTATCTTCCTCTAAATTTTTACAAAGCCCATCAAGGTATTTCAAGGTAGCGAGCTGAGCTGAGTCCTGGGAAATCACCCCTCTTAAACAATCTGACTCATAATGAGCACTCGGTAAAATTATCGCTTTAGCATTCTTCATTTTTCACAGTTCAAAAATATGATAGAAATTACTCAATTATTACATTTATTTAACTCTAATTTTATATAGACTAGTTATAAACTTTTATCTAGAGCATGCACAAATATGATCATTATTTTATTAGCCGGCTTAGTTTTACTCTTTTTGCCGCAGGTATGGGCAAAGAGAATAATGGCAAAAAATAACTATGAAAGGAATGACATACCTGGTTCAGGAGAACAATTTGCGCAACACCTGATTACCAATCTTAAGCTATTTGATTGCAAGATTTTAGAGGACCAAAGGAACTTAGGAGACCATTACGATCCCGAATCTAAAAGCGTCGTTTTATCAAGAGAAAATTTCCACAGCAGGTCGCTAACCGCCATCGTTGTGGCAGGCCATGAAATTGGACATGCCTACCAGGACCACATAGGGTTTAAACCGCTGAGGCTGAGGACGTCACTTGTTAGGTGGGCGGCAAAAGCTGAAAAACTAGCCTCCATTATTTTGCTTGCTAGCCCTATCATAGTATTTTTAACCAGGATGCCGATGGTCGGCGGTATTGTGTTTTTATCAGCGTTCGGAGTAATGGCACTTCCGGTTTTAATACACCTTCTAACGCTACCTACAGAGCTAGACGCTAGTTTTAAAAGAGCCCTCCCGATACTGTCCGCCGGTTACCTCAAAAAGGAAGACCTAAAAGTGGCGAAACAAATACTTCTTGCTTGTTCGCTCACCTACCTCGCCGCATCGCTAGCCGGTTTGCTTAATCTGTGGCGCTGGATTAGACTCCTGCGACGTTAGAATTATAAAAATTTCTCTTTTGGGAAAGGGATTATATATTATGTCGGACAATCAAAGTCTTAAGCTCAGAGGCATAATATTTGATGTGGACGGAACATTAGCCGATACGGAAGAAATACATCGGATAGCATTTAATAGAACGTTTCAAGAATTCGACCTAGATTGGCACTGGTCTGAAGAGAAATATGTTGAGTTACTGTCAATATCTGGTGGAAAAGAGCGAATGACAAGTTTTGGCTCAACTCTTCAAACAAAATTCCGAACTGAAAAGGCATTCCAAACACTGATTTCTAATATGCATAAAAGAAAAAGTAGAATTTATAGACAGGTCCTCTCGGAACAAAAAATTAATCTACGACCTGGCGTATTACGATTAATCGACGAATTAATTAATGAAAAAATTAGTTTGAACATTGCTACTAGTTCTTCTTTAGAAAACGTCGACACGCTTCTTAAGTACAATCTCGGATCCGAGTGGAGAAAACTGTTTGATGTAGTAGAATCAAGTGACACAACAAAAGAAAAAAAACCCAACCCTGCTGTCTATAAAAATGTTCTTAGAAAAAGCTCCTTAAATGTAGAACAAGTAGTGGCCATAGAGGATACTCAAAATGGTCTGATGGCAGCAGTGCTGGCTTCTCTAAAAACCATTATCACAACCCACCCTATGACTTCAAAAAATATTTTTGAAGAGTCTTGTTTGGTAATTGATTGCATGGGAGAACCGAATAGACCATTTGAGGTGGTGACTGGGAAAAACTTTGGTCATAACTATTTGAATTTATCATTGATTGAAAAACTTCTTAATCAGTGAATCCCTATTGAACCAAAACGAGAGCACTATTACCGTCTCGAAAAACTCTGAGAAGAACTTTTTCTTTTGAGTTATTAAAAGCATCTAAAAATTGTTCGACATTTCTCACATCTCGTCGATTTACAGAGCTTATGATATCGCCCTTGCGCAACCCAGCCGCCCAAGCCTTACTCTTTTTTTGAACATTGAAAATCATAACACCACGGATTCTCCCAAAGACCCCAGACGAATTAGGAATAGCGACAACAGAAACACCGGACAATACGCTATTTTTGAATTGCTTAGTTTGCAGAGCATCTTTGTAATCACCAACTGTCAATGATGCGCTTACCAATGTTTTTGATTTTAAACAATCCAGTAAGACCAAGTTACCGGGTTGTTCTAACCCGAGCCGATTACGGAGATCAGATGCCCCGTTAATTTTTCTCCCATTCATAGATACGATGACATCGCCAGCCTCCAGCCCAGCTTGATCTGATGGAGAGCCACTCGAAACCGACACAACAACTGCACCTCTTTCAACAGATAATCCGAAGGCCTCGATAAGAGCGCGATCCAAATCCTGAAATTTGGCACCTATGTACCCCCTTCTTACCTCTCCGTGTTCTATTATCTGGTTCGTAACTTCCCTAGCCATATTGGAAGGAATAGCAAATCCAATTCCTATGTTGCCGCCACTCTGGGAATAAATAGCAGTATTAATTCCTATTAATTTTCCATCGAGATTCACCAAAGCTCCCCCGGAATTACCTGGGTTGATAGAAGCATCAGTTTGAATCAAATCTTCATATCCGATTATCCCAAGACCGGATCGCGCCAAAGCGCTCACAATTCCCGAGGTAACGGTTTGACCCAAACCGAAAGGGTTGCCTATTGCTACTACGAAGTCACCCACTCTTAGTTTATCGGAATTAAATAGCTCTAAAGAAACAATATTTTTAGCTTTAATCCTCAAGACAGCTATATCTGTTTCTGAATCTGAACCAACTAAATCTGCCTCGAATATCCTACCATCCGACAATTTTACTTTGATTACATCGGCGCTTTTTATCACATGATAGTTGGTAACTATCAAGCCACGTTTTGAATCTATAATGACCCCAGAGCCCAAGCTTTGAGTTTTTCTCTGCTGGCGTTGATCAGGAAAATTAAAAAATCTCTTGAAAAACGGATCATTGAAAAGAGGATTAAATCTTAACTCGACTCTACCTTCAGTAGAAATATTTACAACTGCGCTAGTGGCAGTAGTAAGCATGGGAGCCAAAGTATACTGCTGACTAGCGGGCAGGGCCGCGAATGATTTGGCCGCCCAAAATATCAGGTAAATTGCTAAGACAGATATTTTCAGAATTCGCATTTTTTGCAGCCCCCAAACAAGAGATGATTCTAAGTGTTAAAATTTTTGAGCGGTCTCTTTCATTACCAAGGCCGCAATTCCCATAAGCTTGCTCGCGAACGGCGGTAGCGTGGCACCACCTAATGATTCAGCTTTCCCACCGTGGACCAGCTCCTCCTCCCGCATTCGTTGTAAAATTGAACGCGTAACTTTGTCATCATGGGGGATTCTCGCGAGGTGTCCGTCCAGATGTGCCGCCACCTGCCTCTCCGTCTCCTCTACGAAACCCAAGCTTACAGGGTCACCGCTTAAGGAAACCGTAGCCCCAATGACAAAAGATCCCAAAAACCATATTGGGGTGAAAAGACTGACTGTACCCTTCAATTCTTTTAATCTACGAGTACACCAAGCAAGATGAAGGCGTTCTTCGGAGGCGGCTTTAAGTAAGAATAGAAAATTATTTTGATTCCTGGAAAACATAGCTTGCCCTAGATACAGACCCTGCGCAGAGACTTCGCCTGCATGGTTTATACGGACTAATGCTATTACGCTCCTCCTCTCCGACTCACTCGCCCAAATCTTTTCAATTTCTACGGCTGGATAACCAACTGGACTGTGGTCAACTAAGAAATTCTGTTCTTTGCGGAAAATCAAATCAAACCGTTCGATCAATGCGTCAAGTACAGAACCTTTTCTAAATCCCTCTAAAGGCACCAGTATTTCCTCAATATCAAAAATTTCCCTAATAATACTTTCTATCATTGACAGTTATCAACGTTACTCGTAATATTGGCCGGTTGCATTTCTTTTTTTACTTACAGGTGGGTTCATCCTGCCGCAGATTGGTAGTGAAGTTTGATGAAAACATTCTCGATAACCCCAGCAGACATTAGGCGAGACTGGTACGTGGTAGACGCCACCGACAGAGTGCTTGGTAGGCTGGCGAGCGAGATTGCCAAACGGCTCAGAGGTAAACACAAGCCAGAGTACACCCCTCATGCGGATACTGGGGACTATATAGTAGTTATAAACGCCGAGCATATAAGGGTGACCGGGAACAAGTTTAAAAACAAAACCTACTACCGCCATTCTGGGTATCCGGGTGGAATTAAAAGCACAAACTTCGAGGATTTGCTTAGTAAGTCCCCAACCGCGGCGATAGAATATGCCGTCAAAGGAATGTTACCAAAAGGACCGCTTGGCCGTGCTATGTTTAAAAAACTAAAAGTGTACAGCGGACCACAACACGAGCACTCAGCCCAGCAACCATTAACATTGGAACTATCATAAGACATGGAAAAAACTGAGCATCTGCGTACAGGCCGAAGAAAAACATCGACAGCAAGGGTTTTTTTGAGATCAGGAGACGGGAAAATATACGTAAATGGAAAGTCCCTTGACGAGTACTTTGGTCGGGTAACGGGCAGGATGTTAGTGCGACAACCGTTAGAATGCGTCAATATGCTGGATTCAGTAGATATCAAAATCACAGTCCGAGGAGGAGGAAATACCGGACAAGCTGGGGCCATACAACATGGTATAACTAGGGCACTGATAGAGTATGATTCAAGTTTCAGAGTGCCCTTGAGAGCGGGAGGCTTCGTGACCCGAGATGCCAGAGAAGTCGAGCGTAAAAAAATTGGCCTTCATAAAGCCCGTAAAAAGCCTCAATTCAGCAAAAGATAACTGCCTGCTAACCACCCTCACCCTAGAAGTAATCTTCGATATCAGCTCCTGATGTCTAAGATTATCTAAAATCCCCATCAAAACCTGGTTCCTAGGGCATGCTAAGGTTTCATGGGAATCCTCAGTGGACATTGGTAAATGAATAAAATCTAGAACTCAAATATTAACTTGCCCTTAAACTTTAATGTAGTATAAGTGGAGAATGCTCACATTTTTCTACCGCTAACCTGACTTAAACTGAGGGAAAAACTATGCATGTTAAACGATTTGATTTCGACTACAGTCGAAGAGTTTTTTTGGAAAAGACCGCCTTGGGAGCTGGAGGGGCCGGGGTATTGACATCTTTATGGCCCGAAATCTGCCGATCCTACTCTGCGGCCAAAGCTTACCCTGACGAACTTTTAGACATAGAAACCTTTACCAAAGGACAAGTCAAAGTGGGAGACGTAATCGACGCCGATAATGTGCTTTTAGTCCAAGACTTAATTGACCCAATAACCTATCAGGAAGTTCTCCAGGATGGGAGAAAGTTCTTTATCCAACCATCTATCCAAGATGCTAGCACTATGTACCCTCCCTACTTTTTGGATGCAACAATCAGAAACCAAGGGCAAGCAGTGTTCGATGGGGATGGCAATGTTTTTACAAAAGACGGAAGCCCTTGGATCGGCGGCCTACCTTTTCCGGAAGTGAACAACGGCGACGAAGCAATAGCTAATATCACCCTTAGTTGGGGTAGACATGACAAAGCCATGTACACAATTCCCGCTGTTACAGTCGATGAGGAGGGACGACAACGGTTCCAGTACGAATGGATTTGGGCAGAGCAACAATGTACCGGATTAGTTCATCCTCGAGAAAGCAGTCCCTACTTGAGCAACTACGACCATCTAGCCAGAATGCAGGTGATTTGGTTTACCTATACATTGGACGTAAAAGGTCACGCCTTTCTTAGCTACTGGAAGTACGATCAAAGAGAGATCCCTGATTTGTGGGGCTACTTACCTCAATTAAAAAGGGTTAGGAGGTTTCCCGCTAACCAGAGATTCGAACCATATATGCCTGGCATGAACCTTTATCTTTCTGACGCTTGGGCATCAGGTGATCCTATGCTTACTTGGGGCAACTGGAAAATAATCCATAGAGGCCCCTTCCTAGCATCACCACATTTTCAATGGCACCCAGATAACCCAAATTGGGCGCCCCCCTTGATAGGCGGCAAGCAAGACGAGTCCTACTATTATGTTGGGAAATCCCTGATTCCAGAAGTCATAGTGTTTGAAGGTGAACCTATCGGCTTCCCTAGTGCACCAGTCAGCAAAAGGAGAATTTTTCTGGACACCAGGAACATGGGCGCCGCAATGGCAATTACTTACGATAGAAATGGCGACGTCTGGAAAGGCCTAGAAGGAGGAGGTGGACTCGCTCAAACCGACAATCATTCTATTTTGACCTCTGATGGCCGACCGGAATGGAGTTGGTGGTGGGCCATGAGTCACGATGTTCAAAGAAACGACGTCACCCGTTTCCATAACGCCCCTACTAGTAGAGGCTCATGGGAATTCGCTCTTGACCCAGAAGAAGATTTCGTGTCTCGATACATGACCAAGCAAGCTTTGAGAAGAATGGGCATTTAAATCAGGCCACGCAAGGTAGCAAGCCGGCAATGACTAAATATACACTTTCAAAGGATGCTCTAGATATTGGTTTTTTTACTGCCAATCTCGACGACACTCTAGCATTCTGGAATAAAGAGCTCGGTTTATTAAGCGACGAACCGGTCCCGTATAACGACGGCCTAAGACAATTCCGCCTTCCATTTAGAAACACAATAATTAAAGTTAACTGCGCTGAGAAAAAACTTGCGAAGCCACCTACAGGCTACTCTGAATTGTACCTAGCGGTTGAAAATATAAGCTCTCCAAAAACCATTGTGAATCCTGACGGTGAATTAATTACGCTTGTGCCAGTAGGTTTCAAGGGAATAAAAGAAACCGCAATAAAAGTGAAGGTTAATAATTTAAAGTCCCATGCAAACTTTTACGAAAATGTGATGGGCTTCAAGCGGGAAAATGATAGAACATTTCAAGTAGGTAACTGTTTTTTATTTCTAGATGAGGTAGAGGAGAAGCTTTTTGCAGGGCACTGGGTAAATCTTGGCTTCAGATATCTCACTCTCCACGTAATGAAAATTGACGAAACCTTTTCTGGGATGGTTGCCGCTGGTGCTCAAGTAGGAGAAGAGCCTTATGCGATTGGAGATATAGCTAAAATATCATTTCTAAAAGATCCAGATGGAAATTGGATAGAGGTTGCCCAAAGAGCTTCCCTTGCGGGCCCTTGGGATTAAGAAAAAGAATTGAAAACCTACCAGGCAATAATATTCGACTTATTTAGCACCGTAGTCCATTGGAATCCTGAAAAAATCCCAACATTTCTGTGGGAAAAGAAAGTATTAAAATCAACAAATCTGATAACTTACAGAGAGCTCGGGGAATACTGCAGACTATTTTCTTTCGAAAAATACCATAGAGCCTGCATTGAGGTTATAGGAGAAATAACAAAAAAAAAATCAGAAGAAAACATTGAAATTTCTTGTGTAGAAAGATTTAAAACCATTCTTTTACAACTTAACGTTTCTGAGCCAGATACCCTAAGCCGATTGGCAACAAGGTTAGCATCTTGTCACATGAAAATCTTAGCTAACGCAACTACCGCCTCGCAAACTCATATTCTAGAATTAAGAAAGTTAAAAAACAGTTATAAGCTAGGGCTTCTTTCAAACTTTGATGATGCACAAACGGCCCACAGAATCTTGAAGGAGAAAAAACTAGGTCACTTATTCTCTTCAATCATAATTTCTGACGAAGTTGGAATAAGAAAGCCTGCGGCCGAAATTTTTTCTGTCGCCCTTGACTCCCTGGAAACAGAGGCCAGAGAAACACTATTTGTTGGTGACTCTTGGGAGGAAGACATAGTAGGAGCAGCTAAGTTCGGTATGGACTCCGTTTGGATAAATCCGAACCGAACGAGACCTGAAAAAAAAGGAATTAAACACCCGTTTAAGAAACAAATTTTTTGCATACCGTCTATCCAAAAGCTTTCCGGCCTAATAGAACAATTGACATAAGTTTGGATATAGAACAATAGTGACAGCCAGGACAAATATCATTAGAGCAAAGGAAGACGAACCGATAAAGATGTCCTTAAGAGAAATATGAGGGTTATCCAAAGAGCCTTTTATGGTTAGAACACTTAATCCTAAGGGTGGGGTTAGCAATCCAATCTCAACCCCCAAAAGTGAGACAATCCCAAACCAGATTAAATCTCCATTCAAAGATATCACTGTCGGCAAGGCGAACGGAACCATTATCAACAGGATTGAGGTGGAATCGATAAGCATACCCAGAAAAATCAACAAGACTAAATAAATAAGAGTAAATTCGGTTAGAGTCATGTCTACAGCGGCGACCAACAACCCGACATGTTGCGGGATACCTGAAAGCGTAAGCATCATTCCAAACATAGAGGCGCCTAATAGTAAAAATAAGATATTAGCGGATGTTGCAGTTGTCGCGCCCAATGAACAAGCAAAGTGTTTGATGTTTGTTCTCTTCAAGAATATTGAGAATATAATAGCGATGGCGGTCCCGGTTGCACCAGCCTCAGTGGGAGTAAAGATTCCAGTATAAATACCCCCTAAAACCGCGAGTAAAATCATCAAAACTGCCTGAAATCCCTTGAAAACATTGTTTTCTGGTCTTTTGTTATCTTCTTTAACAACTTCATCTCGAATGAGTTTAAAATACGACAAAATTTGCACTTTTATGATCAACAAAATTACCAAGATCAACCCGGGAATAACGGCAGCCAAAAACAATTTATTTATAGAAACCTCAGCGATAACTCCGTAGATGATTAATAAAATACTCGGTGGAATCAGCATGCCTAGAATAGAAGATCCAGCAATAAGTCCCAAGGAAAAGCGCTTGGAATAACCCTCTTCCACCATGTAGGGATAGGCGATTTTACTGAAAATTGCCGCTGAGGCTATCGAAATTCCGGTCATCGCTGCGAATAAGGCATTAGCTAGAACAACGGCTATCCCTAGTCCTCCCGACAATTTGAATGTCAGCCACCGTACCACACGCAAACTATCCCTGCCCATATTCGCGTCGCTAGTAATTAAACCTAAGAAAATAAACATCGGTACTGCCGAGAAAACGTAATCAGACACCGCCCCGCTGGCTATCATTCCCAAGGTATCAATAGCAACTCCAAAGTCTTCCTTAATCAACCAAATACCAATTAATGAAGACCCCAATAAAGACAAAGACATGGGGACGCCCAAAAAAACTAAAAACAAAAGAAGAAATACGCCGGTAAGACCGAGAAAGATGTGGGTCTTAAAAAAGCTAACCACAATTAGCGCCGCAGCCCAGAAAAATAGTGCTAATAAAATTCGTACCAGCGGATTTTTTAACTCGCAAACTTTTATATAAAAGTAGCAGACACCAACACAAGCGAACAAAAGACTGCCGACCATTAACCCTAGTTTTCCTGGCCAAATAGCCAGGACGAAATCTCCAGGTACTCCGAGGAATTCCTTATCAGCAAAACTCTGTAAGAAATTACTCGCGTTTGTTACCGTAAACAAAAGAGCTAAGCTTACGCAGACCAATAAAAAACTCACCTTAGAGAAAACATCAAACACTGCAAACCTTTTGCCTAATTCGCTAGCAACAGCACGCGAAGCTATCAAAGATTCACTCAATAAAAGCTTTGGTATGACTAAAAATACTACAACTGGCAGCATCAAAGAAATTAATTCTATTGAACCAGAAAAGGGTATTGAAAAGAGATTACGCCCTAGAACATCTAGATTGACGATAAATAACATAGATAATACCAAGACAGAGGCCATATGAGACGATGCAACTGAAGTCTTTTCTATGCCTTTAGCCAAACACGCCGATAAGTATCTTTTTTCTCTCCTCATAATGCCAGATCCCAAGCTTTTTTCGGCTTCACATTTTCTTTCCTGAGACCATTCATCAGCTCTACAACTATCTTCCTTGCCGGAAGAGATTTCTCCTCATTTTTTAATACCCAATTTTTTCCAAGAGAGGGTATTGCTTCTATCCATTTCTCTCTCTCGGCCAATGACAACTCAGAGATTAAGGCTCCTTCCCTCTCTAAGTCAGATCGCGCTTTCTCTGCCATTTTAGTAGCCACTTGTGCACTGCGAATAGAGTAGTTTTTTGCAAGCCTTCTGAGTTCAGTTTGCCAGGAGACTGGCATTCCTTTCCATCTATCTAAGTTGACCACGAGAGCCCCTACACTTTGTGCGCCCAATCCGACAAGAGTCAAATATGGCGCCACCTCGTGTAGTCGGAAAGGATAAGCACCTGTCAATATGGTTAGGGCACCATCTGCTGCACCTGTTTTCATTTGCGTATAGTACGTCGTAAGAGCACCATTTACCGGTATGGCTCCTGAGCCGGTTAACCATAACCTAGCAGCACCGGGGGCTAAAATTTTTCTCCCCTTTAAATCAGAAAAATTTTTTACTGGGAATTTAGTAAGCAGATGATATGTATCCACTCCAGTTGCCCCCAAAAACTTTACATTATTCTTTTCCCACTCCTCTTGCATTTCAGGGATATTTTCGTGTAACCCATTTACCACCTTTAGGAGCGAAACTAAGTCATCGGTGATAAAAGGCAGGTTATACGTTATATTTGCCAACGGAAGCTTGGAAGACTCCCAAACCGACCCAACCCAGGCAATATCCGATAGACCGATTTTTACTCCAGTGAGACTATCATGCCACTTATATAATGATCCCCAAGCCTTTGTCCAAGTGATTTCGGTTGTCGGATCTACGAGCTTAACTTTCTCCTCCAACTGTGGAATAAATTCATCTCGTAACAAATAAACCCAAGGCAAACTTGGTGGGTGAGTGGTCGCGATTACAAAATGAATGTCTTGCGCTAGAGCGGAATTTACACCGGAAAAAAGACCGAAATAAAAAAGCAAGGATGCTAAACATAGCCTCAGTTTAGACAAATATAAAATTTTTTACTCCTCTTTAGCGAGCAGCCGTCAGGCCGCCGTCAACCGGCAAAAGAATTCCAGTGATATAAGAAGCAGCTCTAGAAGAAAGAAAAACCGCCACCCCCCCTATATCATTGTCAGTCCCTAACCGTCTCATTGGCACCTCAGACTCTATCGAAGCAGCTCCAATTTTATCAACCATGGGTAGCATCATATCGGTCAAAAACGGTCCTGGAGCGATGGTATTTACGGTAATATGCCTACAGGCTAGTTTGGTCGCGGCAACTTTCGTCACATGGTGAAGAGCGGCTTTCGAGGCGGCGTATGAAATGTTATCAAAGATAGAGTTCGTGATCCCGTCTACCGAGCCAACATTTATTATTCGCGATGGATCATTTTTATCTCCCGCTTTCTCGAGTAGAAACAAAAATTTCTGCATGAGAAAGAAAGGTGATTTGAGATTAAGCGCTAAGACTTTGTCCCAACCCTTTTCAGGAAAATCATCTAGTGTATCTCCCCAGGTGGTTCCAGCATTATTTATAAGAACATCTAAATATGGTTCTCGGTCGCCAAAATCGGATACTAATCTGTCTATCTCTTCTATTTTAGATAAATCTGCGGGCAACGCTTCGCATTCTCCCAAACTGGACATTTTTTCTGCTATTTTATAGCAATTATCTTGATTTCTAGAGGTAATATAGACCCTGGCTCCCGCGATTAAGAACGCCCTCGTGAGCATTAGACCGATCCCCCGAGCACCTCCGGTTACAAGAACAACCTTGCCTTCGATATCAAATAAGTTTTGCCCCAAAAGCGTCCCTCCTAAAAAAACCTCATGACACTCTAATAAGCAATGATCTAAAATTCAAGAATGATGTTGAAAATCCGCTTGATGAAGCCGCTTTGGACATTGGCACCATAGAGATAAAGGACTCAAATATTCTCTTAGCAGAGAATTGTTATCGTCCAACCAAAACATGGGAAAAAATAAGGGGACTTATTGGACGTCCTAAACTCGACTCATCGTCAGCGCTCTTACTCGATGCAAGCGACTGCATACACACCTTGTTCATGCAATATTCGATAGACATTTTGTATTTAGACAAGGATCTCAGAGTCATTAAAACCACCAGTTCCATGAAACCTTGGAGAGTAGCTTTCTGCTTTGAGGCCTTTGCCATATTGGTCTTATTAGGTGGGTCTATTCAAAAAAAGCACTTAACGACAAACCACCAACTAACTTGGGCCTTCAGACAAAAAGTTTGGTGAAACAATCATTACACGGTATTGAATAAACGTAAATGTTGCCTACAAGTCGAAAAGGATTAATAATCAACCGAGGGATGAAAACTAACTGGGAGGATTTTTTCTCATGGGAGAAGTAGGAACAACCAAAGTCTATGAAAATGAAAAAATTATTGTGTGGGAGTTCACGTTGGAACCAGGAGAGGAAACCCCGTTGCATGAACACAAACATGACTACATTTTTTACATTCAAAATGGTTCAAAATTACAAGTATTCGGAGAGGAAGGTAACGATCTGGGCACCTTAGATGCCACTACTGGATCAGTATTCGCATTTAAAGTCGAGAATGGTTATCTAGTATCTACTGACGAAAAAAACCTCAGAGTTCCGGTGACTCATACTGCTAAAAATGTCGGCACCAGCAGCTACAAAGAAATCCTAGTGGAAACAAAAAACCGTATTTAAATACCAAACGAGTTCAAAAGATGTCTCTTAGTGATGATAAATTGGTGTCTATAAGTCAAACAGTGGCACAAGCCCTATATGCTAGAGATATTGCCGCCCAGCGTTTAGGGATCAATATTGATTTTGTCGATGAAGGAGTCGCTGAACTTAGCATGACCGTAAAGGATTGGATGATTCAAGGGCATGACATTTGCCATGGAGGTTACATTTTCTTGCTAGCCGATACGGCCATGGCTTACGCGAGCAACAGTCGAAATAAGGCTAATTTAGCTATGAATGCTAATATAGATTTTCTACGACCTGCTAAATTAGGAGAAAATCTGACAGCCTCCGCCGTCGAGGGAAACAAGTCGAAGAACACCGGACTATATGACGTGAAGGTAACTAATGAAGCCAATATCTTGATCGGCCATTTCAGAGGTAGAACCTTTAACACTCAGGCCGAAGTGCTTTAATTCGCCGAAGAGTAAACCGTGTCAATCGTTTTACTGATAGACATTTTAAAGTTGTTTTTTGCAATTCTATTGATAAGCGTCGGTATAATAATCCAGTTCATTCCAAACATGGAAAGTACCTTTTTAAAACTAACGAAGACAGTTCCTATTTTAAGGCTGCTAGCATCCAGACCGGTACAACTTGTGGTAGGTTTCATTTTAGTAGGCGCAGGACTACGATTGTTTTAATACTTAAGATGAATTGAGCGCCCGCACCATTCTACGTATACCCTCAGGATTTTTTTCACTTATGGGAATACTAAATTCCACATTGGTTACTATACCCTTATACTTAGCTTTTAACACCGACACGATATCTTCATGAAGTCCCACGCAAGCATATTCATTCAAGATATCATCATCTATAAGGGAGGGCATTTTTTCCCAATCGTTTTTCTTTGATAAAAACCTGAGGTTTTCAGCTATCTTCCCTAGTCCGTTAAAATCGAAAGTTTTCCGGTAAGCCCATGTGGCCCCATAAAATGCGATTCTAGCACGTACGTCCTCTTTATTTTTATCAAGTTCAACCCTATCAGCACCTGTCGCTATCAGAGGTTTTATAGCCACACAAAAATGAGAATTCCCTCTACATGATTTGTCTAACCCCGTTCTAATTTCTGGCCACATTACCTCCTTTATATATCTAGGAGTGCAAACTGGATGAGGTCTAACTCCCTCAGCCACCTCTCCAGCAACCCTACTCATATATGGATTCACTGCCGCTAAGTGAATGGGTATAAAGGGGTGTTCTATAGGTCCTGGATTGAATAGAGGATTTGTCATTGTGATTTTATAAATATCTCCAACCGCGCGCGGCTGCCGCCCCTCCTGCCAGCTCGCCCATATTTCCCTCAGAGCTAGAACATATTCTCGCATCCAAGGGCCAGGCTTATTCCATTTTTGCCCGTATCTCCTCTCAATATGACCTTTTACTTGAGTCCCCAGACCAAGCACGAACCTACCAGACGATAAATGCTGAATATTCCATGAGGTTAAAGCAGTTACTGCCGGGCTACGTGGAAACGCAAGCGCTATCGCGGTCCCTATTTTTAAATTATTTGTCGCAGTTGCAGCTAGCGCGCAAGCTATAAATGGGTCTTGCTTTGTTTCTTCGAACATTAGAGCATCGTAACCTAGAGACTCGACCAGGGAGGCCTCTTCGCTAATGCATTTCAAATCATAATCCAAGCGAGGTTTTCGCAAACCCGGATCAACTTTCCCTAGTGGAAGCAAGGTCTCTACCTTCATATAAGAATTTTTCCCTAATTTAATTTACAAGTGCCAGAGATGTGTCTATTCCTCTCCCAATGAAGTAAGATTCACCGGAAGTTTCCACTCAACGTAAAAATTATTTTCGACATGCGAATTTTACTACTAATTTTAATCTTTTATTTGACAATAGTACCAGACCAGGCAGAGGCCGAAAGTGCTTTCACCATTTTAAGTAATTGGAACCCAGAAAAGACCGAGTGGCAAACACTTAAGAGCTATGAAGAACTTCTAAGAAAAAACCTTCCAAAGGATAAATTCTTAGTTTTTGGGCCAAGCACAATTCCTACAGAACATCAGTTTAAGATGTCTACCCTCGGGATTTTTGACTTCCTTTTTACCCAAGCGCACTCAATACCCGATAAAGAAAAAGCAGCTTTCTTATTAGAAATTTGGCTCCATAGCTCCGCTGAGCTAAGGGAGACTGCTTTTTGGCAGGCACTTGAGAGGCATTATAACAGCAAAGGTTTAAAGATTTTATCTGCTATTAGCTCCGGAAATGGCTACCACTTATTACTAAGAGACAAACCTAATTTTTGCAGTCTAGAGGGAGCAAAAATTTCTGTTCCGCCTCCTTTTGAGGGTTTTGTTGAACATCTGGCTGGGGTACCTATCAAAAGAAATCGAACGATCACACCAGAGGATCTAAAAAATGATGATCTAGATGGATTTTTCGCCCCAATTAAGGAACATTCTTCCTTAAGTTGGTCAAAAAACGTGAGATTCCGAACCCAGCCAATCGGGAATATAAATCATTTGATTTTTATAAATCTTAAAAAATGGAATAGCCTCGATGGGGATGATCAGCAAAAAATATATACAGCAAGCCTAGCATTAGAAACCAAAATTTTCGCCTTAAGAAAAAGAAAGGCTGGCGGTTTTTTTGCTGATTTACAAAAAAAAAATATAGAAGCTATAGATTTTTGCGAAAGTCAAACCGGTTTACTTAATTATGCATTTTCTAAGTCATTGATGGAGCTTTCATCAGTCAGACCATCTCTACTCACTGACCAATTTAAACAACTTATTCGGATCCCACACGGTAAACAGTAAGCGTCTCAAGATTGAGAAAATCATGCGCCTTAGCCGTTTCTAGCATGCTCCTTGAGACGCTGAGCCTCCAAAATTTGCTCCGGCGTTCCATCCTTCACGATTTCTTCAAGTATAAGACTCGCACTAGGCTGATATCCTAGTTCTATGTAGGCCCTCGCAAGGTTTAATTTCACATCATTTTCACCGCCATCAGTACTTACTGATTTTATAATATCAGACACACTATCTGTCTTTGCTGTGTCAGATTCTAAAGACAACATTCCTTTCGAAAATTCCTCATCCTTGCCTAACTCGCCTCCATTCGTTGATAAATTTGGAAGATCGTTCAACTTTTTTTGAGCGTCTTCATGGTTCAATTCATTTTCTAAATCCGCTAATTCACTGATATCGTTTCCATGTAAGGAAAAACTTTCAAAAGAATCATCCTCATTTTCGAAATTCCAGTCAGCGAGCCCCGAACTGATAAAATCTGTTTTGGCACCTGTATCTCCTTCAACTACTTCTTGGTCATTTGATCGAATAAACGATTCATCCTCGATAACATTCAGCGAAGGCTTCCCATTTGCTTCCTCCCTCCAATTATTCTCAGCTAGGTGGCTCTCGACAGTTGGTTGAGTAAGTCTCTCATCTTTCCCAACACCCCATATTCTCATTAAGTTGAAAGAGTTTTCTATTTGTATTTGAAGTTCCCTAAGGAAACCTCTCCTCATCAGAACCAACTCTTCAGACGGTTTTCGGAGCAAGCTAAAGGCCATTTCTCTCGCCCTATTTAACAAATCTCCTCCTTCTAATATTTCAGATACCACCCCAAACTGCTTTGCCTCTTTTACGGACAATTTTTCTTCAGTTAATAGAAAATATCGAGCCTTATTTAGTCCAAATAAATTATGCAGAGCAAGCCGCCGACCTTCCCTGTCAGATATCGATTGGAAGTACCCACTTTGAGGCTCTTGAAAAGAAACTCCCTCAGTAGCCAAGACGATATCGGACAGTAAAGGAAGCTCGCAGTACTGCCTCACTGGCCCATTAATTGCTGCAATTATCGGAACTGGGATGCGGAGCAATAACTCTAAAAGTCCCTCAGTTCTCCAATCTGATAATGGTTTAACTGAACCCTCTTCTTTTTCAGTATCTTCCCAAAATTTACCGCCAAACCCTGTAATCATCACCACTTTGTTATGGGAATCAGTTGATATGTCTTTGAAAAGGCTTGCGACCTGGGAGCGAGTGTTTGGGGTCCAAACTAAATTTCTACCCACTCCAAATGTCACTTCTAGTAACCCACTATGTCTCTCCAATCGAATATCGGGGTAGAGTTTGGAGTATTTTTCAAATTTGCCGTCCGCCATCTGTTACCTCAAAAATACAAATATATCGCAGATTTAGTTATTTACAGGACCCAAGATCTATATAATTAATTTATCAGAGTTTTTGTGTAAAATCAGAGTTTAAAAATAAAAACTAAGTTTTTGTTGTAATCTTTCACCAAGTTTAGAGCAAAGGTATATATCATATTGGAGGCACCCATGGGTAAATTTAACGGTAAAGTTGTATTAATCACTGGAGCGACTGGAGGTATTGGCAAAGCTTCAGCACAACTTTTCGTGAAAGAGGGTGCAAAGGTGATTCTAACCGATTTAACTCAGGCCTCACTTGATGAATTGAGTTCTTCATTAGGTAGGGAGCACACCTTGGGTATCGCTGGTACAGTAACAGATAATAAGGCATTCGAAAATGTTGTACTAAGGGGCGAGAAAGAATTTGGCAAAATAGACGCTGTTTTTTTAAACGCTGGAATAGAAGGTCCTGTCCAGTTGATAACTGACTACCCAGATGACGATTTCGACAAAGTAATGGCAGTGAATGTGCGTGGTGTCTTTTTGGGTCTTAAACACTCTATAGCGGCTTTGAAGCGAAATGGCGGTGGTAGTATTGTAATCACCTCCTCGCTAGGCGGTTTGAGAGGAATGCCCAAAATATCTGCCTATATTGCGTCAAAGCATGCTGTCGTTGGACTGATGAAATCGGCAGCATTGGAAGTGGCATCGCTTGGAATAAGAGTTAACACTATAAACCCCGCACCAATAGCGACTCGCATGATAGAAGCCTTAGAAAATGGTTTTTCCGGAGGAAGAGATAGCGATATCAAGCAACGCATGGAGAAATCCGTACCTCTACGCAGGTATGGAACACCTGAGGAGGTAGCGAAGTTAGTTATGTTTTTGTGTAGTGATGAGGCCTCCTACATTACGGGAAATACTTATCCAATAGATGGAGGAAGCTCCGCAAAATGATACGAGCTATTGGTGCTGGAGTAGGAAGAACAGGAACACGTTCGCTTCAAAAAGCGCTTGAGCACCTACTCAAAGGCAAATGCTATCATATGTTTGAAGTAGGAAAGAAACCAGATGATATAACTTTCTGGAAAAATGTTGCGCAGGGGGAAAAACCAAATTGGAGCTCTTTTTTTTCTCAATGGAGTGCTGCTGTCGATTGGCCGGCCGCAGCCTTTTGGCCGGAAATTTCAGCTAATTTCCCTAATGCTCTCATTATTCTCTCCAAAAGAGATCCCGAAGAATGGTGGTCCAGCGCCTCCAACACAATCTTCAAAGTATTGAGGCAAGCTGAGACCAGTGCCTGGAAAGAGATGGTCTTTGAAGTACTCCGTAGTAGGTTCACGGCAAACATTACAGATAAAGAGGAATGTATAGCCTTCTATCAGGACCACTATCAAAGTGTTCTGGAAAATGTCGACCCCGAGCGTCTCTTGGAGTGGCTACCTACCGATGGTTGGGAACCAATATGCAAATCTTTAAATGTGCCAATTCCTAATATAGAATTTCCACATCTTAATGATGCTAAAAGCTTTCAAAAAAAGATGTTTAGTAAAAACTATTAATTTTCAATAATGGCAAATATAAATCAACCCTTACAAGAAAAAGTCTATACTGGCGTAAACGTGTTAGATTTTTCTGGAGTGATCGCTGGTTCTTATTGCACTAAAATGCTCTCTGATCTCGGCGCTAACGTGCTAAAGGTAGAACACCCAAAAGGTGAAATTATGCGGAAAGTCGCCCCCATGAGGGGTCAGAATAGCGCGGTATACGCAGCGTTGAATTTTGGAAAGAGAAATATTTCTTTAGATTTAAAAAAACTTGAAGCGATCTCTATATGTAAACGCCTCATAAAGAAATACGATGTAGTGGTCGAAAATTTTAGCCCTGGTGTCATGAAACGTTTAGGTCTAGGTTACGAGGAGTTACGAAAAACCAACCCAAAACTGATCATGTGCTCTATTTCTGGCTACGGCCAGAGAGGCCCAGACAGTAATAAACCAGCCTATGCACCGATTGTACAAGCGGCTAGTGGTTTTGACCTTACCTACCTTAACGCTCAAAACGACCCTGCTAAACCTTTAAACATGGGGCCACCAGTTGGAGATACGACAGCCTCTCTCCAAGCTTTCGGAGCAATTGGTGCTGCTCTTTTTTATAGAAGTAACACGGAAACAGGTCAACACATAGACATTGCTATGATTGATTGTCTTATAGCTAGCATGCACAGAGATCTTCAAAGTTCACTGTTAAACGAAGATGTGGGAAGACAATATGGTCCTATTGCAACAAAAGACGGATACGTAGTCATAATGCCTTTATCTCAAAGCCAGTTCATAAACTTAGTAAAATGTCTTGAGAGAACGGATTTATTGAACGACAGTCGCTTCGCTACGGAGAGCGTTCGCTTTGAAAATTATAACGAATTAATGACTATCGCGGAAAATTGGTCTGCAAATCTCGACTCAAAACAGGTTTTAGAAACCTTCGAAGAGGCAAAAATTCCTTGCGCTCAGTACAAAACTCTTAAACAAGCAGTCAACGATCCGCAATTGAGATATAGGGGACTTATGATGGAAATCGTCGATGACATCGGATCATTCCAAGCAGCAGGCACACCCATAAAGTATTCCAACGCAGGACTGAATGGCAATACCTCGGTATCTTCTATAGGGGAACACTCTGTATCAACCCTAATGGAAGAGTTATTTATGAGTGAGCCAGAGATTCAACAATTAATAAAAGAAAAGGTTATTTTTCAACCTTAAAACCTAATACGCCAAATTACCAATCACTAAAGGAGTATATATTATTGATTTCTTGGATAGGACTTTGGGTTCTCGCATTTTCTGTTGCTGGATTAGTTGCGACCGTCGCTGACATAGACAACCTTCACAAAAATAAGACCGTGATTATTTTTTTCTTTTTTCTTTCAATAGCGTCGGGACTAGCTGTTATCTTCAGATGAAATAGGTTCAAACCCATTCTTCCTCCGTGTGCAAACGGGTTAAATGGATTTTCTCAATTTTCCAACCTTCAGAACTTCTAACGTAGACTTCATGATAATGACCCCAACCCTTAAAATTACAGGTCGGTAATCTCACATAATCAAACATAGCCCAGATACCCGTAGCTTTTTCATCACTCAAAATTTCTATCTCTGGCATAAAACCCTGATGCATAGAACATGCGCCGGTCATTAATTTCTTTACCCCCTCCACGAGCTCTTCACGTCCAGTAATATGGATATCCTCGGGCTCCTCCTTACTTATCCGAGGAGCACCCTCGTAGGTAGCAGATACATCATCTGTAAAACAATCGTGCCAACTATCCCATTGCTGAGTATCCATTAATCTAAAATAACGCGCCTTTAATTGACTTATATCTTCTAAATGTTCAGCATTTTTGGACATATAAAACCCTCCTTTATTAAGTTCGGCAAGTTTACCACAGCACTTCACTTGCCAGCCGCGCTCCCTCTGAGAGTGCTGCCATCTTCGCCCATACAACAGTTGGCGCTACCATTTCCCACCCAGCAAAAGTACCAAATCCACAGTCTGCTCCTGCTATTACGCGTGTCTTATCTCCTACGGCATCCACTGCTTCCAAAATCCTATTGCAAACAACTTGAGGATGTTCAACGTAGTTTACTGTTGAGTCGATTACACCCGGTATCAAAATGAAGTCATCTCGTCTGTTGACTTTTTTCAGTTCTGCATATTCATGCTGATGACGTGGATTTGCAAATTCTATAGAAAAAGCTCCAACGTTTGCTTGTGATATTGCAGGCCATATTTCTTTCAGAGGCACATCACAATCATGTGGTCCGTCGTAATTTCCCCAACAAACATGAAGACGGATCATTTCTTTGGGTATGTCGCGACAAGCTTCATTTATGGCGTCTATATGAACTGATATCGCGTCGATAAATTCTCCGCTTGTAGAGTGTTGAAACATCCCGTGACGCTCCATAGCAAGATCAGGACAATCAAGTTGCAGAAGATATCCTCTGCTATGTATAAGGTCATACTCTTTTTTCATTTCCGCTGCCACTGCATAAACATAATCAGAATGTGATTCATAATATCTATTTCCCATGGTCGTACAGACTATCCCTGGACTGGCCGAGGTCATAAAAGCTTCAACATATTTCCCATTAAACTCAGATATCGCGGCATCGAACAGATCGCACTCAGACGAGGCAGGGTTAAGGTCGGTATACTCAACTTGATCATCGGCAGCGGGAGCATCAAAAACCGAAGAGTAAACCATCCCTCTTTTACTCCACACCTCGCCAAAATCTTCATACTTTGCGAAATCTGCAAAAGGAAGCCTCTCACTGGTCCCTCCGAAACCGTTTAAGCGTTGCCCAACATAAGTTTGAAAGCCTACTCTCGGTTGCTCTCCGTCATTTATGACATCTATACCCGATGTCACTTGTTTTTCGACGCAGTGCTTAACCCCTTTTTCACTTAGCAGATTGAGACGAGCCCGATCAATTTCAATACCCTTCTCTTCGGCTATCAATAAATCGGATAGTTCCCTACTCCGTGGCAGGCTACCCACATGGGTGCATAATATTCTCTCACTACTACCTTTCATTAGTTTAGCCTTATCGTTAACAGGATGCCTCTTTCTAAGGAGAAGAAGCTGTAGGCACCTCAACCCGACAGATTTCTACTCTAGCTTTCTTTGCCTTACCACCGATATCTTCAATCTCGCCTTCAAAGGTTATACCGAATAAAGTACAACCATCGGCTCCACCTAAGTTACAGGCAACTGCCCTTTTACCGTCTACAGATATTTCTTCGGTTATTTTTCCGCCTTCTTCGACCCTGAGAAAAACACCAGTGACAAAGCTAGCAACCCAGATAGCACCCTCGGCGTCCAAGCAAATACCGTCAGGGGTATGCTCTCCTAGATCAGCCCATACTCGTCTATTCGTAAGCTGACCGGTAGAGTTAATATTAAAAGCTGTTAGACAATGTCCAAATGTTTCAGCACAAATAAGCGTGTCCCCACTTGGGCTAATCACCGCTCCGTTGGGAAAATTAAGTCCATCAGCAGCTATTCCAACAGAACCATTTTTTTCGACTATCGCCATGGACGCTAACTTTGGTTCCTCATTGGCAAAGAGATCGTAACCAAAACTACCCACATAAATATTTCCGGCACTATCTACCACTGAATCATTAATATCCGAGTCAATAATGTCCGAAAGATCAGCATACTCCGACAAGGAACCAGCCTTCGATATTTCAAACAGCTTTCGGTCGGCCATCGACACAACTATCAACCTACCGTCAGGTAAAAAGTTTAACCCAGACGGCCTACCAGGAACCTCAGCTATTTTTTTTACATCACCATCCTCCGAGGCAGAGTATACCGCGTGACCCCACATATCAGAGAAATAAAGCCTGCCTTTGTGCCACCGAGGTCCCTCTATAAAAACAAAACCATCAAGCAGTGTTTCCATCTGTTTCACATCAAAATCCCCCGTTCATGAATAAGTACTAACCTAGATTCGAAACCAGCTGCTGTCAAGGATTAGTCTGATTAAGTATATTAAAGTCTTCTAACTAAGGATCAAACATCACCCCAAAGTGGCCGACAGATGGAGGTGATGAAATTCCTACACGCCAAAATTCTTTGGAGTTAAAATCGTGATAATAGGTAGTCTTCCTTAGAAAGAACGGATGGATTGTCTGATATTATGTCGGCTAGCAGCTTTCCCGAACCCGGCGCCATTGTCCATCCCAGGTGGCCATGCCCAGTATTAAGAAATAGACCCTCCAAATCTGTTCCTCCAATAATGCCAACCCCATCTGAGGTCATTGGCCGATAACCAAACCATGGGGAGACATCCGAATCTCTAGCAATGTTTTTTGTAAAGGGAAAAAGAGCCGCACAAACATCGGATAGATTGTCTATCCGCGCTGCCACCATATCGGTGTTAAAACCGGCAAACTCAGCGGTACCCGCTATTCTTAGTCGCGCTCCTAGTGGACAAACTGCTGCGTGACGAGATTCATCTATAATTGGCATTCTAGGCTTAACTCGCCATTCCTTGGTATCCACCGTGATCGAATAGCCTTTCACAGGCTCAAGAGGGACTTTTATCCCCAGGTGCTTCGCTAAGGCTTTGCTTCCGCACCCAGCAGCCAGGACACATACATCACCAGAAACCATCTCATTATTTACTCTTAATCCTCCAAACTTGCCGTCATGAACCAGGATTTCGTCAACGGAGGAATTTAACCGAATATCTATTCCAGACTCTGCGCATACCCTTGATAGCGCCTTGCAGAAACTATGCGCATCCCCGGAAATATCATCAGGGTAATAGATGCCTCCTACAAGGTCGCCTTTAGCGGCGTCCAAGGAAGGTTCAAGTTCGAGTAATTCTGAGCGGTTCAGAATAATATGGCGAATACCCATGGCGGAGGCTTCATCTGCAAGACTGCAGGCGACTGTTAGAGCAGAAGAATTTGAATAAATTTTTAAAGTACCAACTTGCCTACAATCAAAATCGAGCCCAAGAGGCAAAAACTCATCCCTGAGCATTTCAATGGAGAACTGGGCCAAGCGAGCGTTTTTCTCCAAATTTTTTTTAAATCTGCTGGCCGATGAGTTTATGAAAAATGAAAAAATCCAAGGCAACATACCAGCAACTGCATAAGGCCTTATTAGGAGAGCGGAGTCTTCTTTACCCAACATTTTTAATGCTTGCCAAAATATTCCCGGGTGATTCCACGGATTCGCCTCACTAGCATGAAGCATACCTCCATTAGCGAAGCTGGTGCCTAGACCGACCTCCTCATCTTTCTCATATAAGGATACCTCGTGACCCAATTTCCTTAAGAACCAAGCAGATGTCAGGCCTAGTAAACCACCACCAATAATTTGACAATGCATTTTTCACCAATCTCCATAAGGGCCACATTGAAATAGAAACTCTCTAAATAAAAAAAGCCGGTTTAAAACCGGCTTTTTATTTAGAGAGCATCACAAGATTATTATAGGACTACGTCCTTAATAGCCTTCATAGCAGTTGCCCGAACAGATAAGCTGGCCGGCCTAGCCTCTACATCAACCATCTCTCCAGTGAAAGGATTTCTCGCCTTACCCGCAGGTCTTGCAGGCTTATCAACTCGTTTCAATTTTACCCCTAACTCAGGAACTGTGAATTCTCCAGAACCGTTTTTAATTAGATGGCATGCAGCTAGTCCTTTTACAGCCAAAAGCACTGCTTGGACCTCCTTTTTGCTCAAATTTGATTCTTCTGCAACTGCAGCGATTATTTGAGACTTAGTTTGTTTTTGTGTAATTGCGCTGCTCATATTTCCTCCCATGGCAGGTGGCACTTTATACTTAGGAATTGACCCGTGTTTCCAAAAACAACTAGAGTCTTGTACGAACCGCTTCTCAATAAACATGCCTACAATCTAGCGGGCAATCCGAGTAGCCTATTTGCGTCACAATTCCCGGTTCTTAAATTAAAATGCTATCTCTTTAACATATGCTAATTCAAGTTAAATATTGAGCATTTTAAACTTTAATTCGATCATCTCTAGAACTTAAACCAGAACGACCGTCTTTTCACGCTGTTCGGCGAAAACAATTTAATCTCAATTCGTCCGCCAGATCAATCCTAACCTAAAAAAAAGACTCTTTTTTTTATATATTTGCTTACAATCTACGGATTTTCGATTTTCTTCGCTTTTTATGCTGGGAGGTCTAGTCATTGGGAGATTCAGCTTCTGTCGACATCTTGATGCTCTAGTTCCCCTTCAAAAACTGCACCAGGCTCCAACTTTAGGAGAGAGTAGGAAAGTCTCCCTGTAACTCTTGCAGAACTACCAATTTCTAATTTTTGTATGGCCGACACATCACCATCAACGGTTCCATAAATCAGTACTGAGTCACCTTTTATCTCGCCTTTCACTTCTCCTGTGTCACCAATTTCAATTACAGCCTCATCACTTGCCTCTATGTCTCCCTCAACACGTCCCGCCACATAGAGATCTTTTCCGCACCTCAGGTTTCCAATAAAAGTCGTCCCAAAACCAACTATAGAAGTTTGCTTTGACAATTTCTTTAAAGTATTTTTTTTTGGATTAATCAACATTTAAAGAGAGACCTCTCTATATCTGGTGTAAAGTCGAGGGAGTATATGATGTCAGACTGTGATCACATACTATATTCACTAGCCAATCGCCAAAATCTTCTGTAATACGCAGCAAATCGACCACGTTATGATCGCTAATTCCGTAATTGAAAGTAGTTCTAAATACTCTGGAATAAAATATTGGATGACCTAAGAAACAAGGGAACTCCCTTAGGTTTCTATAAATGGTCAAAATTTCGGTTCTGTCTTCCAAGAGATTTGGTATCACCACCACCGTGGGGAGAAATTTAATTTTTTCGCCGGTTATCAGAGGGTTCGCATCATAAAGGCGACCCAAGAATTTCTTTGTCGCCCCGAGGTCTGCATCTGAAGCAGAAGTAGGGACAAGAAGATAATCAGCATCTAGCATAAAAGAATACTCTGTCGGTGTTGTACCCGCTGGGGTATCAAAAAAAACGAATCTCTTTTCATTTTCTGACTTAAGTTGAAAACCAGATTTCAAATGTTGATAGATCCTAGCGTTATTTACACCTCCCGAAGCCAAAAGAAACTCAGGGTCTGAGACGAGCCTAAACTTCTCGTTCGCAAATCGGTGCAAAGATTCACTGGTTGTTCCTTGTCGATCCAAATCGATAAACTCTATAAGAAAATCGGGCTTTTCGAGGGCCAATTTTAGGCAAGACACGAATGCCACGGTACTCTTTCCGACCCCGCCTTTAGAATTAGCGAAAACTATAGTGGTTGCTTCATTTGGAGATTTGACCGGTTTCTCACGGATCTCTCGCTCAGGATTCTTGGAAGGCTCTATGCCCTCTCCTTCTTCCAAATAGGGAGAAACAGGAACACTTTCGGCAGATTGCGGGACCCCGTCCTCTCTCTTCTTCCCATTTTGCTTACCAAACTGTTTAAGAAACCTATCTAACACAGCTGTTAAACCAACTCAGTCGAAATACCTATATATTTCTAGGCATCACCGACAGGGCTTTTGTTGGCTGAAGATGGATTGCTAGTTGGCTTGGGTTCTACCTTTTGGGCCAGTCGACTTAATCTATCTTCAGAGCTGGCTGCTGAGGGGGCATCCCAATCCGTCGATATTTCACCCACAAGTTTTGCGCCCTCATGGGCTTCTATAGAACCGTAGGAGATCTTTCCCCGAATTTTGCCAGTAGAGGCAACTGTGAGTTTGCCGGACAAATTCAAACTTTCGTCAACAACACCCTCAATCCAAGCCGTTTCGCCCGATATATCCCCGGAAACATTCCCACTTTTTCCTACTATCAGATGTTTTACCTGGACCTTTCCAACGAGGCGTCCATCAATCCTCGCAGTACCCTGGATAGCTAGGGAAGCCCCTTCCAGCTCTGTCGACTCTCCAACGAAAAACTCATAGTTTTTTTGCTCATCTTTCATCTGTCTAATTCTCTCTTAAGTAACGTTTTCGTGTCCTCACTGGGACAGATTAGCTGCGGTATTGTGCTTTTAAGGACAATACTTTTATACCATTATACACAAAAAACATTTTATCGAACCTTTCTTTGATGTTGATGGCACTATTCAGCTGGGACCTTCCCACTTTATACCCATATTTTGGCTGATTTTACCGCTTTAAGGTTCCACCAACCGCAAATTCACTTTACCATTACATAGCTCCCTGGCGAGGGCTCAATGACAGAAGTGCTCTGCGGTGTGGCCATTTTTCTTTGTCCACTTCTGGACTGAATCCATTCCAGCCAAGTCAACCACCAACTATAATCATGGATTTCGGCATTATTTTTTTCAACCACTTTGTCATCCCTATCTTTCCCTAAAACCCGGTGAGAATAGGCCTTGTCTCCAGGCGGATTCACAACGCCAGCAACATGCCCACCTTCTGTCAAAATAAATTGTTTGGGACCGTTAAATAAATTAGCTCCCTGTAACGTTGACCGCCAGGGAGCAATATGGTCTTCGACAGCGGACACGAAGCAAACAGGTGTAGTAACTATCCCTAAATCGATTTTTTCATCACGAATCACTAAGCGTCCGGACCTAGCCAATAAATTGTTTATATACATATTTTTGAGATAAGTTTTGTGCATTTTCGCTGGGAGCCTAGTGGTGTCGTTATTCCAAAATAAAATATCAAAGGGAGCTGGATCCTTTCCAAGTAAGTAGTTGTTGATATAAAAGTGCCAGACTAAGTCTTTAGCTCTCAATAAGTTAAAAACAAAGGCCATATCCTCTCCAGACAGGAAACCTCTATCGTCTAACCTCTTTTCGATTACGTTTATGTTTCCCTCATTAACGAAGACCCCTAAATCACCAGGCTCGCTAAAATCTAGCATAGTGGTCAAGAAAGTTGCTCCGGAAATGCGATAATCTTTTTTAGAAGCCATATACCCTAACATAGCGCCCAGCAGAGTACCCCCAATGCAATAGCCTAAAGCATTCAAGCGTCCGGTCTCCGATTCAGAGGCAACTATGTTGACAGCCTCTAATAAACCTTCTGTCCCATAATCATCAAAGTCTATCTCGGCCAAATCCTGCTTTGGATTGACCCAAGAAATCACATAAACTGTCAAGCCTTTACTCACTGCCCAATTGATAAAAGAATTTTCAGGCTTCAGATCAAGAATGTAGTATTTATTTATCCAAGGCGGAATGATAAGCAAAGGTATCTCGTTGACTTCCGACGTGGATGGCGCGTATCTAATGAGCTGCATTAATCGATTCTGGAAAATTACACTACCCTTAGAAACAGCAATATCGACACCTACTTTAAAAGAACTCTCCCTCACCATTTTCAATTTCAAGTTACCATTGTGGGGATCCCAGTCAGATAAAAAATTAATAGCGCCACGAATTAAGTTTTCCCCGCCAGTTTCTAAAGTCATCTTTAAAACTTCTGGGTTGGTAATTAGGAAGTTGGCTGGCGAGAATATTTCCAAATATCTTGCCATATAGAATTCCACTTTTTGTTTAAGAGGCCCCTTCAAACCCTCCATTTCGCTAACAGACCGCAATAGATTTTTTTCCAGTCGCAGAAAAGAATCTTTTAATTCCTTAAATAGAGGGTTTTCATCCCATTGATTAGACCTAAACCGTTTATCCTTCTTTCGAGTCTCCGAACTTGCATCACCTGCTTCTCTTGAATAAGAGGTCGATTCTCTCCCCAACCAGAGGCTCTCCACCATTGAACGTTGGATGGTAAGAAAACGCGACGGCTGCTCCGATAATAAAGTAAAAAAATCGGTGAATGTGTCTGTTATCCCTAGAACATCTTCATCGGCGGTTCCGGAAAAAAATCCTCCTCTTTGATTGCGGGAACCAAAATCTCCTTTTGGGGACACCGGGTTATTTGCTTGTAGATTCTTTTTATTTTCCATTTCTCGAGCGTTTATAGGCTGTTTGGGAATCCTTGTTCGCTTGTGTTGCAATGCAACATTATCAGGTTTTTTCTTGTCGGGAAAGAGTCTGGTTAAAGTCGGTCATATGCTACTTTTTATTTCTACCCAAATAGAGTTCAGTCACAGTTCCTGCAGCAACTTCTGCTGCCGTTGAAATGGTTTCGGTCAACGTCGGGTGCGGATGTATAGTAAGAGATAAATCTTCCTCATCGCAGCCCATTTCAATTGCTAATGATATTTCACCAATCAATTCCCCAGCGTTAGAACCTACTATACCCGCGCCGATTAGCCGTCTACTTTTTTTATCGAATAACAGTTTCGTGATTCCCTCTTTTCTTCCCGTGGAGAGAGAACGTCCGCTGGCATACCAGGGATACAAGCCCTTTGAGAAATCCACTCCTGAATTTTTCGCTTCTTCTTCGGTAACGCCAGTCCATGCAAGCTCGGGATCGGTATATGCCACTGAGGGAATGGTTAACGACGAGAACTCGGCTTTCAATCCAGCCACTACTTCTGCAGCCACTTTACCTTGATGAGCTGCTTTATGTGCAAGCATTGGAGGTCCCACTATATCCCCAACAGCATATACATTTGGGGCAGCGCACATTTTACTGTCTACCGACACAAAACCATCTTGGGATAATTGAACGCCTAATTTTTCGAGACCCAAACCTTTTGTATTAGGCTCTCGACCAATTGCTAATAAGACCTTATCAAAATTCATGCTCGACGGCACATCAGGCCCATCAAGGTTCACCGACAGCGAATCCTTGTGAGAGGCTATACGCGAAACTCGCGTGCTTTTAAAAATTGCTTCTACTATTTTTAAAATAGATTTTTCTAAAGGAGCCACTAAATCCTGATCCAAACCAACCATCAAATCAGAGGCCAACTCAACGATGGTGACCCGACTTCCTAATTCCGCGTAAACCGAGGCCATTTCTAAGCCAATAATACCCCCACCCACTATAAGAAGCCTTTCTGGAATATCGCTGAGTTCTAGAGCTCCGGTAGAGTCTACAATTCTAGGATCGTCCGGAATGTCCGCTAGACCAATTGATCTTGACCCCGTAGATATGATTACATTTTTAAATTGAATTTCAATGTCGGGAGCTTGATTTAAATTAACGTTGAGAGTGTTCGCCCCTGTAAATTGCCCGTCCCCAGTTATTAACGTTATTTTTCTCTGTTTAGCCAAGCCAGCCAGACCTTTAGATAGCTGGGAAATCACCGATGTTTTTTTGCTGTTCAGTTTCGCTAACTCTATACGTTTACTCTCGTAATAGATGCCATAATTCGCTAGATCCCTCACTTCACCAATAACCTTAGACACATGCAATAGGGTCTTAGAAGGAATGCAGCCCACGTTCAAACAGACCCCGCCCAAACTTGGGTATCTCTCAACCAAAACTACGTTTAAGCCAAGATCCGCAGCCCTGAATGCCGCAGTATAACCCCCGGGCCCGCCACCCAAGACAAGTAAATCATAATTCATAAATAAGCCCATTCTGCTAATAATTTTAGGTAAAGGACAATCTCTAGAATTTACAAAATCGAAGTATTTCCCCTCCAACATAAGAGGTATCCGAGAATCCTAAAAATCTCCGAAATTGCAACCTCTCTAGTTTAAAATACAAAATAACCAGCTTCAGTAATTTCATGGATTTCCAGTTTGGTAGTATAATCATACACTAGATGCAAAAAATTAAACCTACTAGTCGATAATGGATAAAACGTGGTTAACACTAGAGAGATAAAAATCGTCCCAGAGAAAGTAGAGTCAGTATACTGTGATGGCGGAGGAGGAGCTCTTGGCCATCCCAAAATAAGCCTACTTTTTGACTCAAAAAGGTACGTAGACTGTTACTATTGCGGGCAGAGATTCGCCAAATCTGGCTACTCCGAAAAAACTAGCGACTCAAACTCCTGAATTTGCTGTTCCAATTTCCACCAAACTTCTACTTAAACCCCTACTTTTCAACCAGTCTCTCAACGCTAACCCGGTCCCTGCATTCCATGGTTCAACTCTGTCCATCTCAATCCACTTAGCATCCGCAATTTCATTTTTATCAAGGGTGTATTCTAGTGTTGGTACAGTGACATGGTAGGCGATGATGAGTTCGTTCTTTCGGTGAAACTCATACATCCCGATAAAGGATTGCATTTCCGCATCTAGACCGATTTCTTCCTTAACTTCCCTCACAACAGCCTCTTCGGGCATCTCACCAGATTCGACAAATCCAGTCACAAGACCATACCAGTCATTTGGCCAACCGACATTTTGAACCAAGAGGACCGAGCCTGTGCATTCAACTACTGCGGCAGCCACAGGTATAGGATTAGTCCAATTCACAAAACCACACTGTATATCGGGACAAACCATTCGCTCTTTTCCAGACAAAAATACGGCGCTAACCCTTTTTCCACAGTTTGGACAAAAATTCATAAATTAGGTTAACCCTTAGCTGCTTTCGTAATAAAAGAATAACAGTTTTAGACAAGTTACCATACGTCTGGATACCCTCTTTTAGGTATTTTTTCTCCCGAACGGTTACTTGCTTTTAGTCCTTTGAGCAGCCAATCACGCGTATCCTTCGGATCTATCACTGCATCAATCTCAAAAGATGAGGCCACCGAAATCCCCTTGCCTTTGGAATACATTGTACTTAATAAGTGCTCAAAAAGTTCTGCTCTCTCCTCTTCGTTAATAGCGCCACCCAGCTCCTTGCTAAAGCCTAATTCAACAGCGCCTTCTAATCCCATCGGCCCCATTTCTGATGTCGGCCAACCGATTGTGAAGAACGGCTGATGAAAGCTACCGCCCGCCATTGCTTGCGCACCTAAACCATAGCCCTTTCGGATAACAACAGTAAACAGAGGTACGGAGAGGTTTGCGCTGGCCGTTATTAATCTAGATCCCCTTCTTACGGATGCGGTCTTCTCACTATCTGGTCCCACCATAAAACCCGGGGTATCACAGAGAGAAATCACAGGAATATCATAACAGTCGCAAAGCTGCAAAAACCGAGCACCTTTCTCACCCCCCTCGCCATCAATTGCTCCTCCGAGATGACATGGATCATTAGCAATAAGCCCAAAAGGATTCCCGTCCAACCTGAGAAAAGCTGTTATTAACCCTACTCCGTAAAACTGCCTCAGTTCTACCACCGAATCAGTGTCCGCTAGGGTCCGTATTACTTGTCGAATATCATATACTCGCAGTCTATTCTCAGGGACCAAATGCCTTAGCATTCGTTGATCTTCGGCCTTGGAATATTCAACTCTACCTTGAAAGTATCCGAGCAACTGTTTTGCTTTTTGGGTGGCATCTTGCTCATTCTCAACCAATAAATCAATCACACCATTTTTGGACTGAATCTCTGAAGGACCGATATCTTCCGGCTTAAATTTACCTAAGCCCCCTCCCTCTATCATTGCCGGTCCCGCAAGCCCTATATTCGAATTCTTAGTGGCGATAGTTATATCGGCGCAGCCAAAAAGCACCGCATTTCCAGCAAAACATCTTCCGGAGTTTATGGCTATCCTAGGGGCAATCCCGCTAAGTTGAGGCCAAGTTGCAAACGTCTTAATATCAAGCCAACTCATGATGAGGTCGTCTGTATCTACGTCTCCTGGCCGCCCCCCTCCTCCCTCTGTAAAGATAATGACCGGCGTTTCCCACTCCTTTGCGAGTTCAAATATCCTGTCCTTTTTTTTATGATTATTGTGGCCTTGAGTTCCTGCCAGGACCGTGTAATCGTAAGCTAAGACGGCACATTTGGTTTTTGCTTCTCCGAAAAGTGCACTATTAATTGTTCCAAAACCAGCGATCATACCGTCAGCAGGCGTTGTTCTTTGTAACTCATCGACGCTTTTTCTACGTCTTTGAGCAGCAATTGCGAGTCCCCCGTACTCAAGAAAGGTTCCCGCATCACAAAGATCTTCTACGTTTTCTCTAGCGGTTCTAGCATGAATTCTACGGCGCTTAGCTAACGCATCGGGCCTATTCTCATCAAGCAAAAGCTCGTTACGTTCATCTAACTCTTGCAAATCCTGGCGAGTTTTATCTAAGTCGAACTTGACTACGTCTCTTTTTCCATCGACCCCAAGTCCATTAGTGACCAAAGTGACTAACCCTTGACCCTCATCGACCAAATCCCCCTCTTCTATTGTTACTCTGTCTATAGTTCCGTTTGCTGGAGACACTATTTCATGGTGCATCTTCATTGCTTCTATTACCATCAAGCCTCTTCCTACTGAAACTTCTTCTCCTTCTAGGCATGATACAGCTATAACTTTACCTCTTATAGGTGCCTCTATCTCAATCCGTCCCACCTGTTCAAGACTCATATCATCCGTAGATTTGCTATTATCCCCAATCGAGCTTATTAGTCCGTCAATAAAGTTAATAGTATAGGTAGCTTCCTTCAATGCTTCATGCTCTAAAATGCTTCCTAAAAAATTGATGTTTGTGTCTACCCCCTCTATTTCAAATGCTTTCAGTGCACGAAGAGCCTTACGAAGTAGTAGCGACAAGTCCGATTCAGTTGAATGAACTATCAATTTGGCAATCAGCGAGTCATAGTCCGAAGTTACCTCGTAACCCTGACGAATAGCCGTATCAACTCTTATCCCTATACCGACAGGCAGATTTAGTTTTTCTATCCGTCCTGTGGAGGGCTGGAAAAGTCCGGACTGCCCATACTTTTCAGCATTAACGCGTAGTTGAATCGCTTGGCCCGTTGCCGTTGGCTTCTTATTTTTCAAAACGCTTTTTAGTTTCCGCCCGAGGGCTAATTGAAACTGGGCGTGGACCAAATCTATACCAAATAGCATCTCAGTCACCGTGTGTTCCACTTGCAATCTGGGATTCATTTCAATAAAACAAAAACGCTCAGAGTTAGGATTCACTAGAAATTCGACTGTGCCAAGTCCCCGATAATCTACCGACTTTGCTATATTCAAAGCGTCTGCAAAAAGTTTTTCTCTGAGCTTTTCACTGAGGGATGTCGCAGGAGACAACTCGATAATTTTTTGTTTTTTTCTCTGTAAGGTACAGTCTCGATCTCCAAGATGTTCCACGGAACCCATTCCATCACCGATAATCTGAATCTCAATATGACGAGCATCTTCAAAATATTCTTCTAGATATAACCCTCCGTTACCAAAAGATTTTTCTGCTTCTCCTTGAGCCAAAGAAAAGGCTTTCTCAATATCGGTTTTGTCGTTAACCTCTCGTATCCCTCTGCCTCCCCCTCCATAGGCCGCTTTTAATAAGAAAGAATGGCACTGCGATTTTTCCGTCAAGTACTCTTCCAGCTCGCTGAATTTTTGCAGAATCCTCGACGATTTCAGCACAGGCACTCCGCATTTTTCAGCATGATCTTTCGCAGAGAGCTTATTTCCAAAAAGTCTCAATTGATCTACTTTTGGTCCAACCCAAATTTTTCCTACATTTTCAACTGCCTCTGCAAACTCGGCATTTTCCGAGAGAAATCCGTAGCCAGGGTGAACCAAGTCGCATTTCAACTCTGATACTAGTGCTATCAAATATTCAGTATCTAAATAAGCCGCCGCTCCTTCGCCCGGTATCTCAACAATTTTAGCTATAGGAGATACCGCAGCTAAATTCACCTTGTCTACTTTAGCGTGTACTACTATCGGTTCAAGATTCAGATCATAGGCCGATTGTGCTAATCGCAGGGCTATCTCACCTCTATTTAGAATGAGTACACGAGGAGGGCGCATTTGATTGTCCTTAGGCTGTTTGTTTCAAGCTTTAAGCTAGCTTAAATGAACCTAACTTTCAAAGATAAAATAGTTCTTAAACATTGTTAGAGTAAAAGAAATGGCGCGCCCGGAGAGATTCGAACTCCCGACCACCTGGTTCGAAGCCAGGTACTCTATCCAGCTGAGCTACGGGCGCGCAGAAATATTCCTAAAATTCGCAACTATTTTGGCGCGCCCGGAGAGATTCGAACTCCCGACCGCCTGGTTCGTAGCCAGGTACTCTATCCAGCTGAGCTACGGGCGCATATTTATATTATTTCCAAAATAGCCGTCGATTATCATCGTCATGAAACTCGCTGTCAAATTACTCTAAATTAAAAAATTTTGTAGTTGGCTAGTATCCTGTTCCGACCAGGGCTACACTTCTAATGACGATAAAACTGATGTAGGAGTGATTGTATTGAAAACGACAATGGACATAAACTGCGATATGGGAGAAAGTTTTGGTAATTGGGTGATGGGAGATGATAGAGGAATGATGTCGAAAATCACTACGGCTAATGTAGCATGTGGTTTTCATGCGAGTGATCCAGTAACAATGATAGAAACTGTCAAACTCGCAAAAAACAACGATGTAGTTGTTGGCTCCCATCCTGGTTTGCCAGATCTCCTTGGTTTTGGGCGCAGGGCTATGAATATAACTCCAGAAGATGCTTACGCCTACATGATTTATCAAACCGGTGCACTAGACGCTGCCCTTAGAACAGAGGACATGAGCCTTCATCATATCAAGCCACACGGAGCTTTTTACTCAATTTTAAAGGACAACACTGAGATTGCATCGGCAGTCGCCGACGCAATCTGCGCTCTAAGCTCAGACCCCATCCTATATTGGCCTGCCCCAACCTCGGCAGCGCTTCCATCAGAGGCCAAAAAACGAGGGGTAAGGGTAGTCGGCGAAATCTACCCGGATTTGCAGTACGCACCTGATGGTGCGCTTATAATTCAACGCGAGAAACATGTTACTGACGTCTCTTTTGCCTCCGAACAAGTTGAACTTTACGTGACATCTGGGAACGTAAAGGCAGTAGATGGTAGTTTGGTCGAATTGGATGCTGAAAGTATCTGTATACATGGGGATGGACCCAACGCCATAGAAGTAGGTGACGCTATCAATAATAAATTGAAAGATCTCGACTGCGACATAAAAGCAATAGTCTCCTAGGTTACAAAAAACGGAGGAAGTTATTAATGAAATTTGGATTATTATTTTCTCATCAGGTCCCGCCTATATCTGGAGGTTCCTGGTCGACACCCTACACGGAGATGCTGGAGTGTTTACCCTACGCGGAGGATTTAGGATTTCAATCCGCTTTCCATGCCACTCATCACGCACAAAAAGATGGCTTGTGCCCTGCTCCCATGGTCGCGTGTGCCGCGGCTGCTGCGGTAACCAAAACAATGAGGATAGGAACAGCTGTTCTACTTTTGCCTCTCTATGCACCACTCAAATTAGCAGAGGACATTGCTGTTCTGGATAACGTAGCAGAAGGTCGATTTATTTTCGGAGTTGCTCCAGGCTACGTGGCGTCAGAATTCGAAGCTCACCAGATTCCCAGGTCCGAAAGAGTAGGACGGTTCGAAGAGGCTTTAGATTTAATCACCACCGCCTGGAGGGAAGAACATTTCGAGTTTAACGGTAAATACTATAAGGTTCCGGAAACTCAGTTAACGCCGAAACCCGCCCAATCACCGCATCCCCCCATTTGGTATGGAGTATCTGCTACCAATTCACTGAAACGAGCTGCACGCAGACATGCTATACAAATAATGTCGCCAAGGCATGGCCCGGAAGAGTTAATTCAACATTTTCTACCATATGAGGAGGAAGCAAAAAAAATCGGCTGGCAAATTCCCGAGAGGCCGATAATCAGAAATGTCTTCTTAGCCTCTACTCAAAAGAAAGCTGAAGAGATAGCCGGGCCAGCTTTAGAATATTTATATACTGAACTTTATGGTGCAGCGTCTGCGGCCGGAGAACGCGTTCTCAAAGCTGCAGATGGTTCTATAATTACTGACAAAGACTCGGTTTCCTTTGAGACTTTTAAAAATCGCTATATAGTTGGAACCCCTGACTTCGCAATAAAACAACTTAGCTTATACCGAGACTCGGTCAACCCAAGTGAGGTAGTCTGTTGGATGCATCTACCTGGAATAAGTGGAGCAAATGCTAAAAGCTCTATGGAGCTACTTGCGAAAGAAGTAATGCCTGAGTTCAAGTGAACTTCTAGTGATTTAAACAAAGATTAGCTGTATTTTTCACTAGTTTCCTTGAATGACTCTTCTATGTTCCGAAAACAACACAACAACTAGCTCAGTTAAAGATAGTAATCATGAAAATATCGATACCAGTTTCCGCGGGAGAACTATTAGATAAAATCTCCATCCTGGAAATTAAAAAAGAAAGAATTCAGGAAGGCGACAAAAAAAAGAACGTTAATAAGGAACTCAATTTACTTCGAGAAGTTCAAATAGAAAGTGAACTTGTGGAGACAATATGTCCTAAAATCCTCGATCACTTGTGTCAACGATTGAAAAAAGTAAACGAGAAACTTTGGGACGTAGAAGACAAACTGAGGCTTCTGGAAGAA
The DNA here is from genome assembly GCA_902597385.1 of uncultured Pseudomonadota bacterium. Taxonomy (GTDB): domain Bacteria; phylum Pseudomonadota; class Gammaproteobacteria; genus TMED69. Next base: position 10,502 of record CACJXQ010000002.1, on the reverse strand, counting down.
GAAAGCAATTTTTCTATAACCTTCGTGAATTTTGCTCGGAGCGTGTATCGCTTGAATGACGAACGAGCTCAGATCAAGAGAAAGATTAATGAGCTATCTGGCTCGGAGTTAGTAGAGGAGAAATCATATAAAGGATAACCCTAAAAAAATCCTGGTATATGTAACTGGCGACAGAGTGGGAGACGGTATCTTGAAATTCCCAGTAATACGGGCCTTTAAAGAAAATAATAGCAAGTCTAAATTAATTTGGGCTACTGAGAAAAACCCATCGGTATTTTTTAGAAGTCTTGCCGATCTTGGTAGCCAATATCTTGATGAAATACATGAAGGTACTAGCATTGGTTCCCTTTTCAAAAAAGACAAGTTTTTACCGCGGACACATTTCGACACGATAATTTGCACAGAGACCAGCATTTTAAAAACTTTAGTTTTGAAGAAGATGAAAGCTAGGAAATTCATTTCGCCAGCCGCCGGGTTCTTGTTCTCCTCCACGCGCCCCTCCGAAAACTATACAAAGCAATCAGGATACGAGAGATTCCTTAACTTGATGAACCTTGCCAGCGATAAACCCCTCCTACCCAAGTTTAGCATTCCAATCCCAAAGACATATTTAGATTTCGCAGAAGGTAGACTGGATAAAAAACAGCTGTTCGTAGGCTTGAACCCAGGAGCTGGATCAGAAGACAAGAAATGGCCTTTAGATTTATATGTGCGGGTAGCAAAGTTACTTTCAAAACATAACATCGTACCTACTTTTTTCTTGGGACCTATGGAAAGAATGATTAAAACCGAACTAGAAAAGAGAATTCCAGAGTCAATTTTTCCGGAGGACGACTACAGTAGACAAGATGTTACATCTCCTCTACTAACGGTCGCGTTAGCTCAAAAAATGGCATTCTCCTTGGTTAATGATTCTGGGGGGGGACATTTGGTTGCGGCTGGGGGGAAAAAGACAATTACCCTTTTTAATGACCGGCGTGGAGTCAAATTTCGCTCTCCCTTTTGTGAACAAGTTTCGATAAATGGACTAGACTTTGGGGTGAGAAAAGTGAGAGATATACCCTACGAACCAGTACGTATAGCTGTGAATAAAGCGATTCAGTCAGTAATTACCTAGCGATAGTCTGAAAGAAGTTATCTAGTTGTATGAAAGTCAGCAAACAGCTTAAAATAAAGACGTAGCGAAGGCTGAAAAATTAGGTTAAAACAATGGAAAAAACGAAAATAATATCTCCTTTACCTGGCACTTTTTATAGAAAGCCCTCACCGGAAGCTACCCCTTACAAAAATGATGGGGACTCGGTAAAAGCAGGTGATGTGATTGGTTTAATAGAAGTGATGAAAAATTTTCACGAGATTAAAGCAGAAAGATCGGGAGACAGTATAATCTTCCGAGCAGAAGACTCAGCTCCAATTCAACCCGGCGAAATCATCGCCGAATTAGAAGATTAAATCTAAATATATGAGAGTAACCCTCATGCTTTTACAAGAGGGTTACCCTTAGTTAAATGCCTGGCAATGTCCTACTTTCACATGGTCGAACCACACTATCATCGGCGCTGAGCAGTTTCACTTCTGAGTTCGGGATGGATTCAGGTGGTACCCACTCGCTAATGTCACCAGGCAAACTGGTTTGGCCGGGATTCTTGTACTATCAGAGTCGGCCGAAATTTGGATTAAATCGAATTTAGCTTGTACAAATTCATTCAAAACACAAAACACTTTAGTGTTATATGGTCAAGCCTCACGGGCAATTAGTACCGGTTAGCTTCATCCATTACTGGACTTCCACACCCGGCCTATCAACCTTGTGGTCTACAAGGGCCCTTTAGAGATCTCAAGGATCTGGGAGACCTAATCTTAGGGGAGGCTTCCCGCTTAGATGCTTTCAGCGGTTATCCCTTCCGTACTTAGCTACCCGGCAATGCCACTGGCGTGACAACCGGAACACCAGGGGTACGTCCACTCCGGTCCTCTCGTACTAGGAGCAGCTCCCTTCAAGTCTCCAGCGCCCACGGCAGATAGGGACCGAACTGTCTCACGACGTTCTAAACCCAGCTCGCGTACCACTTTAAATGGCGAACAGCCATACCCTTGGGACCGGCTACAGCCCCAGGATGTGATGAGCCGACATCGAGGTGCCAAACTCCCCCGTCGATGTGAACTCTTGGGAGGAATCAGCCTGTTATCCCCGGAGTACCTTTTATCCGTTGAGCGATGGCCCTTCCATACAGAACCACCGGATCACTAAGACCGACTTTCGTCCCTGCTCGATGTGTCTATCTCGCAGTCAAGCACCCTTATGCCTTTGCACTCAATGAGCGATTTCCGACCGCCCTGAGGGTACCTTTGTGCTCCTCCGTTACTCTTTAGGAGGAGACCGCCCCAGTCAAACTACCCACCATACACTGTCTCCGACCCGGATAACGGGTCTGGGTTAGAACTTCAAACATGTCAGGGTGGTATTTCAAGGTCGGCTCCACGTAATCTGGCGATTACGCTTCGAAGCCTCCCACCTATCCTACACAAACAGATTCAAAGTCCAGTGCAAAGCTGTAGTAAAGGTTCACGGGGTCTTTCCGTCTAGCCGCGGGTACACTGCATCTTAACAGCAAGTTCAATTTCGCTGAGTCTCTGGTGGAGACAGTGTGGCCATCGTTACGCCATTCGTGCAGGTCGGAACTTACCCGACAAGGAATTTCGCTACCTTAGGACCGTTATAGTTACGGCCGCCGTTTACCGGGGCTTCGATCAAGAGCTTCGTCCGAGGACTAACCCCATCAATTAACCTTCCGGCACCGGGCAGGCGTCACACCCTATACGTCCTCTTTCGAGTTTGCAGAGTGCTGTGTTTTTAGTAAACAGTCGCAGCCACCTGGTCACTGCAACCCTCTTCAGCTCCGAGCGCATGGCTCTTCACCTACAAAGGGCACACCTTCTCCCGAAGTTACGGTGCTATTTTGCCTAGTTCCTTCACCAGAGTTCTCTCAAACGCCTTAGGATACTCTCCCTGCCCACCTGTGTTGGTTTAGGGTACGGTCTCTATTTACCTGAAGCTTAGAGGATTTTCTTGGAAGCGTGGTATCAGTCACTTCAATCCACAAAAGGGATCTCGTTATCACACCTCAGGACTACCTTTCCGGATTTACCTAAAAAAGCTCCCTACATGCTTGAACCGGGATATCCAACACCCGGCTGACCTAACCTTCTCCGTCCCCCCGTCGCAGTAAATCGAGGTACAGGAATATTAACCTGTTTCCCATCGGCTACGCATTTCTGCCTCACCTTAGGGGCCGACTCACCCCACGCCGATTAGCGTTGCGTGGGAAACCTTGGGCTTTCGGCGTGCGGGTTTTTCACCCGCATTATCGCTACTCATGTCAGCATTCGCACTTCCGATACCTCCAGCAAACCTTACAGTTCACCTTCAACGGCTTACGGAACGCTCCTCTACCACGCAGATAAATCTGCGTCCGCAGCTTCGGTACATAGCTTATCCCCGTTAAATCTTCCGCGCAGGCCGACTCGACCAGTGAGCTATTACGCTTTCTTTAAAGGGTGGCTGCTTCTAAGCCAACCTCCTGGCTGTCTATGCCTTCCCACATCGTTTACAACTGAGCTATGATTTTGGGACCTTAGCTGGCGGTCTGGGCTCTTTCCCTTTCCACGACGGACCTTATCACCCGCCGTGTGTCTCCCGTGATTGCACTTCTCGGTATTCGGAGTTTGCAATGGTTTGGTAAGCTCGTGAAAGCCCCCTAGCCATAACAGTGCTCTACCCCCGAGAGTGAGACACGAGGCGCTACCTAAATAGCTTTCGAGGAGAACCAGCTATCTCCGAGCTTGATTAGCCTTTCACTCCTATCCACAGCTCATCCCCTAATTTTTCAACATTAGTGGGTTCGGGCCTCCAGTAGGCATTACCCTACCTTCACCCTGGCCATGGATAGATCGCTCGGTTTCGGGTCTACTCCCAGCGACTATGACGCCCTATTTAGACTCGGTTTCCCTACGCCTACCCTATTCGGTTAAGCTCGCCACTGAGAAGTAAGTCGCTGACCCATTATACAAAAGGTACGCAGTCACATCGTAATGATGCTCCCACTGCTTGTACGCACGCGGTTTCAGGATCTATTTCACTCCCCTAACCGGGGTTCTTTTCGCCTTTCCCTCACGGTACTAGTTCACTATCGGTCGACAGGTAGTATTTAGCCTTGGAGGATGGTCCCCCCATGTTCAAACAGAATTTCACGTGTTCCGTCCTACTCGTTATAACAAAAGGTTAGTTTTCGTGTACTGGGCTATCACCAACTATGGCCAGATTTTCCAAACTGTTCCACTAACACACCGATTGCTTTAGGGCTAATCCCCGTTCGCTCGCCGCTACTAAGGGAATCTCGGTTGATTTCTTTTCCTCCGGGTACTTAGATGTTTCAGTTCCCCGGGTATCGCCTCCACACCCTATGTATTCAGGTGAGGATACTGCCGAAGCAGTGGGTTTCCCCATTCGGAAATCCCCGGATCAAAGCTTGTTTGTCAGCTCCCCGAGGCTTATCGCAGACTACAACGTCCTTCATCGCCTCCTGTCGCCTAGGCATCCACCGCATGCGCTTATTCACTTGACCATATAACCTGAAGTGTTCTGGATTAACCAGACTCTTAGGCTATGGTTATTGCTACATGAATGCATGTGTACAAAATACATAGGCAATGCTAGAAATTTGCCTATGCGCCTATTCGACTTAATCCAAATTGTTAAAGAACCAGGACCGCCGTCCGTCGGAAGACGAGCCTTTAAATAATTTTGTCGCATTGCTCTTTTTTTGGTGGAGCCAGACGGGATCGAACCGACGACCTCCTGCGTGCAAGGCAGGCGCTCTCCCAGCTGAGCTATGGCCCCTATAAAATTTCAGCCAAAATATCTCCTACCTAAAACTACTGGAGATATGGTGGGTCTGGGTGGATTTGAACCACCGACCTCACCCTTATCAGGGGTGCGCTCTAACCAACTGAGCTACAGACCCAAGCAAACTACTAGTAATACAAAATAATATATTAATCGTACTTTGATTGATGGCTTTCTCGGCTCTTTCACGAACATTTTCAACGCACTCAGTCCGTAGATTGCGCTTTGCGACGTCCATACAAGCAATTTGAGTAGGCGCTAACATTCACCTGAATACCATTTTCTCTTTAAAGGAGGTGATCCAGCCGCAGGTTCCCCTACGGCTACCTTGTTACGACTTCACCCCAGTCATGAACCATACCGTGGTAAGCGCCCTCCCGAAGGTTAAGCTACCTACTTCTGGTACAACCCACTCCCATGGTGTGACGGGCGGTGTGTACAAGGCCCGGGAACGTATTCACCGCGACGTTCTGATTCGCGATTACTAGCGATTCCGACTTCATGGAGTCGAGTTGCAGACTCCAATCCGGACTACGACCGGTTTTCTGGGATTAGCTCCATCTTGCGACTTGGCAACCCTCTGTACCGACCATTGTAGCACGTGTGTAGCCCAGGCCATAAGGGCCATGATGACTTGACGTCATCCCCACCTTCCTCCAGTTTATCACCGGCAGTCTCCTTAGAGTTCCCACCCGAAGTGCTGGCAACTAAGGACAAGGGTTGCGCTCGTTACGGGACTTAACCCAACATCTCACGACACGAGCTGACGACAGCCATGCAGCACCTGTCTTAGCGTTCCCGAAGGCACCGATCCATCTCTGGAAAGTTCGCTAGATGTCAAGGCCTGGTAAGGTTCTTCGCGTTGCATCGAATTAAACCACATGCTCCACCGCTTGTGCGGGCCCCCGTCAATTTCTTTGAGTTTTAACCTTGCGGCCGTACTCCCCAGGCGGTCAACTTATCGCGTTAGCTGCGCCACTGAGCCCTTTAATGAACCCAACGGCTAGTTGACATCGTTTAGGGCGTGGACTACCAGGGTATCTAATCCTGTTTGCTCCCCACGCTTTCGCACCTTAGCGTCAGTATTAGCCCAGGAAGCCGCCTTCGCCACTGGTGTTCCTCCGGATATCTACGCATTTCACCGCTACACCCGGAATTCCGCTTCCCTCTTCTATACTCTAGCCCACCAGTATCGAATGCAGTTCCTAGGTTAAGCCCAGGGCTTTCACATCCGACTTAATGAGCCGCCTACGCGCGCTTTACGCCCAGTAATTCCGATTAACGCTCGCACCCTCCGTATTACCGCGGCTGCTGGCACGGAGTTAGCCGGTGCTTCTTCTGTAGGTACCGTCATTATCTTCCCTACTGAAAGTGCTTTACAACCCGCAGGCCTTCTTCACACACGCGGCATTGCTGCATCAGGCTTTCGCCCATTGTGCAATATTCCCCACTGCTGCCTCCCGTAGGAGTCTGGGCCGTGTCTAAGTCCCAGTGTGGCTGATCATCCTCTCAGACCAGCTACCGATCGTAGCCTTGGTGAGCAGTTACCTCACCAACAAGCTAATCGGACGCGGGCTCATCTAATAGTGGCCGAAGCCTTTCCCCCGAAGGGATTATGCGGTATTAGCTCGAGTTTCCTCGAGTTGTCCCCCGCTACTAGGTAGATTCCCACGCGTTACTCACCCGTCCGCCACTCGTCGCCCGGAAGCAAGCTTCCGTCGTTACCGTTCGACTTGCATGTGTTAGGCATGCCGCCAGCGTTCAATCTGAGCCAGAATCAAACTCTTCAGTTTAGTTTTTTAGTTGGCAGAGCCAACAATTTTTGTTTGACGTGCTCTCTTACAAAGCACTAATGCTAGCGAGATGCTCGTCAAAAGGTTTTGATGGCATTTGCAAGCTAGATTAGCGCCCACACAAATTACTTGTTAATGGACATTTTGTTAAAGAACTCCGGCCTCTGTGGACCAGATAAGGAACAGCATTATACTCTTAATTGTCTACTTAGCAACGACTATTTTAACCCTGTTGAAACTATTTTTGTTGGCCACCTGCCATGTGACAATTCAGCAGCCATACCTACATAATTTTTATTTTTTTGAAACGTCTTTTCCCAACCTGGATGGTGCTCGAAGACCCAACCTGTAGACTGTGATTTTCGCTTAAAACGACAATACCATCGATTCTTACAGCACCTTGCTTTATCAAACGACGGCTCTCTGAGGAACTTTTGACCAACCCGGACTCTTTCATGGCAACGCTAAGCAGATAACCATTTCCTGCTCTATTATTCACGACGAATTCTTCAATATCGAGTGGAATGTTCCGGTGGGAATGAAGTTCTATGAAATTTACTTTAGCAGCCACCGCTAGCTTTTTATCGTGAAATCGCTCTACTAACTCCATCGCTAATTCGAATTTTACGTCTCTCGGATTCACACCATCCTCGGTCGACTTTTTGAGCTTAGAAATTTCCTTTTCTTCCCGAAAACTCAATAACTCAAAATATCGCCACATTAGTTCATCACTTATGGACATTATTTTTCCAAACATTTCGTTAGGGGGTTCCTCAATTGCTATGTAGTTATTCAACGACTTCGACATTTTCATCGTGCCGTCTAATCCCTCCAGAATTGGTAGAGTTATCACTACCTGGGGAGTCTGGCCAAAAGACTCCTGCATATGCCTACCTACTAGCAAATTGAATTTCTGATCCGTTCCTCCCAGTTCTACGTCTGCCTGTAACGCTACCGAGTCATATCCTTGGATAAGCGGGTACAAAAATTCATGTATTGCAATTGACTTTCCAGTTCCGTAGCGTTTTTGAAAATCATCTCTTTCCAGCATTCGAGCAACGGTGTATCTGGAAGCAATATCGACCAAAGTTCTGGAAGTGATTTTATTCATCCATTGTGAATTAAAACAAATTTCAGTCTTTTCCTGGTCCAGAATTTTAAAAACCTGACTCTTATAAGTCTGCACATTCTCCTCTATTTGTTCTTCAGACAACTGGGGTCTTGTTACAGTTTTCCCAGATGGATCTCCTATTCCACCAGTGAAATCTCCAATGAGAAATATAATCTGATGACCATACCTTTGGAATTCCCTCATTTTATTTAGTAAGACTGTGTGGCCCAGGTGCAAATCTGGCGCGGTAGGGTCAAAGCCTGCCTTCACCCTAAGAGGCCGGCCCTTAGAGAGAGACAATAGCAAGTCTTTCTCCAACAATACCTCAGAAACGCCTCGTGTTAAAAACCCGATTTGTTCTTGAGCATTCCCTTCTGTCTCTTCTTTTATCATCTTAAATCCTAATAAATTCAATAATTTTCTATTAAAACCTCAAATTTGTTTGACCTTGTATCTCAATCTGGGTATCGTGCTCCAGAAATATAAACCTTATCAGATACTTAAATGATAATTTTTAATAGGCAATTGGAAAGTCGGCACCCCCGCCAGGTTACGCGTCAAAAGAGAAAACGCCTCATTATTATGAGTGTATTGGCCTGCGTCCTAATCACTTTTTTTTCTGCCGGAACTTTTAACCAATCATCACCAACTCGGTCTTCAGAAGGGGACATAATAGTAAATGCCGACGACTTAGTCACCTTGCCTGATCCCTTTCCTTCTTCAAAAGAGGAGAAGATAAATAATGCGACTGCTCCTGCACCAAGGAAATCGATGAAGTGGTACTCCTTCGATGTTAAGCCAGGAGACAATTTATCTCTGATATTTCATAGAAATAGAATTCCAAAGTCATTCCTCAACGAAATAATAAGAATGGATAAGAAGGACAAAATTCTTCCGAAACTCAAACCCGGGCAGACAATAAAATTTGGTGAACGCGACACCGAACTAACAACAATTGTCATTGAGATAGACAAACTATCATCGATTTGGTTCGAAAAAGTGGGTGAAGAATTGATTTCCAGAGTTGAGGTAATTGAACCCACTTTAAGATTAGCTGCCGCTTCGGCAATAATCCAAAGGTCTCTATATTTAGACGGACAAAAGGCTGGGCTATCAGATTCTACCATCATGCAACTCACAGAAATTTTCGCCTGGGATATTGATTTCGCGTTAGATTTAAGACCTGGAGATATGTTTTCCGTAATCTACCAGCAAATTTACAAAGGATCAGAATTTTTGGGAAATGGGACAATCCTGGCGGCAAACTTTATCAACAAAGGAAAGATAAAGCGCGCAGTAAGATATCCTTTAGAAAGCGAGCAAGGCACTTATTTTAACCAAGAAGGACAGGCGATGAAGAAGGCCTTTTTAAGGACACCGGTAGAATATTCGCGTATTAGCTCCCGATTCAGCCTCAAAAGAAAACATCCAATTCTTAATAGAATCAGAGCCCACACAGGCGTCGATTATGCAGCTTCTCTGGGAACTCCTGTGAGAGCAACCTCCGATGGTCGTGTAAAGAATGTAGGATGGAATGGGGGTTACGGTAAAACTATAGTACTAAATCATGGAAGTCGATATAGTACACTTTATGCACACCTTGCAAGATACAACCGAAAAATAAAGCCAGGGACCTACGTGAAGCAGGGACAGATTATCGGTTACGTTGGGAAAACCGGGCTAGCTACGGGACCCCACCTTCACTATGAATTCAGGCTAGATGGAAAACACAAAAACCCTCTCACAGTTAAATTCCCTCCTGCAAAACCGATAAAAAAAGAACTTATTGGTGACTTTGTCGCCTTGACTCAACCATTTTTTAAACATTTAGAATTACTCACCTTGAATGCATCTAACGGCAAAATTGCATCTCGCGAAAACCGCCTCAAGACACCTGAGGCGTATGAACGATCTTCTGAATTCTTAAATTAAAGTTGTGAACTCGCCAACAATCAAAGATGGTCTATACATAGGTTTGATGTCAGGAACTAGTATGGATGGAGTGGATGTTGTGATAAGCGAAATCCGGAAGCTCTCCTTATCAGTCATCGGGAGCATAACAGTACCTTACAAGAAGAAACTCAAGACGATGCTTGACAGAGTGGTTCTAAATAATGAGCCATTAACGATTCATAGCTTTGCTGTCTTGGACGTGGAGATAGGCAAGGAGTTTGCAGAAGCAGTTAACTACGCGTTAAAAGAATTTGATATAAAAAATAATCAAATAATAGCTGTAGGTAGCCACGGCCAAACCCTGAGACACTCACCATCATCTACCCCACCATATAGCCTACAGATTGGGGATGGAGCGACAATTGCTGCTTTGACAAGCATTACCTGTATTTCGAATTTTCGGAGTCTAGACATAGCAAAGGGAGGCCAGGGTGCTCCCCTTGTACCAGCTTTCCATGAATGGTGTTTTTCTTCTGAAGACAAAGAACGGAGCATTTTGAACATTGGAGGGATTGCTAATTTAACAATCCTAAACTCTGATAATAGCCACCCTCTCGGCTTTGATACGGGACCGGGCAACTGCTTGATGGATGAATGGAGCAATCTGCATCTCGGCGAACCCTACGACAAGGGAGGAACTTGGGCTTCTTCAGGCAAAACGATACCTTTATTACTAGAAAGTCTCCTAGACCACGATTATTTTAAAAAGGATATTCCGAAAAGTACAGGTCGAGAAGAA
>CACJXQ010000001.1 GCA_902597385.1 uncultured Pseudomonadota bacterium | reverse complement strand
CGCTATAAATCCAACACGTTATGACTGTTCTTTTGTGTGGCAAATTGCACCATTGAGCTTAAGACACAGATGAAAAAAACAACTGGGCTGTTTCATGACGAACTCTGTCTTTGGCATAGTACTCAAGGTCTCTTTTCCTTGGTGTTACCTGTGGGTTCTTGGGTTCAACCACCACCTTCTGCCGGTCTTGCAGAATCGCCTGAATCCAAAAGACGTGCCATCTCATTAATGGAAGTATCAGGATTATCTCAACAAATTTCTGTCCAGTCTGCGCCCAGTGCAAATGAAGCAAATCTTACGACCGTGCATCCCACTCAATACCTTAAAAGGTTCGAAAAGCTTTCAGTAAGTGGTGGAGGTGAAATTGGTGTCTTCGCACCTTTTGGCCCTGGCAGCTATGAAATTGCCAAAAAGTCAGCAGGCCTAGCTATCGAGGCTGTCGACTCTGTTCTGAGCGGCCGATTTAAAAACGCCTATTCGATGTCTAGACCGCCAGGCCATCACTGCGGAAGAGAAACCCCTATGGGTTTTTGTCTCCTGGCAAATATAGCTATCGCTATAGAGGTTGCGAAAAAAAAACATGGGCTAAATAAGATTGCCGTGATTGATTGGGACGTACACCATGGCAATGGCACTCAGGAAATTTTTTATGATCGCTCTGATGTGTTGACAATCTCTCTTCATCAAGACGGTTGTTTCCCTCCAGGCTACAGCGGTTTAGACGATCCAGGAGAAGGTGATGGAAAGGGGTTTAATATAAACATCCCCCTCATGCCTGGAGGTGGACACCACGCATACACTCACGCCATGAGAAAAATAGTCTTGCCAGCTATTGACCGCTATCAACCTGAGCTCATAGTAGTTGCATCGGGCTATGATGCTGGAGGATTTGATCCGTTAGGACGGATGCTTTTACACAGCGAGTCTTACCGCTCTATGACAGAAATGATGAAAGCTGCTGCTGGCGAACATTGTGGTGGCAAACTAGTAGTAGTTCATGAAGGCGGATATTCAGAAGCTCATGTACCTTTTTGCGTTCACGCAGTTATAGAGAGCCTATCGGAACAACGAACCGAAGTAGCCGATCCAAGTCTCGAAATGATGGAAAATTGGCAACCAAATAATAGATTTAATGATCTTCAACTTGAACTGATCGAAGAAATAGCAACGAAACATCATCTATAAAAAGCTAACCAACATACAAGTTACAATTCTAAACAAGAGAGACCGAACAATGACGACGCTTCGAGAAAATTATCCGTTCTATTTAGCGAACGAACCTAAGCAATCAGGCAAAACGATTGATCTTATAGATAAGTTCACGGGCTCTGCAGTATCGAAAATAGAGATTGCAGATGCTTTAACCATAGATGGCGCAATCGCTGCAGCAGTCGAATCTGGCCCTGCCCTTGCAGCGATGGCATCCTATGAAAGACAAAACGTCTTACAGCATTGTGTAAATAGATTCCAAGAAAGATTTGAAGAAATTGCTGAAATTCTCTGTATTGAGGCGGGAAAACCTATAAAAGATTCCAGAGGAGAGGTGACTCGGCTTATAGACACATTCAAAATCGCAGCTGAAGAGGCATTAAGATTAGATGGTTCCCTGCAGACCTTAGATATCTCACCAAGAAGTAAGGGGTATCGTGGCATGTGGAAGAGAGTGCCCATAGGTCCTTGTTCTTTTATTTCCCCCTTTAACTTCCCTTTGAATCTCGCGGCTCATAAAATCGCTCCTGCGATAGCAGTAGGCTGCCCCTTTGTGATGAAACCTGCATCGCGCACTCCAGTTGGAGCACTTATCATTGGGGAAATCTTGTCCGAAACGGATCTACCAAAAGGAGCTTTTTCAATACTACCTTGCTCACGAGATGGTGCAGATTTGTTTACCACGGATGAGCGATTGAAATTACTCTCCTTCACTGGGTCACCTGATGTCGGTTGGAGACTAAAAGCGAAGGCAGGTAAAAAGAAAGTAGTCCTTGAATTAGGCGGTAACGCTGCAGTGATATTAGATGCCGATACGGACATAGATGACGCTGTAGAAAGAATAATTTTTGGTGCTTTTTATCAATCTGGTCAAAGCTGTATATCTGTTCAACGCATTTATATTCATGAGTCGATCTACGAAGTGGTAAAAGAGAAACTTATTGAAACCACCATTTCACTTAAAACCGGGGATCCGAAAAACGAGGATACTTTTGTAGGACCAATGATCGCTGAGTCAGAGGCGATACGTCTAGATGAGTGGATAGAAGAAGCTGTCAAAAAAGGGGGAACTCTCCTTTGCGGTGGTAAAAGGGTAGACTCAATGCTCGAAGCCACACTTTTAGAAAATGTACCGGCTGACACTAAGGTAGCCTGCGAAGAGGCTTTTGGCCCTGTAGCCATCATAGAAAAGTTCTCTTCATTCGATCAAGCTATGGATAAAGTCAACCACTCAAAGTTTGGACTTCAAGCTGGGATTTTCACCAAAGACATACATAAGGTCATGAAAGCTTGGGACACATTGGAGGTAGGTGGAATCTTAGTAGGAGATGTTCCTTCGTATCGCGTGGACAACATGCCCTACGGCGGAGTAAAAGATTCTGGACTGGGTCGTGAAGGAATTATTTTCGCAATGGAAGATATGACTGAAATCCGTAATTTAGTGATTAGATCGCCTAGTTAAATTACGACCATTTGTGCCTGATTTCATTTGGATGGGAACTACGTAAATATAATTTACTTTAGTGAAATTTACATTTTTATACTAATTTTCGTCATTTTTGAGGATTTAGAAGTTCTTTAAATATACCGCTCTTCAAAATTTATGCGGTTAATGCTCTAATAGCGTAAGTCATGTTGAAACATTGAATTTGAGCGCAAAAAGGTCATCGAGCGAGCGCTCAAATACAATGTCATGGAATCTTGTAGAGGAGACAAAGATGGGTGCAGAAAACGCTGCCGTAGAAGCAGGAAAATCACAGAATTTAAACTTAGATGCCGCAATCATCGGAACCGGGGTAGCGGGACTATATCAGTTACACTTACTGCGAAAACAAGGCCTCAATGTTAAGGCCTTCGATACAGCTTCAGGGGTTGGAGGAACGTGGTATTGGAACCGCTACCCAGGAGCCAAATTCGATTCAGAAAGCTATATCTACCAATACCTGTTCGATGAAAAACTATACAAAGATTGGAGCTGGTCTGAACGCTTTCCCGGGCAACCCGAAATCGAGCGCTGGATGAACTACGTAGCGGATACGCTGGATCTTCGAAAGGACATCCAATTTAATACCACGATAAAATCAGCACATTGGGATAATGAGGCTGAAAGGTGGAATTTAGTAACTGGGGATAATCAACAAATTAACTGCCAGTTCGTGGTCTCTTGTGCGGGGATGCTATCCGCACCCTTGGCGGAACCCTTCCCCGGGATCAACGAATTTAAGGGGGAAGTTTTTCATACTTCAAGGTGGCCAAAAAACAAACTGGATTTTTCAGGCAAACGCGTAGGCGTAGTCGGAAATGGTGCCACAGGAATTCAAGTTATCCAAACGATAGCTCCGGATTGTGGTGAGCTTAAGGTCTTTATACGAAGTCCTCAATATGTAAATGCAATGAACAACCCTAAATATGGGGAAAAAGAGGTTGCTGAGTACAAAGCCAGATTTGAATGGTTCCAAGAAAATTTGCCTAAAACATTTTCTGGATTTGAATTCGAATGGCAAGATGGAAGCTGGTCTGAAAACTCTCCTGAGGAACGAGAAGCGGTTCTGGAAAGGATTTGGGAGAACGGTTCCCTAGAGCTTTGGTTATCCTCTTTTAAGGAAATTTTCTTTGATGCAGAAATAAATGAGCAAGTATCGGAGTTTGTCCGAAATAAGATGAGGGAACGTCTCAAAGATGATAGGTTGTGTGAATTACTAATACCTACTGATTATGGATTTGGCACACATCGAGTTCCGCTAGAAAGTGGCTATTTAGAAACCTACCATCTTCCTCACGTTTCAGCTGTAAGTGTCAAAGAAAACCCGATTTCCCATGTTTCGCCGGAAGGGTTGATACTGCAAGATGGAACAGTCTTCGAGCTCGATGTAATTATTCTTGCAACGGGCTTTGATGCAGGATCCGGAGCTTTGACCCGAATTGACATCAAAGGGCGAGACGGCAGAGCCCTAAAAAACGAATGGCAAGAAGAAATCCGTACCACGATGGGACTACAGATACATGGTTACCCGAACTTATTTACCACGGGAGCACCCCTCGCCCCTTCCGCTGCTCTATGTAACATGACAACCTGTCTTCAACAGCAGGCTGAGTGGATAAATGACTGTATTTCGCATCTAAGAAAGCAAAACAAAAAGGTCATAGAACCTACCGAGAAAGCACAGGATGACTGGGTCACCCATCATGATGAGACGGCTGAAGCAACTTTAGTGACGAAAACACATTCCTGGTACATGGGTTCTAATGTTGACGGGAAGCCACGGAGATTACTTTCCTACATTGGCGGTGTAGGCACCTACAGAGAAAAATGTATTGAAGTGGCCGAGTCTGGGTATTCAGGCTTCATCATGACATAGACGAAGCCAACAGATGCAACTTCGAAGCTAAACAGCCAAGAAAGCGCTTCAGATGAAGCCTACATCCAGTCTGCTTCGGTAATACCTTACGATTGCGATAGGCACCAACCTAGTGACAGGTGTTCCTATTTTCATGAAACACGGAGATTAGTTAAATGTCACCTACAAACAATTACGACGCTTTAGTTGTCGGAGCAGGGTTCACAGGTCTGTATACAGTCTACAAGTTAAGAGAGTTGGGATTAAAAGTCTGTGGAGTTGAGGCTGGTGACGGGGTTGGGGGCACTTGGTATTGGAACCGCTATCCGGGAGCAAGAACCGATTCTCAGTCCTACGTATATCAATATTTTTTTTCAAAAGAAATTCTCAACGAATGGAATTGGAGTGAACGCTTTCCTTCGCAAAAAGAGACGGAACGATATCTTAACTTTGTTGCCGATAAACTAGACCTGAAAAGCCGCTACAAATTCGGACAACAAGTTACAGAAGCTCGCTATGACGAAGAAGACCAAACTTGGAATATCATCACTACTGAAGGAATGAGTGTGTCTGCCACTTTTTTAGTCATGGGAAGTGGAGGCCTGACCGTTCCCAAAAACCCAGAAGTTGATGGAATCAAGGATTTTGAAGGTAAAGTAATTCATACAAGCCGCTGGCCACAAGAAGGACTAATGACTGATGATAAAAGAGTCGGGGTGATTGGGACAGGCGCGACGGGAATTCAAGTAATTCAAAGTATAGGAAATAACGTCGAAAGCCTCACAGTCTTCCAACGCACAGCCAATTACACAATCCCAATGAGAAATCCAAAATACGACGACAAAAAAAGAACAGAATTAAGAAAAAAATATCCTGACATTAAAAAGCAACGAAATGAAACCTTCGCGGGATTTTCCTTTGACTTTCAAGAGGTGCCTTTTAAAGACCTCGAACCTCCGGCACGCAAGAAGATGATGGAAAAATACTGGGCTGATGGCTCACTGAGCTTTTGGATCGGTCAGTTTCCTGAGATTTTTTTCGAAGAAGAGGCTAACCGAGAAGTGTCTAACTTTGTGAAACAAAAGATTCGAGCCCGCATCAATGATCCAGAGTTAGCAAATAAACTAATTCCAAGTGATCACGGTTTTGGAACTCGCAGAGTCCCATTGGAAAACCAATATTATGAAATCTTTAACCAGGAAAACGTGATGCTCGTAGATGTGAATGAGGAGCCACTGCAAAGCATAGAAAAAAATGGAATCCGAACCTCGAAAACATTCTACGAACTAGATTCTTTAATCTTTGCGACGGGTTTTGATGCTGGTACCGGCGCTTTAACCTCGATCGATCTCTACGGGAAAGACAGTCGCCTTCTGAGAGATGAATGGAATGACAAAGGTATCAGTACCTTCATGGGCCTTCAGGTTCATGGTTATCCGAACATGTTTATGGTAATGGCTCCAATGTCTCCTGTAGCTGCTTTTTGTAATGTGCCTACTTGCGTTGAGCAAAGTGTCGACTGGATCTCAGACTGCATCAAGCATGTCAGGGAAAAAGGTGCGAAAAGTGTTGAGCCATCATTGCAGGCCGAACAGGAATGGGTCAAACATCATGATGAGGTTGCAGATGAAACGTTAGTTTCAAAAGTAGACTCATGGTACACCAGCGCTAACGTTCCGGGAAAAATGCGAAGAGTAATTCCCTATTGTGGAGGCGCTAATGTTTATCGAGAACATTGCGATAAAGTAAGGAAAGGCGGTTTTGCCGAATGCCTCATCAGTTAGGTCCAACTGAAACCACCCAAAACTAATCATGCGATTTCATCACATGGCAATTTTCGTTAGTGATTTGGATGAGGCTATTC
Organism: uncultured Pseudomonadota bacterium; assembly: GCA_902597385.1. Taxonomy (GTDB): domain Bacteria; phylum Pseudomonadota; class Gammaproteobacteria; genus TMED69. The sequence goes on along the minus strand of CACJXQ010000001.1, from coordinate 204,059 downwards.
ACCTGTGGCACGATGTAATGGGTTTTGAATTAATTCTCAGAAAGCTCCTTCCGGATGGACCGAAAGCTAGCCCCAAAACATACATCTATCCGGAACTCTTGGATGATATATTCAAAGTAAAGGGAGCTCTCTCTGAAATGGCAATCCTGAGATCGACAGAAGGCGCCTTGATTGAATTACAACATTGCAAAGTTCCCGCTATAAAGAAAACTGATCCGGAAACCCTTCGTTATGGCCATACAGGTTTTCATGAGCTTGGTTTATTAGTAGAAAACATTGACAGCTTTTTTGAGAAGATAAAAGAAGCAGGCTATCAGACGCAAACGGACTATATTTGGAAATGCGCCGACATTGGCAGGAGCTTTTTATTTTACGATAAAGATGGAAACATGATTCAAATTTGGCAAAACCCTGAACCAACCCAACCTAAAGAAAGTCAGCCAGAAGATTAAGCCTTATGCCCACAAAGAGCCATTCCCCTAGAAACCAGTCTTCAGAAAACCGTTCGCATTCGTTGCGAGCATAAGGCAGGCTAACCTATCAGTAGTATTTATCCCACACTGAATACTCAAGGTAATACTTTTTACCGTCCTCTCCAGTAACGAAGGGTGTAGTCGGATACTGAGGATCGACTCGACAAGAGGCTTCAGTCAAAACTGACAAGTCCTCTTCGTTCTTTTTACTGGTCGTATCAGTCTCCTTGAAAGACCTGGGGTTTCGGGAGAACAAGGTATCTTTTGAAGCTATCATTTCGGAAATTCCTCCAAAGTTAATGCAAATAAGTTAATCATCTTCTAAAAAGCAAGATAGATAATTACAAAATGCGTTCCTTTGGTCGCCGTACTTCCGTCCTCTCATGAGGCCTCTCATTAAACCAGAGAGGATGAACGTCGCGTTCCTTCCGTCGGCCTAATTCCGCCTCTAGCGAATAGAGGTGAACGATGGAGCAAAGTAGCATATGTTTTTTGGAAAAACAAACTCTTTAGCCTTGGTTTAACTCAAAAAATCACCAGAATCAAGATATATGATAGAGGCTAAACCGTTGATACCAAATACTTCACTTATTCTTTACATATATTCCTGAAGTTATCTTTACCGATTCAACATAACATCTAGTTTGTTTGCGAATTTCTGTCTATCGGTCTGACTTAAAACCGAGGGTCCTCCGGTTTTGACACCACTGGAGCGGAGCGTACTCATAAGATCCCTAATTGCTAACCGCTCTCCTATGGTCTCCGAACTGAAAACCTCGCCTCTCGGACTGAGAACCAAACATTGCTTTTCGAGAACAGCAGCCGCGAGTGGAATATCTGCTGTGACTATTAAATCTCCGGCAGCTGCTCTTTTCATTATCTCTCCGTCGGCATTGTCAAATCCAGACGGCACCTTCAAGAATTTAATCAGTCGGGAAGGCGGTGTCTTGAGATAACTGTTAGCCACCAGAAACATTTCTATTTTTTTGCGCTCGGCTGCCCGATACAGAATCTCTTTAACTACTAAGGGACAAGCATCTGCATCAACCCAGATCTTCATATCAACACCCAAAGTAAGATTGAACCCTTAAAAATTCTCATACGTTATATTACCTAATGAAAGACACACGCCTCGAAAAGCGTGATTCAATATTCTTCTTTAATTACAAAAATAAGAGTAATAGAATTCACTTTCTAGTGCGACCAGAAATTTAAACTGACGAAATAAAAAAGTATTAATTAAAGCAACTTGTTATGATTAAAGAGCCTTTACATGTGTGGGGTTGCGGAACTGCCAGGACTCTCCGAGTACATTGGGCCATGGCTGCCTTGAGCCTCCCCTACATATCTCACCCAATAGTAACTCGTAGCGCGGATATGGAGGATAAAGATTTTCTGGCGGTAAGCCCTGGAAAGAAGATACCTGCACTAAGCCACGGCAAACGAAATCTTACAGAGAGCGCCGCAATTATTGAATACCTTTTTCACCTTGCGGGAAAGCATTCAAACACAATCGAAAATATGACTGAAATAAATCGCTGGTCGTATTTCACATTAATGGAAATAGACGCAACAGCACTGTATGTCTTAAGACGACACCAAGATTTATCAGCGATTTATGGTGAGGCTCCAAAGGCATGTGAGGCGGCTAGAAATTACTTTTACAGACAGATAAAGGTCTTAGACAAGTTCCTCGGACACCAGAGACCTTTTGCAGTAGGTGACCAGCTATCTAAACTCGATATTATTTTGGGCTCCTGTTGCCTTTGGGCACAATCAATTAACCTTGAGCTACCATGTAACGTCGAGAGATGGTTTACTAACATACGGTTTTTAAAAAGTTTTGAGAGTGGACTAAGAGCGAACACAGAATAGCTTTTTATAGACTAGAGAAATGTAAATTACCGTATTACAAGACTTTCGGGTGAGATAATTCGATTGCGCGAATAGTCTCATAGGTAATATATTAGGGGGAGCCATTAATATGACAAGGCGTTTGTGTACTAGTCAATACAAACCAAACTACTGGAAACATTTATCGTGCGTAACGAAGAAGACTTAATAGCAACTTACAAAGCTAGGGACGAAAAGCTTGCAATTCAACTAGACTCTTTCGTTCAAAAGTTACAACGAGCGCACAGTCAAGAAAAAAGAAATCTTCACGAAACCATCACTCTTTTGAGACAGCAGCTTGATGAAACAGCGAAAAACCAAAAAGAGTTAGAACAAGCAGCCATCGTAGCTAAAAATTTAGAAATCAAAAATCTACGGGAAACTGTGGTAGAAGTTCGAGCGGCTCTTGAATCGGTTGAATTTGAAAAAAAGGAAGCAATCCAAAAGATTAGAATTCAAACTCGAGACGAAATAGAACATTTAAAAAATTCGGTAAAAACTCTCCGTGCAGAACTAGAACGAACGACAGATAGGGCGGAGAACTTCCGAAACTGATGGATAATGAATAAAAAGATAGAAACCGTCGAGAGCGTTCAACAAAAACTCAAGCGCACTGAATTACTGCTAGAAATAAACAGTCAAGTCGCTGGCCTGGAAGACTTAAGTGAAATTCTATGGAAAATAGTAGAATTCGCTAGTAGTGAACTTAATGCGGAAAGAGGAACCTTATTTCTGAGTGATAACGAGACGGGAGAACTTTACTCTCGAGTAGCCCAAGGTGAACTTTCCAGAGAAATAAGGGTATTAAATAACGTCGGTATTGCGGGAGCGGTTTTTCAAACCAAACAAGGCGAAATTATCCACGATGCTTATCTTGACTCCCGGTTTAACTCCAAAATAGACAAAGAAACGGGGTACAAAACAAAAAACATCATTTGCTGTCCTGTTAATACAATGGCCGGTGAAACCATTGGAGTACTGGAGATTCTGAACAAGAAGAAGGGAAGATTTACCAAAGATAATTTAGTTTTTTTAGAAGCAGCTGCCAGCAGAGCTGCCAAATCTATTCAAAATGCACAGAATAAGGAGAATTTCGAGAAAAACAGAAAAAGAGAGCTAGAGTTCCTCGACCTAGTCTCAGAGATAGCATCGGAGATAAATTTAGATGCGTTACTAAGACGGGTCATGACCGAATCTGCTCGCATGCTAAATGCCGATCGAGCAACCCTTTTTTTAAACGACGAGAAAAATGAAGAGCTTTTTTCAAGAACGGTTTTGGGTGAAAACATCTCGGAGATTCGCTTCCCGAATAATATTGGGATAGCGGGGACTGTTTTTAGCACCGGCAGGACAATGAATATACCCCACGCCTATGCTGACCTTCGGTTCAACCCAGCATTTGATAAAGAGACGGGATATTTTACCCAATCAATTTTATGCACCCCTATTTCAAATAAAGAAGGCAAAATAATTGGCTGCGCTCAGGTCCTAAACAAGGTCGGAGGACCTTTCTCTGCTGAAGACGAGTCGCGACTTCAAGCCTTCACTCAACAAATCGCGATTTCTTTAGAAAATGCTAAGCTCTTCGAGGATGTTTCTAAGGCGCAAAAATATAATGAGAGCATGCTCTCCAGCATGTCAAACGGCGTGATAACCATCAATAATGAGGGGGTGATTGTAACCTGCAATTCAGCCAGCTTGAAAATTTTAAGGACCAAAAGGGAACAAATTGTTGGTCAAAAATCTAGCGCTTTTTTCTGCGATTCTAGGCATTGGGTAGAAGATCTCGTGAACTCCGTCCAAGAGCACAGAAAACCAGAAACCAGACTTGATAGCGAAATATCCGTGGTCGACAGTACAACCCAAGAAAAGGAAATCATCTCTATAAATATAAACGTGGTTCCCCTGGTAAATGATGACCTAGAGGGTCGAACTGACCAAGTCAGTAATTTTTCCGGAGTATTAATAATGCTTGAGGACATATCTTCAGAAAAGCGGATAAAGTCCACGATGTCCAGATATATTGATCCGGGAATAGCCAATCAATTATTAGAAACTGGTTCCGAAATTTTAGGGGGTCAAGAAACAACTGCTACCTTATTGTTTTCCGACATAAGAAGTTTTACCAGCATTACCGAAAAGCTTGGTGCTCAAGGAACGGTAAAATTGCTAAACGAATACTTCGAAATTATGGTTGAATGTATCACGGAGCAAGGTGGGATACTCGATAAGTTCATAGGGGATGCAATAATGGCAGCATTCGGGCTACCTATAAGTCATGAAGATGATGAAGACAGAGGACTTCGCGCTGGAATCAACATGATAAAGCGACTCGGGGAATGGAACGCTCAGAGGCTAAAAGAGAATAAAGCAGAAATAGATATGGGGCTAGGCCTCAACACGGACAAAGTAGTTGCAGGTAACATTGGTTCGGAAAAAAGGATGGACTACACCATGATCGGTGACGGCGTCAACTTAGCGGCACGCCTGGAGAGTGCGTGCAAACAATACAACGCCAAGATTCTTATAAGTGAGTACACTTTCAAGAAACTTCGAGGAACTTATAAAATCAGGCATATAGATGATGTCATTGTGAAAGGTAAAACTGAGCCAGTTGGTGTTTTCGAAGTTCTCGATTACCACGATAAACGATCATTTCCTGGCTTGATGGATGTTATAGGCCACTTTCAGGAAGGAAGGGAACACTATAGAGAAGGCAACTTTGAAAAAGCGATAAAGTCTTTCGAGACTTGCTTGAAGATTAACAAAAATGACCTTTTATCTCAAATGTACCTAGATAGATGTAATAAATTAAAAAATAATAAAAACACTCATTGGAAAGGCATCTGGGTAATGGACTCTAAATAATATAAACCCTAAACAGTTAAAATATTAGATTCATGGATCAACTAAAAAAAATCATAATTTCGTTTGCTATAGTATTTTTATTAAATACAATTCCTCTAGCGGATGATAGGCATAACGTATTAATAGATGTGCGGACAGAAGAGGAGTTTCACAAAAACCATATTCCAGGAGCGATAAATGTACCGCTCGATGTAATACACACCCGAATTGAAGATATAGTCAATAACACAAACGAGAACATCACACTCTATTGCCGAAGCGGGCGTCGCTCAGAACTAGCAAGGAATATATTAACTAAACTGGGCTACAGCAATGTAACTAATGGCGGTAGTATGACCAAAGTTGCTGAAAGGTATTCTCAGAGAGAAACTGATAATAGCAATCACTGATAGCTTAACAGTAACACATTAAAAACAATCTTTTTTTCTATCTCCATGGATATGGGCGAGTACCTAATCTATCCCTTAGAGTGGGCCCTTCGTAGGCGGCCCTGAACCTTTTGCGTTGCTGAAGCTCTGCTATAACCGGACCCAGTTCCTCTATTGAGCCTGGCATGTGAACTGTTGAAAACATAAACCCGTCACTCCCACCCTCATCCACAATTTGCTCAAGTTGGTCGGCCACCTGCTCAACAGTGCCAACAACCTTTGGCACTATCGACTGAGCGTTTGCAACACACAAATCACGAACAGTCGGCTCATCTACATGTGGATACGCGCGTAAATAGGGTGTGAGACTTGCAGCATCGCTTGAACTCGCCATAGTAAGCTCGAAAATGGATTGGATTCCCGCAAAATCTTTTGGATCGAGTTCAGACAACTTGGTGTCAAAAGGAACTTGGGCAAAATTGTAACTGGCGTAGCCGGAGCACCATGCTAATCCAGCTTCCGGAGTCGCCAGCTCAACCAATTGCTCATACTTTTCCTGCGCTGCAGCTTCGGATGAGCCAACTATGGGAAAGATTCCAGTCAAAATAGCCAAATCCGATTCCCGTCTTCCCTCATTTACTAGTCTGTCTTTGACATCCCGGTAATAGGATTGCATTGCCGGTAGATCTGGGCTAATGGTAAACACTCCCTCAGCATGACGAGCTGCAAACTGTCGCCCTCTAGGAGATTGACCGGCTTGAAATAAAACTGGTATCTCTTGCGGAGATCGAGGTAGCTGGGAAGGGCCTCTACATTGAAAGTGTTTCCCATTATAATTAACCTCTCTAATTTTTTTCGGATCTGCAAAAAGCGAGCGTTCCTTATCCCGCACCAAAGCATCGGAATCCCAACTCTGCCATAGCGCGTAGCAGACTTCCATGAATTCCTCAGCTCTTTCGTAACGAGCGTCGTGCTCTCGAACTTCGACCCCCAAATTATCTGCAAGGCCTCCTGGATTCAAGCCCGTCACTATATTGAAGCCTACTCTACCTTTGGTCAGGTGGTCCATCGTTTGAGCCATCCTAGAAAAAGTCCAAGGATTCAATTCCTCCGTGTTAACTGTAGAAACAGCCCCTAGGGTTGGCGCCATAGTGGCTACCATTGATACAAACTGTGGCGCGAAGAATTCTATCGTCTGGCTTCCATAATGAAGAGACGTTGAAGGGCTATTTTCATTACTATTGTAGATCGCACCTCCATCACCAACAAAAAAAGCGTCGACTTTCATGGATTCTAGTGTGCGCGCTACTCTAGCCCAGATTTCTGGCTCCAAGGGATTATAAATACCGCCCATCATTTCCTGAGGATGCCGCCAACCGTCAGGATAATGATGCACGAAAGGAGGAAAAGTAAATAAAGTAAAATGTAGTTGCTTCTTTAGTTTTTTGGCCACCATTCGAGTCCCCCTCTTATCAAAAATCACTAAGTTTTTCTATAATTTACTACAGTACTTAGTTAACCTCCCCTTTAACCCTCAGTCTATTTGCGGATTAGACTAACTTCAATGTAATCTTGCGTCATGAGAAATTCAAATTGGTTAAATAAGCACCAGGAAGAGGCTCTCGAACCATCGAGAGAAATTTGTGATGCGCACCACCACCTTTGGGATTACCCTGACAGCAGATACCTTGCGGACGATTATATAAAAGATGTAACCTCTGGCCACAATATCACGTCAACTGTGTACGTAGAGTGCGGCTCCAAGTATCGAGAGGAAGGACCAGACTTCTTACGCTCGGTTGGAGAGGTTGATTTCGTGAGAGATTCAGCCACATCTTTTAATGGGAATAATTCGTCTAGTACTAGGATCTGTAACGCAATCGTTGGATATGCAAATCTTACCGACAAAAATTCTACAAAAACTCTAGATGAACTGATAGATGCAAGCAATCTTATGGTTGGAGTAAGACATGCCAGTGCTTGGGACAAAAACAAAAATATAAGAAACGCACACACCCACCCGGTTGAAATGCTTTTTGGGAACTCAGATTTTAAGAGAGGATTCGCTGAACTTGAGAAACGTAATCTTAGCTTTGACGCATGGCTATACCACCCCCAAATACCCGAGTTAACAGAATTGGCTAGAAACTTTCCCAATCAAGTAATCGTCTTAGACCATCTAGGCGGACCAGTCGGGATTGGCCCTTACGCAGGCAAGCGTAAAGAAATCTTTCACAGCTGGAAAAAAAATATCCGATGCTTAGCAGCCTACCCGAATGTCTTTGCCAAATTAGGAGGGCTCCTTATGAGTCTTTCAGGCTTTGGCCTTCATAAAAGAGACAAACCTCCCACCTCAACAGAGATTGCAACCCTCACTCGAGACTACTATCTTTTCATGATAGACACTTTCGGGCCTACTCGATGCATGTTTGAGAGCAATTTCCCTATGGACAAAGTCAGCTGCTCCTACAATGTATTATGGAATTCTTTCAAAAAAATAACCCGCACCTTTTCCGAAAATGACAAAGAATCGCTTTACAAAAAAACGGCACATAAAGTCTATAAGATTCGGGATTAGCTTAGAATTATTCTAAGATAAGTCCGTCCATGTCCCCCTGCTCTCTCCAATTTTCAAGGATTTGAAAAAACTCGACAGGGCCACCGCCGTATGAATTCTGAATAAAGCCATAGCCCTCATCTGCTTTACCTTCATTGTTATAGTATCCTGGAGTACATTCCCTGAAAAACTTTTCTCCTGACTTTGCCAGACGCTTTATCGTTGCACACCATTCATCTTCAGCCGCCTGCGAAGCCACTATAGATCCTATCTTGTTTTTTTCAGCATGGTGAACTAGATGAGCAATGTGTTTACTTTGCTCTAGAAGAAGATGAACAAAGTTAGGTGTTAAGGCAGTTTGTATAAAGCCCATAAAAAAGCAATTTGGGAATTCTGCACAGTGCATACCATGAAAGGTCGTCGGACCTTTCTCCCATTTCTTACCTAGCCTACGCCCATTTTGACCAATCACGTCATATCCGGATCGTCGAGTGTAACTAGTACCCACTTCAAAACCTGTTGCAAATATGAGGCAATCTAATTCATATTCCTTTCCATCTACGATCACTCCTCGGGAGGTAACCTCAGCAACACCCTTACCCGCAGTATCTACCAAATTTACATTTGGAAGATTGTATGTCTCAAGATATTCATCATGAAAACAAGGCCTTTTGCAAAATTGTCGATAGTAAGGCTTCAAAGCCTCAGCAGTAGATTCATCCCGAACTAAAGAATCTACTCGAGAACGTATTTTTTCCATCTTCTCAAAGTCAGCTAATTCAGTGGCTAGATAAAGCTTATTTTTTGGTATTGCCTCATAACCTTCTGGTGGTAATACTCCGGTAAGGTTTCTGAATATTTCCGTCCAACCATCTTGCACAAAATCCTCTTTCTCATACCCTCCACTAACCAAAGTGTTAAAGTTTTCCATCCTTCTTTTTTGCCAGCCTGGTGTAAGCGTTTTTACCCAATTAGTATCAGTAACTTGATTTGCTCGCACATCAACAGAAGATGGAGTTCTCTGAAACACAAACAAACTTTCCGCCGCGGCTCCTAGGTGAGGGATACACTGGACGGCGGTTGCACCGGTTCCTATTACACCCACACGTTTATCCTTTAACTTAGAAAGCCCACCTGAGGCATCGCCTCCCGTATAATCATAATCCCAACGGCTCGTGTGAAAGGTATGCCCTTGAAACTTATCTATTCCCTTAATTCCAGGAAGTTTGGGCCTATTTAAAGGACCATTTGCCATTACCAAATATTTTGCCCTTATCTCGTCGTCACGATTAGTAGTTATTCGCCAATTTTTATCTGCCTCGACCCAACGTGCTTCCGTCACTTGAGTTTGCAGCAAGGCGTCAGAGTATAGGTCGAAATGTTCAGCGATGCGTCGGGTGTGTTCTAATATTTCCGGAGCTTTAGTGTATTTTTCCTTGGGTACATAACCTAATTCCTCCAGAAGAGGGAGATAAATATAGGATTCAATGTCGCACATAGCCCCTGGATAACGATTCCAATACCACGTACCCCCGAAGTCAGAACCTTTTTCCACCAATCTGATTTTTTTGACTCCTGCTTGCCTCAACCTTGCACCAGCTAACAATCCACCAAATCCGCCTCCTACTACTAAGGCATCCACCTCATCGGTGAGTGGCTTTCTTTCTAAAGGAACATCAATATAGGGATCGTCGACATAATGTGAAAAATCTCCTTTTACTTCTACATATTGCTCATTACCTTCAGTCCGTATTCTTTTGTCCCTTTCCTTTTTATATTTGGCGCGCAGTTCTGTCGGGTCAAAACCAAACCTATCTGAATTTAACAAATGATCAATCTCATTCACTGGCATTAATCTTCCTTTTATTGAATGACTAAAATATTTTATATACGCTGTAGTCTATCTGTTTAATAAAAAGGTGTGAATAGTTGGCATTCGCCAATCAGAAGAAAAATTACCAAGCCGCACTCATTAAATATTCGAATCATCAGCAAAGCACTGGAGAGAACATTTGAAAGCTCAGGTCTGTAGAAATTTTGGGAGTATTGAAAATTTAAATTATCTAGATACACCCGATCCCACACCGAAAAATGACGAAATATTAATCAAAGTGCGCGCAATAGGGGTGAATTTTGCAGATTCATTACTTATTCAGGGGAAGTATCAAGCTTCACCCCCCTTGCCTTTCGTACCAGGTACGGAAGCCTCGGGAGAAATAATTGCACTTGGCACGAACTGTAAAAAATACAAAGTGGGCGATAGAGTATATGGCTATAATCAAGCATTTGGAGCTTTTGCCGAAAAAGTGGTCTTCAAAGAAAAAATCGTCAGTAGACTACCAGAGAATCTTTCCTTTGATGAGGGCGCAGCACTTCTAGCTGCAACCGGAACCGCGCACCATGCACTCAGACAAAAAGCTAATTTAAAAGAGAATGAAACCTTGGTTGTCCTTGGAGCCGCCGGCGGCACTGGAAGCGCAGCCGTGCAAATCGGGAAAGCCATCGGAGCAAGGGTTATCGCTGCTTGTTCGTCAGACTCAAAATTAGACTTCGCTAAATCACTAGGCGCAGACGAGTGCATAAACTACTCCAACGAGGATCTAAGAACTTCGATAAGGAATTTGACCAACGGAAAGGGTGCAGATGTCATCTACGACACCATAGGTGGGGATGCTTTTGATGCCTCTACTAGGGCTATCACGTGGAATGGAAGGTTACTTGTAGTCGGCTTTGCTTCTGGAAGGATTCCGCAATTTCCTGTCAATTTAGCACTAGTCAAAGGGTTTTCAATAGTCGGCGTTTTCTGGGGAACATTTATTGAAGCGGAGCCAGAACTCTACGAAAATAACAGGATAGAACTACAGCAATGGTTGGCAAATGATATCGTTAAGCCGAAAGTCAATCAGCGGTTTCATTTGGAAAATTGCGTAGACGCTTTAAAGTATATCTCCAACCGAAAAGTGCTTGGAAAAGTAGTCTTGAACCCTTAGCATGATATGAAACCGGTGAAAGTTTTCATTGGGATGGCTGTAGATCCGAAACCAGGCCAAAATAATCATTCTCAAATTTATTTATGGGGAATAAACTAGATGTCGAGAATCAAGAGTAAACTATGCTTCTTACTTATAATTTTTACTATGCAGATTGGTATCGTAGAAAAACTCCTTGCCAAAGAGATGGAACCAGAAGTTTTTCTTCAATATTTTATTGAAGCCTTTAATGACAAAAACTCGAGTGTCCTTAAGACTGTCTTTAATGAACCGCTCCTACGAGTAACAGCTGGTAGAATCACCTCTTATACTCGCTGGAATGACTATATTGATTACCAAAAGATAGAATCGACAGGCTGGGCAAGATCCGTCATCAACAGTTCCTCTGTTCCTTTTGAGGACAATGAATCCGCCGTACTGAAAATGAATTTCTCCCGACTAGATAACAAGCACAATCTCATCGTTCGATCGGACGTAACCTATTTATTGTTGAAAGTAAAAGGGGCCTGGAAGATTGCGACAGTTATCATTCCCGATAAAGTACCTGTCAGTTCCGGCGACTGAGAACTTCATAGAGATATTTTAGTTTTCAAGGGAACCATTGGGGACATTCAGCATGTCGTCATAATAATTCTCAATCTTGGTCGATGAGAGCTCCAATAATAACCCATACCGATCAGTCGTTGCTCAGCAAAAGACGGATTTTTTAAATTTTAGACGCCTGCTCTTTCGCTTTTTTGATAGCATCATAAGCCACCTCACGAAACGACCGCTGACGCTGAGCTTCCGAAATAATCTCCAAACCAAAAGGCCCTTTATAACCTTGTGATAAAACTGCTTTCAAAAATTCTGGAACATCAAAACTTCCATCACCACAAAATCTTCGATGATTCAGCGTATCTTCTAGAAGACTCCCTTTAACTTCCCGATCCGCATCATTGATTTCTACATAATTGATCATTCTACTGGGAATACTTGAAATTGCTCCGTAGGGAATATCAGCTCTAGCAACGTGCCAAATATCGAGCAAGAGACCACCATTGTCATAATTCGCACCCTGAACAACAGGCAGAGCAGATTCTAAATTGTTCAGATTACTCCAAGGCATCATTTCTAGTGAAAGCATCGTTCCGACACTCTTCGCTCGTTCACATAACCTGGCAAATCGCTCCACCATTCGCTCCAATGGCCAATCCTTTCCCTCCATATCCGGACCTACTTTAATATGTCTTACGCCCACTACATCAGCCACTTCCAACATGTCAGTGAACATTTTTTCTGAATCAGATAATTCACGTCCGTCAGCCATCCATCCAGTGAGAAACTCTAATTCAAGATAAGGTAGACCGTAATCTTTCAACAGAGACCTTATCTCAACAAGACTAAATTTTTTACGTATTTTTATTAAATCTGAACTTATCAATCCTACTCCAGAATATCCGGCTTTCGCAGCAACCTCCAGGCGGTCTTGGAATCCAACATCGCTCGCTTCTTGCTCAGGATTGCCAAGTGGAACGACTTTCCCGGCTAAGGTCCAATAGCTAGCTATATACTTGAAGGCTTGCACTTTTTATTTCAATGCACTCTCAGCCAGATCAATGCATCGTCCTACCCGCTCCCGAAGGTCCTCCATATCAACCCCTACAGTCGTCTTCTTTCCCTCCTTATATCTCGCATATACGCCGTGAATAATCATTGCAGATTTACACCAATTAAAGGCTATATAAAAACTAAGGTTAGATAGGTCTCTTCCTGTTCTTTTACTGTAAATCTCCGCCAAATCACCTCTAGTCGGAAATCCCGGAAGGGCCGTAGCTGCATTATCTCTTCCTGGTGTTTCATCTTCTGGAAGTGCCCATTGATTCAGGGCATACGCCAAGTCTGCCAGTGGATCACCCAAAGTAGAGATTTCCCAATCAAGTACTGCAGCTATTTTGGCATCAGAACCAACCAAACAATTATGTAATCCATAGTCACCATGCACAATCCGAGCTTGCCCTTGGTCCGGCACATTAGAGGTAAGATATCGATGAAGTTCATGTAAGCGCGGATCATCGTACTCCGCAGCTTCCATTGAAGCATTCCAGGAACGATACCAAGTCTTCAGCTGACGACCAACATAGTCTTCTTTTTTACCCAGACCAGCAAGGCCAACCCGATCTGGATCCAGAGAGTGTAAATCGGCCAAAACATTTATAAAGGAAGTAGCAAGCTCTACCCTCTTATCTTTTTCTACCCATGCTTCGGTATCCATGGCGTTGTAGAGAGCTTTTCCAGGGACAAGACCCATTACGTAGAAGTGAGCCCCTATGAGATCCGAATCAGGGTAAAAGCCTAGTGCGGGCGCAACCGGAACATCGGTATGTCCGAGGGCCGAGATGATCGACCATTCTCGCTCCATATCATGAGCTTTTGGTAACAATTTGCCAAGTGGAGGTCTTCTAATGACCGCCTGCTGACCCCTATTATCTTCCAATTTATAAGTAAGATTCGAATGTCCTCCTTCCAAACGGGACCATTCAAAAGGTGGGTTGAGTTGCTCAATATTTTCTTTGATCCATCCTTCTACCGCTTTTATGTCATAACCTTCAGGTTGCTTTTCAATTCCACTCATTCGACATTCCAATTCACTTATTTAACCAGCCTATTTTATTTCTTTGATGTGTTCTATTTTCTATCATTTTATAGGTTCAATAGGAGTAATTTGATCAGATGACGACTCGATGATCTCCGCCGCTAATAAGCACAAATCGTCCCGATATAATTCGGAGTATATTTGTATTCCAGTCGGCAAACCATCCGCAACTCCAGTAGATAAAGCTACCGCAGGTAGACCTAGGCAATTTCCTGGAGTAATAAATGAAAAGCTTTGTCTTAATAACTCATTACCCACATTTGGATCTAAATCGCTATTAATAGGCCAAGGCAGATTCCCCCAAATGGGACCGATACATACTGTAAACTTCTTAAAAAATCCTGAGTATAATCTCATTAACCGTTGCCTCTCGCGCAAAGCGTGACCAAAATCTAATTCCAAATGCAAATCCGAAATTCGATCCAGATAGGCTCTAGTTTCCGGTTTGAAAATCTCCCTCGGAAGACTCGCAGTGAGAGGCGCTAAAAGGGTACTCCATACCTCATGTACCCTTTCTAATTCTGGCACCTCTACCTCCTCTACTACCCAACCCGCTTTCTCCAAAATTTTACCCGCCTTTACGATCGCTTTGGTGGTGGAATTTGGTAGGGATACTTTAGGTAAATTTGTTACTATCGCAGCTTTTTTTTCTACTGGTACTGTTCCATGCAGGGGAACATCAATCGATTCCGGATCAGCCACATGGCGGCCTGAGAGAATAGACAACATCAAACCAAGGTCGCGAACCGATCTGGTCATTGGACCATTCGAAAGAAGTAACCTAGGAATACCCATATCGATCGGTTCTAGTGACGGCGCCCATGGTAAACGTCCCATAGACGGTTTTAGAGATTTGATGCCACAACAATAAGCTGGATTTCGTAAAGATCCACCGATATCATTTCCCAATCCCATCGGAGTCATACCAGTGGCAATCGCGACGGCGTCACCACCACTGGAACCCCCTGGTGTTAAACCAGCGTTCCATGGATTAATCGTTCTGCCTCTAAGTGGGTTATCAGTATCGAGACGCATTCCCATCTCAGGGAGATTTGTCCTACCTATGGGTATTGCTCCCGCTTGAATCATTCTTTCGACTATTGGATCATTCCTGCTCGGCATAGCTTCAGCTAAAATAGGCAAACCGTTGGTCGTAGGGGTTCCCAAGACGTCTATATTTTCTTTGATCGTGAAAGGCACACCATGTAAGGGCCGGCGCCTTTCTAAGTCTGTACCATTATCTGCTTTTTCTGCGGCCTCCAAAGCGGATTCTTCTAAGGTTAGGGTCACTGCATTTAGATAAGGATTTATTGCCCGGATTCGCTCTAGGTGCGCCTCAATCACTTCGACGCTCGAGACCGCCTTACCTTTGATTAATTCAGATAATTCCTGACCACTCTTTTTCAAAAGACTGTCCACATCAAGCCCCCCGTACAAATTTACATTTACAGCAGTATTACTCCCATAGCCTAACCTATTATATTTGAATAACAAGCATATCTTTTGAGGACTGATTCGACAATAAAACAGTAGACGCAAGGGTGTTAATTAAGTAGATTTTAGACTTTATAGAAGAGGGCCTCTAAATTTTACATCGACGTAGATAGACCAATCTTTTCGTCTAAAGCGGAACTACCCCCGCCTACCGATGATGAAAAGAAGGAGTGAAAAGCAACAACTCTTTCATGTTGAGGCTCTAACATTTAATTCTCTATCACCTAACACGCATCCTTTAAATATCATCTAAAACTTTTAAACTAACAGGGAGCTTAATAATGTCTGATGATTTTTTTTCAAATGAAGAAATTGTTGAAATGGAAAAACGAACGCTTGACCGTATTTTAGAAGCTATTGAGAATGAAGAGCCAGAAAAAGCTAAAAAACTTTCCAAAAAAATGTATAACGAATTCCTGGCAATGCACGATCTTTATCGCAACTGGATAACCGCAACCCTTAGCGAGGTCGGACGAAAGTATGGCGATGAAGCCCTTGAGGAGATCATGACTGATGGCTGTCGAGCTTGGTGGGCACCTCTGAGAAAAAAGATGGATGAAGGAGGCAAAGATCTTCGGGCTAAATTAAAAATGTTTGTATCTGGGCTACATGGTCATCTCCAGCCACTAGAGATCACTGAGGACCAAGAAAAAATAACTATTAAAATGAAACCTTGTGGAAGCGGAGGTAGATTAATTCAGGAGGGCCTATATGAGGGAGAAAACGGTTTTTTAAAAATGGAAAAGCCGCATCGGCTTAATTACAATACTCCAAATTTTCCAGTCTACTGTGCGCATGAGTCAGCTATGGAAAGAATTGATATTGAGGACACAGGCTCACCATTCATAGTGGTCGAACCTGCAGAAAAACTAGGAAAAGATCACTGCTCAGTTATCTGCTATAAAAATAAAAAAGACATTCCTGCCAAATATTATGAGCGATTAGGTTATCTAAAACCGGAATGATTTGAGGTCAATAAACTGCTGCTAATGGGAAATATTTCTCTATTTGCTTTCTCTATTATCGATGCCCAGCGGAGTAAAATTTGATGGACAAGGAAAAAAATGATTCCCCCAAAGGACGTGCCCTCACACCACACGATGAACAGTTCTTAAAAAATAGACAAGAGATATATGACCAAATTCGTTTAAGCGCTCCAAAGTTCAAAGACGATGAGTATGGAAGAACACTTTTAACCAAATTTCGTGACGTCGAATCAATACTAAAATGTCCTAACTTTAGCGTGAGAGCTCAATTTAGCGAAGAAGATAGTTATATGCGAAATCTGGCTGCCACGGGACTTGATTCTAATAAGAGACAAACAGCTTATGAGCCACCTCTAGTCTTGCTTGACGATCCCGATCATCGACGTGTCCGACAATTGATAACTAAGTTTTTTACACCCAAGGCAGTGGAAAAAATGCATGATCCAATAATTAAAATTGCTTCAGATCTATTGGACAAAGTAGATGGAAAAAAAAGCATGGATCTTATCACCGACTATGCAGCTCCGCTTTCAACACTAGTTATTCTGAAAATGCTAGGGCTACCCGAGGATTCAGTATCAAATATGAGAAAATGGTCCGAGGACATTTTAATGGGATACGATCCCGAACGAACCAGCGACGATAGAAAAAAAATACGAACCGGTTATTTGGAGATGTCCAACACCTTCAAAGAAAACATACAATCAATGGTAGTAAAAGAAAAACCTTCACTCATGTCCGCCATGTTGGAAGCAAAGGAACAAAAAGGTCTTTTAAGCGATCTTGAGATAATTAGCCTTTGCACCCAATTAATGGTCGCAGGCAATGTTACGACTTCTGACCTCATAGGTAACGGCTTCTACGCACTTCTCAACTCGCCCGGCTCACTAGAATTATTAAATAAAAATCCAGAGTTATTAGAGAGTGCGGTAGAAGAAATGCTGAGATTTGATTGTCCCATATCGGAGACCGGACGAATTGCTCAGGAAGATACCTTGTTGGACAATCATCTAATAAAATCCCACGAGACGGTGACCGCATCACTTTCTGCGGCTAATCACGACCCCGAAAGATTTTCGAATCCACACGAGTTTCGATTAGATCGCAGCAAAAATGACCACATTGCGTTTGGAACAGGAATCCATCTTTGTCTCGGTGCTGCGTTAGCTCGCTTAGAATCACAATTAGCTTTTAAAGAGCTACTGACAAAGTATCCTAGAATTCGCCTTAGTCACCGACAACCTCCTATCCGTCGAACACTTCCCTTTTTCAGTGGCTTCACTAGCCTTACTGTTCAATTATCTGAGTAGGGCTAAAATCTTCTAATTTACAAATGAAATTCCAAACCTTTTAGATCACCCTCTTCCCGCCATTTTTTTAACATCGCGTAAAATTGAACGGGACCTTCTGGATAGTGTCCCTCCAAAAACCCCTTACCACCCTTCTTGCCCTCATTGTTATAGTAGCCTGGAGTGCAATGACTTTGGTACTCACTCATAAAAGTAGGTTGGTTGACCGTTTCTATCCAGTCGGCTTCCGACTCAACACTAGTCTCCACACTACGAGCTTTCCTCTTCAAAACTTCTTCCGCAATGTAGGCTACGTTTTGAGCTTGGTGATCCAACATATAGGTGAAGCAAGGAGCCAAACCGGTTTGCGTCAAACCCATATGAAAGCAATTGGGAAATCCACGGGCATGAAAACCATGATAGGTTCGCATACCATCTTTCCAATAATCCGTAAGCTTGATCCCGTTCTTCCCAATGAGTTCAAACTCAGCCTGCTGCGTGTAAGCCGTACCCACTTCAAAGCCCGTCGCAAAAATTAGGCAATCTAGTTCATATTCCACCCCATCGACGAAAACACTATTTTCCGTAACTCGCTCCACTCCCTTTCCGTTAGTATCAACTAGATGAGCATTGTTTCGATTAAAAGTTGGCAAGAACTCATCGTTAAATACTGGTCTTTTACACCACTGTCGGTACCAAGGTTTCAAGGCTTCTACTGTCTCTTTGTCTCCCACCGTTTCTTCTACCCGAGCTCTCAGTTTATTCATTTTTTGATAATCAGCAATTTCTGCCATAACCGCCATGTCTTCCATAGATATAGCCTGATCTGAGGACATCAATTCGCTAAGAGATTTAAACAGATCAGTCCATCTATCATTTACTAAATCTACTTCTTGAGGAATACCACTCAATATGGACGCAAAGTTTGTGTTTCTTTCAGCGTGCCAACCAGGATTCAGAGAGGCCGCCCACTCTTTATCCGTTGGTTTGTTGAGCCGTTCATCAATTGCAGATGGAGTTCTCTGAAACACATATAATTCTTTTGCCGCTGCTCCTAGATGCGAAACACATTGAATAGCGGTTGCTCCAGTACCGATTATCCCAACTCGCTTCTCAGATAGTCGAGAAAGCCCTCCTATAGAATCTCCACCTGTATAATCATAATCCCACCTACTTGTATGGAAAGTATGTCCTTTAAATTGTTCAATCCCTGGTATTGCTGGTAATTTGGGCCGATTCAATGGACCGCTAGACATAATGAGAAATTTCGCATTGAGAACATCACCCCTATCAGTCTCAATCCTCCACCTTCCGTTTTTTTCATCCCAGTTTGAACCTCTAACCTGAGTTTGGAAAAAAGCCCTCTTATATAAATCATAATGACGTCCAATGCGTTGAGCATGCTCAAATATCTCATCTCTGAAGGAATATTTTTCTTTAGGGATGTAATTCACTTCCTCGAGTAGAGGAAGATATATGTAGGATTCAATGTCGCACTGCGCTCCCGGGTACCGATTCCAATACCAGGTTCCTCCAAAATCTCCAGCTTTTTCTATGATTCGAATATTTTTGATGCCTGCTTCCAATAACCGAACAGCGGCAAGCAATCCACCAAATCCTCCCCCGATTATTGCAGCATCAATTATTTCCGTCACAGGCTCTCTAACAATCTTCTCGCAAACGTAGGGATCTAAATTATACTGGTCAAAATCTCCTGTCACTTCCTGGTATTGGGCGTTACCGTCTTTTCTAAGTCTTTTTTCTCGTTCTTCTGCATATTTTTTTCTCAGTACAACAGGGTCGAAGCCAAGCTCCTCAACTGAGGGAATATTGAAGGTTTTATTTTTAACGGTTTCCATGAACTTCCTCCACAACAAAGTAACTTGTAATGACCTAAATAATGCCATCTTTATTATCTATTGCCCATACGAACCAGAGAAAATTAACAAAACTTGAAGAAATGCGATAATCTGTTTCAAACGATACCCTAGCAATCAAGACGATAAAGGACCATTTTGATGGAATGTTTATGAATAATGGGAAAGTACTTAGAGTCAACATCACTTCCGGTCGACCTATTGAAGAGAAGGCCAAGTTTTCTCGTGCAATCCGAATAAATGATCTTATCCTCCAATCTGGAACCACGGCTATAGATACCCAAGGAAACATACTAGGAGTAAACGTCGCAGAACAAGTAGAAGCTATCTTATCAATCGCCGAGAACAGCATGACCGCTGCAGGAGGGTGCCTTCACAACACCTATAGAGCACGAATTTACGTCAAAGGAGAGGAAAATATTATAGAAGCTGAAAAGGCTTTAACTACGAATCTGAACCCTAAAGGAAAAAGCTTGGCAATTACGACTTTCGAAATTAGTGGTCTCACCAGACCCCAGCAACTAGTCGAGATAGAGTTTGAAGGCTTGGCAAACGACGTTATACACAAATTTGAAGGTGACAATTATAAACACCACCAATCTTCTGGCGCACTTAGGCTTGGTTCAAGAATTTTTGTTCCTGGTTATGCCGCGAAAGGTAATAATCTAAACGAACAGTTATCAGACGCAAATATTTTCCTAAGTAATGCCCTAAGCAATTTTGGTCTTGGCAATGAACACATTGTTTGTCTTAAGTTATATTCTGCAAGTATTGAAGATTTTTGGACCGCTCCAAGTAAGGTGGCACAAATGCTTAGTCTCCAAAATCCAACAATCTCCTTTATCGGAATACCCACCAAAAATACTCTAATCGTCGAAGCAGAGGCGACGACAAAGAATACCTCGGATAAAAAAAATATTATTCATCCAACTTTGGCCCCTTTTTCAGAATCCATATCCATTGACCAAGATATTTATCTAAGCACTATTTACCCTACAAACTCCTCAGGAAATGTTTTAGAACCAGGAAATTGGAGCGAACAAAGAAATATATGCACCGAGAATTTACAAGTTGTTCTAAAAAAAATTGATTCCAATCTAGACGATATTGTAGTTAGAAGATACCTCACCCTTTCCTCAGTTTCGGAGACTAACTACGAAAGCGGGCCAGCCTGGTTCGAAGCAACGAGGCCAACTGCCTTAGGCTGCAGAGTTCCATTACATCCTATTCGAGACGCGAGCATCTCGCTAGATTGTCATGCTATAAGAGGAGCAGGAAACAATATAATACAAAAATCAATATCCGGTTAAATCTATCTTTAAATTATTTTTCCAAAAAAGAGGAATGTAATATGCAGAAAATACAAAGGGGCGCGGTACAAAAATATGCCTTTGATAAAAATGATACGCCATGCTTAAGGGTAAAAGAGAACGAGCCATTCCAAGTTGAAACGGACGATGCGCTTTCTGGAATGGTGGCCGATGATAGTGATAATCCAAAAGTACACGGGTTTGATAGTGAACATTTCACAACCCTCGCAAAAGCTTCACCGGGGTTATTCAATCCGGTAGTTGGTCCTATCTTTATAGAAGGCTGCGAGGCTGGAGATGTATTAGCTGTCAACATCGACTGGATAGACCCTTGGCGTTATGGCTTTTCAGGTGTGTTACCTAAAATGGGCCCTCTTGGTGATTCTCTTAGGTATCAAGACTGTAGTGAGGGCTATGTTCATGTAATTGAACATTTACCAGGCCCGAGTGGATTCACTCGAGATGGGTTTGGAAAGTATTCCGATTCCCTCACTTGGAAACTAGAGCCTTTTGTAGGAACGCTTGCGACCGCACCAGAACGAGAGGTTTTCACCTCAGTTCTTGGACAAGGCCCTTTTGGGGGCAACATTGACTGCCGAGACGTCTGTCCAGATCATACTATTTATTTAAATTCTTATAACCAAGGAGGCTTACTTTACATTGGCGATGTACACGGTGGCCAAGGAGATACAGAATTCACAGGAATTGCAGATGAAACTCGAGCAACCGTACAACTACGGTGTCAGGTGATTAAAAATAAGCAACTACCCTGTGTTAGAATTGAAAAGCCTAATTCAATAGTAGCAATTGGGATCAACCGGCCGATGGAACATGCTATTTATGATGCCACTGCCAATCTTATGGAATGGTTAGAGGAGGAGTATCAGATCCCACCCCGAGATATTTATGTGCGTATGTCTTGTGACCCAGCGTTCAGGATCCGCACTTATCAGATGGTTCGCCTCGCTACTATTCAACACGTAGCGGGAGCCGAGTATCCGAAAGAGCGACTTTTTAATGCTATTGATTAAATTACCTACGCTTTTCTTATAAATATTTGGCTACTCATTAATTCGAAGAGGATAAATTTCTTTGCGCATAAAAGAGGATAATTTATACAAAAGAAATAAAATAACCGAGAAATTTACGCAGTTCCAAGCAATACCGTGGACTAATGCCATGCTGTAGGAACCCGTCCAATCGTAGATGGCCCCTGAAATCCAGCCACCTATCGCCATACCCAAAACCGTAGCAGATATTACAACACCAAGTCTGACTCCCGCTTCCGAGCTCGGAAAATATTCTCTAACAATCAACGCATAGCAAGGTACTATGCCCCCTTGAAACAATCCGAATATCACCGATACAGCGAATAAACCAGGCAATGTTTCAGCGAACAAATAAAAGATTAGCGCGATAGCTTGTAGGCCTGATCCAATAAGTATTGTGCGTAACCCACCCAACTTATCTGAAATATAACCAAAACCCAATCTAGAGATAACTCCGAAAAAAAGCATCGCCGATAACATTTTCGCTCCCACAGCAATCCCGAACCCGCGATCAGAACATAGGGCGACGATATGCACGGTAGGCATTGCCATTGCAATACAGCATGCCAAACCCGCGAGACACAAAACACCAGTCAATTGGTTGGAGTTCATTCCAAAAGTGTCGGCGTCCCCCACACTACCCTTCGAACTTTCTGAACCAGCGTTTTGAGGTGAAGGAAGGCGCAAAAAAAACGAGACCGGAAGCATCATCAATAAGCTTAAAATTCCTGCATAAATATAGCCTAATCGCCAACCCACTGATGACAGCGCTATCACAAAAAGCGGTGGCCAAATAGCTCCGGCTAAGAAATTCCCACATGCACAAATAGAAACAGCAAACCCTCGACGCTTATTAAACCATTTCGATATATCGGATACCAAAGGCGCAAAAACAACTGCGCATCCGAAAAAACCTATCATAAAGTGCATTAAATAAAGCATGTAAATAGTTCGAACCATACCCGTAACAACAAAGGATGTCGCTAGAGCCAAAACCGATATCATGAGTGGTTTCAATATCCCATGCAGATCCACCAACCGCCCAAATAGGATGCCGCCGAGCCCGAATCCCAACATCACCATAGTATATGAAAATGAAGCAGCCCCTCGTGAAACGCCAAAATCATTCTGTATTTCTGGCAAAATAATCACCACAAGATACATCCCCGCGCTACCAACCGTAGAAATAAATAAGCTTGCGAATAGACGACTCCAAGCATATGAAGATTCAGTAAGGCGAATTGGACTTTGCATATTTGAACTAACCTCTAGCTAGAGGTTAGAATTTCTAGCCTTATTTGTAAGAAGGAATTTATAACTAATATATACTAGTGTCATTTTGGTCTAAATTATAATATTCAACGCATGGTAAAATTTCGATCTAAACTTTAAAAGATAAGGAATCATTCAACGGAGCAAATCTAATATGAACTCTAACACCACGAACGAAATAAAGTATAAGTACGACACCTCTAATATCGATTGGAAGCCCTTCATCACTGAAGGCTGCTTTTATAAGCTCTTTCATGTTGATGTGAAAAACGGCTTAGCGGAAATGATCGTGAAATTTGAACCTAATAGCCAATGTATGTATCACCGACATGTAGCAACAACTACAACCATGGTGCTAGAAGGCGAATTGATAGTGAGAGAACTCGTCGACGGGAAAGAAGAAATTAATATCAAGCCAGCAGGAAGCTATTCGATAGGTGGAGAGGGGGAAGTACATATTGAAGGAAGCGGTGATAAACAGGCAATCATTTTCTTCAGCATGAAGACTAATTCGGATGTTATCTATGAGCTTCTTAACCCCGATCTAACCTTGAAAAAAGCAATCACCACAGCCGAATTTGAAAAAGACTGGAAAGACAAATGGCCACAGGAGGAAGCGGCTTAAATATAGGGCAATTAAAACTTAGACATTCTGATGAACAAGTGAATTGGAAAATATACGATGTACAAGAAAAAAGATCCTGTGACTAGACTATGCACAAGTGATGTCGACAACATATGGGTGCGCGGTCGCAACCTTTGTGACGATTTAATGGGTAAAATGTCATTTGGGGAGTTCGTGGTCTTTCATTTTTTAGGTAAAGATGCCACATCGTTACAAAAAGCGGTCGTCGATGGAGTGCTAGTGTGCATAATGGAACACGGCCTCACTCCATCCGCTATAGCAAGCCGTGTAACCTACCTAGGAGCCCCTGAATCTCTACAAGGTGCGGTAGCCTCCGGGCTACTGGGTGCAGGGTCACGTTTTGTGGGAACTGCCGATCAAGCTGCGGAGCTCTTGAAGAAGATTGTGAACAAGCCTTCAGAGGAGCGAAAAAAGGAAGCAAAGGATATTGCGTCTCAATTTAATGCATCAGGTAAGTTCTTACCAGGTTTTGGACATCCAATACACATCAATGGAGACCCCCGTGTAAAACGCCTAGAATCAATCGCCCGGTCGGCGGGCGCGAAAGGTGAGTTTCTGGATGCAATGTATCTCTTGGGTGATGCTATAAAAGAAGTAAGCCAGAAAAATATAGTGATTAACGTGAACGCTACAATAGGAGCTGTTTTACTAGAGGCTGACATGCCTCCCTCAATTGCTCGTGGCTTCAATCTAATTGCGCGATGCGCGGGCCTCGTCGGCCACATACTCGAGGAGCAAACTGAACCCGCAGGATATCAGATTTGGAAAATGGTAGATGAAGCCATCCCCTATATTGAATAGTGGATTTCATTGATTCTGTAACGGCGAGTTAATACGTGTGACGAATATATTTTCCAAAACTAGGAATAATGGGGTTATCTGCTAGACAAACCATTTTCAATCAAAAATCGTATTATTTATTTGTTGTTAAGGTATGTACCTATGCCAGAAGGGCCCGAAGTTCGGCGCGAAGCCGACATAATTTCCAGCGCGTTGACCGGGAAAGTCATAAAGAAAATCTGGGCTGAATACCCAGAATTAAACAAAAATCTAGCGCTTTTTCACGGAAAAAGGGTAAAAAATGTATTTAGCATGGGAAAAGCTCTATTAATAGAATTCCCTGGTTCAAAATACATTTACTCCCATAACCAATTGTATGGAAAGTGGTTCGTAATCCCTGCGGGCGAAAGCCTTCAAACCAACCGTCAATTACGGTTATCCCTTGTAACTTCTGATCACCAAGCACTTTTATATAGCGCATCTATGATTGAGCTTCTGGATAGGGAACAATTCAAAAATCATACTTACTTAGCAAACCTAGGTCTTAATGTTTTGGATTCTGAAGTGAGCGAAAAAGCTGTGTTTAAACGATTGAAAGAAAGTCGATTCAGTAGACGTCAACTGTCCTCACTTTATTTAGATCAGAAGTTTTTAGCCGGAATAGGAAATTACTTAAGGTCTGAGATTCTTTTTTTTGCCGGTCTCAGAGGAGATAAGATCCCCAAAAATCTAGATGATAAGACCATCAGAAAGCTCGCGAAGCACTCCCTTACCGTTGCCAGACGGTCTTACAAGAGCAATGGGTCCACTCTAACTGCAAGCCTCCGGAAATCCCGAAAAGCAAAGAGCCGCTTTTCGGTTTTTGCTAGAGCCGGAAAAGAATGTTTACTCTGCAGTACTAAAATCAAAAAAATATATGTTAACTCCCGAAGATTGTACTTCTGCCCAACATGCCAAAGGTAAGAAAAATTGCGGTTATAGGTTCGGGAATAACAGGATTAACCGTAGCAAGAAACTTACAGGGTAAAGGTGAAATACAGCTTTACGACAAATCTACAGGAGTCGGGGGCCGAATGGCCACCCGCTCAAAAGAAGATCATTACTTTGATCATGGAGCTCAGTTCTTTACTGTTCGGACGAAGCAATTCAAGGAATTCCTAAAGCCATTCATCAGTAGCGACAAAGTCGCTAGGTGGGAGCCTAAAGTGCTTGGTTTTTCTGAGTATGGCACTTCCCACAAGAGATACTGGTTCGAAGAGCACTATATTGGCTTTCCAAAGATGACTAGTTTATGTAAGCAGTTAGCAAAAGATTTAAATGTCAATCTCTCGATGACTGTCGAAGAGGTAGAACCTGTTGGGAATAAAAACTATCTTCACTTTGCTAATAAGCAAAAACCGCTTGCATTCGACTGGGTTGTAGCCGCCATGCCAGCCGCACAAATTTTAGCACTTTACCCTGACTCTTTTGGGAGCGCTCTTAACCTGAAAAAAGTAAAAATGTTTCCATGCTATACTCTCATGCTGCAAACTGCGAAGAAAGTACAACCTCTGATACAAGCAGCTTCGGTGCAAGGAAACATAATAAGATGGATTTCCGAAAACTCTTCTAAACCAGGAAGAAGTCCTATCCCCACCTATGTAATACACAGCTCTTATGACTGGGCGAAAGATAATGTTCACCTTGACAAGCAGCACGTACAGGATCTTTTAGAGAAGAATTTCTGCGAATTAACGGGATTAGACCACGAGTACATAGAGCAGTCTGACCTTCACTTTTGGCGCCATGCAGTTACAGAAACCCCAGCAGACTCGGCAAGTTATATCGACAGAACACTCCGACTTGCTGCATGTGGAGATTGGTGTTTAGGGCAAAACATTGAAGATGGCTTTCTCAGCGGTATGCATATATCCGAAAGTCTGAAGGAAGCATTGATTTAATCATTTACTAATACACCATCAAATTTCAACCTAAAATAATTACTCAAATATCACAATACTGAAGTTTTTGTTACAATTAACTTAAGCGTAAACGGGAGCAAATTGATGCGTCTTATATTTTTTCTTATCGTTCTCTTACCGTTAACTAGTAGAGCTGGCTGGGTATTAGATGAATCCAGATCTGAAATCTCATTCATATCTATCAAAAATTTGTCCATCGCTGAAACTCACGAATTTCGGAATCTTTCGGGAACAATAGATGATGAAGGAAACTTAGAAATTAAAATCCCGTTAAGTAGTGTCGAGACAAAAATCCCGATCCGTAACGAAAGAATGAAGAAGATGCTATTTGAAACATCGAAATTTGCAAATGCCCTAGTCACATCAAAAATCGATCTATCATTTTCCAAAGGCGCTTCGGTAGGCGAAATAATACAACGAAAAGAAAATTTCTCTATTGATTTACATGGCTTTCAACAAGAAAACGAGGCTAATGTAGCAGTAACATTAGAAAAGGATGGTGCAGTAAGGGTGGATAGTGTTCGCCCTGTTATAGTGAATGCTTCCGCTCACCATTTAAGTGCAGGGATAGACGCGTTGCGAGTGGTAGCAAAACTCTCCTCCATAGCGGAATCTGTCCCGGTATCGTTCAACCTTTTTTTCCAAGAAAGGAAATAGCACAGATAATATTTCATGAGCATAAAGTCAGATTCCGGGCTCTTGAGAAAACTCCTATTCTCTATTCCCCTTATTTTTTCTGCTCAATTTTTTGCATTGGAAGCAAGTGCTCAGGGAGAAGCCTTTTATCAACTCCTCAAAGTTTTAAAAGACAAAGGTACACTGTCCCAGGATGAATACGAATCTCTGCTAAATGCATCTAAGGAAATTTCCGGATCGAAAGAAAAGGTCGAAAAAACTACTATAGCCCAAACAAAAAAGAAGAAAAAAGAAGAAGAAAAATTACAAATTCACGGGAACGTTAGAGTTCGTTATCAATACAATCATTTGGAGGACCGGACGGTGGCTGGGGTTCAGGCCCCGGATAGTCGCCACAGAGGAAGATTACGAGGAAAAATAGGTGTGACTGGGAAACCCACAGAGGGCTGGGAAGCTGGGATCGGACTTACTTCTGGAAGCGATAACCCTAGAGGATCT
The DNA here is from genome assembly GCA_902597385.1 of uncultured Pseudomonadota bacterium. Lineage (GTDB taxonomy): Bacteria > Pseudomonadota > Gammaproteobacteria > TMED69. The sequence continues at coordinate 176,477 of CACJXQ010000001.1, read as the reverse complement.
AACGTAGATTTAGGAGACACATTCTCTACTAAAAATATCCTTTTAGATTATGCTTATATAGAAAATGAGAGGACAAACATCTCTTGGGTCGCCGGCAAGTTTAATCGAAAAAAGTATCTATGGAATGCGACCGACCTTATGTGGGATTCTGATATCAATCCCGAAGGAGTATCCGCAAATTATTCCACTAACGCTCAACTCGGTTCTTTTTGGGCTAGCTCAGGGCTTTGGGTGTTAGAAGAAGTGCAAAATTCATCCGACGATCCTTACCTAGTATATCTCCAGCTAGGACATTCTTTTGAATCCGAGAATTTGCAATTTAAACTCGCAGGAACTAAATATCTTTATGCAGATATGAACGAGTCACAAGTTTCCCAAATCTTTCAGCACTCTTCGAATACAAATACAGATAATAACCTGAATGCTTTTCAATTATCCGGAGAATTTGTTTCTTATAAAGGCACTTATAGGTACGCTTTAATTGGCGACATGGTGAAAAATGTAGACACAAATAGTCACGAAAACCTGGCATACTCAGTAGGCTTTCAAATATTGAAATCTCCGTGGAAATTTAAATATTTATACGCGAAGTTAGAACATGACTCCATACCCGATTTTTTACCTGATTCCGATAGATTTAACGGACACACGGGGATCAAAGGGCACGAGGCCGAGTTGCAATACAGATTAAATAAGAGCCTCCGATTAGGATTAGATTTTTATTCTACCGAAGACTACGATACGAACGTAAGTCAGAATGTACTACAAGCTGATATTTTATTGAATTTTTAAGCCGCTCAATCAAGCCTCATATTTCTCCGAATTTAGGCGGGTTGCTTCCGACAGATCAGCAACACTCGAAAATGCTACTGGGTATTTGCCACTGGGGACTCTGATACCCTTCTGAACTGAATCTTTTGCCTCCATCAATTCGAACCAACGCGATAAATGCACTAAGTCGGACACGTCGATATTCCCCCAGCGATGTGCTCTAGCCCAAGGAAATATCGCTATGTCAGCTATCGAAAACTCGTCACAAATATACTCTCTATCCGATACTCTATGATCAATTATTTCTAATAGCCTCCGTGATTCCTTTACGTATCTGTTAATTGCATAATCATCTACTATACCTTTAGGAGCAGCGATCCTCTGAAAGAACATTGCTTGACCCATCATGGGTCCAACCGCACTCATCTGAAACATTACCCACTGCAACACCTCAAAACGCAGATACTCGTTTTCTGGTATCAGCCTTCCTGATTTTTCAGCAAGATAAATTAAAATAGCACCAGATTCGCTAAGCACGAAATCATTGGAAGAGTGATCAACAATCACAGGAATTCGACCATTCGGGTTAAGGGACAGAAATTCCTTAGTTTTTTGTTCGTTTTTTTCAAAATGTAGATGACGAACAGCATATTCTAAACACAACTCTTCAAGCGCAATAGAAACCTTGTATCCATTTGCAGTGGGTGCGGTGTAAAGCGTTATATTAGCCATTTATTTAACTCCTATGGTTGCGTTCAATCACTTCCAAAAAATTGAAGGTATGTATTAAATTTCTGGAATCTCCAGAAATTTTCGATTGCATAAGGCAGCTAACCATGTAGATTATAATCAACTTCAGCCACCAGCTGTCATCCACTCGAAATGGGGGAATTGTTTTTTTGCCTAAACATCTTAAATATTACTAACCTATTTTCCATCATGTATCCTAATATGCACATAAAATTAATAGACACTGAAGAGGAACTCTCCTTTTGTCGACAAATTCGAAGAGAGGTTTTTTGCGAAGAACAAAAAGTCAATCCTAAAGCTGAATTCGACGGTTTCGATGATGAGTCACAACATTTTTTGTGCGTTAGCGCTAATATACCAGTTGGTACTGGAAGGTTGAGAAAAATATCGCCCACAGAATATAAAATCGAGCGTATGGCAGTAATATTAAATAATCGTCATCACGGTATCGGCTCTAAGCTGATTGAAGCGATTATTGTCGAATGGGAGATAAAACCTGAATTAAATAAGAGGCTTGTTCTACATAGCCAAATGCAGGCGAAGGATTTTTACGAGAAAGAAGGATTTCTTGAAGAGGGGACTTCTTTCATTGAGGAAGGAATAAAACACATTAAAATGATTTTAGATCTACAGCTCAGGAAGGAGCTAAAAACTCATGAGTGATAACTTACTTGAAACGGTTATGAAGTTAACCGATGAAGATTGGCAAGGCTCCAACCCGCTATCTCCGGAATTTCGGGCAAATCCCTATCCGGGTTTAAAAAACCTTCGTGAAACGGACCCAGTGAACCTGAGTCCTATAGGTGTCTGGCGGTTAACACGGTACGAAGATATAAATCGCGTATTTAAAAATCTTCCAGTAGCACAAACCTTAGCAGATGGAAGTTCTCCCAATTTTGATCCTTTGGATAACAGGGGAGACTTTAACAACTTCATGCTTAACCTAGACGGGCCTGAGCATCTCAGATTGCGCAGACTGGTTATTAAAGCATTTACTGGAAATGCGGTTAAATTGATGGAGACTACGATTCATGAACTAGTAGCGACCGCAATCGAAAAGGGCCTTACCGCAGGCGGAATGGATATTTGTTCTGATCTCGCAGTTGATCTCCCCAGTAGAATGACTTGTCGTATTATGGGAATTCCTGACGCTGATAGATTATTATTCTTAGAATGGGCTGGAGCTAGAACTAAAGCTTTTTGGGCTCGTTTCCTACCCGAGGAGGAGAAACACAAAGTAAGATCAGCTGGAATTGCGCTAGCTGATTATTTCGAGCAATTAGTCAAACAGAGAAAAAAAGCTCTCGGTGAAGATTTAATTTCGGAGCTGATAAAAGTTGAAGAAGAAGGGGATCGCCTCAAAGATGGAGAGTTAGTTATCCAAGCTATAGGGCTATTAGTGGCCGCATATGAAACCACCATTGGTTTAATTTCGAATGGGCTAATGGCCTTCATCAAAAACCCCGATCAAAGACTCATACTCAAAGAGCAACCAAGCTTTTTACCTAATGCCATCGACGAATGTCTCAGATACGATGCACCGGTTGTTTTTAATTGGCGAGTTACGCGGGAAACGGTCGTCATCGGAGAAAAAACTCTACCTGCAGATTCAGTAATTTGGCTAATGTTAGGCGCAGGTAACAGGGATCCCGAAAGATTTGATTTACCAAATAATTTTGATATTACACGAAAAGACATAAAACATTTAGCCTTTGGCGGCGGCCCTCATTTTTGTCTGGGAAACCAGTTTGCCAAGGCGGAGGGAATAGCAGCGATAGGGCAATTTCTATCCAAGGCGCCAAATATAAAATTAAGAGAAAACGAAATTGAATGGTCGAATTCTTTTTTTAGAGTACTCAAACGTTTGCCTGTAGAGTTTCACTAAAAAATATTCATCTTTAAGAAAGTACTTATAGAGTTTCGCGTTTTTTCTCTAATCTTTTCCTATCCGATTCACGAAGTATTTTCTTTCTCAACCGTATAGCTTTTGGTGTGACATCTACCAACTCATCATCCTCAATAAATTCCAGCGCCTGCTCTAAGGTAAACTCTATGGGTGGTGTCAAAACGATATTCTCATCACTCGAAGCAGCCCTAATATTTGTCAATTGCTTCCCTTTTATCGGGTTCACAACCAAGTCATTATCTCGGGAATGAATGCCTACGATCATCCCTTCGAATATCTCAGCTCCAGGCATCACAATAATTTTTCCTCGCTCTTGCAAATTAAAAAGAGCAAATGCAGAACACTTGCCATTTTCTTTTGAGACTAAAACACCATTGTTGCGATTTTTCCTCCGTAATTTCTCTATAGGTCCATACTTCTCAAATCTTGCATTAAGCCTGCCCTGCCCGCTTGTACTTGTCATGAATTCGGTCCTATAACCGATGAGGCCTCTCGAAGGAATCAGATACTCTAGTCTGCAATCGCCACCTCCACTCGTTCCTATATCCTGCACCCTACCACCTCGGTTACCCAGTTGCTCCATAACCCGGCCCTGAAATTCTTGCGGAACATCAGCTACTAAGACTTCATAAGGCTCACTGGCTTCTCCATCTATAGTCCGAACAATTGCTTGCGGCCGTCCAACGCAAAATGAGAACCCTTCTCTCCTCATAGTTTCAAATAAAACTGAAAGATGTAGTTCCCCCCTACCGGAAACCAGGATGGCCGATGAATCGCTAACAGTTGTCATTCTTAGTGCCACATTATGAACCACTTCACGCTGTAAACGTTCCAGAATTTGTCGACTGGTAACGAAATCGCCTTCTACTGATGCAAAGGGGGAATCAGAAACATCCATTGAAACAGTTATGGTCGGCTCTTCAACTTTTAACCCGGGAAGGCGCTCTGGGAAATTCATATCACAGACGGTATCCGATATTTTTAATTCGGTTAGTCCCGTGATGGCCACTATATCCCCAGTTAAAGCCTTATCGATTGCCACTCTATTCAAACCTTCATACCCAAATATTTCATTGACTTTTGAGCTCCTAGATTTACCGTCAAAGCTTAATACCTCTACCCTAGTTCCTTTCTCTAGGTCGCCTCTTACAACTTTTCCGATACCAATAGTTCCAACATAGTCCGAGTGATCAAGGGCACTTATCTGCATTTGGAATGGACCTTCCTCAACGTGAGGCGGAGAGACATATTCAAGAATACCATCTAAGAGACAGGCCATGTCTTCATTTTTGTGGAGAGGATCCAACCTTGCGTACCCCTCAGTGGCAGAACAATAGACTGTTGGAAAATCTAGTTGAGAATCTGTAGCGCCCAGCTGTTCAAAAAGATCGAAGGTTTTATCTAGGACCCAGGAGGGCCGAGCGGCAGGCCGATCACATTTATTTATAACTACAATCGGAGACAAACCATTTGACAAAGCCATCTCTGTCACAAAGCGTGTCTGCGGCATCGGCCCCTCCACCGCATCTACTAAGACCAAAACCGAATCTACCATGGACAAGATACGCTCTATTTCACCACTAAAATCCGCATGGCCTGGGGTATCAACCATATTTATTTTCACACCCTTCCAGGTCAGAGCTGTATTTTTAGCAAGAATCGTTATTCCTCTCTCTTTTTCCAAAGCATTACTATCTAAAAGGTGAGTACTCTTCTCGTCGGACTGGAAACCTGACTGCCAGAGCAGTTCGCTAACTAAAGTCGTCTTCCCATGATCCACATGGGCTACAATCGCAATGTTTCTCAGATCTTCCACTTTCATTCGTTTTCTCAGTATTTTTTCAGATTTTCAAAATGCTCAGAGAGTCCCAATCAACTCTCATTTTATAGAGGAACATCGAATTTCAAAGGGCCAATAAGTGCCCTCTTTAAAGGTAACTTCAAATACTTTGGAGCATCGTTTTGGTTTGATGGATTATACAGGAGATATCGGTAGAAATGGTGATCAGAGAGAATCCTTGCTCTATCCGCCTACGTGCCGCCTCTATGTCGGGCTCAAAAATACCAACTGGTTTATCGACCTCGATACATTTTTTTCGTACATAGTCAATCAACGCCTGAACTTCTGGGTGTTTCAAATCACCCGTTCTTCCAATACTTGCCGAGAGATCATAGGGACCAACAAACACGGAATCTAAACCTTCCACCTGCAGAATACTTTCTAAATTATCCACGCCAGCTTTATCTTCGATTTGAATTACGACAGACACCCCACCGTTCGCGTTGCTTAAGTAGGAATCTATGTTATTGCCGTATTGATTGGCTCTGCTCACACCAATTCCTCGCACTCCCTCGGGTGGAAATTTTGCGAACCTAACGATATCTTCACAAACTTCCGCTGAGCTAACACGGGGCGCTATGACTCCTGCCGCTCCTGCATCCAACGCTCTTTTCACCGAGATTTCGTCATTTCTGGATAACCTTACTAAGCAGGGAACTTCTCCCGCAGCTAGAACAATTTTATTAAGCCGATCAGCCAAATTTGGCGCGTGCTCGGTTTCCACAAAGAGCCAATCAAAACCTACTTGGCTCAATGCTTCCACGATAGCCTGTTCCCCAACCGTCAACATGATTCCGTTCAAAACTTTCTTTTCTAAAAGTCTTCTTCTAAAAACAATATCCATATAAGCTTTACTGTGCTCCTCAAGATAGAAGGCTCGTGATGAATTTCATAACTTCTTTTCGTTCTTTAACTATTTAGCTTTCGGTCTGTATAAGGTTTAACTTGTTCGTGAGATCTAGTCGTTTTAGAAGTAAAATCACCGCTAATCTCACTAATGCGTGCTCTCGCTCCAATTCTTTTTTTACAACCTCTCGCTCAATTAAAACCAGCCTAGTCGGTCGCACAGCTCTCGCACTGAAGTTTCTGGCACGTTCTTTAATTAATGCTGCCTCACCGAAACAATCGCCCGCTATCAATCTTGCTATCGGCTTACCATTACCAGTAACTATTTCAACCCCTCCTTTTTCAATGAAATACATTACCTCCGCTTGTTCTCCGACTTTAAAAATAAACTCGCCCTCGGGAACATTAAATTGTCCCAATGACTTATAGTTACTGTATATAAATTTGTCTTCTAAGAGGATATTTCCGCCAGTCTTCCTATGCGAAAATATTCTACCAATACTATATTTTATTATACTTTCAGCTAGGATATTACTGACACCAATTTTAGTTTTAATTACCGAGGCTGAAAACTTATGAAGTCGCAGATCGGTTAACGGCTTAAAGGAGGTTGTTTTTTCTTTAGCACCGATGACCTCAGCAAAACCAATAGGATCAAAGGGACCGAATGTTTGAGTAGCTCTCACACCGACCACAGACTTTTTATCAGCAAAAGAGAGTATATTTCCAGACTCAATTACAAATGCTTCATTATCCCTTGTAAAATCAAAATCTTCGTCTTTTCCAACTTCAACAATAGAGGAGATATTGATTAGCTCTTTTAGCAAATCTTCAATAATGAACATCTTTAGTGCTTGCCTATCTGTGAGTTTTAAGTGGAATTAATTTAGCAATCTTTATGTTTTTTTTGAGTGCATTCGGCCGCCATTTTGCGAGCGACAGATAAATCCGACTGTGAAAGATTTTTTTCAGAGGCAATAATGTTTTTCTTAGCTCCCTCCGAACCATTCGCAGCAGCTAGCTCAAACCACATTAGGGCATATATTGGGTCTTCCAACACACCCGTGCCTACTGCATACATCAGACCTAAGTTATTTTGCGCATCAGGATCGCCTTGTTCTGCGGCCATGCGAAACCATCTCATGGCCTTCTTGTAATTTAACACTACCCCTTGCCCTTGCAGATACATATAGCCAAGTCCAAACTGCGCATCGGAGTTACCTTTTTCTGCTAGTGGTTTCCACTTAGCAAACGCAGTTTGATAATCCTCTTTCTTCACTGCAGCCAGCCCTTCCTCATATTCTCCAGCCTCTACTAGCGTGACCATCAAAGTTAAAATGGTTATCGTAAAAAGAGGCCAAGCGGCTTCGAGAATTACAAACTTAACTCTATCTGCGTAATATTCCATCGATGTTGCTTCTTCAATTATTTAGCATTAACGGGTAAACCATAGTGCCCAAAATACATCGCATTTACAAAAATGCTGAGCACTAGTATGTTTAATAACCATTACTTGGAGATTTTAACAAATTTTAGTTGAGTAAAAACAAAGTTTTTACTGTAAAGCAGTCAAGTAATTGCTGTAATTTCTAATATTAGAGTGGTATTCAGGGGGAGGAGCACATGAAAACGCTATTTTTACTATATGGACTTTTCTGTTATCTCACATTTTTACTAGTATTCCTATACACGATAGGGTTTGTAGGCAATTTTCTAGTACCAAAGACCATGGATAGCGGCACCGACGTGTATTGGCTTACCGCCACAGCGACCAATATAGGGCTTTTAGGAATTTTTGCCTTGCAGCACAGTATAATGGCTAGGCAAAAGTTCAAATTATGGTGGACCTCACTCATTCCGGATGTCATTGAGCGAAGCACCTATGTCATGGCGACAAACGTTGCTTTAATCGCCTTAATCTATTTCTGGAAACCGGTAAACATCATAGTTTGGGACGTCTCAGCTGAACCCTATGTACCGGTCATATGGGCAATTTGCGCGATAGGATGGCTGATAGTTCTCATAAGCACCTTCCTACTCGATCATTTTGAGTTATTCGGTCTTAAACAAGTCTATTGCAATTTCCGAGGTAAAAGGATGGAAAGCATTCCATTTCGAACCCCTTTATTTTACAAGTATGTGAGACACCCAATATATTTTGGGTTCGCTGTAGCATTTTGGGCCACTCCAACGATGACTGCAGCCCATTTGCTTTTTGCCGTGGGTGCCACAGGATATAGTGTAGTTGGAGCTCTACTAGAAGAACGCGACTTGGTAAGTCAATTTAAAAATGACTACCAGGAATACCAGAAAAAGGTACCTATGCTTTTCCCAAGAATAGGCACGAAAAAATAATCTACTGCTCCTCCTTTCCATTTCGATATTTTTTCTTCATAGTTAGCGTTCCTGCCTCGTCATACCACTGCCATTCTCCTTCCCATAGCCCCTTGGCATATTGACCTTCTCTTTGGAGAGAGCCGTCAGCTCTATACCAAGACCAAAGACTCTCTCGTTCATTCATCAAGAATTCTCCTACCACACTAGGTTGGCCAGTCGTATGAAAAGACTCTGTCAACCCGTTCTTGAGACCATCCTTATAGAAAGTTTTCTCCACAATCTGTCCGCTCTCGTTCTTTTTCACCACCAACCCAGCGACCGGCGCATACTTGCGGCCCGAATACTCTATTAGATCTTTATCTTCGAAAATCTCTGCCGTAGCCGAAAGAACAAGTAATAGTGATAAATTGAACAAAATTAACTTCATTATGGATACCATAGAAAAGGACGTGTACACACAAGCTATATAGCATAAACCCTTAGATTTATCTCCTTCTACAAGTTATATTTCTATCTATACTGGACCTTAAAACATAAGGGCATACCAATGAAACTAAGAAAAAAATCACTTGATGTAGGTTTTTTTTGTACAGAATTAGAAGCCGACCGAGACTTTTGGGGTAATAAACTTCAATTAGAATTCCAGGGAACACTAGAATTAGGAGAGGGCATAGTCGCGCACCCGACGATTCAGTATCGTTACAAGGTGCAAGATTCGATCATAAAAGTAAATGATTACCAAAGCGACCTTCCACAGAGGAGTGAGGGGCCCTCAGGTTACAGCAGTCTTCTTATAGCTGGGAATGTAAGAGCACCATCATCTTTTGAAGTTATCTCTGGAGAAACTATCACTTTGGCGCCTAAAGGCCATCTCGGCCTGACAGGACTAGGAGTCACCGTTACATCAGAAAATACTGACCGGTTAGTAGATTTCTATACAGAAGTAATGCAATTCCAGTCGCTTGGTAACAGAAAAGTTGCAGCTGGAGAGACACTGATTTTTATAGAGGACGGAAAAAGTGGAACGGAAACCTCTACTTTTGTGGGAACTGGGTTTAGATATCTCACTCTACATGTAACGGATGCTGATTCGGCTCTTGAAAAGATAGCGGGCAGGGGCGGTAAGATTGCGATACCGGCCATTGATTATGGTTCAATTGCAAGGCTAGGATTTGTGACTGATCCTGACGGAAATTGGATTGAGGTTGCTCACGTCAATAGATGAAATATTCACATAACATTCAAATGAGGATTCCGATATGGACTCTACTACAATTTTTTCCCAAGAAGGCCGCATTTGGAATGAACCTAAATATATTGGGCCGCTACTAAACGACATTCAGAAACAAGCAGAGACTGCTGACGCCACGAGGTCGATAGATGAGGGTTTAATTACGGCTATTAAAAAAAACGATGTTATGAGACTTTCGGCGAGTCCAGAAATATCGGGCATAAATGAAACCACCGTCAATATTGGAAACGAATTACGAGCAATCGCGGGACGGTGTACCTCAACCGCTTGGTGTCTTTGGAACCATCTGTGTACTTTCCATCATTTTGCTGGGTTATTAGGCAAAGACAATATTAATTTGCTTGGAGAAATAGTAGCCAAACATGAATGGGTATGCTTTCCGGCTGGAGCGGCTACAAAAGTAAATGGTTCACAGAAAGAACAAGGCTCTGTGGAGTTAAATGGTATCGCCTCATTTGGTTCAGGCGCTCGTTATGCCGAATGGGCTGGCGTGGTCTTTAACGATGATTCGTCGAAATCGCCACAATTTGCTTTTGCAGACTTGAGACTTCCTGGAGTGAGAATAGAAGAAACCTGGGAAGCAATGAGTTTAAGAGCGTCTGCGACAGACCATATTCATTACAAAAAGACATTGATACCTACTGGTTTGGTGGTACCCTGGCCCTTCAAATATCGCGAACATTTTAGAAACCCCGCTACAGAAATGATTCACCATCGTTATCGAGAAGATTGGGTGGCAATATCCGTTATGTGGCTAGGGGCAATGGCTACTGGATTAGTTGAGGCTGCGTTCGAAGAAGCCACAAATAATATCAAGGACCGGATAGCTATTTTTGGAACCAAGATGGGCGAAAAATCGACAATCCATGTAAACCTTGGAAAAATACGATCACTTTTGAACGCTGCTACCGATACAGTGTATGCGGCTTTGAAAGAAACCGACGCACGTATTGAGAGAGGAGTAATCCCGACCGAAGGGGATTACTTTAGGCAATGCGCAGGCGGAATGCAGGCCGTTCAGCTCTGTGACGAATCTCTTAAGTTAATTTTGAGAACCATAGGAGGAAACGGGCTAAGAGAAGGAACTAACTTCGAACGTCGTTACCGTGACTTCCAAGCAATGCCCTTACACATTAATGGTCATATTGACAGAATAACTGAGCAGCTGGGTCGATTAACTTTAGGAATGGAAACTCAAAACCCTTTCTAGACATTTCGAGATCACAACACAAAAAGACTAGTCACCACAAATGTTGCAGTTTTTAAAACTAACCTAAGTAATATTCAGAAAAATAACCACGCGTCTCTATTGAAGACTTCCAGAGGACAAACTAATCGCTAGAAAACCATTATATTTTCCCAGATATCAGCCCAGCAGTCCTTCTTCTCTGACTATGCTTTTAAGATTTTCCTCGTGGTATCGCTCGTATTTTTGTTAATATCTGCTATGAGTAGTGCAGGCGGCTGACTCAACGAAGCCAAACAGAACAATAGGAGACTACCAACATGCGAATCGGATTACTGAAGGAGACAAAAGTAGGTGAGCATAGGGTAGCGATAACTCATACTGGAGTAGCAGAATTGCTCCGAGACAATCACGAAATATTTGTCGAAAAAGATGCAGGTAAATCCGTGGGTATCAAAAATAGCGATTACGAAGATGCTGGTGCGATGTTAGTCTCTAATGCAGAAGAAGTTTTCAAACAATCGGAGCTCCTTATAAAAGTAAAAGAACCTTCGTTAGTGGAATGCGAATTACTGGGAGAGAAGCAAACTATTTTTTGTTACTTGCATCTTGCTGCTTTCCCTGAGCAGACCAAATCTCTCTGCCGATCTAAAGCAACAGCGATCGCCTATGAAACTGTCTCAATAGGAAATGAGTTACCTATGCTTATTCCGATGAGTAAAATAGCGGGTCGTGTGGCGATGCAGACAGCCACTTATTATTTACAAAGCCCCCTCGGCGGCAGGGGAATATTACTTGGAGGAGAGGATGGCCTTAGTCAAGGCAAAGTCGTGGTCATAGGAGGTGGAACCGCGGGGGAAAGTGCTGCAAAGGTTGCGCTCGGTCTCGGCGCAGAAGTTGTGATTTTCGACAAATCTGAAAAGCGTCTCGGAGAGCTTAGGAAAATTTTCAAAGGACAAGCAAGTTGTGTACTCCCTGAGGAAGAGGCTTTCCACGAGGAAATTTACGACGCAGAGGTTGTAATTGGCGCAGTGTTAATCCCAGGTGCATCTGCACCAAAACTAATTAATCGTGAAATGTTGCCCTCTATGAAAAAAAGATCATTACTTGTTGATATAGCCATTGATCAAGGGGGCTGTTTTGAAACCTCTAAGCCAACCGATCACGACAATCCCGTTTACGTCGAAGAAGAGGTTTTGCATTATTGCGTAGCCAATATACCAAGCGCTGTTCCTAGAACCTCTACCCGCTGTCTCGAGCTGGCCACTTTACCCTATCTCAAACTTTTAGCCAAAGATGGAGCAGAAAAAATAGCGCAATCTACCAACCACCCACTCCACTCTGGAATCAACATTCATAAAGGATCTATAACGTGCAAACCCGTTGCAGAAGCTCAAAATTTGAACTGAGGCTGAAAATCCTGCATATTAAAAAAAATTGGAGAAATCGATGAAACCAGTCTGTCTAGTTGTTGGTGCCGGTGCTGGTATAGGAGGCCATACCGGTAAGAAATTTGCCGCCGAGGGTTATTTTTCATGTCTATGTCGACGAAGTGACTCCAAAGGTTTAGAGACGATTGTTAACGAAATCAAGCAAGATGGATTTGAGGCAAAAGGCTTCATGCTAGACGCTACTCAAAACGAGACTATCGAAAATCTAATTACAGAAGTCGAACAAACCATTGGGCCAATTGAAGTTGCCGTTTATAATTTAGGTGCTCAGATAGGAGATAAGTTGCTCACTGAAACAAGTCAAAAACAATTTGAACTCGGATGGAGACTGGGAACATTTGGATTGTTCAGACTTGCTTCCAGCTTGTTTCCTAAAATGGTGGCGCGCGAAAAGGGAACTTTAATTGTCACTTCCTCGACCGCCGCTGTCAGAGGAAACGGAGGCCAACACTCGCATGCCGCCGCTATGGGCGGAAGACGAATGCTATGTCAAACTTTAAATGCTGAATTTTCCTCTAAGAACATACACGTCGCTCATGTGATTATTGATGGGGCAGTGGACGCTCCCGACACCCTAGGGAAAATGCTTGGGCCTACCAAATTCCAAAAACTTCGAGAAGAAATTGGGTTGGAAAACGATGGATTGCTGTTGCCTGACAAAGTCGCCGACACCTACTACCATATTGCGCAACAGCATCGATCAGCGTGGGCACACGAAATAGACCTACGTTCCTTTTCTGATACGCCTTGGTGGAACAGATAACGATGATGCAGGGAATTTAGGATTTGGAAATCACCCTTTTTGGTAGCGGCACTTCTCGCTCGAGTCGCTGCAGGTGGACGCTCTTAGAATTAGGTGTAGAATTCGAATACATTGAAGGCGACTCACTTATTGGATCAGAAGAACTAAAAAAAATGCACCCTTTGGGCAAATTGCCCGCGATCTTAATCAACGGTAAGGCGTACTTCGAATCAGCAGCTATTTGTTCGCATCTATGCGATTTACATCCTGCTGCCAACCTTATTGCGAACCCAGGGACACATGAACGTGCGCTTCATAGCCAATGGTGCTCTTTTGCTCTCACTGAAATAGAAGCTTATTTATGGAGTTCCTTTAAAAACCAGAAACTTTATCCTGCAGAGATGCGAATAGCCGAAATTGTACCTAACAACACCTTAGAAATTAGGAACGGTCTTGAAGCTGTTGAAAAAGGGTTGGATGGTTACAGATATCTAACAGGAGATAGTTTTTCAGTAACTGATATAGTAGTTGGCTTTACCCTTAACTGGGCTAAAAATGCCGGGCATCTGCAGAGTTTTACCAACCTCTCTGAGTATCTCCAACGCCTCCTAGAAAGAGATCTGTGCACTTTTAAAGGCGCTTAATACAAGCAAACTATGTCTTTTGAAAATCCGAGATATATATCCCTTAAGACCTACAAGAAAAATGGGCGAACCGTAGCAACTCCATTGTGGGTGGTTCCACATCTCAAAGAGCAAGATACACGGACATTTTTCGCCTTTACCAATGAGACCTCTGGAAAGGTAAAGCGGATCAGGAACAAGTCTACATCAGAAATAGCGCTTTGCTCTCTTAGAGGGGAAATCCTATCTTCATGGTCTGAGGCTACCGTCACATTGTCTTCTGAAGGAAAGGATCTGCAAAAAGTTATAGCGCTCATGTATAAGAAATATTCTTGGCAAATGTTTTTAGTAGACATTTTTGCTAGGATTGGTAGGAGAAGGTCCTCTTGGATAGTGCTCAAAATTGTTTACTAAATTGTAAAAGGCATACTACATGTTTGAAATTGATATATATCTTGATGTGAAGAGTCCCCACTCCTATCTAATGATGAAGCCCGCCTTATACCTTGAGAAAGATTATTCATGTAAAGTTAATTTCAAACCCTACGATCTTAGCTACGTAGATATTAATGTAACCACAGATCACGATCCAGAAAACCCTGTAAGAAAACCCAAAGATAAGACCCAAGATCGGAGAGCAAGGATGTACTACACAGTGGCAAGAGTATACGCGAAAGCCATGGGTTTAAACCTTAGAGGACCAGAAATCCTATTAAGCGCTGAGAAGGCCAACATGGGAATTGCTTATGCTTTAAAATACGGAAAATCCGCCAACTACCTAACAGAAATTTATAGCGCTGGATGGCCTAACGGTTGGCGAGATTATGACATGACGAATATCGATAATTTAAAGGGTACCTTAATGTCTTCCGGTTTAAAACCTGAACAAGTCGAAGGCTTTCAAGAATATGTTAAAAATCATGGACCACATGATTTACAAATGTTTAAAAAAGAAGCCGAAGAGACAGGTGCCGTCGGCGTTCCGCACTTAGCCTTTCTCTATAACGACAGAAAAATAGGAATGTTTGGACGAGAACATTTAGGGCTTATACGGCACACTATGCATCAGTTAGGATTAGCCAGAAGCAATAAAGTAAATTGGGAAGTTTCCCACTATTGGTTCACTGAATAGTTGGATAATTGATAAAATCATCCCCTTAGACCACTTAATTTCTGCATGATTCTAAATATCAATTGTTCAGCAGGATTAGTTCGAATTGGCAATGGAGGCTCCGCTAATTGTAAGATTTGCTTGCCCACATTATCACCATTGAAGATGCGTAAGAGAGTAGATGGAATATTTTCAAACCCGTTTTGCAAATCAATCTCCTGAATCAGATTTCCGCTTTCGACCCAAGACGTCAGTTTTAACAGACCTTCAAGTGCCCTATCTAAATAATCCAATATAATAAATCCTTCCGCCCGCGCCCGATTAATAACTAATGATAAATAATTTTGTAACCCATACATCTCTTCAACTTTTTGGTTATATTGTGAAATTGCACCGCACAGTACAACCCGAGCTTTTTGGTTAATACGTAAGAGGACCTCGTCAGTTATTGGTCCCCCTACATTATCGAAGTAAACATCAACACCCTCTGGACAAATTCGGTCCAACTCTCGCCCTATATCTTGGCTTTTATAGTCTATAGCAAAGTCAAATTTCCCAATTTCTTTTAACCACTTGCACTTCTCCTCTCCACCCGCGATACCTACGACTTTACAACCTTTTAACTTTGCTATTTGACCAGCCACAGAACCTGTAGCACCCGCAGCACCGCTGATCAGTACAGTTTCCCCTCGCTTGGGACAACCAATTTCCAACATTCCAAAATACGCAGTCAAGCCAGTCAGGGACAAAGCCAAAATCAATTTCGGGTCTAGATGCCCAGGAATACGAGTAACTGGAACAAATTTGGGTTTGTCAGGTTGAAAGACAACATATTCTTGCCATCCACAGAAGGAGTTGACCAAATCACCTGGCCTGAACTTGGAGTGTCTCGACTCTATTACTTGTGCTATTCCCCCTGCTCTCATGGGTTCCCCCAGATTCACCGCTGGTATATAGGTATCCATTGACATCCAAGCCCTTTGGGTCGGATCAAAAGAAAGCAACAAAACTTTAGCAAGCACTTCTCCGTCGTTTAGCCTAGGCACTTCTGATTCAGCCAGTTGGAACTGGTCTGGCGATATCATTCCTTCCGGCCTGGATTTTAGTAACCATTGCCTATTTTTATTTGTTGCCATAATCTTGAAATCCTTCAGTTTACTTTCAAATAAATGTTACCGTGAGTGAGGTTTACTATACCAATGATTTCTGTAATTACTCGCAATTCATTACTTGAATACAACTTTTAGCCATTATGAGTTTTACCACCATTCAGTACCAGGGCTACCTTTAACCGGCCCACAGATTTTTGTTGTCATCCACCCTCCGTAAAAACCGCCTGGTTGCGGGGCTACTTTCTCACCATCAAGATAGCAGTCCACTTTGCCTGGATAGAAGGCCATATGATCTTTCAATTTCTCATAGGACTTCAGAGGCTCCTCGTAACTCCACGCCACCGAATCGGAGCGATTCAAATTACTTTTTATACCCCAATAACTTGCCTTCCCCTTCCACTCGCAGAAGGAACTACCGGGTGCTTTACAAAGCATACCAAAGACTACATTAGCAAAGGATATGTAAAAAACCGGGGGAGACGCGGTCTCGGAAACACACAGTGCTTCTGTCGAATTGGCTAGTACTGCACCGTCATATTTCACCTCTATTTTTAAATCCAATCGTCGCAAGCTTGGTGGACGAGGATAATCCCAAACTGACTCTTGACCTTTCCTTGTCTCTTTAGCGAAACCCGGTCTTTGTGAACCGTCATACTGCCACACTACACTCCTCCTTTTGAATATTGAGGTAAGAAAAAACAACATTACGTCAACCGTAACATAAACTGGTAGAATTAAGACCTATGAAAATTGAATCTATCGCAATAAAACTCCTTAAACTGATAACAGAAAAAAGTGAAGGAAGGAGTCGACCCTTTATAGTTGGCTTAAGCGGAGGCCAAGGGTCTGGGAAGACAACTCTATGCCAAAAATTAGAAGAATTATTAACAAATAAAAAAGTTTCTTGCTGCGTCTTATCGCTTGATGATTTTTATTTATCGAAAGCAAAAAGAAGAGAATTAGCGGATCGCCTACACCCTCTTGCCTTTACTCGAGGAGTCCCTGGTACTCATGATGTGAATTTGTTAAAGGAAGTTCTCGCAAACCTAAGTGAAAAAAGTCCGAGCGATAAAATAAAGATTCCTATCTTCTCAAAGTTATCTGACGATCTAATATCAAAAAAACAATGGAGAATCTGCCCACCTCATCCTCAAATTATTATCCTGGAAGGGTGGTGCATAGGTGCAAAACCTTCCTTTCTCTTAAAGGATCCTCTAACTTCATGGGAAAAAAAAAATGACCCTGATGGACTTTGGAAATCCTGGACAATAATAGAATCAGTTAAATACCAAAGTATTTGGGAAACTTTGGACTTTATGATCTTTATAAAACAAGACAATTTTGAACACATCGTTAATAACAGATGGAACCAGGAGATAAACAACCTCGAGCACTCAGGAGCGAAAAACTCGGTTTCACAACAAGATATTAGGGAGTTTTGTTATCATTTTGAATCTTGGACGCACGCTCTGTGGAAACATCTTCCCAAATTAGCAAATATCACAATAACTTGTGAACCTAACTACAATTATCGTTGGCCAAAAAATGAGGCTATTTCTTAAGGGACTCAAATTAGTGGACAAGCGCAATCTTCCAAAACAATTTAATTTTGTATTATGTCCCTCCTTCCACGGTGCTTCCCTTTTAGCAATTTTACTTAATAATCATTCTAAAGTTATTTCCTTAGGCGATACTATACCCACAAGGAAAACCGAGAATTTTTATTGTTCCTGTGGCCCGTTGATTAAGGACTGTATCTTTTGGAGTCACATCGAAGAAACCCAAATACCCTATAACCACTCACGCTCCGAGCACATAGCCCCACTTTTGCCAAATTTATCGGTTGGTACCATAGAGAGAATAAATAGGCTTAACGAACATTTTCAGAAGTTTTTTTCCATTTGGAATTTTTTCCCCCAAAAAAGTCAAGACTTCAGAAAATCAGTAGAGTCTTTCTCTGCAGAAGTAGCGTCCTTTCACAGAAAAAAAGTATTCATAGATGGAACAAAAGATATTAATCGCTGTCTTTGCATTAAACATATAGTCTCCGAAAGGATCAGAGTAATTCATCTAGTTCGGGATCCCAGAGCTTACATAACATCTTTAAAACGGAATTTTCCAAAATTAGAGAATCACACGACCCTGGGTTCAGAAATGTGGAAAGGTTTCCACGGAACAGTCTTACAAACCTTTCCCCAAATGGATAAATGCGAATATCTCCCAGTTTTTTACGAGAATCTTTCCATTAGGCCTGAAATTGAAATGAAAAGAATATTTAAATTTTTGGATTTAGAGGAAGAAAGTGTTTTTTCCACGCCAAAGAAACCCCATCATATTATTGGCAATAGAATGATTGCGAAATTCGATGGCGTTGTAAAACAAGATTCGGAGTGGAAAAAGATAATGCACCTGGATGAACAAGAAGAAATACTGAAACATTGCGAGCCCATTGCGTCATTACTCAATTATCAACTTGAGGAATAAGTGCGTGCACTGTGAAGCACCAATGTCGCAATCCAGAACCTCACTGAGTTAGTCATGTAGAGCAGATTCGGTTTCAGGGTCTCCGGCTATCCTACTATGCCACATTACTCTTGCCTGATCGGTGGGCCAAGGAGTGGCTTGGTGCATAAGTCTCCGGTTATCCCAAACCACTGTGTCCCCGGGTTGCCACTGATGATGATAAATCCTGGGAGGTCTACAAGAAAAAACTTTCAGATACTCAAGGAGCTCTGACGATTCCTTTTCAGATAGCCCAATTATATTGTAAGCATGTCGTCCAATTATAAGATTCGGACATCCAGTCTCGGGATGTTCTTTGACCAGCGGTCTAATTGATACGGGTCCGTCATGGAACCCGTAACCATCGAGATCACCATCATCATTAATGCCTTTTCCCTTTAAACTCTGACTGGCATAGCCTAATTTTTTTTGGCTATAGTGCAGAGAGTGGTAAGCACTGAGACCCATCAATTTCTTTTGAATTTTAAGATCCAACGCACTGTAGGCTGCCCTCATATCAGCAAACCCGGTCTCCCCACCTTCAGAAGGTACTATTTCTGCTGAAAAAACCGCTCCTTTAGCCTGAATCGGCATATAGGTACTATCGTGATGCCAATCCATGTTACCTTTCAAAATATTCATCACATCATCAGAGCCATCGTCACAACGTAACTTCCCATCCTCTAACACGTTACTTAGAGCGGCCAATTCAAATTCCAGTTCCCCAAATCTTCGCGCAAACTCTATTTGCTCATCATGACTTAAAAATTGAGCCTCACAGATAAGCAAACCATACTCTAACCAGGCTTGGTACAGTTCTTCAAAATCAGTATCTGATATTGAAGATAACTTAACACCTGAAACTCGAGCACCAAAAACTACATTCAAAGGTTCTACTTTAATTTGATCTCCCATTATTGCCCCCTTTTAACTCATCTAACCCCTAGAGATCCCGGACTTAAACAACAACTGCTAAACTAAAAATATCCCAGATTTGAATTCCCTGCAAAAGACATTTATTTCATTTCTTACAAAACTTATATCTACTAGCTCTCAACCAGACTTTCAGATTCTAAAATAATATTAAGTTATTACCTCAATAAATTAAGGCCGCAAGGGCAAGTAGTTGCGATAATTGTCGAGGTATCACCAGCCCCCAAATTATTAAAAATACGACCCCTTCACAGATTTAGCTTAACTGACTTTCCCCTACAAAGACTTTTGCAATCAAACTCAACATAATGTTTGATACCAGGTATTAGAAAAATACAATCTGGTAAGATAACATCCTAATTGCGGAAATGGAGCCGCTAGAGACGGATTCAGTAAACGGGTTATTAAAAAACTCTAAAGGAGAACAGCAAATTGAGTGAAGACAAAACTTACACGCCGCCAAAAGTTTGGAGATGGGATACCGAGAGTGGTGGAAAATTTGCAAACATAAACAGACCCATAGCCGGTGCAACCCATGATAAGGAGCTTCCTACGGGGAAGCATCCTCTGCAATTACATTCTTTAGGCACCCCAAACGGTGTCAAAGTAACAATAATGCTTGAAGAGCTATTAGAGTTAGGTGTGAGTGACGCAGAATATGATGCTTTTTTGATCGATATAAGCGAAGGACAACAATTCGGTAGCGGATTTGTGGAAATAAATCCGAATTCTAAAATTCCCGCCCTATTAGATCGAAGTGTTTCCCCAAATGTGCGGATTTTCGAATCTGGCGCAATTCTACTCTATTTAGGCGAAAAATTCGGACACTTCTACCCTAAATCACAAGACAAAATGGCTGAGTGTCTATCGTGGCTTTTTTGGCAAATGGGTAGTGCACCCTATCTAGGCGGAGGTTTCGGTCACTTTTATGCGTACGCACCCGAAAAATACGAATACCCTATCAACAGATTTAGTATGGAAGTAAAACGCCAGCTAGATGTACTTAATAGAAACCTATCCGACAGAAAATATCTTTGCGGAAACGATTACACTATTGCTGATATCGCAACTTACCCATGGTATGGATATCTTGTACTACACAATATCTACGAGGCCGCAGAGTTTCTCGACGTTGCGTCCTACAATAACGTTGTTAGATGGGCGAAAGAGATAGAAAAAAGACCAGCAGTAGTGAGAGGCCGTAGAGTGAATAAAACGTGGGGGCCTGATGAAGAACAATTAAAAGAACGTCATAGTTCTAAAGATTTCTAGCTAAAATAGAAAAATATTGATATTTTTTAAGCTTTCTGACGTAGTATTTAAGAACCAAAATATTAAAACTGGAGTCTTAATAAATGAAAAAACTATATCTTACCCTGTTATTACTGGCATTTACTTCGATTAGTTACGCTGGCTGTATGAGCGACAAGATCAAAGCTGTAAATGAGAAACTAAAGATGTCTAACGTTTCCGAAACAGTCAAAACCGAGGTAACAAAACTGCGCGACCTAGGTATTGAAAATGAGCATTCAAATGCTCAATTAGCAACTAAGTATTTCGAAGATGCACTCAATCTACTAAACTAATGGTTAAAAACTAGGGAATCTGCGCTAGCCGGCTCCTATTTAAGCCGGCTAGCATCACTTTTTGGGGAGAAACAACCATAATGAACTTGAAACAAAAGCTAGACGCAATGAAGCGTCAAGCAGCAGAAAATATTCCCCAAAAAACCCTCTCGGAGATGCTCAGAGCCACGAGTCAGCTACGCGAGTCAGGTATCCTTGATGGTATAGTTAAATCCAACAGCCCTCTACCAGCTTTCAAGTTAAAGAACCAAGACGGTATTGAGATCGCTTCAAACGAGCTGTTGGCAAAAAAAAATTTAGTGATAACCATATTTCGTGGGCACTGGTGACCATATTGCAACGCAGAGCTGGAAGCTCTGCAAGCAACCTTAGGAAAGATAGAAGAAACAAACACGGTTCTGCTAGCGCTTAGTCCTCAAAAAGTCTCATTCAATTCTCAAATGGTAGCGTCGCATTCTTTGGGATTTGACATCTTAAGTGACCCAGGAAACACCTATGCCGCTGAACTAGGACTGCGCTTCCAAATACCATCGAATATCAAATCAATTTATGAAGGGTTTAAGATCAACCTCGCCCAAACAAATGGAGATGAGAGTTGGACCTTACCGATTCCTTCCAGAATCATAGTGAGAAAAGGTGGCACAATTTTCGAGGTTGAAGCAGATCCAGACTACACCTCTAGACCAGAGCCCAGCGCTACCTTAGAAAGCCTCCTGCGACTTCAAGCGGCCTCGGCTCAATAGAAAATCATTAAGGACGCCAACCGTCTCCTCGATGAGTTCTAGGGCGTCTATGGCACCCCCAGAATCGCCTTTCTCAAAGTCTTCGCCCTTTTGAGCCATTTCATTGGTGACAAACGCAAATGAAATTACAAAATTAGAGGTGGCCTCCGCGAAGGCGTACAAAGAAGCTGTTTCCATTTCGACCGCCAATAGCCCCCGTCTTTTTGCTGATTCTATTGCGCCAGCTGTCTCCCTGTAAGGCGCATCTGTTGTCCAGACAGATCCAACCTTCACTCGCAACTCCTTCCTCCAACTAGCTAACGAAAAAACAGAGAGCAGCTCGGGTCTTATAGAAACAAAATCGGCAGGGGGCAAGTAATGAAGACTTGTTCCTTCGTCCCGCAATGCCTTATTAACAAGAATATAGCTCGGGGTTTTCAAATTATCTTCTATCTTACCGGCTGATGTGATGTTAATAATAAATTTACATCCCGAAGCGAAGAGTTGTTCGGCTAGTAGAACAGCAAAGGAGCCTCCCACTGCTCGGCCGATGATACCCAGCTTAGATCTGCCTAACTTAAACTCGTATAACTTCGTGTGGTAACATGCCCAATAAGGATTTAAAGTCACCTCGCCTGTTTTAGCTAGATGATCTAAAATATCACCATCAGGATCTAACACGACGAAGTCGGGAACTGAACCAAAAGCTACACCCAGTTGTCTTCTCGCCTCGCGAAGAAGATTTTTTGGTTTAAAAACACTACGTTGCTTATAGTACTTTGCCTTTAGAATAGGCGCGTTTTTCACGCCTAAGACTCTATTTATTAACTGTCTCAATCTTTTTTGCCTCCGAACAATAGAGATTTGAGTTTTCTTCAGGCTGAACATAATCTATAAGAATGGAGAACACAATTTTATACAACCCCGACTGCTCAAAATCTAGAGAGCTACTTAACCTGGTAAGAACCACCGGTATTCAATTTGTTATGAGGAATTATCTCACTCATCCTCTGTCGGAAGAAGAAATTCTCAATTTAATCTCGTTATTAGAGTTGGAAAATCCCGAGAGTCTAATGAGACAGAGCTTTAATGATGAACCAAGAAATGTCGGCAAATCAAACAAACATAAACGAATAGCCGAAGCCATAGCCGCGGCTCCTGAGCTCTTACAAAGACCGGTTGTCATCACAAAAGGGAAGGCCATTATTGCCAGGCCACCTTCGCTGGCAGTAAAATTTATAGAGAAATCCTCAAGTTCCTAAAAATGACCTAACTTTAGATAGTTTTTTAGATAACTATTAATAAAAAAACACTTTACTATTTACAAATGTCTGGTACGGTCATAAATAGGAGACTCAAGGACGCCGTTTATGCATGCTGATTTACTAGCCACTGGCCTAAGTGACTTTCCGTGTTGTTAACTCAAGAAAAAGGGGTAGCAAATGGCTAAAAAGACTGGTGTACAAGAAAACCGGGGATACACCCAAACCGATGACTTCATAACAAGAACTCACATCCTGCCTCTGTTGACTGATAAGGTTAAACGTCAGGAACTTATAAATGAACATCTTCATAATCCTATAGGAATTCCTGGCAAGAAAGGCAAATCAGCAGTCCAACACAGCGAGGACCTAGCTAGGGTAATAGATAAATTCAGACGTCATCCTATGGAAGGCAAATACGTCCGAGTATGCAGAGTTCCCCATACCGATTACCGTATTGGGATTGTCAGCGGTATAAGAGGAAAACCTGTCAAAATTCTTTCTAAATCCTATCCGAGCGAGGACAGCTGCGAGCACGCGATTTTCAAAAAGAGAATCACCGATCTCTTGAAAGAGTACGGCTATAATTCTTAGAGAAGAAGAATAGACCGGTCTCTCGAAAAATCAGAATCTAAGGGAGCAAAAAAATGCTAAGAATTACTGGTTACAGCGACAAATACTCGGTTTGTCCCGGGGAAGAAATAAAATTTTATGTCAACTCTGAAAAAAACGAAGATTATCAGGTAGACATCGTAAGACTAATCCACGGGGATACAAACCCCGAGGGGCCAGGGTTCAAAGAAAAAGTAGTTCGTTCCTCCTGCAACAAGAAATACAAAGGGAAAAACCAAAAAATTCATGGTGGCTCCTACGCTTGCTTTCAACACGATCACAGAATGAATGTGGATAGTTTCACACTCCAAGCTTTTATATTTCCCACAACCCCCGAAAAAGGTGTTCAGGGAATAATCACAAAGTGGTCAGAAAAAAATAACACCGGTTTCGGGATGTTCATAGACGAAAAGGGCTGTCTATCTTGTTGGATTGGAGGGAAAAAAGGCAAGGTAGAAACTGTCTCAAGTAAAAAACCATTGATGCGCAAAGTTTGGTATCTCGCAGCAGTCACTTTTGACTCCAAAACAAAGAGAGTGCGAGTCTACCAAGTCCCAGTAGTGACTCCGACTAACGGAGGATTGGGTCTTTCTCTCCTACACCCATCTAGTTCTACGACAGGAGCTGTCACATCAAGCGTCAGATTAATGCCTGAGGAGAATGCTGCCCCTCTCCTCATGGCTGCTAGCACAAGATCCGTAAAATCTGGGAGATTCCTGACAGGTGGCATGTACAAGGAAGCTCTCGAACCGTTCTCTCTTCCGGAACAAACTCAATTGTATAACGGAAAGATAGATAGGCCGCGATTTGCCAATCGAGCTCTAGAAAAAAATGATATTGATTCCTTGGCCAGGGGGATAGACGGTTGTGACGCGGAACTCAGAAATTCTATCGTAGGGGCATGGGATTTTCATGAGAACATCACCGATAAAATATCTTCTTGCCAAATATTAGATACCTCACCCAATAAAATAAACGGATTTACTGTGAATTTACCTGCCCGGGGGATGACGGGTTATAACTGGACAAGTGATGATATCGTTTATCATCATGTACCGCAGGAGTATGGCGCTATTCACTTTCATGATGACGATATCGATGATGCACGTTGGGAAGAGAGTTTCGCTTATAAGCTACCTAGCAAATTACGCAGTGGTGTTTACGGAGCGAGACTGAGAATAAATGGTATCGAAAGTCCCGAAACAGAGGATTATGTACCATTCTTTGTAAGACCTCCGAAGGGCCAGACCACCGCAAAGGTTTGCTTAATAATACCCACCAATTCCTACATGGCTTATTCTAATGATAACTTAGCAACAAACTCGGTTGTGGCAGAGTTACTCTCCGGACGCGTACCGATTATGCAAGCTTCTGATCTGTATTTGAATGAACATAGAGAGTACGGGCTATCCACATACTCTTGTCATTCAGACGGAAGTGGAGTGTGCTTCTCCTCTAGGCTACGACCTATCCTCAATATGCGACCTAAATATCGCCATTGGCTTTCTCCTTCTCTATGGCAATTAAATGCCGATCTGCACCTCACAGATTGGTTAGAGGCAAAGGGGATAGATTACGATGTACATACAGATGAAGATCTAGATCGAGAGGGCGTTGATCTCCTCAATAGATACCCTGTAGTACTAACAGGGAGTCATCCAGAATATTCCTCTGAAAATATGCTTACTGCATACGAAGCCTACCAACAGGCAGGAGGAAGGTGGCTGTACTTGGGCGCCGACGGTTTTTATTGGGTTAGTCAATACCATCCTGATGACAGCAATATTATAGAAGTTCGAAAAGGAGAAGCTGGAACCAGAGCCTGGACCGCAAACCCGGGAGAATACAACAATGCTTTTGATGGTAAATTTGGCGGCATGTGGAGGGCTCGTGGGCGAATACCAACTAAGGTCTGCGGATTAACATTTACAGCCTATGGTTTCGATGTATCCTCATACTATAGAAGAGAACCCGATTCCAAGCGAAAAGAATGTGCTTGGATGTTCAAAGGGATAGGGAGCGATGAAATAATAGGTGACTTTGGATTAGTTGGGGGTGGTGCTGCAGGCCTAGAAATTGATCGTTACGACTTGGAATTTGGCACCCCCCATGAGGCTTTTTTGCTAGCACGATCAGAAGGCCATACGGACCTTATGATGCAAGTCAACGAGGAAATACACTTCACCTGCCGAGGATATTATGGAGGTGGAGATGAAAACCCCATGGTGCGAGCCGACATGATTTATTACAAGACACCTAACGACGGTGCCGTGTTTGCTCCGGGTTCTTTGGCGTGGTGCGGTAGCCTCTCACATAATGATTATAAGAATAACGTGTCCAAGCTCATGGAAAACGTCATACGAGGCTTCCTAAAACCAGGACCCTTGCCTTAAGAGTAATGACTAAAGTAAAGAATTCAGGCATTGAGATGGTTCCTAATCCTGCTGGCAAGCACGTGATTCCCACACGGGTTGAGGAATTAAATAAACTTGAGAGCAAAATACTAAAGGATTTAGATCCCGACAAATTAAGTGACCTCTCGGAAGTTTTATACGCCTTTAATAACTATAAAGTCGGTCCTATGGATGGTTTTTATATGGCAGTAGAAGTTGTGTCAGGAACAAAATGGTGCGTGGGGCAACTTTGCGCCGATAGAGCTAAGCCGTTGAAGCTCTTTGAAGATCAGTTATTTGACACGCCTGAGGCCGCCCAAAAAGCTGCAGGAAAAATGAAAGACGAAGCTGAACAAAACTAAGGAAATCCTAAAAGCTTTTAAACTTTGCCTACAGCTGTCAAAAGTTCTTCCTCAAAACATTTAGGACACATACAGTCTAAATCCTCGACGATATTTTTCACGGGCATTTTCATACACCAACAACCCTCCTCCCAACGCCCGCATTCAAATGTACCTTCACAGATAGAACATTCCTTGATTTTTTTTCTACTCAAAAAACAGTCTCTCCACTTAATTTATAAATAAACCTTTACGACCAAGATAAAGCAATCAATAATTAACGAGGAAGTCTAGCATTTATTTATAGTGAGGTAATGATGGCATCTTTAGTATTAGTTCATGGAGCCTGGCATGATTCCTCCGCTTTTAAAAAATCGACCGAGTATCTTATTGCGCAGGGAGCGTCTATACACACACCGACCGTTTTTGGAAATGGACCAGGAGATCCTAAAAACATAGGACTTGCTGAAGCCATTTCGTCTATAGAGTCCTACATTATCAAACACGATTTAAATGATATAGTTCTATGTGGCCATAGTTACGGAGGTATGATTATAACAGGGGTAGCGGACAGGTTGGGGGAACGACTTAAGAGATTGATTTATTGGAACGCGTTCGTACCTAAACATGGCGAAAGTCTAGAAGATATGGTGACTCCAGCTTTTGTGGATTTGCTCGATACACTCACGAAGCCAGATGGTTCTTTTATGCTTCCATTTGAGATTTGGAGAGAAAGCTTCATCAATGATGCACCTTTGGAAATCGCTTTAGACACATACGCCCAGCTGAACCCTCACCCTCGAAAAACTTTTTCTGATCCTATCCAACTCAAAACAAATCCTGACCAATTGGATATTGGAAAGTCTTTTATAAATTGCATGGATGATACTGCTTTACCACAAAGTGAGGGCTGGCATCCCAGGCTATCGGAAAAATTAGGCATCTTCAGACTAATTCAAGTAAGAGGAAGCCACGAGCTCTGCTTCACAAACCCTAAATCCCTTAGCCAAGCTATCCTAGAAGCTGCTCAAGATTAAAAAATAGAACTGATTAATAGAGTAAAAATATTAACCTTTTATAGACATTTGATAAAATGAAAAATACCGCGCCAGATCATCAAGAATTCTATCTAAATAGAGAACTGAGCCAATTAGAATTTAACGCGCGTGTTTTAGAGCAAGCCAGAGATGAAAACATACCGGTATTAGAAAGACTCCGCTATCTATGCATTAGTAGCAGTAATTTAGATGAGTTTTTTGAGATACGTGTAGCAGGACTCAAAGAACAAGAAATAAGCCTAAGTTCGTTTGGACAAGACACAGAAGGGGAATCACCAGCCCTCCAGCTTTCCGCAATCGCTCAAAGGGCTCGTGATCTCGTGAAGGATCAGTACAACTTATATAATCGATCTGTGCTGCCAACCATGGAAGAAAAAAAGATCTTTTTTTTAGACAAAAATAAATGGAATCCAACCCAGAGAAGATGGATAAGAAACTATTTTCACAGGGAGCTTTTACCTGTTCTTAGTCCTGTCAGCCTGGATCCCTCCCACCCCTTCCCAAAGGTTTTAAACAAAAATCTGTGTTTCGCTGTCAACCTAGAAGGAGTTGATGCCTATGGCCGGCAGGGAAACCTAGCTATCTTACAAGCCCCCAGAGCACTACCTAGAATCGTTAAAATACCCAATACGTCAAGAAAAAAACGGGATGATTTTGTCTTTCTCTCTTCAATAATAAATGCCTATATCACAGCAATATTCCCTGGAATGTCAGTTGTAGGCCTATATCAGTTTCGAGTTACACGAAATAGCGATCTTTTCTTAGACGATGAGGCTATTGGAAATTTGAGGCAGGCCTTAGAAGGCGAACTGATGCAGAGAAGACTTGGTAACGCTGTACGGCTTGAAATCTCTTCTGATTGCCCGAACGATATATCCAAATTACTGCAGCGAGAATTTAATCTTAATGAAGATGATGTATATCGCTGCGATGGCCCTGTAAATCTGATGCGGTTGAATCAGCTGCCGAACATGATCGAAAATAAATCTTTCAGATTCAGAGAATTCAAACCGAGTACTAACAGGAATTTAAGAGTCGGGCAAACCATTTTTGAGTCAATCAATGGAAATGATATTCTGCTCCACCATCCATTTGAATCGTTCTTCCCTGTGATAGATTTCCTAGTTCAAGCGGCTAATGACCCAAATGTAATTACTATTAAACAAACGCTATATCGCACCGGACCTGACTCCCCAATTGTCAATGCGTTAATTAAGGCAGCACAAAACGGAAAAGAAGTAACCGTAGCAATCGAGTTAAAAGCTAGATTCGATGAGCAAGACAACATCGCACTCGCAAGCCGCCTACAGGATTCGGGTGCTATCGTTGTATATGGAGTTGTTGGACACAAAACGCATGCGAAAATGATTTTGGTCGTTCGGAGAGAAGGCAAAAGACTACGTCGTTATGTTCATATTGGTACTGGCAACTATCATCCTGTCACTTCAAACCTATATACCGATTTTGGTTTACTAACCTGTTCTCCTACAATCGGAAATGACGTGCAACGCATGTTCCAACAAATAACATCGCCTGGTAGAGAACTTAGGCTTAAGAAACTGCTGCAAGCCCCCTTTACTCTTCACTCCCGCATAATCCGCCTCATAAATAAAGAGATAAAAAACGCAAAGGCTGGCCGGCCGGCAAGAATAATCGCTAAAATGAACGCTTTAACCGAGAAAAAAATAGTCGATAAACTTTATTCCGCTTCTCAAGCCGGCGTGAAAATTGAACTAATAGTTAGAAGTGCGTGTACTTTGAGACCAGGAATAAAAGGCCTTTCCGAAAACATCACCGTTAAATCTATTCTGGGCCGATTTTTAGAGCACACTCGAATTTATTATTTTGAAAATGACGGCAGTCCTAAAACATACATAGCGAGCGCAGACTGGATGGATCGCAATTTTTTCTCCAGAGTAGAAATAGCAGTACCTATAGAGGATAAAGTCTTGAACAGAAGGATAGTTTCTGAAGGCTTGAGATATTATCTAAATGACAACTATAACTCATGGATTTTGAGAAAAAACGGCAAATATCACAAGGTAGCGAACAGAAAAAATAGAGAATATGAAGCTCAGAAGAGACTGCTGGAAAAGCTCTCGCGCTTCTAGATTAATCAGCAATTAAAGCATAAATCAACATCTATAGCTCTCAGATATTCCTTTTCCGCTCGAAGATCAGCTAAAGTTAAAGAATGGTTTTTCAACCAGTCAACTGGAAACCGGATATTTAATGAGTTATCGCTTGCTTCAAAGCCACAGTGTTGGAACGGAAAATCGGATCGGGACCGATGTAGCAACAGAGCCAACCTAAGTATCACACTGATTTTAACAAGCTTTTCTCTTTCAGACAGATTCAGGTGAAGAAACTCCCTAATAGGAAACTTTCGTCGTTGCGCTCTAACTAGCAAAGATAAAATCTTCTTTTCCTTCTCGGAAAAACCCGGCATATCTAGATTCTGCACTAAATAGGCACCATGCTTATGAAATTGACTGAATGAAATCGCGAGTCCAATTTCCGAAAGGCAGGCAGCCCAATTTAAAAAACATAAATGTTCTATCTTACTCAACCCCCAAGAGTCTTTTATGCAGTTAAATATATAAAACGCTGAGTCATTCACCCTTTCACATTGAGAAACATCTAGCTCATACAACTCCACTAGTTTCTTCACTGTGATATCGCGGTAATCTTGATTTTTTATACGGCCAACCAGATCATTTAACACTCCCTCCCTTAAAGCATTATCACTTACCGATAATCTTTCAATTGCCATTCCTTTAAAAAAACCATTTAAGATCGCAAGCCCACCAGGTAAAATTCCTTTACGATTATTAGACAGGCCTTTGAGATTCAATGCTTCAGTAGAACCCTTCTCAATCAAATACTCAGTTAGGCAATTGAGACCTTTGATAGTGATACCTTCTCTATCCCAATTATTTTTCACCAGCATATCTCTTATCGCCAGGACTGTTCCAGAGGAACCTATAACTTCATCCCAACCATATTCTTTATAAGATCGCAGAATAGGCTCTAACTCTTGAGCCACCGACATATGCGCAACCTCAAAGGATTCGCGTGATAACATACCTTTTGAGAAATGGTTTAGAGTAACGCTAATACAACCCATGTGTAGACTATTTAGTAGTTCAGGCTTTTCGCAATATCCGGCGATTATTTCTGTACTACCACCACCGATGTCGATAACCAGATATTTTCTATCCTCCAAATTCAAACCTCTGGTAACACCAGAAAAAATCAATCTCGCCTCTTCGGCACCCGCTATCACATCTATAGAATGACCCAAAACGTGCTCTGCCGCCTCGATCAAAACATCAGCATTTTTTGCTTTGCGCAAAGTGTTCGTTCCCACTATCCGGAGATTACTGTTTGGTATTTTACGGACTCTTTCTCCCAGCCTTTCCAAAGCTTTGACTGCTTTACCTATAGCTTCTTGCTTTAAATTACCCTGCCCATCAAACCCTGATGCTAAACGAACGGTTTCCTTATGTTTATCAATCACTCGATAACCGGCATTATTTCTTCTTGCTACTATAAGATGGAAACTGTTGGAGCCTAGATCAAGTGCAGCTATGAAGTCTCTTGTATTTTCCGAAGACACAAATTAACCCTAGTTATTCTTACAAAAAATATAACCCTTATAAATTGAAAAGGAAGACAAAAAATAAGAAATTTACAAGTCTCAATGATTACTTCCCAAAACGGACAATAGCTGGAATTTAGATGAGACACAAGATCGTAAATAAAGATTCCAATTCTACTTTGATTTCGTTTTAGCTACCTACCCTTATAAAGGTAAACTCACCCCTTAATTCGATAGCTGACTTGCGCCTCACACGATACCGTTGTAGATTTAAACCAAGAAAAATATTTCTCCAAGTATCTTTAAATCTTTCTTGCATTTATACTTTACCAGGGAAATTTAATAAATTCTGGTTTACTTAAAAAACAGAGACCATCATCTTATGAGTGTCACTATAAAAACAATTACCGCTGAAGCACACAAGCAAAAAAACTTTAAAAATGGCTGTGCTTGGATAAACAATCACTACCTACCTATAGAAGATGCGGGGGTACCTATCATGGATGTAGGATTCTCTAAATCTGATTGCACCTATGATGTAGTGGCAACCTGGAAGGGAAAGTTTTTTAAGCTTGAAGAACACCTTGATCGTTTTGAAGAAAACTGGAAAAAGCTAAGACTTAAACCCCCCGTAAATAAGCTTCAAATGAAAGATATCTTAATTGAATGCGTAAAAAAATCTGGGCTACGTGATTCTTATGTAGAAATGATTGTAACTAGAGGCATACCAGTAAATGGAGAAAGAGATCCTCGTAAATTTTCCAATAGATTCTATGCCTACGCCATACCCTACGTATGGATTGTAAAACCCGAGGACCAACTTACAGGGATCCACCTTGCTATCGCTAAGCAGTCTATCAGAATAGATCCGCGGTCAGTAGACCCTAAAGTGAAAAATTTCCACTGGGGGGATATGACTAAAGCACTTTATGAAGCCTATGGGACAGAAGCTGAAACAACAGTACTACCAAATGCAGATGGTTATATTACGGAGGGGCCGGGATTTAATATTTTTGCTTTTTCAGATGGACAACTCTGGACTCCTGAAAGTGGGATGCTAGAAGGAATAACTAGAAGAACAGTAATAGAAATAGCAGCATCTGAGCAGGTGCCTGTCAAAGTAATAAATTTCAAAAGGGACCTATTGGAAAAAGCCTCTGAAATTTTTCTCACGAGCACAGCTGGCGGGATAATGCCAGTTAGCATTCTAGATGGTAAGCCTGTAGGCAAGGGCAAGCCTGGCCCAATTTATCAGAAAATTTATTCAGAGTATTGGGCTGCACATGAAAAGCCTGAATACACTCAAGAAGTAAATTACTAAAAGAATCTAAGCATTCGGATCAATTAAACTTATGGTCGAGAAAAATTTCATAGCATCGATTTTATTGCTCCTAGGGTCCAATTTTTTAACCAGCCCTAGCGTATTAGCCTTAGAGCCCTTCAATGTCACCTACAATATTTATAAAGGCCCTCTCAAAGTGGGAGCAATTTCTCGGAACTTGAGAATAAAAGACGATGGACAGTACACTTTTACATCTCGTATGGAATCCAAGGGGTTCGCTAAATTTCTCAGTGGATCACTGTTACTTGAAACCAGCAAGGGAGAAATTATCGAAGATAAAATTATCCCTCACACTTATTTAAGAGAAACTGACAAGGCGGATAAAAATTATGAATTGACTTTTGACCGAATAAGTAACTTGGTTAAAAGGGTTGATGCTGCGGAAGGTTATGAGGAAATTTTAAAAGAAGACACTTTTGACAAACTTAGCTATCAAGCTCAAATGATGATGGACTTAAGTAGCATGTTAAAAGAAGATTTAAAATATGATATCGCAAGCCAAAAAAAGATAGTCACATATAACGTCACTTTTATAAAAGAGAAGAAAGTTTCCACTCCCATGGGTAAGTTCAAAACATTCGTGGTAAACAGAAAGGATCCTCATTCATCAAAGGAGACCACTGTGTATTGCGCAGAAGAACTAGATTGGCTACCGGTTAGGATAGAACACACAGATAAAAAAGGTCGCTCGATGGCCGCCAAAATTGCGTCCTACAATTGATTCGCACTTCAACTATATAATCTGTCTTAGGACTGCTTTCCAAACCGAAATAAAAAATCAACAGGATGCGTAGACTTTTAAAGCTTCCTTGATGCTCTTTCCATGCAGTTTGATAATTTCGCGAATATCAGAGCCTCGAGGAAGTTCATAAGTGATCGTTGGGATATTTCTTTCCAACCCTGCGTAAGTCCCTAAACATCCAGGCGTTGGGTAGCCGATGGATTTCTCAACCGGCAAACCAGTAAGATCACTTATTAAGCCAGACACTGGTTCGCAATTACCGTTTACATTCAGTAAAGAACGAGAAAACGAGTGGAGTGATAAAATAAAATCTATCCTTTGTGTTTTGATAAATTCTACCAAGGCCTTATTTTCAAGCTCGCTGTTGGCCATACCTCCAGGGGAATACCTATCATTGAATGCAGTGGGGTTCCAATCGTCAGTTGGAAGATTTCGATTCAAATCGACATTATTTGCATTTTGTCGAGTCCCCGCTAAAAATCCATCGATATTTAGACATGGCACAAGGGTGACTTTCAGAGGAAAATCTAAGTTTTCACTAAGTTCTGCAACCAAAAACTTTACTAATGCAACGCCTTCTATTTCGTCACCATGTACCCCACCAAGTATCAACACATGTTTACCAGTTGAACCAAAAGATATTGCGTCAATAGCTAGGCCATTTTGGCTTCTTCCAAACAAAAAATATTTCATGACGGCATTATAGGATCCATCGTTCAGGAGTTGAATCAGTTTAACAACCTGCCCTTGATTTACATCACTCAAGTTACTCTTCAGATGGTTTTTTCGGTAATTAGGCGTTAAGTTCTCTGAAATTACCCGCATCTGTTAAATTTGTATTGCTAATTAGCATTAGGAATAGTTATATTTAGCAGTATCTTTTAAACTACATTGTAGCAAAAATATAATTTACTTATGAGAGAAGAAAACAGAAAGATAGAAACTCGATGGACCGACATCGCCGCTTTGATTATTGGCCTAGCATTGTGGAGAGCCTTTTTCGTGGATGGTTCAACAAACTTACTTGGTAATTTCACTCCTATCGGAGCTATTGCTTTATTTGCTGGAGCAAAACTCTCAAATAGGAAAATACGTTACATATTCCCAATGGCTGTTTTACTAGTTAGCGATCTTCTAATGGTCTCAGAAACCTATGGCGGTTTTCTTTACTCCGGTTGGATATGGACCTACCTCGCATTTATCATAACGGTTTTTTTTGGAGAAAGAATATCCGAGATAATCAAGTTCACAACCATCTTTTCAGCATCCGTAGCGTCTGCTTTAACCCATTGGATTCTAGCTGATTTTGGGGTTTGGTTCGGTGGTGGAATAAACATTCTCTCGGGAATGCCATTTGAAAAGACAATGCAAGGACTTATCTTATGCTATAGCCTCGGATTCCCGTTTTTTCTAAAACTAGCGGCCTCAACGATACTTTATTCATTTATAATTTTTGGCCTCCATAAATTTATCAGTAGAGCTCTGGAAAAAAAGAGAACTCGCATTGAGGTAAACCTATAATTCCTATACTTTACTACAGGGAGCAGATGCTTTCTCACAAAGAAACCAAAACAAAACCATCTCGCCGTAAGGAAATCTGACTTGGGTCTCGATCGAACTATAAAAGCTACAAGAATTTATAACGGAACAGACCAAAAATCTCACTTTGAAGACTTCGAGATACCGCTTACTGACGAGGGTAAAATCGGATTCCTATCTGAAAGAAAAGAAGCCTCTGGTGTAATATTTAGAGAAACTACTGGCGACTATGATTACGGCTGGCATAATGCGCCCGAACGACAGTTTGTGATAGTTCTAGAAGGTTCTGTTGAAATAACGGTAGGTGATGGCACTACAAAGGTTTTCTCCGACGGACAAATTTTCCTAGCCGAGGACACCGAAGGACAAGGCCATAAAAGCAGAGCCATAAATAACAAACCAAGAAAATCAATCTTTGTGACACTAGACTAATGCCAGAAGAATCTCTTTCATTAAACAAATCACTTATGGCGAATGTGGCGGCTGCTGCAGTTTTAGTTTGCGGGCTTTTCTCACCTTGGCAGGGAGATCTACTAATTACCATAGGACTCTTCTCCCTATCGGGTGGAATAACAAACTGGATTGCAATTCATATGCTGTTTAATAAAGTGCCATTCCTGTATGGATCCGGTGTAATCACAGAAAGATTCAGTGATTTCAAGAAAGGCATACGCAGCCTTATCCTAGAAGAATTTTTCAAGTTAGATGATATTGCTAAATTTGGAAGGATGTCCTCTTCCAAAGCAACTGATGAATTTTTAAAAACTCTTGATATGGATAAAATCTACGAAGGTCTTATAGACGCTATAACGAGATCGTCCTTAGGTCCTTCAATTAACCTTTTTGGCGGTCCAAAAATGCTTGAATCCCTCAGGGATCCGATAAAAGTAAAATTGCAAGAAATTATAAAGAAAATCGGACATGATGAGAGCGAAAAAATTGGAGGAAAAAACGCCGAGAAATTAAGAAAAGAGATTATTAAAATAGTAGACGGCCGCCTAAATGATTTAACGCCTCAAAATGTTAAACAAATAATTGAAGATATCATAAGGAAACATCTAGGGTGGTTGGTCGTGTGGGGGGCTTTTTTTGGAGGCCTACTTGGAGCTAGTGTTGGGGTATTAACAGAAATTGTTTAACCGAATAATAAAAATAAAGTGGAGCCAAAAAAAACAGTCATCCGAAAAAAAGCGCTTTCCTTGCGAGCATCTATAACAAAATCAGATAGAGAGCGTTGGAACAAAGCAATATCTGAAAGATTCTTAGCTTTAGATTCAGTAGCAGAACATTCCTCTTTCTCATGTTACGTTTCTATCGGTACTGAGGTGACAACCGTGGCAATAATTGATGCTTTAACAACTTTGGGAAAATGGGTATCTGTCCCGGTAATACTATCGGAGAATGAAATGGGCTTTGCCCCTTTGAACAAGGACACCCTGGAGCTCTCAAAGAATTTTGAACCTACTTCTGCTAGTAGTATCAATACAAATTGCTTACCTGAGGTATCCATCATTCCTACTGTTGCCGCATCACGATCTGGCGCCCGTATAGGCTACGGAAGGGGATACTACGACCGATGGCTCTCAAAAAATAAGCACACAGAAAAAATAGGGCTAGCTTTCAGCTGTCAACTGTTTAATGGCATAGTGCCGGAAGACCATGACCAGACATTAGATAAGATTATTACAGAGGAAGAAATAATTCCCTGTGGTAACTAGGCACGGTAAGCAACTACATGGTCCACTTTAAATCTAACCGGAACTATGTCTCCAACCAAGAAATTTTCATGGCTAGGAAATAGGGCTAATAGAGGCTCTCCTTTTTCTGCACCTAGCTTATACAAGGTTTGTGCGCCTTGAAAGGATTTAGAAAAAACCTTCAACTTTTTGTCACCATTGGGGTCAAAAACAATGTCGTCGGGTCTTATTAATACATCTAGTTTTGTTCCATCACACCAATTCTCTAAATTCAGAAATGTTAATTCAGTATAATCCGTAATTATATTGTCGGAGCCTTTAACGTATCCACTTAAAAAAACTCCGCTCCCGATAAAATCTGCAACAAATCGGTTTTTAGGCTGATGATAAATTTCATGAGGAGAAGCCCATTGCTCGAGCATTCCCCCCCGCATTATTCCGAGTTCTTTCCCAAAAGCAAACGCATCATTTTGATCATGGGTAACCATTAAAGCAGTCATCTTTTGTTCACGAAGTAATTCGGACACTTCCACGTTCATTCTCTCCCGTAAATCTGAATCTAAACTGGAAAAAGGTTCATCCATAAGTAAAAGTTGGGGACTGGGTGCTAATGACCTGGCTAAGGCAACCCTTTGGGCTTGACCTCCAGACAGCTCATGAGGGAACTTTTTTTTCTCAGATAACAGTCCCATGCGTTCCAGGAATTCGTTTACACGGATAGTGCGATTTTTAGGTGCGAGAGAATTAAGGCCCACAGCTATGTTTTGCTCAACGTTCAAATGAGGAAATAATGCATGATCTTGAAAAACCATACCTAATTTTCTCTCCTCCGGGGCCACATGATATTTTTCTGAAGATTTTTCGTAGCCGCCGATTGATATCATACCCTCTGATATTTTTTGAAAGCCGGCAATCATTCTCAAAACTGTTGTTTTACCGCAACCACTGGGTCCTAACAAACAAGCTTGTTCTCCCTTCTCTATAGAAAAGCTTAAATCACGCACCACAGGTTCAGCATTATATTTGCAGCTAATATTCTGAACTTTGAGAAACATAGGTGATTATACCTCAATCTAAAGTAGT
Organism: uncultured Pseudomonadota bacterium; assembly: GCA_902597385.1. Classification (GTDB taxonomy): domain Bacteria; phylum Pseudomonadota; class Gammaproteobacteria; genus TMED69. The sequence continues at coordinate 139,137 of CACJXQ010000001.1, read as the reverse complement.
TTTCGGGACCGCCTAATCATCGAACTTAAAATAATTACTGGTATCAAACCAACCATTACAATAGTGATCGAACCTAAAGCAGCCTCTCCCAACATTTCATCTGATGCAAAAAGATATACGTGGGTGGCCAACGTCTCAAAATTGAAGGGGCGTAATATGAGCGTCGCCGGCAACTCTTTCATGCAGTCAACAAAAACAAGCATTGCTCCTACAAAAATCCCTCCTTTCAAAACCGGCGTATGGAATTTCAGCAAAACTCTAAGAGGACTACTACCTAACGTTCTGGCAGCCATGTCCATTGAGGGAGACACTTTTGCGAGACTATTATCGATTTGACCCAAACCTAAGATCAGAAAGCGCACCACATAAGCAAAAATAATTGCAAAAACAGAACCACTCAAGAGGAGGCCAGTAGAAAATCCAAATTGAGTTCTAGCCCAAAGGTCTATCAAATTATCAACAGTCGCCAGAGGCACCATAACACCGATCGCTAACACCACCCCTGGAACGGCGTAACCTAACTTGCACAACTTAGATGAAAAAACAAGAAGTGGATTCTCTGACAAGCGTTTACCATAGGCGAGAAATAGCGACAATGCTACCACAAGAAACGCAGCACATGAGGCGAGAAGGAAACTATTTACTATTAACCCGAGGAACTCGGAACTCCATGACCGGTGAAAGTAAATTTGAGCTAATCGGACCAATACAAGTAGAGGAATAATAAAACCGAATAAGATAGGAATAAAACAAAAACTAGTGGCAAGCCAAGCTTTACAACGTGTCAGCTCATAGCAGGGCAACTCCTGGAACCTGCTTGACGGCTGCTGGTATAACTTTTGATTTAGTCGGCCTATTCGTTCAACTAGGATAAGCGCCATCACAAAGAAAAGCATAACCATCGCTATTTGAGCACCCCCAGCAAGACTCCCCATACCTAACCAAACGTCTACCAAACCAACCGTCATAGTAGAGACAGCAAAATATTCGACTGTACCAAAGTCGTTCATCGTTTCCATTAAAGCCAGAGAAATACCCACCACAACTGCGGGCCTAGCGGCTGGAAATATAACCTGCAAAAAAGTTTGTCTCGGAGTGCTGCCCATTACACGATGAACATCGATAGTATTAACTGACATCTCTAAAATAGCTGTTCTTGCCATAAGATAGACATAAGGATAGAGAACAAAGCTCATCATGAGAATTGCTCCGCCCATCGATCTAATTTCTGGAAACCAATAATCTTCAGAGTTCGTCCAATAAAAAAAGTCTCGCAGTAAAGCTTGCACTGGCCCAGCATATTCCAAAAGATCTGTATAAGCATATGCAATTACGTAAGCCGGAAATGCAAGCGGGAAAATCAAAAGCCATTCAAAGAATTTTTTTCCCGGAAAATTACACATTGTAATCAACCATGCAACCCCCACCCCTATAACAAACACGAGCACACCTACGCCACACATTAAAGTGATCGTATTACGCACGTAAATCGGCAAGCTAGTAGAAACTAAGTGCCTCCATATTTCCCCACTAGACTCAAAAGCAAAATAGGTAACACACAAAACCGGAAACATTAGAATGATAGACAAGACCACGGTACCTGCTGACCAAGGGTTGAATTTCAGTGATGCGAAACTCATTTTAAAACGAAAGAATCAATAGAAAATATGACTAATCATTGTAGCCTACCCTATCCGCAATCATAATGGCCTTCTTTCGATAGGATGCAACATCGACTAGTGATAAGGAATCTTGCTTAAAGTCGCCCCATGAAACTAACAGATCGGAGCGAGGGACTTCTCTTGAGACAGGGTATTCACCATTTTTAGTTCCGTAAATTCGTTGTCCTTCCGAACTCGCCAAAAATTCGAGCAATTTTTCAGCATTTTTTTTATTAGGCGCAAACTTAGCGATTGCCGCACCACTTACATTCATATGGGTTCCTCTATCATTCTGGTTAGGGAAAATAATATTTATGGCACTAGCCCATTTCTTTTGCACGGGATCTGCCAGCATCATTGCCATATAGTAGTGATTTATAATAGCAACATCACACTGTCCCTCATAAATCGCTCTCACCTGGGCTCTATCATTGCCTTGAGGCTTTCTCGCCAGATTTTTTTTCAAACTAGATAGCCAAGTCTGCGCTTCGCTCTCTCCAGAGGCTGCTATAACACTGGCTATTAAGGCAGTCATGTAAGGGTGTTTTCCAGATCTAGTACAAATCCTTCCCTTCCATTCGTTTGAGATTAAATCTTCATAACTCTTAATGGCACCAATTTTCACCCTCGTTTTAGAAGAAACTATAATTCGAGCTCGTGAGGTTAACCCAAACCAATGCCCATCAGGATCACGAAAATTACTGGGTATATTTTCCTGGACAAGCACCGAATTAATGGGCTGAGTCACTCCGGCCTTTTTTAGATCGGTTAGGCGCCCTATGTCCACAGTAAGGATAAGGTCAGCCAGACTATTTCTTCCCTCGCTCACTATTTTTTCAAGCATCCCTTTCTTTGCGAAAACACTATTTACTTTAATCCCCGTATTGTTTGTAAAGGCATTAAAAAGTGGTTTGATTAATTGCGGTTTTCTGTAGGAGTAAACATTAACAGTCTCGCTACCAATAGATGGATTACTGAATATAAAACACAATAGTAAAACTATGACTCTAGTTACAAGCATAATTGACAATCCTTTAACTAATATTTTGAGCAGAAGAGCTAATGATAATCGTTATTATTACGTGACAACAGTAATTTCTCAATACTCGACATTTCGTAAAACACGATCGTCCACAGAATTATGGCGACGCCCTCAACACAAAATCCAATCAATACCAAACGCAAAAAAACTGTTAGCAGAGCAGCTTGCCCCCAATTCCTTAGCAGAATTGATAACTTCGTAACCATCATCTACCGATAAGCCGATGGCGACAAGCTTATCCTGCTTCTGGTCATTGATTTTTGGAAATATAATTACCGAGTTATCTGTCAGTATTTCAAAGGAGTTGCGTCGCTCAACCAGCTCTCTTCCTAAAACATAAGACCATTTTTCGGCGGTAATTCGAGGATAGCGGGATAGAATTTTAATAAATTTTACAGATAACTCAGACTTTGAGGTCCTCAATTCGATGCCTCCCGATGGAGCCCAAGGGCCATTTGGCTCATCTCCCCTGAATCCCAACTGTTGATCTATTTCAAGAAATGAGCCACCTGTATCTTTCGGATGTAGCTGCATATTAATAAAATCCCTAATGCTAAACTGATGGGCTATTCTAATTCTCGAATTTTCCACCCGCTGTTTGTAAATATGATGATCATTACATTGAAGAATCACCATATACCCACCGTCTCCAGCTTTATCAAGAAACCGTCCGGCGCCGGTATTTATTCTCATTGGACTGACAACTTCCAAAAATTGACTACCCATCGGAAATAGAATGTTCTTCAAGCCGAGCACAGCTAATTCAGGGTCTCTGTAACACACTTTGAGACCTAAACAGCGAGAGAAAAATTTCTCTGCAGCATTTAAATTTTTCGCTACGAGTGCAATTTGTCTAACGATTAGCATCCGAGACTCTTTTAATATTACCGACACAAATGGTAACCTTTTAAACACATTATTGTCTAAGGTTGTAAAAATGAAAATTGGAATCATGCCTGATCTGTTCTCTACATCACTTTCTCAGATGCAAACCGAAGTCTCACTTCTGAATGACTGTAATGGATCCACCTACTGGATTCCGCAAATCTGGAGATACGATGCATTAACCCTTATTCCTAAACTGCACGAGCTTGCACCGGCAGCAGAATTTGCAAGCGCAGTGGTTGCTACCTATCTAAGGCATCCCATGACGCTGGCATCACAGGCCCTAACCACCAATCTTCTTACGAAAGGACACTTCACCTTAGGAATCGGTGTAATGCATAAGCCGGTTATCGAAAATAATTTTAAGATGAAATTTGAAAAACCCCACAGTCACATGCAAGAGTATTTAGATATACTTCTCCCACTGTTAGACCAAAAAACTACCAATATTGAAGGAAAAACGTTCTCCTATGAAGGCACCCTTGATATTCCCGAAGCAGAAGGATGTGGTGTAATGCTCGCAGCACTTGGTCCGAAGATGTTGGAACTTTGCGCAAAAAAAACGAGTGGAACAATCTTATGGATGACAGGGCCCAATACTATTAAAAAAGAAATCATACCAACATTACAGCGGGCCGCACCTGAAAAGAATCTTAGAGTCGCAGCCATGCTTCCAGTTTTCGTCACAGATGACATCAAGACGGGCAGAAGGAGTGCAGCGAAAACCTATGCTCTTTATTCTCAGATGCCATCGTACCGTAAAATGCTAGACAAGGAGGGCACCAAAAAGCCTGAGGATTATGTTTTAGTTGGATCAGAAGATGCCATAATAGAACAGCTGAGCCAGTATAAAGCGGCAGGAGTAACAGACTGTGGTATCCAAATTTCCCCTTCCCAAGACCGCAACAGGGCAATGAAGTTTATCTCTACCCTCCCGAAGTTTTTTGCTTGAAAAAATTTAACGCCCCCTCAACAACTCCCCGGTTGTAAAAGTTGCTTAGAACCAGAGCTAAGATCACCAAAAAAGCACCAAATATTTCTATAAAAAGATAGGTGTGCCCTTGAAAGGACCTCATTCCAAAAGCTGCGACCGGAATCAAGTTTATGAATAAAGTTGAATTAAGGGCGCCGATCCTTTGATTACCATGATTCCAAGCCACCATTCCAAATAAAACTCCTACAACACTGAGATAAAAAATCTCCCAACCCACATTAGTCAAATCTGCAATATGGGGCACCTCGGCTAATCCTGTCATTCCAAGTAAGGCCGTCAATGATACGATTAAAAAAGTTCCAGGCAACATAGTAAGGAGTGTCAAATCCCAACTCCGTAAGTCGCTCCATTTAGAAGTTTCGATCGAGTAAATAACCCACATCGAGGCACCAGCAAAGGTGACAAAATTACCGAACACGCTATGTTCTTGATCCATAAAAGTAACTGTTCCCTTGGTGATCACTAACAAAACACCTACGAAAGCCATTACAGTACAGATAAGCACAAAGGTAGCCGGTCTTTTTTTCAGGACACACCAATGAATCAAAATAGCAATAGAAGGCTGAGTAGCTACTATAATCGCTGCTTGCTCAGCGGTAGACATAGATATACCCCAAAAAACCAAGATAGGAGACAGACCCATTCCTATAATTCCGATGCTCCAAACTCGAGATGCAAAGAAATTTCGGAAAAGAAAGTGTTTACTTTTAAAAAGAGCCAGACACAAGAATAAAAGAGAAGAGGCAAGCAAATATCTAATACTAGTAATAAAAAATGGGTCTACTGTGACAAAAACATCCGCAGCGACAGGAAACTGAAGGCCCCAAACAATCGTTGCGGCCGCAACCGACACTAGACCGAAGACAAATGAATTCATTTTATAAGACAGACCTTTCTTAATTGATTATGCCCAATCAATAACCCAATATAAAATTGTATCAAAGGGACCAATTAGCGTTTGATATTTCTCTCTCCGGTGGTGCCGCGATTAAGAATATTACCAGTCATATCTCTCTCGTAAGGAATATCCCAGCGCTGCCATAGGTCAGGACCCAAAGCAGTTAAGGCTCCGTCTACTACAATAGCCTCACCATTCACGAATCTAGAATCATCACTTGCCAAGAAAAGAGCCGTACCAGCAATGTCCTCTCCTTTGCCATGATCCGGGAAAGGTTGTTTGGTGTCCAAAGCGGCAGCAGACTCCTCGATCGGTCTATTCTTAGAAGCGGTCAATCCAGTTAAGATGAATCCGGGACATATTGCATTCACTCTTATTCTGTCAGGAGCTAACTGAACCGAGGCGGAGCGGGTGAGATTTATTACTGAAGCCTTTGCGGCAGAGTAAGATAAAGGTCCGCAACCGCCACTAATACCGGCAATAGACGCTGTGTTAATTATGGCCCCACCGCGTCCTTGTGAACGTAAGACCCTAGCACCATGTTTTATACCCAAAAAAACCCCTTTGACTAGCACATCAAAAGTATAGTCCCAATCATCTGCTTCTAGTTCCCAGACCGGCCCAATTGCACCACCGACTCCAGCATTATTGAAAAGGATATCTAAAGAACCAAAAGAATCTACTGCACAGTCGATCATAGCTACGACATCTGGTTCATGTGCTACGTCAGTTTTCACAAATTTTATCTGTTCGTCATAGCCCTCTTCCACAGCTTGATTTACAACAGATTCACCAGTCTCTTGGTTATAATCAGCTAAAACAACTTTGGCGCCTTCACGTAAAAATCTTAGAACGGTAGCCCTTCCAATACCACTTCCGCCTCCCGTAATGACTGCAACTTTTTTCGCCAAACGCATATGCGATCCCCTTTTTATCTTTTATTATGAAGAACAAACAAATGACCAGAATCCTACCGAAACTAAATACAATAGCTATTCTCTCAAAAGCGGACTACAGTATATTCGTGAAAAAGCGTAACATAAAGGCTGCCTACAAATTTATATAAAACCTTAGGGCATATAGGAGTAAAATTTAAACATGTTTGATGTCGTTATAGTTGGTGCAGGATTGTCTGGCATTGGTGCAGCTCGCCAAATTCTAGAGAAATGTCCTGCTATCAAGCTCTGCATCCTAGAGGGGAGAGACTGTATCGGTGGTACTTGGGATTTGTTCAGATACCCAGGAATACGGTCAGACAGTGACATGTATACTATGGGTTATAACTCCAAGCCGTGGCCAGAACCGAAAACGATAGCCGATGGTCCATCTATACTCAGCTATATAAAAGAGGCGGCATCAGAGAAGAAAATTGACGACATTATCAAGTACAGACATAAAGTAGAATCTGCTTCTTGGGACTCTAAAAATAATTTGTGGGAGATTTCCACTCAAACACCCGAAGGAACGGCTTCGCTAACTACGAGTTTCCTTTTTATCTGCAGCGGATATTATGATTATGAATCCGGATACAGACCTCGCTTCAAGAATGAGGAAATGTATCAAGGTAAAATCATACATCCCCAGTTTTGGCCTTCGGAATTAGAGTACAAAGATAAAAGAATAACCGTGATCGGCAGTGGCGCTACTGCTATGACTCTAACACCTAACCTCGCGAAAAGAGCAAAAAAAGTTACCATGCTTCAGCGCTCACCGACCTATGTGGTTTCACTACCCTCTCGCGATCCGCTCGTCAAGCTGGTGAATTTTCTCCTCCCCATAAAGCTCGCCTATGCTTTTAATCGGTGGCGGTATATCACATTACAGAGATATATCTACAACCAAACAAGGGTCAATCCTGAAAAGGTAAAAAGCAAGCTTTTAAGCCTAGTTAGAAAAAACTTAGAAGGATACTGCGACGTAGACAAACACTTCACACCAGAATATAACCCATGGGACCAGCGCTTGTGTCTTATACCTGATGGAGACCTATACAAGGCTTTACGGAATGGAAAGGCCGAAGTAGTAACCGATGAAATAGAGCAATTCTGTAAGAGTGGAATAACGCTAAAATCTGGCAAAGTCTTGGAGAGTGACATTATCGTAACTGCCACTGGGCTTAATCTGAAATTGTTAGGAGGAATTTCGCTCGGACTGGATGGAAAACCCATCTCCATTCCGGAATGTTATTCCTACAAAGGACTAATGTTTTCTGGAATCCCGAATCTAGTCTACTCACTCGGCTATATCAACGCGTCTTGGACTCTGCGATCAGAGATAACCGCTGAATTCGTTTGTCGTGTGCTTAACCACATGAAAACACTTAATACTGGGAGAGTCGTTGCAAATTTTAATCCTGACGATATTTCGTCAGAAGACAGCGCGTTCATAGGGGATTTTAACCCTGGCTATATCACCAGAAGTGCCCACCTAATGGCTAAACAGAGTACCAAAGACCCATGGCGATTTAACCAAAACTATAGCCTCGATAAAAAATTAATAAGAAATGGGAAACTAGAGGATGGCTTTCTTACGTTTTCAAACTAAACAGAGAAAACTTAAGATTAACCCAATCAAGGTCTTATAAAATAGTTTGACCGAACAGGGAGAAGAAAAATAATTAACGGTTTGAAAATCCAAATGAGGGCGAATTCTCGTCAAAATTTCATCTATTTTTTTTCTCAGAATCTATGGGATTCTGTATTTTTGCTACTCTTTTTAACTTTAGGACTCTACGTAATGCCTGTTGATGCCGCGGAAGACGAACAGCTCTTATTTGTATTGCCAGACAACTGGGTTGAAATTTATACCGACAGAACTGAAGACCTCTCCACTTCAGAATACATTCCTAACGGACAGACAGAAGAGGATTGGTCAGAAATGATATCGGTCCAGATCCTTCTAGAGGCTGGAAATAGTGATCCTGACTTAATGTTGACCAAGGTGGCTAACCACCTAAAAAAAGAGTGCTCTAACCTCAGCATTAAACCGATACAGGTTACGGGCATCAGTAACACATACCCTAGTGTGACAATGCAAACCTTTTGCGAGCGTAAAAAAGATCGCGATAAGGGGGAAGTCGGAATAGTGCGCGGGATCGCTGGCAAGGAAAGCTTTTACCTATTACAAAAAATTTGGAGGACCAAGCCTTTCAGAAACGAGGAAGAGGTGCCCGTCAATTTGGAGCAAAGAAAGTTTTGGTTGGGATATATTGCTTATTTAGGAATCTGTAGCCCAAAACTAAACAACTGTCCAGAAAATATTTCACGATGATTTCGAGCAGAAAAACTATTTTTCTCACTCTAATTGCCGGGTGTGGGGTAATGCTATTGACCTTTGGTCCCAGAAGTGCACTAGGTCTATTCATGGAGCCAGTTTCTTCTTCCAATCAGTGGAGTAGAGAAATTTTCGCCTTGGCTATAGCAATACAGAATTTGATGTGGGGTTTTACACAACCATTTTTCGGGGCCCTAGCAGATAGATTTGGTCCCACTAAAGTAATCACCTTAGGCACCATCCTCTACTCACTAGGTGTTGCCATGATGTCTGTAGCAGACACCTCTGTAGCTTTGTATCTTTCTGTGGGCTTGCTAGCTGGTTTGGGACTTTCAGGTGCTTCGATCACCATTGTTATTGCTGCGGTTGCTCAGAGAGTACCTGAGGAGAAACGCTCTGTATCACTCGGCTTAATAACAGCGGCGGGAAGCTTGGGGCAATTCTCTGTTGTACCAGCCTGTCAATCAATAATGCTTGAGTATGGTTGGCAGATAGGCTCTCTTTTCCTGGCCGGCCTCATACTACTTGTCGTTTTTTTTGCAGCAGGATTTGGCTCATCTAAACGAGCTATCGCGGCTCCGCCTCAGAAAAGCGAAATGGAAAAGGTGATCAAAATCGCATTCGGCGAGAGAAGCTATCTTCTATTGGTAACAGGATTTTTTGTTTGCGGCTTTCACGTCGCTTTCATTACTAATCATTTTCCAGCTTATCTGACAGATTCAGGAATTGACTCCAAACACGCTGCCTGGGCAATAAGTCTCATTGGGCTTTTCAATATCTTCGGAGCCTATCTTTCTGGACTGCTAGGCGGTAAATATAGTAAGAGGAATTTATTGTTTTATTTATATTCTCTGAGAGCAATTCTCATAAGCTTGTTTTTACTTTTGCCTATATCAAGTCTCACTATTGGAATTTTTTCCTGTGTGATGGGGCTTCTTTGGTTATCTACTGTACCCCTCACTTCAGGACTCGTGAGTGTCATGTTCGGCACTAGGTTTTTAGGCAGCCTTTACGGCTTTGTGTTTCTCTCTCATCAATTGGGTGCCTTCTGCGGCGTTTTAATGGGGGGAGTGGTTCATGAAACTACTGGCAGCTATCGGGAGGTCTGGGTAGTGGCAGTTCTTTTGAGTATCTTGGCTGCGCTTCTCCATTTGCCCATTAAGGAGCAATTCTCCGCTAAAATGACAAAGGAAAATATTAGTCCCTTGTGAAACTGGATATTTCTATCTCTTTAAGTCTCTGATTTCTACCGCAGCGGAATTTATAATAATTGTAGCGATACGGATTCTTCTTGTAATAATCTTGATGATACTCCTCAGCAGGATAAAACTTTTTTCTAGGCAAAATCATGGTGTGAATTTGGATTCTAGAAGCCAATTTTTTCTCTAAGGCTTCTTTCGTTTTAACTGCAGCCGTTCGCTCTTTTCCATCGCCGTAGAAAACTGCACTCCGATAATGCTCACCCTGGTCACAAAACTGACCTTCGCCATCGAACGGATCAACGTTCTCCCAAAAACCCCCTAAAAGCTTTTCATACTGTGTCATCGTTGGGTTATATGTGACGCGTATGGCTTCTAGATGCTTCGTCTTTCCTTGACTGACCATATCGTAGCTCGGGTTTTCGATTATTCCGCCGGTATATCCGGACTCGACTTTTACGACACCCTCTATTTGCTCGAAGGCTTCTTCCATACACCAGAAGCATCCACCCGCAAAAATTGCAGTTTCTAGTGACTCACTGCTTTGGGCACTTGAACTAATCACTGCAAAAACTACAAAAATTTGGCTAAAAAATTTTTTCACTGAGTAAAAGTTCCTAATTGTGACGTACTTACTTCCTAGTTGCCTTGTCAAACCATTTGACTGTGGTATCGAGATTTCTTCGAACCCCATGGCCTTCCGCATACATGAGGCCTAACAAAAATTGCGCGCCCGCATGATTTGCATCCGCTGCTTTTCTTAACCATTTTAGGGCCAATGGGAAATTTACAACTACACCATCACCATTGTAATAAATAGAGCCCAACAGAAAAGCAGATTCGGCATGCCCTCGCTCGGCCAATGTCTCCAATGTTTTGAGAGAAACCTTAACCTCCCCCGAATCGGCGGCGGCATAAGAAGCTACCAACACAAATAACATTAACACGAATTTTTCCAGTGTGCTTCTCCAGGCCGAACATTGAGTATCTACACTAACTAACATAGCCCATCAATATCACGTAGTATTTATAAAATTAATAATTCCAGTGCGTATACCGTCAGCGATCAGATCACATTTTTTAGGTTCTCTAAGAGGAACTGAAATCTCCACCTGCAGTCCCTTGCGCTGAACACCCCGATTACATAAGTTATTGGGTTTAATCCCTGGAAATCTATCGCAATTTCGGGAGTTCGGTATTCCCAGGCTACTTAGGGCGCTGCTAACTTCTGCAATAAGATTTTTCTCTAAACCACCAAGATAAATTATTTCCACAGAATCACTACACCCATGTATGGTGACCACCCAATCGTTGCGTTCTATCAGTTTCATACAAACAGGCTCATTGAACCGATGACTGGTTATATGAAGTGACACGTAATTGTCATCGTAAATTCTCTTACTTTCAAACAGGTACCATGAAAATTTATCAGCTGCCACTGCACGCGCAATCTCTGCTGAGCCAGGTTCTATGGTGCCGCCATGAGGGGCCACGATAACACATGAGGAAACACATAGATCAAGGGAGCTTATTTGGTAGTGCTCACCCTCTATTTCTGATCTCGCTAGTTCTTCAAAACAGGAATATTTGTCATTCATTTTTTCCTCGTTTAATCTGCGAACACTGTTTGACAAAAGCTCATACGAATTGGATGCATAATGAAAGTATTAGGGTCGAAATTTCACAGTGATAAAAACATAGTCACCAAATGTGGCCAGCTTCTATATTACATACCTAATTTTTTAGGTCAATTAACAGATTCGTACTATGACCAATGCGCGAGATTAGATAATTGGCAACAAAGGCAGATTTTTCTATTTGGAAGACGGAACAAAATCCCGAGACTCACTCTTTGGTACAGCATGAGTGGGGAACCTTATACCTATTCCGGGATAACCATGGCTGCGAAACCCTATCCTCCAGTTATAAATAAAATTTCAAATCAAGTAACTAAATTCTCCGGCCAGCAGTTCAATAGTGTCCTCCTCAACCGATATAGAAACGGTTCTGACAAGATAGGGTGGCATTCAGACAACGAAAAGTGCTTAGGTGAAATTATCAACATAGCAACCATCAGCCTAGGCGGAGAGCGTCATTTATTGACCAAAAGACCTGGAGATAAAAAGTCTGTAGAATTAGAACTAGAACATGGAAGCTTATTAATTATGAAACATCCCTTTCAGTACAAGTGGTTACATTGCATACCACCTCGTAAACATCAAAACGATGAAAGGATAAGTCTAACCTTCAGAACTATCGTGACCGCTCAGGATTCGACATGAGGAAATTTTTCTTCCAACTTACAACTTTTATTCTCTTCTTCTCTTTGGTTGGATGTGCTAACACTCCCCCTACCAAACAGCAAAACCTCTGTGAAATTTTTGAACAGTACCCGGAGTGGTACGACTACGCAAAAGCATCGGAAAAGAAGTGGGGCACCCCAGTACCGATATTAATGGCGTTTGTGCAACAGGAATCTAGTTTCAGAAGTAAAGCAAAACCTCCCTATAAGTGGCTATGGTTCATTCCGTTAGGAAGGCAATCATCGGCAAAAGGATATGCACAAGCCCAAGATGCAGTGTGGGGCGAGTATAAATATGAAAGAGGCGGTCTTTTTAAAAGCCGGAGCGACATGGAAGACGCCTTAGATTTCATTGGTTGGTACAATCACAAGAGTCACACTAGACTTGGTATCGAAAAAACAAACGCTAGACAACTGTACCTAGTCTATCACGAGGGTCGGGGTGGTTATCGTAGGAAAACGTTCAACAAAAAGCCGAAATTATTAAGGGTAGCGACAAAGGTCGCTAGCATTGCTGATAGTTACGACAATCAACTGAAAGACTGCGAAAACCGTTTTAAATGCCGAAAGTGGTATCAAATGTGGCCATTTTGTTCCTAAGCCAACTTAATAATTCGGCAAAATCTTGCCGGATTTGGCCGACTAAATATTAAATTTCCCATAGAGGCTTAATAACTTAAAGTGGCATAGATATTGCTTTTGACAGTAAGAAAGCGGATTGAAAAGCATGTACCACAGAACTGCTTTGAAATCTTCTTCTCCTGACACCATCGGGCTTTGGAAACAATGAGGCTTAATTTCGCACTGTCAAACGATACTTGAGCTAATGGCATGGTCCTTTGGATTTTAGGCGGCCCCAACTCGGGCCGCCTTTTTTATTCCTATTGTAGTGCTATAAAGATTAATGGAGAACCATGCCAAAGCAAGTAGCATTGTCTGATCAAATTAAGCAACCAATACTAGAAAATTTCAATAAACCGAGGGCTGAAAGTCACATTTTTATTTCGATCATTTTTGAATATTACCTTTCAAAAGCCTCAAAGTTCATCCAAGAGAGCAACAATAGCCACAAAGGAAAGAGACTGGTATGGTTATATTTTGACTTACTGAAATTTAGAGAATCCACAGTGTCGGAGAGCTATTTTGATACACTCAACCCTTGACGTAAAAAATTTAAATTGCCCTCTACCCATTTTGAAAGCCAAGAAGGCTCTGAGAGAAGTTCCAGTAGATGCGCTCTTGGAAGTTCTCGCGACTGATCCTGGAGCAGGGAAAGATTTCATCGCATTTTGCGCAAACACCGGTCACGAGCTTATAGAAAATGAACAAAATGATGGTATTTACCGTATTGTAATAAGACGTTCAAAATAAACACCGACCCCTAGGCAGTTAATGAACTCAACTTTGATATTTCTTCTAGACCGTAAGGGACTTTCGCCGTACAGTTTAGTAAGAAATTAGATTAAGTAGAAAATGACCAAACCACTCTCCATCATTTTATGCTCTGAAGAGCATGAAAAAATCCAAATGGCTGCCATGACGGCTACCATAGCCGCTGTGTCCGAAAGAGAGGTATCAGTTTTTGTAAGTATGGGGGCAATTTTTTCGTTTTGCATCGAATCACCGAATGGCCATAGATTCAGTGGAGGCACTTTCTCTAAACTCATGTTAGAGAAGAATGCGCCGGATGCCTTGGACTTACTTAAACAGGGTAGAGAATTTGGAAAACTGTCACTGTACGTATGCTCTATGGCATTAGACATTACCGGAATCGATGAAGCCGCGCTTATTCCAAATCTTTTCGATGAAGTTATCGGACTCACCAAATTTTTGGCAGATTCTGAAGACAGCCAGTTAACCGTGTTCTGATGGAGAGGCTAATATCTTGACGAAAAGAACCAAAATAGATGCCCGAGGAGCTCACTGCCCTGGCCCTTTGATGGAATTGATCGCCGGCCTCAGGCTCGTGGAAAAAGGCGATGAAATCGAAATCCTTTCGAACGATAAAGGCTCCCTAAAAGATATCCCCATATGGGTACAAAAAGCAGGTCACGCTTTAGGGAGTATCGAAGAATTACAGGAATACTATAGTATTGTGGTTGAGAAAGTAAAAACATAAAAGAACAAATATAGATCACATTAATGAGCAAAAGAATTATAATTGTTGGGAGCGGAATAGGCGGCACCATTGTTGCCAACGGGCTGTGCAATATTTTAGGATCCGAGATAGCGAGAAGAGAAATTAGTGTATCCATGCTAAGCGCTACCGATAAGCATTTTTACCAACCAGGCCTTTTCTATCTACCTTTTGGAAAATTTAGAGAGTCAGACCTTTATAAAAATCAAAAAGAAGTACTAGACGACAGGATTCACTTCAAAGTGGATCCCGTCACAAAAATTGATATTCAAGACAATACGATCACGACTGAATCCGACAATATACACGAGTATGACTATCTGGTAATTGCAACAGGCTCAAGAATTAGACCCGATTTGATTCCCGGGATGAAACAGAGTGCTCATTGGTTTTATGACCTAGACGGAGCTCGCCGACTAAGAGAGGCTCTTGAAGACTTTAAGGGAGGACGCGTGGTCATCAATGTAAACGCACCCCACAAATGCCCTGTAGCGCCTGTCGAAGTTACTTTTATGATGCATAGCTACCTAAAAGAGAGAGGGCTACTAGAGAATTCTGAAATAACCTATACCTACCCGATAGGACGTTTACATGGGATCGAACCAGTTTCAAATTGGCTAGAGCCAGAATTCGAAAGTTTGGGAATACGTTCTGAAACTTTCTTTAACACCAAGGAGATAGTCCCAAGTAAAAGAAGCATAGAAACAGAAGAAGGGGCATCCCTACCGTATGAACTGCTGATAGCCATCCCCCCTCATAGTGGTGCGCAACTTATCGAAGACTCGAACCTAGGAGTTGGAGGTTGGGTACCAACTGACCCTCAAACATTACTTCTAGAAGGCTCAAATAATGTTTTTGTGTTGGGAGATACCACTAATATACCGATTTCGAAAGCAGGTTCGACAGCGCACTTTGAAGCTGATGTCATCATTGAAAATCTTAGTGCCTTAATAACTGAGGGCAGATGGGCAAAAAACTATGATGGAAAGGTTTTTTGTTTCATAGAAACTACCGATGAAAAGGCCACTTATATTTCGTTCAATTACGAAAATCCTCCAAGAGTCGGAGCTCCCAACCAAATGATTCACTGGGCGAAAATAGGATACAATCGACTATATTGGCTCTCTATTAAGGGACTGCTCTAAAAATGCTAATAAGAATGAGTGGCGAACGATAATGACAAGCAAAACCGATGAAGAAGAAATTGTGAAAAATTCTAAGGACATACTCGGTGAGAAAGGAGACTCTGAAGGGCTAACTGATCTGATTAACAAAATCAATGAACTCCACAAGACCGGTGGAATGGAAACTCTCTTCGAATTAATCTCACTTCTTCATGCAATGAGGTCGGCAGCTTCAGACAAACTAGTAGAGCGAACCCTACAAGCAGCAGGTCGGACCACCGACGTCTTGACGGATGAAAAAACATTGTCTCTCATCGAAGACGTGAGGGACTCTATACGCTTCGCATCAATGAGCAAAGGAGGAAGCCCTCTTGGATTTTTATCCTCATTGAAGCTCTTGGCAAAACCTGAGGCCCGCCAAACTATCTCTTTCTTGATTCGCTTCGCCTGTGAGCTAGAAAAACGTACTAACGCGAGGCGATAAACCTAAAATATCGTTGTTCTTTTGACACCACAACAGTACAAACTTGGCAAATGAAAATAATTCAAGACATGCGAATCAAGCCAGCATGGATTTCTGGAGTATTGCTCTCCACTCTAATAGCATTAGCTGCACATCTTTCATCCCAATTCATAGGTGTAAAACTACTTGGGTTCTCAAAAAGTCCAATCAGCGCAATTATGATGGCAATTATTATCGGCGCTATTATTGGAAACACATCTACTATTTCCCACACATGCTCTGCGGGACTTAAGTTTTGCGCCTCTACTCTACTTCGGATTGGAATAATGTTTCTTGGAATCAGACTAAGTTTAACTAGCGCGGGTCTAAATACAATATTAGCGATTCCCTTTGTTTTATCTGCGATTGCCGCAGGCCTTTTGACCGTTAAACTGTTTGGACGTTCTCTGGGCCTGTCAAACCCTCTTTGCGGTTTAGTTGCCGTTGGAACCAGCATCTGCGGAGTTACTGCAATCGTAGCTACTGCACCAATACTAAAAGCAAATGAGGCCGAGGTCAGCTACTCCATAGCATGCATTACGTTATTTGGGGTTATTGCGATGTTCATATATCCGTTCATAGCTCACTTTCTTTTCTCTGAGAAACCCATTTTTGCCGGGATTTTTCTCGGAACCGCGATTCATGAAACAGCACAGGTAGCAGGGGCAGGCCTTATGTATCAAAGCCAATACAATGCTCCTGAGGCGTTCGATACTGCCACTATTACCAAGCTTGTTCGCAATCTTTTTATGATTTTTGTTATCCCGGTGGTAGCTCTTTTATACAGACCTCAAGAAGATAGCGAGAAACGACCGAACCTCACATCTTTAATACCTTGGTTTATTATCGGATTCATCATTATGTCAGCAATCCGCACCATCGGAGATCTCGGAGCGCGTCCTTTTGGAGTATTTGCTCCAGAAGACTGGGAAAGTATGATAGGGCTTATAAAACAAACTGCAGAATTATTCCTCTTAATAGCAATGTCCGCAATAGGGACTACGGCAGCCTTTTCTAATATTAAGAAAATTGGTTTCCGTCCTTTTTTACTGGGTCTTTTTGCCGCATCAGTAGTAGGCGGTGTTACTCTACTAGCGATATACGTTCTCGGGGATTTATTAGTAGATAAGATACTTAATTGAGGAATACAAAACTCTCTAAAGGTAAGATAAAGATACCCTTATACACCTACCAAATTACTTGATAAGCTTTCGATATAAGTCTCTCGAAAAACCTTTTGTCTATACTTTTTTTAAGGTGGCTCGAGAGATTAAGGGAAAAATCGAACTTTAAGGATTGTAAGCTCATGGCTACTAAAAATAACCTGTATCCAACTGCCACTCATTGGGGCCAATATCTAGTGGAAACCGATGAAAATGAACTTATCAAGGTAAATGATTATACCGATGCGTCTGACCCATCAGCAATTGGTCAGGCTCTGCTAGATAATAGAAACCGTGATTGCAGAATCACTAAACCCATGATTCGAAAAAGTTTCCTAGATAAACAAAACGAGCACACCGGCGAGCTAAGGGGCAAAGAGGCATTCGTCCCGGTCTCTTGGGACGAGGCTACAGATATTGCAGCGGAGGCAGTAACGGCAACTAAGAATGGACACGGCAACTCTGCTATCTTTGGTGGTTCTTACGGGTGGGCCAGCTCTGGTCGATTTCATCATGCCCAGAGTCAAATACACCGTTTTCTTAATTGCTTAGGAGGATACACCCGCTCGGAGCACTCCTACTCTGTCGGGGCAGGAGAGGTGATCCTTCCTCACATTTTAGGTTACGACTTGTATACTTTGTTCCAACACACAACGCCTTGGAGCGATGTGGCGGAATTTGGGGAGTTAGTAGTTTCTTTCGGCGGAATTCCAGAAAAAAATCTTCAGGTCGTTATGGGTGGAACGGGAAACCATAACAATAGGGAACAACTTATACAGTGCAAAAAAAGGAATGTTCAATTCATAAATATCAGTCCTCTTAAAAGTGACATGCCAGAATATCTTGAAGCAGATTGGATTCCGATAAAGCCTGGAACTGACACCGCCCTAATTCTAGCAATATGCAAAATCTTGATTGAGGAAAAAATGTATGATGGAGATTTTCTAAATAAATATACGGTTGGATTCGCGGATTTTGAGGAATCGCTTATGGGCGCTTCAGACGGCACACCAAAAACCGCTAACTGGGCTGAAGAAATAACTGGCATACCTAAAACCACAATAGTGGCTCTTGCCAGAAGAATGGCAGGTTCCAGGTGCTTTCTCACAATGGGATGGTCACTCCAAAGGGCAGAACATGGAGAACAACCCTTTTGGGCGTCAACCGCTTTAGTTGCTATGCTAGGTCAATTCGGGCTACCTGGAGGTGGCATAGGTCATGGAATAGGTTCTATCAGTAGTATCGGTTTTTCTGGGAGAAAAATATTACCCTTCTCTTGGGGTCGTCTACCTCAGGGTGAAAATCCGATCGACTCGGTAATTCCCGTAGCACGGATCTGTGATGCGCTAAAACACCCAGGTAAAAATATCCAGTATAATGGAAGGCAAATATCCTACCCCCACATTGAGTTAATCTACTGGGCAGGGGGCAATATTTTTCATCATCATCAAGACCTCAATCGGTTACAAAAAGCCTGGAAAAAGCCACGATGCATAATCATTAATGAACAGGTGTGGACTGCTACTGCCAAGCATGCAGATATAGTTTTTCCGATTAATACTTCCCTCGAAAGAAACGATTTGCACTTTAGTACCTTCGATCACTATGTCACACCAATGAGGCAAGCACTACAACCTTTAGGAGACTCTAAAAGTGATTACGAAGTTTTCAGTAAACTCGCGGAAAAGTTAGGATTTCAGGACTCCTTTACAGAGAAAAGAAACGAAATGGATTGGATTCGTTCTATCTATGATTTTTCTGTTTCCAGAGCATTAAAGCATGACATTGAGCTACCTGACTTTGAAACGTTTTGGGCTGGCGAGCATTTTTCAATCAAAGAACAGATAAAAGAAGTGAAGTTAATCCCTGAGCTATTTCGAGAAGATCCTGGGAAAAATCCCTTAAAGACACCCTCGGGGAAAATTGAAATATTTTCTAAGACAATAAGCGATTTCGGTTATTCAGAGTGCAAAGGCATACCCACTTGGTTTGATAAGACGGAAAGTTTGGGATCCCCCTTATCAAAAGAGTTCCCCCTACATCTAATATCTAATCAACCCGCAAATAGACTGCATAGCCAGCTAGACTTCAGTGCTGTAAGCAAAAGGAACAAAATTTCCGAAAGAGAAGTGACTACGATGAACCAAAAGGACGCTGCTGATAGGGGCATTAAAAACGGTGACCTGATTAGAATTTTCAACCATCGAGGCGCTTGTCTAAGCGCTGCTAAACTTTCCAAGGATATCCGACAAGGAGTTATTCAACTACCCACTGGGGCATGGTTTGACCCCTCACATGACGCGAATGGGAAAGCTCTAGAGTCACATGGAAACCCAAACGTTCTCACCCGTGATAAAGGAACATCTGAGCTGGCCCAAGGGACAACAGCACACAGTTGTCTTGTAGAAGTTGAAAAATACTTAACCTCCCCACCTCCGGTCCGTGCGTTCCTACCTCCAAAAATGGAAGAAACAAATTAGAGAGTCTTTTTCATTAATTTCGACTCTCCGCTAGATAGTCTTCGCGAGCATTCCTCAAAACGGTTGCTATTGTTTCTATCCAAAACTTCTGGCTTTTCTCAGTAGCGATTAAATCTTGCCTAATTTCAATCAAAACCGATGGCAAACTTCTTTTTGTCGCATGTTCTGGAATAGTGAAATCTTTGGAATCGACTCGGTAGGGTTCGTTAAAACCGACACAAAAGTCATAACGAGACCTTAATAACTCAAGAACTATGAGAGAGAACTTTTCATTACCACCCGAAAGAACGCCAATTTTCCAAGGACGTCGAATTCCATTCATGGTTGGAGTGAAACTATGAACAGACACAAAAAAAGTCTGTCCACATCTTTCTTCCCTTTCATTTAGTCTTTTTTCGATTTCAAGATGGTAAGGTCTAAAAATCAACTTTATCCTATCATTACGACTTTGCTCACTTAATGAGTGGTTACCATCTATTGTAATATGATCGCTTACTTCTGGTATCAACCCCTCATGATTTAACTGCCTATTACAGTCAATCATAAGTCTGGAATAGTTTTGCCATATAAGCGACGCCTCAAATTTGAGAGCTAGAGCTATAGCAACAGGCAATGCTCCAATGTCATAGGCAATATGGGAAAAAAGATCAGATTTTCCCACACCTAGACCAAGCATTGTTCGAGGAACAAAATTTGTTGCATGGTCACAAACGAAGAAAAAATCGGAATCAGATTCAGAATTCAATATCCCAAAGGGTCGGTATTCTAGCTTCAGCATAATTTAGTGTTAACCCATCAATGGTCATTGTAAAATTAAAGACTAGCAATAGTACAAGTCTTTGCAAATTATTTTTCCAAAAACAGATTGCAATGTACCCGATTCTGATTCAAATTCTGAATAGGAGGAAGAAAATGCATACCTACATACTCTCTAATTTAAAGGTTTTAGAAATAGCCACTTTTGTTTTTGCCCCTGGAGCTGGCACTATTTTGTCAGATTTCGGAGCAGACGTAATTCATGTAGAGCCCCCGGGTATTGGGGACCCCCATAGAAAATTGAGCCAGCTGAGGCCTCTACCTGAATCAGAAGAAAACTATTGCTGGGATTTGGATAGCAGAAACAAGAAGAGCTTGGTGTTGGATCTAAAGAAACAACAAGGCTATGACATTGCAAAAAGGCTATTAAAAACAACTGATGTATTAATCACAAATTATCATCCCTCAGTACTAGAGGATTTAAAACTAACCTACGAAGAAGTCAAAACAATCAATTCGCGACTAGTGTATGCCCATGCGACTGGCTACGGGGAACAAGGTGAAGAGAAAGAAAAACCTGGTTATGACGCCACAGCTTGGTGGGCACGCTCTGGGATGATGGACTCGGTACGACCAGAGGAAGCCGAACTAGCTTTGGCAGCACCAGGAATGGGAGACCATCCCAGCAGTCTCTCTTTAGTAAGCGGAATAATGATGGCATTGTACGCCAGAAATAAAACGAAAGAAGGATATAAAGTATCAAGCTCGTTGATGGCAAACGGCATTTGGGCTAATAGCATATTAGTTCAAGCAGCTTTATCAAGAAATTCAAAATTTTTTAAAACAACTCAAGCCACTACGTCGAATGCTATGGTGAATCATTATAAATGTTCTGATGGGAAATCATTTTATCTTGCACTCGTTAAGGAGGAGTTTGAATTCCCGCTTTTTTGTGACGCTATTGGCCTCCCGGAGCTAAAGAACGATAGACGTTTTATGGCGATTGCCGCTCGAAGAGAAAACTCTATCGACCTCGTCTCGATTCTTAATGATCACTTCAAACAAAGCCCTTTATCTTTTTGGAAAAATAAATTCGATAGAAATAGAATTACCTATGGGCATATAAACAGCGTCGAAGAGGTGGCAAACGATCAGCAAATGCACGCTAATAATGCTTTTTTAGAATTTAGTGATAAGCCAGGAAAGAAGGTAGTCAACAGTCCGTTTGATATCAGTGGATATGATAAGGTAAATCCCACATTACCCCCAACTTTAGGTGAGCATACTAACGCAATCTTAAATGAACTAGGATATGACGACGAAGAAATAGAGGCTCTAGAAACCGCCGGTGTTATTTTTTCAGACTCCAAGAAGTAGAAAAGCTTTGGAATTTATTTACCTAGAATGACCTGAGCTTAAAGGAAATACTCCTACTATCCGTCAGCAGGCCGCATGGATCATGATCAACACCGATATCTATTATTTTAAGATAAGTACCACCCGATATGACTGCCAATCCTATTAGTTGTTTTATTAAGTAACTAAGATAATATTACCTGGGCTATTAGTCAGGAAGACTTTTCTCTAGGTAGTGAATTTCCAAAAAGAGGAATATTAATGGAATCCGAAGATTTAAAATTATTGAGTTCATCAAACAAATTTCAGATTATCGTTGAAAGTCTTGTTGAGACTGTTGAAATGTACAACTATGATGTTCGAATTTTTGGCACGCTTGATCCTGACTTCTTTCTACCAGATATTCTTTTGACAAAAAAAATATCGTGTTCGGTGCGTTTGGACCTCTTTGAAGAAGGTCCAGCCGATTCAACGAATGGCACATGTGTTTTTTGTGACGACCTTTCCCAAGAAGATATCAATGCCTTCCTGGAAGTAAGCACAGAAGAAAGAGGAAGACTCACATCACTAATGAAAGAAACGCTCAATCGTAAAGAAAAAGTAAAATTTTTTATGGAACTTGAAAGTATTGATGACTTAGAATCGAGCAAGGACATCGGTTCGGAAAATATATTAGAGGCGATTTCCCGTAGAATCATTAACATAAAGCTCGTAGCCGAAACAGGCTCTAGACGAAATTACTTTCTATAAAAAAAGGAAAAACTAATGAAATCCCTTAATATTTTTATTTTTCTAGTTGCTACGGTTTTCTTCCATCAGCTTGGTGCGCAAGCCCCCGATCTTTCTGGGAGCAACTTTTTTAAAGATGACACGGGCAATATAATCAATCTTACCGATGGCATAATCTATAAAGAGCTAGGTGATGGCACCCTGCTCAATCTAAGCTCTGGCGAGCTCTACAAAAGGATCGCTGACGGAACAATCATTAAACTGGATGCGAAAATCTCAGTCCCAATAAAAATAAAATAAGCACTCTTTTAGTCGGAAAATTCATATCGTAAATTGATAGAACCGTAGAAGTTTCTGCCTGGCCCGGGCTCAAAAAACCTATTTGTGGCGTCTTGAATTCTAATCTCTTGATTATAATCTTGCTTAAATAGATTATTAACACCAATACGAGGCGAAATCGAGATCCGTTTTAGTTTCTTTGTATAACCCAGAACAATATTCGATAAGTTATAGTTATCGACCTCTACATTATTTAAGTTGTCAGCATACATCGAACCAATGTAGGACCAATCCCATTTGAAAAAAACTCCTGATGGGTGTCTATAATCTAGCTCCACATAAGCATGGTGCTCTGGTACACCAGGCAACTGAGAACCAACAGCATTTGGCACGTTGACAAATCTATCAAACTCCAAATCAGAGTAAGTATATGTCCCTAAGAGATCCAAACCTGAGAAAACACTCGCATCAAAGCCTAGCTCTACCCCCCTTCGCTCCGTATCAGCATTATTGAAAAAAGCCCGACCTCCGATATTAGTTACTGTTGTGACTTCGTCTTCTACATCCAGATGGTAAAAAGCCATCTCATAGCTCACTCGATCAAAGAAGGCTCCCTTAATTCCAACTTCATAGCCTTCAGTTCGCTGAGCGGCAACATTTGCAAAGCCGCCCAAACTCCCATTGTTACTTGGGTTAGCAAATTCAGTGAAGGTTGGAGTTTCAAAAGCTGTTGAACGATTTGCATAAATATTAAGTGACGGCAGAAGCTCATAGGAGGCGCCAATCGAATAATTAAGTTCATTAAACTTCAGAGTCTCCGACTGGTCGCCATTTGCGAGAAACTTATCCTCTATTTCGAACTTTACATGGTCATAGCGCAGCCCGAATGTAAGAAGCATTTTCTCAGATAGAGAGAGTTCCTCTTGCAGAAAAATACCAACCGTATTCGCTTTTTCATCTTGATCAAATTGCAAGGGGCCTTGGGTTCCTGACAAGTTATTGAACCGACGTCGATCATCTTCCATCGAATCCACATCTACTCCCACCGTTAACCGATTAGCTTTTCCAAGAAAGGCAGCTGAATTTGAATATTGAAAACCTCCCCCAAAAAAGAAACGATCGAGTTTAACGATTCCTGCGCCAATAAAAGGCGTTATAGGTAATTTTGCGTCAAAGTTTCTCCAGTTATAATAATTTTTCAGACGCAACGAATGGTTTCCAATCGTTTTTTCCCAAATTGCTCCAACTTTCTTATCAGCCACTTCCTCTCCAGCATCTAAATCCAAATTTCGTTGACGAGCAGACCGTCTGCTTAGCGCCCTTTCAGTCTGATTTAAACCGCCGGAGTCTTCAGCCTCAGGAGAATCCACCGCCCGCAGTATCAACCGACCTACAGAGCCGTCTCCGAATTCGTACTTAAATTTCCCACTCAAGTTACCTTGCTTCACATCCGAGTGCTGTCTATATCCCCCATAGTTCAGATAAGAGCCATTCAGTAAATAACTTAACTTATCTTTTTTGCCTCCCACCTTTATTTGCTCTCGAAGAAACGAATACTCTCCTAGCATTGAGCCGATTTCAAAAAATTCGTTGTCCCCCCCATCTTCAGTATAGATATTGATAACACCTCCCGCTGAAGCTCCATACAAAGCAGATGCCGGCCCTCTAATTACTTCTATTTTTTCTATGTTACTGAGATCTAGATCATCTAAAGCCGTTTGCCCATCCGGTGCAGTTGATGGTATGTCGTCAATAAAAACCTTTATTCCTCGGATTCCAAAATTAGAGCGCGCACCAAATCCCCTGATCGATAGTCTAAGATCTCTTGAATAATTATAACGATTAGAAAAAAACAATCCTGGTATTCTAGCCATGGATTCATCCAAACCGAGCAACTGTCTATTTTTTATTTCTTCAGACCGCACAACACTGACGGCTAAAGGCACGCCTTTCAGGCTACTCTGTACTCGTGTAGCATTCACATATACCTCTTCAGCGGCAAAAAGCGAGGATCCTAAAGTAAAATAGAAGAAAAAGAAAAAAAGTAAGATTTTTTTATTTGGCACTGGTTTCACACTCGTAGTTGTTCTGAATCATGGCAGAGAAAAATAAACTTATTCGGAAAAGAATTCCATTAAAACAAAAGAAATTCTAATCCTTTGTGCCTGAGAACATTGTGATCGGCTGAAAACAGCCAAAAATATAGCTAGTCAGAAAGAAACTGGGCACAATATCTTACAAAAGATCATCTCTCTAACAAGAAGCCCTTATAACCACCTGATGCTTCCTCGTCACACTTCTCCCGATAGAGTGGGTTGCCCCCTGCATATTGCAGGAAAGTTCTTTTCTTTCCAGGAATATTCGCCCCTACAAACCAAGAATCAGTCTCTAGGATAAGAGAGTCAGCAACGCTATCATAGACATGCTCCGTCCAACTTTTCTCTGAAGATAACTTAGCCGATATTTTAATAAACTTATTGTCCTTAAGATATTTTATACAGTCAGTGACCCACTCCACATTTTGTTCAATACACCTTGGAATATTACAAAAAGTCGCCGCATTGTGAGGACCAACGAGAGTAAATAAATTAGGGAATCCGGTAGAAGTCAGGCCCAAATAAGTAGAGGGGCCATCAACCCATTTGTCTTTTAATTTTTGGCCTCCCTCTCCACTTATATCTATATGCTTAAATGCTCCAGTAACTGCGTCAAATCCAGTAGCATAAATTATTAGGTCAAAATCAAAACTTTCGGCTCTAGTTTTTATTCCTGTTTCCGTTATTTTTTCGATCGGTGTTTCATTGAGATCAACCAAAGTCACATTGTCTTGACCGTACACTTTATAATACCCGCTCTCCATCGGCACTCTTCTTAAGCCAAATCCGTGATCCGTCGGACACAACTTTTCTGCCAGTACAGGATCATCAATTTGCTCTTTAATTTTTTTCCTCACGAAATCAGACACCAAATCATTGGCTTCGCGATTCGAAAAAATGTCATGGAAGTTCGCAAGCCACAACGCGAAGCCTGGCTCCGCCCACAACTTTTCAAAGAGTTCTTCTCTTTCTTCCGGGCTCACCTCTAGAGCAGACCTTTCATCAAAACCATGAAGGAAGGAACCCCAGGTGTTTTTACACTTTTCAAAATAACTGGCATAATTTTTCTTAATATCACGCTGAGTATTCTCATCTATTGGCCTGTTCCCTAATGGGACGCAATATTCTGGCTTCAATTGGAAGACCGTTAAATTTCCGATGTCTTTAGCGATCTCAGTAATAAGCTGCACCGCGGTAGCTCCGGTTCCAATTACGCCAACTTTCTTATCACTCAGATCAATATCTCTCTTAGGCCACTGAGACGTATGCCATGAGTCACCTTTAAAACTCTCTCTACCACAAAAATCTGGAATATAAGGCGAGGAGAGGGCTCCAATAGCTGTTATCAGAAAATCGGATGTCACCGCTGTCCCATCAACAGAAATAGTGGTCCACTTGCAACTATTTACATCAAAAGACGCAGAGGCTATTCTAGTATTAAATTGAATATCTTTTTTTAAATCAAACTTTTCGGCCACATACTGTAGATACTTCAATGTCTCCGGTTGAGCAGAAAAATGTTCCGACCAACTCCATTCATCCAAAACTTCCTCCGAAAAGGAATAACAGTAACTATAGCTCTCTGAATCAAAACGACATCCCGGATATCTATTCCAATACCAGGTGCCTCCTACGTCGCTTCCCGCCTCAAACACTTTGACTGATAATCCTAGATTTTTTAATCGGTACAGTTGATACATACCAGATATCCCAGCACCTATTATTACAGCATCGTACTTCATACCCGAATTTGCCATACTCTCTAATTCTCCATTTTTAGCTATTCAATTTTTAAATTATAAATTTAAATGCGCGCTGCTCACGTAGAAGCGCAGCTATTTGACAATTCCTCTCATCAGCAGTTCAAAATTCTCTTTTGCTATAGTGACAGCGCCTTCTTTTCCATCAGGCTTGTACCAATATGAAATATTCAATAATTGAAATACCGATCGAGAAACCAAAGCGATGTCTTTAATCTCAAAGCAACCTTCACTTACACCGTCCTCTAGTATCTTCTTCAACATACCTAGATACTTCATTCTAAACATCTCGAATGCCTCTCGCTCGCTCATGTCCCTTCGGGCAACACCTCCGTACCCCACAATAGTGGCACTAACCATCCAGAAATTTTCGTCGAAGTACTGAGCGTGGGAAAGAAAAAATCGCTCTAACCTTTTTAACGCATACTTTTCTTGTTTCACCTCCGATAAGACAAATTGATAGATTCCTTTCATACTCCTCAAAGCAATCGCTGTAAAAATTTCCTGTTTCGTGGAAAAGTAATGGTAAAGTGCAGGGCGACTAAGATTTATAGCACTCGCGATATCTTGTAAATTACACTGCTCATACCCAACGGAGGTAATAGCCTTCGCAGCCTCTAGGAGTATCCGGTTTTTCTGGTCAGCTTCTTTGGGAGGTCTGCCAGGTGTCCTGGCATCATTGTTTTTTAACATCATTCAAAAATGATACAGTTGCCAGTTTATCTAGTCGAACTTTTTGGCCATCTTTCCCAATTCTATATGCCTTTATATTAACTGAATCTTCACAAAGTACTTAAAAAGAAAACCCGCTGGAGAGCAAATCACTCCAGCGGGCTTGGTAAGCGACGACAGATTGACTACGTACCCAGTCGACGCATGGCAGTTTTGGTCATATATTTACCGATAAAGTCCTCAGCAGACATGTAATCATATTCGGATTTCCACCCTCCTCTAATCTCTTTTGCCTGATGAAAGTAAGTTATTCGACCACTTTGCAGATCATTACTAATTACCCAATTCCAACTCCAGTCGGGCCTTCCGTCAGAAGCATTAATAGTATTGCCTGCATGTTCCGGAAGCACTTGGTCATCGATTTTTCTGTAAGAAAAACCAGGTTCGAAGGTTTTCCATATCTCTCCTCTTCGGTCATAGGATATTGCTTGCGGGAACATCAGATTCCGAGCATCAAAATAAATCCTGCGCTTACTCAATGGTGCCCTTGGGAATCCGGTAGGTTCTCCCTCTATTACTATAACCTCTGGAAGCAAACTTTTACCTACCCGGTAATAACTACCTCCTTGAGGTCCCCCCACCTTCGGGTGGTCCCAATTTTCATTATTAGGAAGCCAATTGTGGTGCATCGCCCCGAGGTAAGGTCCTCGATGAACGATTTTCCAATTCCCCCAGGTCAGCATGGGATCGCCGGCAGCCCAAGCATCCGATAAGAATAAATTGATCCCCGCTACTAAAGGCTCAAACCTTTGATTAGTCGGGAAACGTCGAACACGTTTAAAGGCTGGCAAGTATCCATACAACTCTGGAAATTTCGATTGGTCATAATACCACTCGTTCATGAACGCAGTACCTTTGATATCACTTGGATAGGTGAACCAAACGGACTGATGCCTCAGCATATGCTCTTTCCCCGGTAAAGCTGTAGCTCCTCCAGCAGAATCGGGGTGAGTGAGGCATTGCGTTTGCTGTTGCGCCCAAACGAAATCATAGTCATATTGGACGTTACCATTTGGATCAAGTGCTGTGGTTGGAATAGCAAATATATCCTGATCGTGCCTTCCCCAACTCAAGGTGATATCGGCGATTGCCTCCTCTGGCGTCTGCGGGTCTGGGAAAGGGTGACCGCCTATCCAAGGTTTTCCATCCTTCGTGTACACATTACCATCGGAACCAAACTCTGCTTGTCCCCAGTTCTGTAACGTTTTATCCAAATAAAAAGGAGGGAATTGCTCCTCAATTTTAGTTTGAGTAGGCAGAATGAAAAAAGTTCTTCCGTCTTGTGAGACCTCCTGATAGACACCAGGATCTATTAAATCTTGTACCAGTTCGACATTATCAGCATTGATCTCATCTCCAACTTTTATTTGCCCCTTAGTGTAGGCTTCGATATCTGTTAGTTCTTCTGGATACGCTTTGTAACTACCTTCGCCATTAGCCATTAACGGAAATAGCGCCGCCAATATCCCTGCTGAACCTACGCCTTTAGACGTTTTTTCCATAAAGTAACGACGACTGTAATCAAAGTCGTATTTTCTAATATGCATCATTCCCCCCCTTTTTTGACAAACTACGGCACGAGCCAATATGGATAAATACAATGCCCGCTGGCTCTCCCCTGAGCACGACGAGTATCTATTACTGATTTATTTACTTACTCGTCAGTAATGTTATCATAAAAAATATTCGTAGCAATATAACTTTAATGTTTAAAAACAATAGTCACATATGCTCATAAGGGTCAGGTTGTTAATTTCTGTCTTTTTTGTATATGTTAGAAGGCCTCTAACGTGCTTCTCAGGAGAGGGATTTGGATAGAGTAAAAGGAAAAGTTTGCTTGGTTACTGGCGCTGCCAATGGCATTGGCATGGCTACAGCTCAAAGACTTGCCGCTGAAGGCGGCAAAGTCGTTGCCACCGACATTAATCCGGAGGGCGAAAAGGTGGTAGAAGAGATATTAGATATGGGAGGTGACGCAGTATTCCAACGCCAAGACGTTACTGATGAAAAACAATGGAAAAGAACCCTAGATAATTGTCTCGATCGGTTTGGGGGCCTTGATGTTTTGGTCAATAACGCTGGAATACTGCTAATGAAATCACTACAGGAGACTTCTCTGGAAGAGTGGAACGAAATTTTTAGAGTTAATGTAACTAGTATTTTTCTTGGCACGAAGCTAGCTTTTGAACCGATGAGAGTAAGAAAGGGCGGATCTATTGTTAATCTGTCTTCAATCTATGGACTAGTAGGAGCTCCAACCGCAGCAGCCTACGAAGCAAGCAAAGGGGCGATTCGACTTTTCACAAAGGGAGCAGCTACTGAATATGCCGCCCATGGAATCCGCGTTAATTCACTTCATCCAGGTGTTATTAACACTCCGATGGCTGAACATTTGCTGCAAGATAATGACATTAAAACGGCAGTACTTGGGCCGACTCTTCTAGGAAGAGCGGGCACAGCCGAAGAAATTGCGGGAGCTGCCTTATACTTAGCCTCTGATGAATCCTCTTTCGTAGTAGGCACAGAGATGATTGTAGACGGCGGATACACTTGTAATTAAAATGATGAATTAGTGAGAGGGAAGAGCGCGCATGTTGAGTGTAAATTCGGAAGCAAAAGAGGAGTTTTACAAAGATAAGAGACGGTTTTTCTGGCTGTCACAACCGTTCCTGCCGCTGCTACCCAGCCTAAGTTGTTGGTTCGGATACACCTACAACGTTCCCATTGTATACTGGTTAACAGTACTGTTTTGGTTCGTTTTAATAGCGATATTAGACGAAACTCTTCCAGCCGATAACAATAACCCTCCTGAAGATCTTCTCAGCGAAATCGAAGCAGACAATTACTATTACAAGGTATTGTTTGCTTCAACTCCTTCATATCTCATAAATATTACTTATGTGTGCTGGTTTGTAGGTAATCATGACTTACCACTTGTCGACTATGTAGGAATAGGTGTCTCGCTAGGGATCGTATCAGGACTTGGGCTTGCCGTAGGACATGAGTTAGGACACAAAACTTCTTACTTCTTCCGAAGAGCAGGAAAATTTCTGCTTGGGATCAGCGGTGTCCCTCACTTTATAGTTGGCCACCTAAATGGTCATCACCGGCTGGTAGCAACACCAGATGACAGCTCCAGCTCCAAAATGGGCGAAAGCTTATATCATTTTGGATTCATGAGGCAGCAACCAGGCTTTTACAGAGAATCCTGGAAGGCTGAAAAAGCAAAAGCAGACAGAAGCGGTAAGAGTGTATGGAACCTCGAAAATGAAACGTTGCAGCAACACCTAATAACGATTGTTTTATTCGGTGTGCTAACTTGGGTATTCGGATGGCCGGTCCTGCTCCTATTGCTCTTCCAAGCCTATGTTTGCTGGTGGTATTTAACTCTCATTGAGTACTGCCAACACTACGGTCTCAAAAGAGAGCTTCAATCCGACGGAAGCTATAAAAAGGCTACGATGCAGCATTCGTGGAATACGAATATGATCATGTCCAATAACCTTTTGCTTAACTTTGTTCGACATTCTCCACACCATCTTAGCTCTGTTCGCTGGTATCAAGCATTACGTGATATGGAAACCGCGCCAAGACTACCATATTGCTACTCCATAATGTTCATTGCGGCAATGTTTCCTCCGATTTTTTATCGTCTTATGGACAAGCGCGTGATGGACTGGGCCGGAAATGACATGGAGAAAATAAACATCTATCAACCCGCCCAAAGACGTCTAATTGAAAAATGGGAAAATAAAGGTTGATACAAGTGTATTTTTTTACTTTTTCATCACAAGCAAAACGTCTTATTTCTATTGCACTAACAACCCTAATCGTCCTTAGCAGTGTCTCAGGGCCTCATACTATATCGACTTGGGCCAACGGAAACGACATCCAAAAAAGCACCCTCTGCGCTACCTCTAATTTGAATGATGACGACCAGACTGACACAGACTCTGGAATCCCGCATTGTTCACTTTGTTTACTAAATAAAAAAATTGATTTATCCATCACCGCTCCGCACAACATTTTTTTTGTGAGCTCTCACCTCACTTCCGACCTCACTGCTACTGTATCGATTCAGCCCTATCACATTGCAACCTTTACTTTTAATAGCCAAGCTCCTCCGAAAATAATCTAGAGAAGAACATTTTCTTAACGCTACCTTAGGTAGCATCCTCTTTTTTTGGAGACTAATAATGCCCTATTTTGTGATTTTCGTTTTCTTTTTACCAATCCTCTCCTCAGCTGATTCAAATGCAGGGGACCACCAGAAAGTAACACCCTTGGCTGACGGGCACGCTCCCAATCTGGTTATGGGGGATCACACCCATGCAAAAGGAGAATGGATGTTTTCCTACAGATATATGCGAATGGAAATGGCCGGAAATCGGGTGAATTCAAGATCTATAAATCCAGAAGATATCGCTACTACTGAGCCTAATAGATTCCTTGGACTTCCAGGACAGCCGCCAACTCTGCGGGTTGTTCCTACCAAAATGACTATGGATATGCACATGATTGGGGTCATGTACGCCCCATCTGACAGCCTCACCTTAATGGCTATGAGCAGCTATCAAGAAAAGGAGATGGACCATATAACTTTTTCAGGTGGTCTTGGAACTACTTTGCGCGGAACCTTCAAAACCCAATCGAATGGGATAGGAGACCTAAAATTAAGTAGCCTATTTAGTCTTTACAAGGATTCTTCATCAAGAACAATATTAGGATTAGGTTTTAACCTTCCCACCGGCTCGACATCCGAAAGAGACACTATTTTAACTCCTACTGGCGCCACACCAATAGCAAGGCTACCCTATGGCATGCAAAATGGAAGCGGCACAATTGATTTCTTACCTAGCCTTACTTATTCATCAAATTCTTCTAATTTAGGTTGGGGGATACAATGGAATGGAACAATTCGAACTCAAAAAGATAACGGATGGAACCTTGGGGATCGACATGAAATCAGTGGATGGCTTTCGTACAGGTGGTTAAATCATTTAAGTAGCTCAATCAGACTGAAATACCAATCTTCTCAAAAAATAAAAGGTAGGGATGAAAATATCACCCTCCCTGTGCAAACAGCAGATCCAGACAATTACGGAGGCGATAAGGTAAATATACTGTTCGGATTGAATTGGATACCAACACCTTCATACAAAGGGCTTAGGCTTTCCTTAGAAGGAGGAATTCCTATACATCAACGGCTAAATGGGCCACAAATGGAGGAGGATTTCGTTATTAGTACAGGCATCCAATATGCGTTTTGAATCAACCTACAAATGCGTG
This sequence comes from uncultured Pseudomonadota bacterium, assembly GCA_902597385.1. Classification (GTDB taxonomy): domain Bacteria; phylum Pseudomonadota; class Gammaproteobacteria; genus TMED69. The sequence goes on along the minus strand of CACJXQ010000001.1, from coordinate 106,480 downwards.
GACGTTTTCAAATCTTGGCATTACCTCATTTACCAGTGCCAACTTTGATTCTCTCCACGCGTTGTAGTTTTCCAAATGATCATAGGAAGTTGCTAATAAGCAACCAAAACCTCCGGACTGTTCAAGCATATCTTCCACCTTAGCCGCAACGGTTGAAGGACTGCCAACTAACCAACAATTTTCGGCCAAATAATCTAGGGTTACGTCTGAGTCCGCGATTTCTGCATCGTGTTTCAAAGCACTAAGAAGTTTGTAGTGTTTAAATAATGGCAAAAAATAAGAACGATAGTTATCACCCATCAGACTATTTATTGCCAAACGCTTTGCCTCATCATCTGTATCAGCAACAAAAATGTCTCTACCAACCCTCCATCTAGCCCGATCAGGAGTTCTACCTGCCTCCTCTCCGCCACTTTCAATCGACTCCCAATGACTGGCTAAATAAGCATTACTTAAACACAAGCTTAACGGTATCATCCCATGCTTACCTGCTAATCTTAGCGTTGGTGAATTAGGAGATAGGCCAGCAATACCAAGCTCTGGATAAGGCTTAGTGAATGGCTTGAGGTGAAAAGAAAAATTCCCTCCGACTTCCGAATCGGGTCTCCGCACATTCCAATATTTACCCTTAAAATCAAAAGAACAATCGCTTTCCCAAAAACGTTGCATGATTTCAAGTGATTCCTCCGTCATTTTACGATTTTCACCACTATCTCCATCGATACCAAACATTGCTAAGTCTGTGGAAACACCACTCGAGCCGATACCGAAATAACACCGACCCCCAGAAATATGATCCAACCAACATATTCGATGGGCTAATTCCACCGGATGATGATAGGGAAGCAGGAATGCACCGGGTGCCAACTTTATTTTTTCAGTTTTCAACAAAGCCTGGGCAATAAGCAGGTCAGGTGAAGGTAACGGTTCTCTTGGTACCGTATAATGCTCACCAATCCAAGCTTCATGGAATCCTGAAGAATCCAGAAACGACAGATACTCTAGATTGTGATAATGCCCCTCAGCGTAATCGCGCTCTGGGGGGTGATTAGGCATTAAAAAAGCTCCTAACTTCATTACTATCCTAAACCTACTTTAACCTTGCCTCAAGAATCATATTAGTGGGCGTTTCTGTAGCACGTCTTACATTTTTGAAACCCGCTTCTTTTAAAACCTCGGTCAAGCGATTTTCTCCAGCCTGAGCACCTAAGCACAAACCTACCTCTTGAGCCCGAGAAGTTGGAAGGCAAACTGTGGTAGAAAATCCGTAAAAGATACCTGATAGAAGATTCAGGTTCTCTCCTAGCGAATCCGCAGCCATAGGTTCTACCACCATAAACGTACCCTCGGGATTAAGCATCTTAGCGACCTGCTGAGCTGCTCCCACGGGATCTCCCATATCGTGTAAAGCATCGAAAATACAGACTAAATCAAAATTACCCGCTTCTATTTCTTTTGCAGCACTGACCTCAAACTCCACATTGTTTAACTTTTCCTCACCTGCTTTTTTTCTGGCTGCGTCGATCGATGGTCCATGAAAATCAAACCCAACAACAGTACTATTTGGAAAGGCCTTAGCCATAAGCAAGCTTGACGAACCGTGTCCACAACCTACGTCTGCAACCCGACCCCCACTTTTCAGTTTCTCTTCAATACCATTCAAAGCAGGAATCCAATTCCCAACCAAATTAGAATCATACGCTGTCCTAAAAAAACGATCCGTACCACAAAAACAGCAAGGATGGTGGTCTCCCCAAGGTCTCCCCTCCCCAGATTTAAAGGTGTCGACCACCTTATCATGGGTAGCAAATTGCCCAACGACGGCTTGGAAAAAACCCTGCATACAAGTGGGTTCAGACTCATGAGAAAACAAAGCCGCCTGCTCCGGGCTCAAAGTAAACTCGTTACTCTGCTCTGAGTAATCCACATAACCTAGGGCAGCATTCGCTGATAACCATTCTCGTAGATAACGTTCGTCTAAACCGGTTTGTCTTGCCAGTTTTTCGCTAGTTGCTCCCTCACTTTCTTCTAAAGCCTTATAGAGTCCAACCTGATCTCCCATATAGGCTAAAAGTAATCCGACAGCACCCCCAACATTACCCATCACTCTCCCTTGCAGAGCTTCGAACTTCGCTTGATCAAAAGCCGCCATATGATATCCTCCCTTTGCCTTGTTCTACTTTGAGTAAGTTAACGCTACACCGAAACCGAATGAAACACAAAGAGCAAAAACCGTTGCACAGGAAAATCACCTACTCCGACTTAGAAGTACTAAAACTGCATAAATACGCCTTTTTTACTCCTCCAAAGATTTTGACGCTACTGATGCTGGTCGGGCTGTCCACTATCTCCCAGGCTGAATTAGTAGTTACTGAGGCGTCTATTCACCTAGGCCCAATGTCCAAGATTCCCAGTGCTGGATATTTGACCATCCAGAACAAATCTCAGAACGAAATATCTATTCAAGCGCTTTCAAGTGATCACTTCGAAAAAGTAGAATGGCACGAAACAGTCATTTCTACAGATGGAATAGCTAAGATGAGGATGAAAAAAACCCCGGTTATTCCAGCCCTGAGCAAGGTTGTGCTAAAGAGAGGGGGCAAGCACCTTATGTTGTACCAGCCTTCAAAGCAAATAGAGACAAAATCTGAAATCGATCTAGTCTTTAAATTGAGCTCCGGTATGCAGCAAAGCTTTCCAGTAAAGATACATCGACATAAAAAACCTCATAATCACTGACCAATTTGGTGTGCAAAGAAAATCCGTCCCCACACAACTAGAGTCATGCTTTTAGTAAGTTGATACTGTGAATTTTCCCAATAAAAAAAGAACGGATAGGATATTCACGCTTGCCATTCCACTAATTGGCGGCATGCTATCTCAAACTATTCTTAATTTAGTTGACACCGCTATGGTTTCTCGACTCACCAATAGCGATGCTGCTTTAGCTGCTGTGGGTTTTGGTGGTTTTATTTTGTTTACCTCCCAGGCCCTAATCCTAGGTCTGTCCACCGGAGTGCAGGCATGCGCTTCAAGGCGGCTGGGAGAAGAAAGAGAGAAAGAAACAGCTCACTTCCTTAATGCGGCTCTAATTATTATTCTTTGCACAGCACCGATAGTAACTGGAATCGTGTTCTTTTCGAGCCCGGCTTTTTATCCATTCATCCACCAAGATCCCGATGTCCTAGCGGAAGGAATTCCCTACCTACAAATTCGTTCTCTAGGCATTATTTTTGTATGTATGAATTTTGCTTTTAGAGGTTTTTGGAATGCGGTTGACATGACCAAAGTTTACCTTAAGACAATGGTCTCAATGCACTTGCTCAATATTTTCTTAAATTATCTCCTTATTTTCGGAAAATTGGGAGCACCAGAGCTCGGAGTAGCCGGTGCAGCCTATGCTTCTATTTTGTCACTGGCCTTTGGCAGTAGCCTTTATTTTTACAGCGCAAAAAAGCTGGCGGGAGAGCTAGGGTTCCTCAGTAGATTACCAAAAACCCCAGATGTCTTAACTTTAGTCAAGCTCTCTCTACCAAACGGCCTCCAGCAGCTTTTTTTCTCTACAGGATTCTTAGCCACCTTTTGGATAATAGGTAGAATTGGTACTCCAGAAGTGGCGGCTGCAAATGTGCTCATCAACCTAATGCTAGCAGCTATGCTACCCAGCATGGCAATGGGTTTATCTGCAGCCACTCTTGTCGGCCAAGCAATGGGGAAACGGGACATCGACGACGCAGCGCTATGGGGTTGGGATGTCTCAAAAATTACTACCGCGGTCTTAGGAATCTTAGGGCTAATTACAGCTCTTTTCCCTGAGGCAATAGTAACATCGATATACTCTCTAACTCCGGAGACTGCAGAACTAACTGTTTGGCCACTCCGAATAGTGGGCATTTTCATGGGGTTCGAGGCACTTGGGATGGTATTACAGAGCGCTCTTTTAGGGGCGGGAGACACAAAAAGAGTAATGACCATAAGCATCTTTAATCAATGGATACTCTTCCTGCCCGCAGCTTATTTGGTTGGTCCTGTTCTTGGATATGGACTCACTGGAGTTTGGCTATTACAGAGCATATACCGAATTTGGCAAACTGGGATTTTCTTCTTATTATGGCGCAATAGAAAGTGGTCAAACGTAGCAATATAGATCTATCAATCGCAGTTTTACTAGTTGTTCCAAAGAACTGCAAAGGTGTTCACAATGGGAATGTTAGTAAACGGAATATGGCAAGACTCAGACCTCGAAACGTTTCAAAGAAATGACAAGCAAGTCAGATTCAGGAACGGCTTCCATGATAAAGTAAAGCGAAATCGTACCACAGCTTATCTCCCGCAGGCGGACAGATATCTTCTCTACGTCAACGTTACCTGCCCTTGGTCCCATCGGACAACCTTAACTCGAAAGCTAAAGGGCTTATCAAATGTGGTCGAGATAGTTTTTTTAGAACCAGTTATGGGTAAAGAGTCATGGTGGTTCGGCGACTCAAAACAGTATCAAGATCCGGCCATCCATGCGACACACCTACATGAATTATATTCCGCAACAGATCCAAATTTTACTGGAAGAGTAAGTATTCCCGTACTCTGGGACAAGAAGACAAAGAAAATTGTAAACAACGATTCAGCGCAGATTGCTCGCATGTTTAACTTTGAATTCAATGAAATTGCCGAGCATCCCGAAATTGATTTTTATCCTTTGACAAGTAGGGATGAAATAGATCACCTTAATAGTTTAGTAGCTGATAATTTAAATGATGGAGTCTATCGCTGCCTCCTAGCTAGAAATCAGCAACTTTACGAGGAAGCTTACGACTCTATTTTTCAAACTCTAGATTATCTCGAGGAAAGGCTTACCTCTAAACGATATTTGGCTGGGCAACTTCCTACAGAACCTGATTGGCGGTTTTTTTCTTTCTTAATTAGATTCGATCTTGTCTATTATTCTCTCTATAATTGTAACAAGAAGCGGATATTAGATTACCCCTGTCTCTCTTCATATACTAAGGATTTATACCAAATTTCGGGAGTTGCTGAAACAGTAGATCTTGATGGGATTAAACGAGGTTATTTCCTTAGCGTTAATCCCAATGGGATAGTGCCAAAAGGGCCTCATCTAGACCTTTGTTCACCCCACTTCAGAGAGGAAATATAGCGGGTGGAGGGAAGAAGTCAGTCATACCGATAATAAAAAAGAGCGAGGGGGAATAAGGAAGATCGCTCACATACGTCTGGCCCAAACATCTCCTTTTTTTTGCCCAAGAATTGAGTGAACGGGGCGACAAAGGCTTTTGATTTCAGAATATCAGAGCACAATGTATTAATAGAGGAGCAGATTGGTTTTAGGCCGCTAGGCAGATTAGTATGTTTAGATGGGAGACTTTTCGAAGAGGCCTGTAGTATAAATTTCCGACCTAGACTGAGATCTGCTTTTGTACCGTGGCCCAAAAAGTACATCTCTCCCAACAGCCATAAAGACGACTGACTCAAGGGGCCTGTCGAACGCTGGATTTCTTTATACGCCTCCTCATAGAAACCTTCTGAATATAGGGCCCAAGTCCGTTCATAATACTCTGCTGGTGCAGATTTTATGACGACAAAAAGGGAACTTACCAGAAACAATTGCAGGATGATCTTTCCCATACTAATAAACCGAATATTTTGAAAAAACACTATCGAAGTGTATCTTGTTTATCACAGTAATTTACTGCTTCAATATTAAATAACCAATTTGCCAATGAAATATAGTATGCGATCACCAAAAAAGATAATATTAGTAATGGCACTGCTCCTTGGGGTGTTTTGGTTTTGGTACGAGAAACATTATTTAGAACAAGAGATTCCAATATACAGTTTAAAATGTTCTCACATCGAATATCCTGAAGTCATTCGATGGTTTTTATTAAAAAGGAAACGGAAAAATGAAATTCCCTCGGGAATTTTCGATGGGCCTTGGTCGTCTAAAGAGTTTAGTTTATCTTCTGATAAAAATCAGCTTGAAGAAACAGGAGTCTTAACACTGGCCACAAAAGACACATTTAAGTTCTCTTCTCGATTGCATCCCGAGCAAGAAATCTATATCAACCGGCAAAATTTAAGACTAAAACCCGAAAATGAGATTCAGTATACCTACTTCTGTGAAATTAGGAATCCGGGTGAATTTTGGCAATACGTAGAGCAAAAGTTAGACATCGAGAAATCTCGCTTGAAAATTTAAAAGGCGCGAGGTGACCCACATCTACTTATCGACCTACCTTCAAGATAAATTTTTCCGTAATTGGTACACCAAGAGGCGCAACTTGAAGAAATAAATGGTAAATCCCCTCATTAGGGAAAGTATATCTTAGAGGGACTATGGGTCCAGGAAAAACTAATTCGCTCTTTCCGCACATGAGCTCGACTAAAGCTGCCTGCAACTGACTGGGAGATATTCTGCTATTTTCCTCCCTACTACTAATTTGATTTAAGAGGTTTTCCATTTTAGGAGTAAAACTGTGCAGGTGTCCAAAGTCCTGCAAATCATCGCGCCAAACCGCACCATGCAGCTCAGAACCCAAAAAAATCTGTAAATTCGAAACAGGCAAACCTTCTCGCTCTATCGAAAGGCTTAACTCAACTTCTTCTCCAGCATAGATTTTATCTGGGCTTTCTAACTTTAATTGATATTCTGAGTTCTTAAGAATCTCTATATCAGTAGCCTTGGAATCACTAGAAAGAGTAGCAACGGACAAGGAAAATGATTTATGCCAAATCCTATTAAAATGCACAAATTCAACTACCAGACGATACAATCCTGATCTATTAAAAGTGTGCCTGGCGAGATATTCACCTCCCACAATTTCCTCGTCTCTTGCTTCTCCTAGAATGTGAACATGAGCAAAATACTCTAAGCTCTCGTCGGTGATAAAAATATGCATAAGTCGCTCATGGGCAGTTTGGAGGGTATTGATAGACTCACCAGTTCTAGAATCAACCAATTTAAAAGTCATATCAATTGGAGAGCCGGCCACCCACTCTGCACCTCCAGTTGAGAGGGTCATGTTGTAGGGACCCCCTCCCTCACCAACCAGAGAACCGGCTTTCGAGGTGCATCCTGAATACAAAAACAATAGCCCTAAAAAGATCAAAAGCCGAGAATCAATAAATTTTTTTCCTACTTGCTTCATATCGGCAAATGCCACTAGTGTCATGGTTCTTTTCCAGAATACAAGAATATCAACTCAATTTTTATACGAAAATACTTAGGTAAAAGATACACTGTAAATGTAGCATTTGTAACAGATTCAACGGGGGAAAACTAAAAATGGAGCAATCTACGTTAAACCTACTTGGTCATCTATCTTTTTTTATGACCAGCATCTCTTTTTTAATGAAGGACATGATTTTACTCCGCTCTTTAGCAATCGTCTCTTGTGGACTGGGGATAGCATATAATTACCATGTTGTTTCAAACCCCTTGTGGCTGGTAATTTTCTGGTTATCACTTTTTTTGTGTATCAATATCTATCAAATTGGTAAAATTGTGATTGGCCAAAAAACGATAAAGTTAGATGAAAAAGAGAGAACAATGCATGGCAACAGCTTCGGTTCTTTTTCAGCTTTTGAATTTAGAAAAATCTTAGATCTTGGTGAGTGGGAAAGCGAACAAGAAGGCACTATCTTGACTAGAGAAGGGGAATCTGTAAAAAAGTTATTTTTCATATTCAGTGGCGAGGTCCAGGTGACTAAGAATGGCCAAGAGATCGCGCGACTCAGCGCCGGTTCATTAGTCGGTGAAATATCTTTCCTTAGACAAAAAACAGCGTCAGCTACAACGAAAACAACCAAGGAGACTATATTTTTTTCCTGGCCTCACAAAAAACTTAGAACCCACTTATCCCGAAATCCCATGACGAAAGTAGCTATGATGACCGCTCTAAACTCGGACCTTTTAAAAAAGCTAGCAGATTAAGCTCACGGCGCCACTTTAAAGCAAGCTGAATCAAAGATATCATTACTTGAGCTGTTTGCTCTAAAGACTTTCCCTTATAATCAGAAATAACATACTTAACGATTAAGACTGAACTATTATGAGCACAGAAATTCACGAAAGAGCAACATTTAAACTATGTGACTACGACTTAAAGGTTCAGGACTACCAGCAAATCCTAGTTTGGGCGAAAGAACTAAATAGAGATCCGGAGTATATTTTCGAAAAACTCGAAGACGCAGAGTATCAAGCTTTCGAAGGTGATACTCTCAAATTAGAGATAAAAGGATCTGCGATAGTCACCCTTGTCTGGGATTTTAACGAGCTACCCTTGAACCACTTTCAATGGATAGATGATCTTTCTATTACCAACATCGTGTTCAAGAACGGATCAGGAGATGAGGACCTGTTTCTTAATTTACCGGCCTTGCGGAGGCTATATTGCCCAGAAAATAGACTTAAACAATTAGAATTAACAAATACTCCAGAGCTTCGGCTTCTGGATTGCAGTGAAAATGCACTCACCTCTTTGTCCTTAAGCAGTAATCAAAAATTAGAGATCCTTCGATGTAACGGAAATAAATTGAAAACGTTGCCCGTGCCGTCACTTAAAAACTTAACCGAACTGAATTTTAGTAACAACCCTGAGATTAAACAGCCGATTTTGGATGCCATTCCAAATCTAAGCCATCTCGGGTGTAGCTCCTTGGATCTCACCGAATTAGATATATCAGGTTTAATAAACCTTAGTTATCTCGATTGTCATAACAACAAACTTAAAGAGATTGATCTATCTGAAACACCAAACCTCACCTGGTTAGACTGCAAACACAATCGAATCACCGAACTCACCCTGGAAAAAGCTCCAAACCTAGCCGGTCTTGACTGCAAAGGGAATGAACTGACTACCTTAGGTTTGGAATACACCTCGAATCTGACTTGGCTCGACTGCGGAGAAAACCAACTTGAAATGCTAAATCTTACGCGACAAAAAGAGCTTACGTGGGTACAGTGCCAAGGGAATAGCATAAAAAATATTTTAATACCTAAAGACTCTAAGCTTCGGGAATTATTGTGCTCTCAAAATGAGCTGGAACATTTGGATCTAGAAAATGCCCAACTATTAAATGAGCTTATCTGTTCACAAAATAAGCTCACAAGTTTGAACATGTCTAGCAATCCAGTGCTGAGTCATGTTGATTGTAAAGAGAACAGAATAACAGAAATCAACTTATTATGTGCTCCAGAAATAACCTTTCTGAACTGTTCTAAAAACAGACTACATGTCCTCAATTTATGGGAAGCCCCGAAAATTAAAACATTAGATGTTACTGTTAATCCGATAGATGAAATAGACATTCGAGGGATAGACAAAATCCTTCGCTTGTTGATCGACCCTTGCGTCAAGGTAAAACATAGACATGACCAAAAAGTCTCTTAGTAAGGCATTGTATTTAAATAAAGGTAAAGTAACTCTGCTCGTGAGCCGATATATAACCTAATGGATGAATTCCTATGCTAGCTAAATACTTTAAAGCGTCTAATACCAACGGTTTTACGCTTTACGAGCTAATGATAGGTCTTGCTATTGGTGGGGTGCTAATTGGAATAGGACTACCAAACCTTAATCAGTTCCTAGCGGCCCAGAAAACTAACACGCAGGTAAACGAACTAATAAACACTATCAAAGAGGCGAAGGCCACCGCTGTTACTTTGAATACTCAAACATTGATCATCCCGACTGCCGGAGATTATAGCAATGGCTGGCAAATGGGTCTCGATACAGATAGTAATGGCGCAATTGATACCGTGATGAGGGTATCTCTTGATGCTGAACAGTTACAATTCGCCTCAAGTCCCGACATGATTTTTACAGACGGAGGACGAATAAATCCGGTACAAATTTCGATAACCCCACTCGCTTGTCACAATACACGAAATCCTCGAAGAGACATTAATATCGCGCTTGTTGGACATATTGATATTATAAACTGTAACTGTAATGCTGGACCACCATGCCCCTGAGACCAAAAGATAAATCTGAAGGTTTTACGCTAATCGAATTTCTGGTTGCCTTGTTAGTCTTTGCTGTAGGGATCCTAGCTTTAACCTCACTACAAATCTTTGTTTTAAGGAGTGATATCAGCGCCCACCATCAGGCACAGGCAGTGCAAATTGCGTACTCTATGATGGACAGACTGAGAAGTAATAGGTCTGCGGCAATCGCTGGCTCTTACAATATACCAAATGCAGCCGCTATCTCTGTAGGCGATGGCAACCCTCCTTTAGCGGATGATGATTTAGCTGATTGGAATGCGAATGAGCTGAGTTTATTACCTAATGCAGATGTCGTAATAAACTGTACTACTTCGGGAAATTGTACTATTACAATTTCTTGGAGCGACGCCCAAGGAGATCCCAACGTGCCGACTCCGACCACAACACTAAGCGGGAACATCTAAACGATGAAACCCATTTCACAAAAAGAAACCGGATTTACCTTAATCGAGTTAATGGTTGTTGTGGGCTTAAGTAGCTTTATGCTTCTAGGAATTATTCAAGTATTTTTAGCAAATTCCCAAAACTTTAGGTTTAGTACCGCATTTACAAGGATGCAAGATAATGGACGCTTAGCGTTGGAGGAAATGTCCAGGGATATAAGAATGGCAGGATATACGGGATGCGCCAGTAGAAGACAGATAGCCATTAATAACGTTGCCAATAATAATCCGCCAGATATCTCAACTTCACAACATCTTCTCGGCTTTGACAGCGGTACGGGTTTTAATCCTCCTGGTGCGCCGATTCGTGACAGTTTTGCTCAAGCACTGACAATTTGTAATGCTGCGTTTGGGAACAATGCCACCTGCAGAGTGAGTGATGTATTACAAATTATACAAAGCTCACCTACGATAGGGGTTACCACAGTTTCCATGACGAGCAAAAGCGATGATGTCACTGTGAGTCCTGCTGATATTAATTCATATTTCCCAGGAATAGCGCTCAACGGCACTCCTCCTCTTCAGGAGGACCTAATGCTGATTACAGATTGTCAGCGAGCAGATCTTTTTCGCTTAACTTCTATAACAGGCCCAACCCTTACACCTAATACAAGTTTGCAACACAGCTATTCGGCCGATTCCTTTGTGACACCAATTATAGGCTCCACCTATTTCCTCGCAACAGATAATAAAGATAGAAACAACGATGGTACAATTGACCCCATCGCAACATTATATCGCTTAGGCATTGTAGATCAAAATTCTACACCTGAAGCTGTACCCATCGCGAGAGGTGTTGAATCGTTACAGTTTCTATACGGAGAAGACACCCAAGGCGATGAATTTGCGGATATCTATCGTGCTTCCGCTACTGAAGTGACAGACTTTAATCGAGTAGTTAGCATTAGAATAGGACTGCTAATTAAAAGCGAAACAGATTTCTTAACCGATTCGCCTGTCGCCGTCAATTTTTTAGGCGATAATTTCAATACTGGGGCTGGCGCAGACCGCCGCTTGAGATTACAATTTTTCACTACTGTCGGATTACGCAACAGAGTGCCCTGATATGAAAAACACACAAGAAAGAGGGATGGTATTAATAATATCGCTTGTTGTGTTATTGATTTTGACTATCCTGGGAACAGCCGCGATGAAAACCACGGTTGTCGAAGAGCGATTGACTGGTTTTACGCGCAGTAAGCAAATATCTTTTGATAGTAGCGAAGCGGCCCTCAGAACAGGTGAGTCAGTTGCAGACAATCTACCGCTCGGGTCAGCTTTCGGGATATCTGGACTCTTCGCCCCTAACCCAACCTCGCCTGTTTGGCTTGATAGCAGCCTACTTGCTTCGTGGGTAACGCTAACTCCAGGTACAGTTATTGGCGTTAACCAACAACCCAGCTATATTATGGAATTAACCGGCGCCGTCCCACGGGATGACAACTGTGCTCTGGATGTAGACGCTAGTGCAAATCAAGATTGTTGGCGCTACAACTATAGAGTCACAGCACAAGGTTCTGGCTTAAATACTCAAACTAACTCCATGGTCCAATCTACTCTCCTATCGAGAAAATGAGAATCAAAAATGTACAGCAGAAAGCTTCAATGAGACCTACATTATGAAAAAAATTTTGTTTCCTCGAGGTAGCGTAAAGCACTTCGTTGTATTGTTAACACTCTTCTCACTATTTTTAGTCAAAAACGCATTTGCTGTTTTTACAATCCCTCCTAAACCGCTATTTTTGGCTAACGATGTTCAAGCGAACATCTTTTTCGCATTAGACGACTCCGGCTCTATGGACTCCGAAGTATTAAACACCGACGAGGCAAATGCGGCACTTGAGTCTCTCATTCCCTTCAATTCTATTTTCGGAGCTGTATTAGGCCTCTCTCAGATCAGGCTCATCGATCTCTCCCCTGACGAGTGGTTTATGGATCTGGACCTATGTCCCGCCTACAACCTAATGACCTATGACCCAGCTCAAACTTATACACCGTGGTCAGGAGTGAATAATTCCGGAGTGGCTTATGCTGATCAGAGCATCTCATCGGCCTTAAATAATCCATTCAATCCCGCGGAAGGAAGCACCAATTTACTGAACATCTTTGACGACAGAATCGGCCAATTTTCTAATAGACCTGCATGGTATAGCACGTTTGTTGATAATGGTTCGTGCCGCACTGACCTCGCCTGGAATAACGCTTTTAATTCCATCTCCCAAGCAAGAAATCTCGACGGTGAAATGCAACTTTGTGAATGTTTAAGTGCACCAGTAACTGCCACTTTTTATCGCGATCGATTTGATTTTATTGAATCCAGTGGAGATTCACGATTCTTCAGAGTGGACGACCTGAGCTCTTCGGAACAAACCAACTACGCGAATTGGTTTACCTACTATAGAAAACGCGAATACGTAATGAAGAGAGCCATGTCACAATTAATTACGACTTCCCAAGCGAGAATGGGCCTTGCCACTCTGCAAAACAATAATGGTGTCGGAACAGCGATCACCGATATGACGAACCCAAGCAATAAAAATAATCTTATGGCAAATCTTTTTCAGATAACGCCCTCAGGTGTTACACCCCTTAGAACCACATTAAGAGATGTTGGAAGATACTTTGATACCACCGATAGCGCTTCACATTCGGCCTTGGGTTTTGATAATGCCAGCCCAATTCTTTCGCAAAGTGAGGGTGGGGAGTGCCAGCAGAATTTTAATGTACTTTTCTCAGATGGCTTCTGGAACGGGGCAAATCCTTCTGACATAGGGAATGAAGACGGAGATGGAAATAGTGATTTCGACGGTGGTCCTCATGGCGACTTTGTCTTTCCAACACTAGCCGATGTCGCAATGAAATATTATGAAAAGGATTTATCTACCACACTGGGAAATAATGTCCCGACGATCACAGACGTTGACGAGAATTCGGCACAACACTTAGTTACCTATACAGTCTCCTACGGCCTAAATGGAACCTTAAGTGCCATACCTGCAAATCATGATCCTTCTACTCCTCCTCCTCCTTGGCCAACGCCAGCGGCCGATTCAGAGACCACCGTAGATGATATGCAGCATGCAGCTTTTAACGCGCGAGGGCTATATCTTCCTGGTCAAAATCCACAACAACTGATTGACACACTGTCTGCGGCTTTAGCCGACATTGGTAGTCGTACCGGGTCTGCTTCGGCTGCTGCCTCAACCTCGCAATCAGTAAAAACTGATGCACTTATATTTCAGGGCACCTTCAATAGCGAGGACTGGTCGGGTACATTTTCTGCCTTCCCAATCAATACAGAGGGCGTGATTGGAGCAGCTCAATGGGAAGCCTCACTTCTAATTCCCCTAGAAAGCAGCAGAAAAATTTTCAGTTTCGATAAAAGTGCATCCTCGCCAAGTGGCATCGAATTCCAATTTAGTCAGCTATCTTCAAGCCAAAAAACCACTATAGGGCCTGATGCTGAAAATATAGTCAACTACATCAGAGGCAAGAGATCTCTGGAATTAGCACAAGGTGGCACAATGAGAAACCGAAACTCCCTTTTGGGAGACATTGTTCATTCAACACCGGTAGCTATTACTGGCGCACAAGCCAGCGCCCCATTTGATCAACTCCCCGGTTTAGAAGGAGGTTCTTATAATACTCATCTCGCCACCAAATCAGGAATAACTGATACCGTTTTTGTTGGCAGCAACGATGGGATGTTACACGTCTTTGACGCTAACAGTGGAGAAGAAGTAATGGCCTACGTACCGGAAGGGGTTTTTGGAAAACTCTCCTCACTCACCGATCCCACCTATGATCATGACTTTTATGTCGATGGAGTTTTAACCGCGAGTGACGCTTTTATAGGAGGCGTTTGGAAGAATGTTGTTGTCGGAACTCTAGGAAGAGGCGGGAATACGATATTTGCAATTGACACTGCTAATATCAGCTCGCCTACGACGAATAACATTTTATGGGAGTTTGCGGACCCCGAAATGGGCAAAGTTATCGGCAAACCTCAAATCGCTCGACTTAATAACGGTTCTTGGGTCGTGGTTATTGGCAATGGGTATAACAGTTCCTCTGAAAAGCCAGAGCTTTTCATTATTGATCTAGCTAGCGGTACGTTACTGAAAAAAATAGTCGCAGGCTCCACGGGAGAAGAGGGAAATAATGGGCTGGGCACACCCTTAGTTGTAGACACAAATGGCGACTTCATTGCTGACTCGGCCTATGCGGGCGATTTGAAAGGGAACCTATGGAAATTTGACCTATCTTCAAGCAGTGCAGATTCTTGGACTGTTGCAATGGCTAATATTCCACTTTACAAAGCAGTTTCACCATCTGGTACCGCCCAGCCTATAACAACGAAACCAATAATCGCTAGCCACCCTCAAGGCGGTTTTCTCATTTTATTTGGAACGGGAAAGTTCTTCTCTCAAGGCGATGAAATTGTAGATAGTGGTTCTGAAGAAGGCGTAGCAGTCAATTCGTTTTATGGAATAAGAGATAACGGCTCACCAGTGTCTTCAGTTACGAGCAGGGCTCTACCACCTAATGGACAACCAAACTCCATATTACAACCTCAGTCAATCCTTAGTGAGAGTAGCCAAACGATAGGTACAGAGACATCAAAAATAAGGATCACTTCAAATAACAGTGTTGACTACTCAAGTCAAAATGGTTGGTATATGGATTTAGTAGTAGGAAGCGTCGGACCAGCCGGAGAAAGAGTAATAGCAGACCCTCAAATACGAACTGCGCAAACTAGTGCGCTCCTGCTATTTAATACCTTCGTTCCTGGAGGATCATGTCAAAGCGTAGGTGGATCGTCGGCGTTGATGGCAATTGATGCCCTTACAGGATCTCGCACATCATTTGCAGTGTTCGATCTAAATAATGATGGCACAATAGATAGCTCCGATAACGATCCTAGCAGTGGCTTGGCGGTATCGGGTCGGGTGGGCCAACAGTCGGTCTCGGCGGTAACCGTAATATCGAGCGGCGATGCAACCGAAAGTTACGTGATCCAATCCTCCACACAATCGGTTAATCCCACCGTTAGTACTGTGACCGGCGCGAGTACTAGTTTAGGAAGACAATCTTGGCGTCAGTTACAGTAGGGGTTTAATCATGAAATACAAAAAAATGATTTTTCTTTTTTTCTTTTTGATCTCTCATAGCATCACTTCTCTAGCATCTGAAAAGGAAAAAATGAGTCTAACTAAGGAACGTTTATCAGGGGCAGGCATTCAACCGTCATTAGGCTTAGAAAATATTTTTCTCGAAGGCACCATATCCTTAATAGAAAAAAATGAAAGGAGGATTGTGATCAGAGACCAATCTATTCTAATTAAATCCCAGACATCTTTTACTAGGGAAAATAGCTCTGTTCCCCTCTCTTTCCAAGACTTGAAAATTGGCTCTGAAATTAGAGTTGGTGTTGCCTATGAAAAAGGTGAATTAACAGCTTCTTCTATCCATCAATTTAATGAATAAAAAACAACAAAGCAAAGAGATGATAATAAAAAAGAAAGATCAACGATGCTTCTCGACTAGAAATTCTAGTCGCATGGAAGACGCAAAATATCGAGGATTTACGCTAATAGAACTGATGATAGTTGTTGCTATATTAGCGATAGTCATGTCCGTGGCCATCCCAAATTATCAAGCCTATGGAATGCGAACCAACAGAAGTGAAGCCATCTCCAATATGTTGGAGCTATCGCAATGGATGGAGCGACAATTTACTGTCTTCGGAAGTTACGACGACTCTGGCATAGCGGCACCACCAATTACAACATCACCTAAGGCAGCTGCTGGCGGTGGGATGACTGTCAACTATCTCTTAAGCAGCATAGCCACACCTATCACGTACACTATCAATGCAACGCCACAGGGAAACCAGGCTAATGACACGTGTGGAACCTTAAGTATTGACCAAGCATCGCGAGAGTGTATAACGGGCGGAACAATTTGTAGCGACGATGCCAACATAGCCAACCGTACTCAAGTCAGACAATGTTTTACTGGAAAATAAATCAACTAGTTTTACCCATTAACTATCTCACACCAAAGACCCAGCCCTCTAACCTAACTTGCTGCCTCTCAGGCAAGGTTAATGGAGGATTGAAATAATCAAGAATTGCCCCTCGACGATCCATATCCCTTAACCAAGCAGAAACCACATAAGCATCTTGCTGATCGGCCGTCCTTTCCTCTCGGTTAAATCGACGCCTAAAAAGTGTCGGAAATACTTCGACAACAACCGATTTATCTTCGGGAAAATCAAATCCGTCAAAAGGCCAAAAATGAGTTTTTGATCTTATCTCAGGATCACTTCTTAGCGCTTTTATCCATGGCAGGCCGGCATGCGTAGACTTAGCAACAGAACCTTGCACGTCAAAATGAAAAACACTCTTGGCTCCTGAAGCCCAACATTCGCACAATCTGTAATCTGTATTTTTTCCACCTACACTATTTTTTTTGCGGGCAAAATCTACATACATATGATCTCTTTCTGTTTGCCATTCATTCGTAAAATAAGTGAGAAAACCATCCCAAGTTTTTATCCTGTATTTCTCAAAATAGCTTTTGGGAAAAGAAAATCCGTGGTCAATACCAATTATTACATTTGATTTGGCAATCAGTAACTCACTGACATACTTTGCCACTTCCTTACGGCACCAGTTCTTTGCACCTTTGTCATAAGGTTCAACTCTTTTAGGCACTGAGTTGACTTTCGATTCGTATACCTGCAGTTGAGCCAACCTAGACACCGGAGCTTTTGCGCCCGAATAATCTATTCCTACATAATACTTGAATGCAGACACTAATTTTCTCCTGATATTTGGCACTGACTCAACGATCGCACTAGGCGCCCGATATGGGCATCCACTATCTCAAGGTCTATTAAGGTTCTATCTAACCTCATCAGATAGTCAATGTTCCGCCCACTCTCTCCTTTCGCATTTACAATACGATTAATAAGCTCACGATCTGTCTCCCTTTCTGAAACCCACTTATTAAAGGGGCGGCTTACATAGGTGACCACACTTTTAGAGCCCATTCCTTCTATCACACTTAAAACATATTTTCTTTTGTAACCTGCCTTCTCCCGATCATCTAAGTAGCTAAGGGTATCACTCCATTTAGCATCGACAACTCCGTAGGCAACCCCTTCACACACTCCACCCACTACAGGCACAATCGTGGCAACTCGCCCTGGAAAACTCTCTGTCCCTCTGTGATCAATGGAGGAATGCCAAATCCGCCTCTCCCAGCCAAAAATCGAAGCAGCCTTCTTCACCTCAAAATCAAAACCAGGCCTCCAAAGTAGCGAGCCATAACCGAAAATCCATTTCATTTTTATATTTTAATTGATTTATACAGAAAAAATACCAAATAAAAACTAATTTTAGGTTAAGGTTGACCGGTATGATTGATTGTCTTGTACTAAACGCGGAAAACCAGCTGTGAACATCATTGGACATCGAGGAAGTAACTTTAATGACGGTGAAAACACCTTACGAGCCATAACGAAAGCGCTCAATGATAAGGCCGATGGGATAGAGGTTGATTTACGCGCAGTCGAGAATAATATCATCATCTTACATGATGAAACCGTGAATAGAACCACAGACGGTAGCGGGCATTATAAAAGCTTCTCATCACAATCTATTAGATTTTTACGCTGCATGAATGGCGATAAAATACCGCTACTCCAAGAAATTCTCTGTCTACAAAAACCTATCAAGGAATTAATTCTTGAATTTAAAGAACCCGGGATAGCAGAAGAAGTATCACAGATATTAGACAGCCACCTTCAATTCACTAGCGGCCAATATAAGAAAAATATTATCGTATCGTCTTTCAATATTGAAATAACGAAAGAACTTTCGCGTTATCCAGATAAATGGAAATTAGCTATACTTTATAAAGATGATTTTTTTTCCGCCATTAAAAGAGCAAAATTTTACAACGCACCAGATGTGCATGTTCCTATGAGTGATATTAACAAACACAACATAAAATATGCCCACAAAAACAAGCGTCGCGTCTATGCGTTTACGGTAAATAATTTAAAGGATTATGAACTATGTCTAGCCTGTGGGGTAGATGGTATCTTTACTGATAATCCAAAGTATTTTGTCCAATACGCATTAGCAGAAGAGCAAACGAGATGAAACACATACTGGCACTAGATTTAGGGACTACTAATGTTCGAGCTGTGCTATTCGATGAAGCGATGCGACCAGTATCAACAGATGAAATGGAGATAAACGTATTTTATCCAAAGTCGGGATGGGTAGAACAAGATCCTGTAGAAATGATCACAAAGCAACTACAGGTTGCTAAAAGGGTCGTTGATAAGAGTGGAGTAGACGAAGCATCTATTGCTGGAATCGGTGTAACCAACCAAAGAGAAACAACTATTCTCTGGAACCGCGACACAGGAAGACCCATTGGGAATGCTATTGTTTGGCAAGATAGAAGAACCGCAACAATCTGTGAAAAAGTGTCTAAGACAGGTCACGCTCAATTGATTTACAATAGTACAGGGTTAATCTTGGATCCTTATTTCTCAGCATCAAAGATTAATTGGTTAATGAGAAACACACCAGGGCTTCAGGAAGCGGCAAAAGCTGGAAATATTGCTTTTGGCACAGTCGATTCCTGGTTAATCTGGAACCTAACCCAAGGAAAAGTTCATTATACAGATCCGACTAATGCCTCTAGAACAATGTTATTCAACATTAAAACATTGGCTTGGGATGATGAATTACTCAACATTTGGGATGTCCCAAGAGAAATACTTCCTATAGTAAAGCCGTCCACGGGATTTTTCGGAGAGACTTCCTTAATATCTAATAAAAATATTCCGATTTCAGGCGTTATGGGCGACCAACAAGCTGCTTTCTTTGGACAAAGATGTTTTCAGAGGGGCTCAACCAAATGCACATATGGAACCGGATGCTTTACTCTTATAAACACAGGTGATGAAGCCAATACAACATCATCGGGCTTACTAACTACCATCGCATTCAGTGACGGAATTAGCACTGAGTATGCTCTGGAAGCAAGCATATTTATGGGAGGTTCTACAGTTCAATGGTTAAGAGATGGTCTAGGGATAATAGAACGCTCGGAGGAAATAGAAAAACTCGCCGAAAAAGTTGAAGATGCAAATGGGGTGGTATTGGTGCCGGCATTCACAGGTCTTGGCGCTCCTCATTGGGATCCATATGCTCGTGGAATTATAATTGGACTAACGAGGGACACGAACAAAAACCATATTGCCAGAGCTGTGTTAGATGCCATAGCATGGCAGGTAAATGACGTCATAGATTTGATGTCGGAAACTGCCGAAATAGAAATAGACTTCATTCGAGTCGACGGAGGAGCGGTGGAAAATAATCTCCTCATGCAAATTCAAGCTGATTATTTTCAGAGGCCAGTGTATCGCTCTGCTCATAAAGAAACTACGGCCTTAGGAGCTGCCATGGTCTCCAGTCTTGGTATTAAGCTACATAAGAATAAACATGAGATTCCGGTAATAGCTTCTGAACCAAAAATATTTAAACCTAAGATTACCCAAGCCATGAAAGAGTCAGCTCAAAGCACATGGTATCGCGCAGTTAAAAGATCCCTTTCTTGGGCAATCGATTAAAATAAGCATCCCCCAGAAAATGAAAAAGGAAACAAAGTCATTAAGTGAAGCTAACACCAAAAAGTGGGAATTTTGGTGTGATAGAGGCGGAACATTCACCGATATAATTGGAATAAATCCTCAAGGTGAAAAGGTATACAAAAAACTACTCTCTAATAATCCAAAAAACTACTCAGATTCGACCGTGGAGGGTATTAGGAAGATACTAAATATTTCTAGAGCAGAGAGGCTACCGACCGAGTCAATCGGAAAAATTAAAATCGGCACTACAATAGGCACCAATGCCCTTTTAGAACTCAAGGGGGAGCCCATTGTGCTAGTTACCACAATGGGTTTCAAAGATGCCTTAAGAATCGGATATCAAAACCGACCTGACTTATTTGCACTGAAAATAAGACCTAAGAGGATACTCTTTGAGGAAATAATAGAAGTCGATGAGAGGATAAATTCTAATGGGGAAATTCTTAGCAGTATCGATGTAAATGCCATATCTCAAAAACTTAAAGTGACTCGTGAAAAAGGAATCACTTCTGCTGCTGTTGTATTCATGCATAGTTACTTGAACCCTTCTAACGAGTTACTGGTGGAAAAGATTGCGAAGAAAGTTGGCTTTGAACATATCTCACTCTCTCACAAAGTGGCTAAAACAGTCAGGTTCGTATCGAGGGGTGAGACCACTTGTGTTGATGCCTATTTGACACCAATTCTTCGTGCTTACATTTTAAAGTTATCGAAAAGGCTGCCCGAGGTTCCGATTGAGTTTATGCAATCACATGGAGGTTTGGTTTCTGCCCATTTATTTAGTGGAAAAAATAGTGTGTTGTCCGGTCCTGCGGGAGGTGTTGTAGGGACGGCGCGCACTGCGGAGAAAAACAGTAGAAAAAGCGTCATCGGTTTCGATATGGGGGGAACATCTACGGATGTATGTCACTATGCTGGGCAATATGAGAGGCAGTTCGAAAACGAAGTAAATGGCGTCAAGTTGAATATTCCTATGATGGCAATAGAGACTGTAGCTGCAGGAGGAGGTTCTGTAGTTGATTTTGATGGAGTTAATATGCGCGTTGGCCCAGAATCAGCCGGTTCAAATCCTGGCCCGGCCTGCTACAAAAAAGGAGGCCCTCTTACTGTGACCGACTGTAATGTGCTTCTAGGAAAAATACGACCGGGTTATTTTCCAAAAACATTTGGTGTTGACAATAAACAGGAAATAGACACCGCTGAAGTAATAAAGAAGTTCGAAAGCTTAACAAAAGCTATTAATGACTCAAGCGATACCGATATGAGCAGCGAGGACGTTGCTGAGGGGTTCATTCATATAGCTGTCTCGAAGATGGCCGATGCTATACGAAAGATATCTACGCAAAAGGGTATAGACTTATCGAATTACGTCCTGAATTGTTTTGGAGGAGCTGCTGGCCAACACGCTTGTCAGGTAGCGGATGCTTTAGGCATTTCCACTATTCTAATTGATGAGAATGCTAGCCTACTATCTGCTGTTGGTGTGGGCTGTGCGAAAATTGCAGAAATAAAAGAAGAAACGATTAACATTCAATTCTCAGAAAAAGCGCTCCAAAGAACAAGAACACGTGTGCTAGAGGTTAAAAAACAATTATCAAAAAAGTTACTAGAACAAGGAATAGCAGAGGAAAATCAAGAAACGCTAATAAACTTTAGATTAAAATATGAAGGCACAGACGATTCCTTGGAAGTAACTCTCGCTAGTTACAGAGAAATGAACTCTCAATTTGAAAAAAAATATAACGAGAGATATGGTTTTCTTGAAAAAGATTCAGCAATAATTATCGCCTCTGTATTAGTAGAGACGATAGGCCAAGAGAATAAAGAGGATGAATCCTTTCCTGTTGAACTCAGAGCTGAGCCCAAAACAAGTGGCGAACATAAAGTTTTTTTTGGAGGACAAGAAGAAATCATTCCGTTTTATTCCGACGAAGCGATTCAGGCCGGAAATAAGCCAATAACAGGACCTATAGTCGTTATCAATAATACAAACACAATAGTTGTAGAGCGAGCATGGAGCATTAGAAAAACAAAAGAATGCTGTTTCATTCTCGAAAGAAATCTCGAGGAAAATGTTCAATCACCTAATTACTATGACACCATACAGATAGAGCTTTTCTCGAATCAATTAATGACTATTGCTGATCAAATGGGTATTGTTTTTCAGAAGACTTCGCGCTCTGTCAATATTAAAGAGCGTCTGGACCTATCTTGTGCAGTGTTTGACGAGAATGGTTGTTTACTTGCAAACGCCCCACATATTCCAGTCCACTTAGGATCGATGAGCGAAAGCGTTAAGAACATAATCAAAGAATTTAGTACCAAGATGAATCCAGGAGACGTATATGCAACGAACGATCCCTTTAAAGGAGGAACCCATTTACCTGACGTTACGGTAATAACCCCGCTGTTTGTAGATAACCAAAAAAAGCCGCTATTTTTCCTTGGCTCAAGAGGTCACCATGCCGACATAGGCGGGATCACTCCTGGCTCGATGCCGGCCAATAGTACTCGAATAGAGCAAGAGGGAGTACTTCTTGAAAATATAAAAATAGTCAGCAAGGGGGAATTTCAAGAACAGTTGATTCGCTCAAGACTCCTAAACCACCCACATCCCTCCCGAAATATCGATAACAACATAGCCGACCTAAGAGCTTCGGTTGCTGCAAATAAAAAAGGATCAGACCAACTTTTAGCGCTTGCTAGCGACTACGGCATCGAACAAGTACGTAAATATACGCAAAAGCTAAAGGAGCAAGGAGAAAAAGCAATCGTCCATCTTATTAAATCTCTAGCTTCCGGGAGTTACCAGAAAACATTTGATGGTGGTGAAAAAATTCACGTTAGGATTCTGGTAAATAAGAGCGAGCCATCGATAACTGTGGATTTTGAAGGGACAAGTAAACAAACCGATAACAACCTTAATGCACCAATCGCCATCACACACGCTAGCATTCTGTATGTCCTTCGTACCCTAGTGGAAAAAGAAATACCACTTAACGAGGGCTGCCTAAGACGAGTTAAACTTAAAGTTCCAACGGACAGTTTCCTTAACCCTAGATCACCGGCAGCTGTTGTAGCAGGGAACGTAGAAACGTCTCAGAATATAGTGGACTGTCTATACGGGGCACTTAACAAAATGGCCTCTTCTCAGGGAACGATGAATAATTTGACTTTTGGTAATGAAAAATATCAGTACTACGAAACAATCTGTGGTGGAACAGGCGCGGGACCAGATTTTAACGGTTGCGATGCAGTTCATAGCCATATGACAAACTCGAGATTAACAGATCCCGAGATTCTTGAAATTAGATTTCCTGTAATGATACGTGATTTCTCAATACGGGCAGATAGTGGCGGCTCAGGACAATATACTGGCGGAAACGGTGTAACTCGAAAAATCTTATTCCTTGAAAAAATGCAGGTTTCGTTACTATCTAGTCATCGATTATTCCCACCTTGTGGACTCAATGGTGGGGATAATGGAGTCATCGGAAAAAATCGTGTGATTCGAGAGAACGGTAAAATTATAACCCTCAAAGGAATTGATCAAACGATTTTAGATAAAGGAGATATACTATGGTTAGAGACTCCGGGAGGGGGAGGCTATGGAACTTCTAAAAAGAATTGTAATTAAACTGTCAAAATCGCCTATCACTATGAGAAAAACAATTTTCACACCATTCTTCTTGTTTTTTTTTATAGTAACTATACCGAATTTCAGCTTAGCTTGTATGGATGATGAGGATTGCCGCTTGGGAGAAACCTGCTTCAAAAGGGAAAAGCGTGCCAGTGGAATTTGTTATTCTTCAATTAAAAACCGTTCGGAGGAACCAGTTGAAAGGAAACCTATCACCGGCGAGATAAGGGATAGAGCAATCAAGTGGTTAGGAGATCCGGCGCAAATAATTGAAGAAAACCTACCCAACAAAGAGATTAGGGGTACCTGTATTGTTTCTACAGACTGCCCTTCTGGTTTCCAATGCGTTCTTGCCGGTTTTGAAGGAAGATGTGTGGAATTTTAAGCACTGCTTCAAGCACTTTTTTTGCGGTAGAAGCGATTCCTACCGGACCCGATACCCTTAAATAGATCGCTCTCCTCAAACCCTAATTTTTTTAAAGGTAAATCAAGGCTCTCTTCTTTTCTATCCAGGTTACCTAACTCTACTTCAACCATTATCGACTGCACTCTGCATAGCGTTTTCTTCGCTCCCGCGATAATTGCGGGCTCTAGCCCGTCTACATCAATCTTGATGTGGGTAGGTGCAGAAATTTTAAAAAGTTCTACGAACTCGTCAACAGAGAAACTAATTACAGACTGGGAAAAGACAGGTTTCTTTTTGTGGCGCTCCTGAAATTCTTTATAGAAGGTACTTCCTCCCGCCCCTTCCGAAACTTGATTGAATAGAAGGTTCTCTACTTCTGTTTTTTGACCTAAAGCCAAACAAAAGGGGCTTATTTGTTTCGACAAATTGTTGACGCGTATATGTTCAAGAAATAAACCAAAGCTGAATCCATTAGGTTCAAAAGAGAAAACCTTCAAAGCTGGATTTAAGGCAGCGTACAAAGAATAGATCCCGACCCCAGCACCGATATCAAAAAAGGTTTGACCGTCCTCAAAACCATCAATCCATTCAAGAGTCTCAGGCTCATCGATAAAGAAATGTTCGGCAGCGCTAGCAGCATGAGGACTTCTGAGTTTATCCAATAGGAGCTGTCCCTTGCTACAGTTAATGACACCGTAGGAACGCTCTGATAGACCTTTCATTAATCGCGCAAGAGTCTTACTCTTTTGTCGCGCACTAGAAAAATAGGTTATAGCATCTACTACAAATTCACTTATCCTTGCCAGCTTTCTGCTCATTACAATAAAACGACTAATATTTTTCAGTAACCTTTAAAGTCAGGCGTTCTCTTTTCTAAAAACGCCCTAATAGCATTTTTATGATCCTCGGTCGCCACACATTGATATAAATTTTCGGCCTCTAAATCCAGCGACTCCGACAGGGTGGATTTCGGAACAGAGTTCAAATTATGCTTCATATTAGCGAGTGCAACAGGAGCCATCTGGGCTAGACTTTTTGCTATTTTAACTACCTTCGTTTCGAGCACATCTTTTTCAAATACGTCATTGAAAATCCCGAGCTGATGGCACTCTTCAGAATCCACTTTTCGACAGGAGAAATACATCTCCTTGGCAATCGAAATATTAGTCAGATTAGCTAACAACCATGTACCCCCATAATCACCCGATAAACCTATCCTTCCATAACCGGTTGTCACGAATGTATTTTTCACGGCATAGCGAAAATCGCAGGCCAGCGCAAGTGCTAAGCCAGCACCAGCGGCAGGCCCAGGCAGCGCAGCTATCGTGGGCTTTTTTAAATTGTATAGGCGCAGAGTCAAGGTTCTTTGCCGCATTCTCAATACTTCCACTTTCTCATTAGAAGTACCTCCCATACCTTCCATACTACTCACATCCCCACCAGAACAAAACGACTCTCCGGAACCAGTAATTATGAGGCAACGAACCTTATCGTTCTGTTCCAGTTGAACTAGAGTTTCCCTAAGGGCAGGCGTCAATTCATCCGAAAGAGCGTTGCGCTTTTTGGGATTATTAAGGGTCACTGTTGCCACGCCCTCTTTTACGTAGCACTTTAATTGTTGAGTTCCAGTACTAAGTTCCATTTTCACAGTATAGGTATTTTCTAGACTTCACGCAGCATCTTTTAAAAAGTCCTGGTAGAAATGTTCAATCGAAACATCTAACTTTAACGACAAATCATCATTCAAAACGCTATAAACTAAATCAGAATTTGCTCTTACATTTTGATAAATTGTGCAACCCATTTCTCCCCCTCCCTCTATATGCGTCTCTTCACCGGTTGACATAGCAAACTCACCTGCTTTTTTTACTCGACGGTCCAGCCGTCCATTTTTGTTGTTTTCAAAGACATGGTGCTCTCCGTATAGAACGAGTGTAAATGTAGGATGGTAGTGACGGTGGTAAAAGCATTCCTGATTTGCATCAAACTGGAAAAGCAAGTCAATTAGTCTTTTCTTCATATCAACGTTTAGTAAAGCATAGCGAAAACCTTTGTAGTCACCAAAAGGTTTCCACTTAATCTTTGGGTTGAGTAAATCATTTTTATCCACTGTTAAACATCCTGATTGAATCTGTTATTATTTGGCTATATTGTACAGCATTAAGCATAAAAGTTTAGACATAGGCAAGCAACAAAATAGAGCCAATAAGGAACCTTCATTGGACCGAGCGAATTTCACAAATCTAGAATATCTGGAGACAACGCTGTCATTTGTTGAAACATCCAACCCACCCACAATTCGAGTTTATCCAAAACTATTCGGGTCTACGGAGCAAGTGCCCGAAGTAAAACACAAGGTAAAAATATATGACTGCCGCGAATTCAGTGGTCAGTTGAGCCTAGATGTTGCGGGATTTGAGGTACACAAAGCCCCTAGTGAAATAAACAATTTTTACGACAACACTGAAGTAATTGAAAAATACTACCCTGAAGTTGAACGCAAAATGGAAGAGATCTTGTCCGCTCATAAAGTAATAGTGTTTGACCATAATGTTCGCAGTCAAGTTAAGGCCGATGCCGGCCAAGAGGGGGTTAGGGAGCCGGTTGAGGGCGCTCATAACGACTACACCCTATCCTCTGGACCGAGAAGGATTTCGGAAGTCCTCAAAGATAAAGGATATTCAGACCTTATATCCAGAAGATGTGTACTTGTGAACTTTTGGCGACCAATAATAGAACCAGTTGAAGACATGCCTCTTGCAATATGCGACGCTCAGACTACCAATTCAGAAGATTTCGTCGTCACAAAAATTGAGCATTTCCAAGAGGAAAATTTAGAAACGCCAACTTTAACGGGAGAAATATACTCATTTAAATATAATCCCAAACATAAATGGTTTTATGTTCCGAAGATGAAATCTTCCGAGGTAATCTTACTCAAGTGTTATGATTCCGCGGATGATGGTCGAGCCTGCTTCACTGGACATACTGGATTCTTGAATCCGAACTTACCAAAAAATTTTACTCCCAGAGAAAGTATTGAAGCTAGAACTGTTGTGGTATTTTAGAAGGAAAAATTCAGTTCAAGCAGAGAGACTCTTCGACAAAAAGAAACCGATGGTTTCCATTTGAAGAACCAAAGCGTCACGCTGGTTAAACATTTCAATTTTCGATCGCACAAGGCCTCTATCTGGCTTGGTTCTAGAGAGTCTATTCTCTATTATCTCGAGCTTAAGCTTCAGACTGTCATTAGGTCTAACAGGTTGAATCCAACGTATTTTTTCTACTCCTGGAGAGCCCAAACTTGAGCGCTTAGAAATAAAATTGTCTACCAATAATCGCATCATAGACGAACAGGTGTGCCAACCGCTGGCTATTAATCCTCCGAATTGACTATCCTCTGCTAACGCCTCATTTACATGGAAATACTGAGGATCAAATTCTTCAGCAAATTTTATTATATCTTCTTTTTCAAATAGAACGGGTCCATATTCAAGAATTAGACCTTCCCTATAGTCTTCTAAGTAAGCATCTTTCAGATGTTTATTACTGCATTCCTCAGACACTTACTATATTCCCTTAGCGTTCTGAACGTTTTTTATAGGCGCGCTCTGCATACCCTGTATATAGCTGCCTCGGTCGCCCTATTCGTTGACTGGGATCCTCTATCATTTCATTCCACTGGGCTACCCAACCAACAGTACGGGCTAATGCAAACAAAGCCGTAAACATAGTCGTCGGAAAACCCATGGCTTTAAGAGTAATACCAGAATAAAAATCAATGTTAGGATAAAGTTGCTTTTCGACGAAATAATCATCGTTAAGAGCAATCTTTTCTAATTCTAAGGCAACTTCCAACAACGGATCATCCTTTATACCCAACTCCGCCAGAACCTCATGACATGTCTGTTGCATCACCTTAGCCCTGGGGTCATAATTTTTGTAAACCCTATGGCCAAATCCCATTAATCTGAAGGGGTCATTTTTATCCTTAGCTCGTTTAATAAACTCAGGTATTTTGTCAGCTGTGCCAATTTCCATAAGCATATTCAGCGCAGCCTCATTGGCTCCACCGTGCGCCGGCCCCCAGAGACAGGCGATCCCCGCCGCAATCGCTGCAAAAGGATTTGCCCCAGATGAACTAGCCAAACGAACAGTAGAAGTGGAAGCGTTCTGCTCATGATCAGCGTGTAAGATAAAAATTTTATCTAAGGCCCGAGCCAGAGTAGGAGAGACTTTATGCTTTAACGCCGGCAAAGCGAAACACATGTTTAGAAAATTCGCAGTGTAATCGAGCTCGTTATCAGGGTAGACAAATGGCTGACCTAAGGAAAATTTAAAAGCCATAGCAGCAATTGTGGGCATTTTCGCTATCAGTCTTCGACCTGCAACCATGCGCTGATAAGGGTCATTAATATCAGTAGAGTCATGATAAAAAGCCGAGAGGGCTCCTACCACGCCACACATGATGGCCATTGGATGTGCATCGCTTCTAAAACCGTAGTAAAAGTTTCTTAATTGCTCATGCACCATCGTGTGATTAGTAATAGCTCTTTCAAATTCCTCATAATCGTTTGAGGACGGTAACTCACCGTTTAAAAGTAAATAGGCAGTTTCAATAAAGTTACTTTGCTCAGCCAATTGATCGATAGGATATCCTCGATAAAGCAGTATTCCTTTCTCACCGTCTATGTAGGTAATTTTGGATTCGCAACTAGCCGTAGAGGTAAAACCAGGATCATAAGTGAATTGACCGGTATCTCCATACAAAGAAGAGATATCTATAACGCTAGGCCCCAATGTTCCGTCTAAGACATGGAATTCATATTCGCCGCTAGTAGTATCGACTTTTGCAACTTGTACTTTTTCTGTTTTATTCACGATGATTTGCCTATTAATATTTCATATCGGAACCTTTCCAAGACCGACGCAATATGCTTTTTAATTTTTCTATCCTGCCCTGATCTTAATTTTAAAACCGATCAGATTCCAATCTTAATTTGATATATAAAGATATGTTTTGCATTTAATTTATAGAAAACAGTAAGTTATATAAAAGTAATAAAATTACAACTTCCGATATAATGTAGCATCGAATAGTAGAATATTAGCGCAATCACCTAAATCGCGCGCACGGAATAACCCTCTCGCGGAAAATGAACATGCACAACCCCAGTTCTTTTGGATTCCACAGAAATGCAAATTTTTTCAGAATTTAGATAAACGAGGTTCCCAATTGAATGGGCGTTCTCCCCTAATGCAGACACTTTTACTTTAGTCCCTTTCGCCAGCCGATACTCGACATCAATTTCTTCACAAACACTTTTTGGTTGGGTATTTAAGGCCACAGTCACGGCATATTCGCCTTCGAAGGAATTACGAGGCGGCAAAGAAAGCATAGACATCCTATTAAACCAGCGCTCAAGCTCTAATCTATTTTCCAAGAAATCACAATTTCCAGAGATTTTTTTGAGGAACCAAGGTCCTTCGTACAAAACAATGTCCGTGAGAGATATGTTCGCTCCTGTAACAAAATCACGCTTGCCCTTAAGCAAACAATTCAGCCAGTCCATGTATATGTCGACTTGTTTTTCGTACTTGAATGCTGATAAATTTACCTGCTCAACAGAGGGAGCTGGTTTCCCATGAAGGTTCGCTCGGTCTTGATGAAACTTTCCAGAGAATCTCTGAGCATGCCTACCCGTTATATACAAAGCAATAGGACGCATGAAATTAGTTTCGGCCCAATCTTCTATAATTTTATTTTTCGCATAATCGGACGGCGTCAATCCAGACGGATAAAGTGGCGGATCAGGACACACTTCATCTAACAAACGTACAATTAAACGAGTATCACAATAGACATCCGATCCTATTTGCAAAGCTGGCGTCCTTCTATATCCTCCTGTTAGAGGAAGGTAGTCCGGCTTTGGAAGATAACTTGGAATTATTACAGAATCCCAGTCAACCTCTTTCAACGCAAATACCAAACGAACTTTCTCAGAAAAATTAGAAAAATCATAGTGATGTAAAATTAGGCTATTATCTTGCATAAAAATAATGAACTGTCTTCTTGAACGAGGTATTACAGGCCCCGGAATATTGAGAGTAAAACAAAAGAAAGTAATAATAAACAAAGTAAGTTAGATTGGAATTGATTTAAGAAATCATGAATAGAAAGGGCTTTGAAAGGATTGTAATTATAGGCGGGTCGATGGCAGGCCTATTCGCTGCTATTAATCTGCAAGCACTCGGATTTAGGGTGACAGTTTTCGAGAGATCTAAGGAGTCCTTGGCTAACAGAGGTGCTGGCATTGCGACTCATGATCAACTCTATAACGCTCTTAGGAGTGCAGGCGTTACTCCTACTCAGGAAATGGGGGTAAAGAGCAAAGGTAGAGTCCTTATTGGTCGAGAAGGAGCGATAACGGAAAAACAAAATATGCGCCAGATCATGTCGTCTTGGGGATTGATATACCGATTTCTCCGAGCTCAAATCGCTGACTCAGACTACCAGACCGAGCATGAGTTGTTGGAAGTAAATATAATCAACAAAGAAAAACTCGCCCTTCGATTTAAAAATGGATCTTCCATTGAAGCAGATTGGCTTATTGGAGCAGACGGAATGAATTCCACAGTCAGGCAGATAGTGGAACCGCTTTCGCAACCAGAATATGCTGGATACTTTGCCTGGAGAGGTTTAATAAAAGAAGAATTGATAGAGCAAGACCTAAGAAAACAACTAACAAACGTCATCACCTTTGGTTTAGCCCCAGCTGGGCATTGGTTAGGTTATTTAGTTGCGGGAGAAAACGATGCAATCGAAGAAGGTAGAAGGTGGTATAATTGGGGATGGTACCGACATGCGACCGCCTCCTCGCTTAGAAATCATTTAACAGATAGCGATGGGAGGTATTTTGAAAACGGCATACCTCATCACTTAATTAGGCAAAGCCTAATAACAGATATGCAACAGGAGGCTAGTCTCTACTTAGCTCCTCAAATTCAAAAGGTAATCAACCTCACGAAGCATCCTTTCCTTCAAGGCATGTTTGATGTAAGTTGCGAAAAATTAATCCATGGAAGAATTATTTTAATAGGAGATGCGGCTTTCACCGCGAGACCTCATGTTGGCCTAGGGGTTTCCAAGGCAGCCGAAGATGCCTCTACTTTAGCCAAAGCACTAGGTTCGAAAAAAAGAACAGAGGCTCTTAAGAGATGGGAAAATGAGAGGAAGCACTACGGCCAGGCAACTATCCAGTGGGGAAGAGACCTTGGTAGTCATATCAAACCAATCGGATACGCCTTAGAAGCGGATGATAAGGCTGAGCATTATAGTAGCCCAGAGGTATTAATCTCTCAGAATGCCTCTCATGATCCCTCTAAATTTCTGGCCGAATATCTTTGAATCCTTGGAATACACCATCTATAGCCTTCTTGATGTCTTGTTCTATCAACACAACGGAGGGCACCATAAACAAGACAATAAAGGTAGCTAACGCCATGCCAAAAACGAGAGTAATAGCCATTGGAATCAAAAACTGAGCTTGTAAACTAGTCTCAAACAGAAGTGGAGTAAGCCCTCCAATGGTAGTAGCGGAAGTGAGAAAGACTGCTCGCAATCTGTCCCCACTACCCGACACAACGGCTTCGATCAATGGGGACTCCTTCGCTCTCTCATTAATTGTGGTGACTAGAACTATCGAGTCATTAATTATGATCCCTGATAATCCAAGAATCGCAAAAATGCTCAAAATTGTCAGATCAAAACCTAAAACGCCGTGCCCTAAAACTGCTCCCACAAAACCCAGCGGTACTATTGCCATAACAACAAAGGGTCTTGAGTAGCTTGAAAAAACCCAAGCCAAGATTATATAAATTAGAGCAAACCCAAGAGAGGCGCCTAGAATCATATCGGACATAGTTTCCCTCTGCTCCCTTGCCCTGCCTTCAAAAGACCACTCAACGCCATACCTATCACCGATATTCCTGAGGCCGTCATCGAGTAAAGCTCGCTGAACATAGGAAGAGCGAGTAATTGAACTATCCATCTCTGCGGAAACCGCGATCTCCTTAAAACCATCCTCCCTCTTTATTCGAGAAAACCCTTTTGAGTAGCTAAAATTTACTATCTCTTTAAGGGGAATTTTCTTACCGTCAGATGATCTTAATAGAACGTTTTGTAAGATCGAGTTATCAACTGTGTCCTTCTCCAGTCGCACCCTTACGGTAACTTCCTCTTCCCCCCTGGGGAATCGAATTGATATGGAACCATCTATTAGGTCTCTCACCTGTCTCGCAACGGAACTAGTTGAAAAGCCTAAAGCCCTCCCTCTTTCATTAAGCTCTAAAAGAATTTCTGGCTTGCCAAAAGGCATGTTGTCATCAACGTCTGATACTCCGTCATAACGCCCTAGCAAAGTACCAAGTTCTCCTGCCGCTTCCTTGAGTAGAGTTATTTCACCACCATTAGTTCTGAGCCTTATATCCATATCTCCACCTGGTGGGCCACTCCGCTGTGCTTCGAAAGTCAAATTTTCCACTCCCGATGGCCACACCGTCTCTTCCCTCCATATTTCGATAACTTCCGAAGATTTTATTTGCCGAAACTCGGAAGACGTAAGTTCCACCACAACCCCCCCCAGACTATCGCTGGAGACGGCAGACAAAGATCCCCCTGTCGAGCCTAGTGTACCGATTCTTCCCAAAGACATTACCACTAATTCTTCCGGGTTCTGACCTGCTTTTTTCAACCCATCGTGTAGCGCAGTTTCCACTTCCAAGACAGCGGAGCGAGTCTCCTCCTGGGTTGAACCAGGTAACATACGGACGTTCGCATATATGGTATTAGGCTCTGGAGAGGGGAAAAATTGGTATCCAACATGGCCTCCCATAACGCTCCCGATAGAGATCATAAAAATCATCGCCGCAATTGATACAGTGAAATACCGATTCTCAACAGCTATCTTCACAAGAGGCTCGAATTGCTCTTCTCTAAATTTAATAAGTGAATTATCAATTGTATTACGAAAATGCCAAAATTTTCCTGACTCTTTTTTTGCTCTCCCCAAACCATAGGATAAGTGGGCTGGGAGAACTAGGAAACATTCAATTAAACTAGCGATTAGAACAGCTATTACCACAAAAGGGATCGCAGATATTATTTGGCCGATTATTCCAGAAATTACAAAAAGAGGGAGAAAAGCGGCTATTGTGGTCAAGGTAGCACTTAAAACTGGTATAGCCATCCTATCAGCCCCAACCACTGCAGCTTCCAAAGGACTTAATCCTGTCTTGAACCTGTGGTCTGCATGCTCACCTACGACGATAGCATCATCGACAACGATACCGATGGCCATGATCATCCCGAACAAACTAAGCATGTTAATGGTTTGATCACTTACCCACATGATGGCCAACGCAGCCAAGATAGAAGCGGGAATACCTATCGCCACCCACATTGCTACCCGAGGACTCATAAAAAGAAACAAGATAATCAGCACTAATAACAAACCGCCCATCCCGTTTGAAACTAACAAATTAATTCGTTCCTTTATCAAGTTGGATTGAACATTATAGGTTTCTATTTTTAAATTGGCAGGAAGAAAGCCGCGAATTTCATCCAGCTCCGATCGCACTATTTCTGATGCGTCTATAGCATCGCTGTTAGTGGCTCTTTTTATATCAAATTCAATTGCCAACTCTCCTTTGCGAAAAGCTCTTTTCTGTCCATCCTCAAATTGTTCTGAAACTGCAGCTATATCCTTGAGGAGCATTTTGCTCCCACCAGGGAGCGACTTTATTTCTAACCTTTCAAGATCTATCGCCTCTTTTTTTAGTCCGAGACTTCTCACTTGCCTCTCACCACCTGCAATTTCCCCAGCTGGTAAATCTTGAGACTGGTCCCTAATTCGTTCTGAAATATCACCAACGGTTAAATCAAATTTCTGTAAAATTTTGGGCTCAACAGCGACCCAAATTTCCTCTGAACGATCACCGAATAGATCTATCTTATCGATCCCCTCAGACAAAAGATGATCTCTCACTTTCTTCGCATAATGTTTCAGTGCACGTTCTGAATCAGCCCCAGACAGAACTAATTTTGAAACAGTCTCATATCTCAGCAATCTTTTTATTCGCGGCTTTTCAGCATCTAATGGAAGAGTCGTAATTTGACC
This sequence comes from uncultured Pseudomonadota bacterium, assembly GCA_902597385.1. GTDB lineage: Bacteria > Pseudomonadota > Gammaproteobacteria > TMED69. Next base: position 72,110 of record CACJXQ010000001.1, on the reverse strand, counting down.
TACGGCTGACTCAACCTCAGCTAATCCCAGCTGCATGTCATGACCAGATTCGAATTCTATCGTGATATTTGCCAACCCCTCGTAAGATGAAGAAGAAACTTTCTTAACCCCATCAATAAAACGGACTGCTGGTTCAATGGAATTAACGAGGGTTTCATCCACATCGAGAGCTGATGCTCCGGGCCAGACTATCGAAACAGTGACGTAGTCTAATCCAAAATCCGGAAAAAACTGGCGATTTAAAACTTGGGTGGCCGCAAGTCCGCACACGATCATCAATGCTAATACCAGATTAGAGGCGGTTGGGTGTTGTGCGAATATCCTAATTATCGACATAAAAGCGAGCAGGGCCTATAACGCCTTAACGCGTAAACCTGGTCCTATATTTTCGAATAGCCTAGCAACGATTAACTCACCAGACAAAATTTTCGCCCTTATTAAAAGATTCTCCTCTGCTTTTCCAACCACTTCCACGGGTAGCCTAACCAAGCGTTGTTCTCGAATTACATACACATGCTCTGCGTCCGCAACCGCACGTATGGGAACTTGAAATACATTCTGATACTCAAAGTCTGGGAAAAGCACCTCAACAAAGGCTCCCGACCTCAAACCACTCTCTACAGCTTTTTGATCAACCGAGGCAAACATGTCTACCCCGCCTGTGTCTACGTTTAATTCCGGTCCAATACGGGTTAGAGTGGCTTCGTATTTATGCTCCTCACTACCGAGTTCCCATATTATTTCCAAAGGCCTTCCTAATATCGATTCCTCGCTTTGGTCCTGCACCTCTTTTTTTGACGTAAATCGTCCATAGTCTCCCTCCGGCAGCTCGAACTGGACCTCTAACTCTCGTGCAGACAATAACCTCCCTATCTTCTCACCCTTTACCAATAATTGTCCAAGAGCAACCTGAACGTCGGCCACGTAACCCTCGAACGGGGCAAGTATCAAAGTATCGGCTAAAGCCTGCTCAGCGGTAGCTACTGACGCATTCGCTTTTTTGTGAAGTGCGGCTTGTTGTTTTATCTTCGAACCCAAACGAGCAACTTTTTGTTCTCTGAGTATTTTATCTTTTTCCGTTTGGGCCAAATTGGACTCAGCATCGTCGATTGCTTTTTTACTCTCAGTTCCTTGCCTTGCAAGCTCAGAGGTTCTATCGAAAGCGCGACGGGCGAGCTCAACTTGTCTCTGCGAATTTTTCAGAAGCTCTTTCTCGAATTTTAATTCAGAGCGCAACTCATTAAGCACGGCTTCGGCATGGATCAAATCGGCTCTTTTTTCTGTCGCTAGATTTTCATAATCGTTTCGTTCAATGGCTAAAAGCTGCGTGCCCTCTTTAAGAAGGTTGCCATTTCTAAATATCGGGTTAAGGTTACTTATCCTTCCACCTAAGACGCTTCTTAATTCGGCCTCTCTCGCGGCCCTCACTTCTCCATAAATAGATATTTTGGGTTGTATATTTATTGGTTTAGCTCTCATCACGTTCACTGGCCAAACCTTTTCTGGTATTGTCCTCTGCGAGACATTGGGCCTGGAGTTAGCTAGCATCAACGTTACTAGAAGGCCCAAGAGAATCGTACCTAATGGCAAAACAACTTTCTTTTTGAGTGGGATGGGCATTTGGGTTGAGATAATCAAGGAAAATTAATTTAATTTCAGACACCGTGTACGAAAAGAAAAACTTTCTAGATCAAAACTAAACTTACCAGTAGCTCAGACCTCATTGCTTTTTTGGTAACATATTAATTCAAAGCAGACTTCACTCACCCAAACCTTTAAGGCCTGGTTTCTTGGAAAAATAAGTGGATAACCGAGCAATATCAGCGTCGCTAAGATCTAGGACTTGAACTTGAACATTCATAATTGGATGTTTTCGTCTTCCGTCCTTGTAAGCCTTCAAAGAATTAGTCAGATAATCTTCATGCTGACCAGCCAATATGGGGTAATCTGGCGCCAAAGGCTTATCTCCATCGCTCCCATGACAGGTTCCACATGCTTGAAGCTTTTGCTCATAGGACATTCCGTTCGCTTGAGCTTCTTCAGAAGAAATAGCCGGTCCAAGCATAATTGCCGATAACAAGAGAAAAAGAGTAAGGAAATTTTTATTCATTTGGTTATTTTGCCCCACGTTTACTTTTAAGAAATTAACTGAAAAAGCCTATTTCACACTAGACAAATAGCTCGCTATATCCTGCATGTCTTCTTCAGACAGATTGAAGGCATTAGCCTGCATAGTCCCATGCAACCTTGTTCCGGCCTTGTAAGCCTTAAGCGCGCTAACGATATAACCTGCACTCTGCCCCCCTATCTTTGGCACCTTATAGGAGGGATAGACGTTAAAATATCCAGTGACTGCGTGACAACCCAGACACGTTTCAGCTTTTTTCAGCCCTTCTAGTGGGTCCCCTTCCGCTAAAGGGGTATCCATGATTGTAGCTAAAACAGCAAGAAACAATAGCTTTGCATTCCTCATTCTTAACACTCCACCGAAAAATAGAAAAAACCAATATCATGCTACTAAACGACACCAAAAAATAAAGGCGATTAGCTTTTAGCGGCTCACTGCTTACCTTTGCCGATCTAGTAGCCTAATTAGTAATATGATACAACAATTAGGAAACCTTCGGGACCAAAAATTCATATATTTAGCAAACAAACATGATTTTTAGATGTCAAATACTACAATCAAATTAAATTGGGATTTTAAGACTAGGAGGATTCCAACTAAACTCGCCTTTTTTTGGGGTGTCTTGTGCATGGCGATCTGCAGCGCCTGCACCCTGGAGACTGCATTAGAAGCCTATTTCCCAATAGAAGATGGAAAGGTTTGGATCTATGAAGCCGAATTAACCATTGATAACAAAAAAACACCATTCAGAGAAGTAATATACGTCGACAATATGGCTAGCAAACCAGAGACTGCCGATGCCGCTTTGGTGACACTCAGCGGTAAGAGAGAGTTTTACAAATATAAAAAAGACGGTATCTATGTCATTTCCAATTTTGATAAAAACCCCAGAATTTCTGGAAGCAAATCCAAAGAGCAGCTACTTCTACCCATGAATTTAAAAACCGGTGAAAGCTGGTTAAAAGAAACAAACGTGATGCTACTTAGGGCCACCGGCCCTTGGGAAACGCCTTTAGCCATCAAAGGAACTATTCCCATAAAATACAGAATAATATCTACTAACGAAACAGTTAAAATCGGAAAAAAAGAGTTCAAGGACTGCTTAGTAATAGAGGGTATTGGCAATGATGTATTATATGGTGGCGATTACCTAGACTATCTAGAGGTCTCAATTCAAGAAAAGAAATGGTTCGCTCCTCGAGTAGGATTAATCAAAACCATTCGAAGTGAAAGCGCACAAAATAAGCACACTAAGTCGGTACAACTAAAGACCGTACTTAAAGACACGTAATTATTTTGAAACTACTAAAAAATACGTAGAACATTGATTCTACGAGAAATTTTTAATTATTTAGCAAAAATTTCAATTTTTTTTTGTTTTAACCATTGCGCTACGGCCAGAAAATGATTAATGTTTCGCGGCAATTTTTAAGAGGAACATAAAACTAGAGAAGTTCTAGTTGGAATGCCTAGAAGAACAGAACAGGATTTGGAGCCTCAAAAAAACAATTATGACAATTGGGAAAAAAACATGAGAGCCAAAAAGACTTCCCCGACAACTAAAAAGAAGACGACCTCAGCGAAGAAAAAAATCGCGGCTAAGAAGGTCCCAAATACAAAAAAAAAACGTGGAACCTCTGAAGCAAAAAAATCGGTCAAAACGTCTAGAAAAACACCCGTCCTGAAAAAGACGGTAAAAAAAAAGAAAGTGCAGCCATCAAAAAAAAGCAGGAAATTAAACCCTGATTTGCAAAATTTGAATCTTCCAGACAATTATCTTCCGAATAAAAAAGAAGAGTACATGAGCCCAATGCAACTCTTATATTTCCAAGAAAAGCTGTTTGAGCGAAGACGAGAACTCATAAACCAATCTCAGGAAACTTTACATAATTTAAAAACTGAAATTCGTGATGTTAGTGATGATGCAGAGAGAGCCAGTAGAGAAAGCGATAACATTCTAGAACTCAGAACGAGAGATCGGTATAGAAAGCTTCTATCCAAAATTGACTCGGCTTTAAGACGTATAGATGATGGTTCATATGGATACTGCGAAGAAACGGGAGAGGAGATTGGTCTGGGTCGACTCGAAGCTCGGCCTACTGCGACCCTGACGGTAGATGCCCAAGAGAGAAGAGAGATGTTGCAACGTCAATTTAGAGACGACCGTTAATCGTAAGACCACTCCTTCCACCTATCTAGCAAGGGAAAGTATAGTCCCAAATGGATTTTGCGATGTTCCTCCAAAGATAAGACGCTAGCATAATAATCGAGCTGAGGTTTATGCCTCAAAGTCTCCGATTCTATAAAATTATCTACATCTGAGCCATCGTGGTAGCCTGTTTTATAATCAACTATCCATCGAACCCCTTCTTCATCTACAAAGGTCCTGTCTATGATAATTTTTTTATCACCAAACCCACCTCCGGGGAAAAGTTCTAGTTCTCTTTGAACCAGAGAATGGCTTTTATTAAAAAGCCATTGTCCTCTTTTTCTGTGTAGAATGTTATTTAATCCGGTCTCAGTACGTTGCAAGGCTAGATTCATGTTACCGACAGAAACCCCCATAGACATAAAACGGGCTCTAGCGTACTTTAGCGACCTATCCATTATATCCTCTGTAGAATGATGCTTTATCAAGTCGTCTAGACTCTGAAAAATATAATGAGCCACTATTCCAATTTGGCGAGCCGTAGTACCAGCCCATTCGAATTCCAAAGCGCCTAAATCAATTTTATTTCGCATCGCTGAGCTACCGAACGGATCCCTATTAATATTTACTTGAGGGAACTCCATTTGTTTTAGACTAACACCTCTATTGTCGGGAGACTCGACTAAACTATCTTTACTGTTGTGCTGTATGAACTCCGTGGGGATTTTTTCATATATACATTCTAGAAAAGAGCCCTTTGGAGGTTTAACAAACTGTCGTTTTTCTACATCTTGTTCGCAATCATATAATTTACCCAATAAGTGCACCCTCTTACGAGCCCTGGTTAGGCCCACATAAAGAAGCCTCACGACTTCCTCTCGAATCTTCTGCAACTCGAAAGATCGCAAAAATGAATATAGAGAGGTAAGTGTATTATTTTGATAGGCCGCAACTATTGGACCTCTAGAGCTAGAATCAACATCAAAATCTTCCCAATATATAAGCGATTGCGGTTCACTTTTAACAGTCCTATGAGTACTCGGGATTATCACAACGTCAAACTCGAGACCCTTGGCTTTATGAATAGTCATAATATTCAAGGAACTTTGAACATTTTGACGATTATCAGGATAGGATTTCTCCAACAGGCGATTAATCTTTTGATAGGTAATAAGACCATCTTCTTTTTCAAGCTCGTAGATAAGACGAAAAAATTGTCTAGTTGCCTCTCGAGAATTAGCATCTCGATATAAGTTATTCCCGCCGATAGCATTCCAGGTCATCTTCAAAGAATCCAAGATGGAGTGGGTTTTCAAGGCCTGATAAGACTTGTGCAAAACATCCTGAATCCAAGCCAGTCTTTCTGAGTCCTCTCTAGTTAATCGAACCACAGCATCAGAGTGCAATAAGAAATCACGTAATACAGGAACGGTTGAGAACTTCGAAAGCACTTCTAGCTTCAACCCTGCCCAGGGCGCTCTAAGAAAGGCTAACCAGGCCACCTTGTCCGCTGGATGGAGAAGAATCCTGGAAACGATCATCAAATCCTGAATCACCGGAATATCGGCAAGTGAACTGAGTTCCACTGAGGTGAATTCTATTTTCCTTTTCTTTAGTGTTTGCGCGATTTCCTCTAGATGGCCTTTGCTCCTCCCTAAGATACAAATTGTTGAGCGTTCTTCAGATTTCAGATCCTGCTCTTCACCGTGAATCGAGACAATGAGTTCAGCAACATGATTGGCCTCAGCCAAGCGATCGTCTTGAGAAATATTGTGAAAAGTAAAAGGCCTCCCGTAGTCTTCTATTCTTACGGTGTTTTGAGGAACAAAGAAGTCTGCAGAACTTCCCACCGCTTCGAGGGCAGGGGGAAATAATTGATTTATCCAATCAACAAGACTCCTTTGGGACCTAAAATTATTTGCGAGAGTTAACCTCTCAAGCGGTACACTCTCTATCCTTCCTAGCTGAAATAATTGATTAAAAAGATCCATGTCTGCCTTTCGGAATCTATAGATAGATTGCATAGGATCGCCTACCAAAAACAAACTACGCCCGTCTCCCTGAAACCAACCCGACACCAATTTCCTGAGAAGTTCTAGCTGGACGGGGGAGGTGTCTTGGAATTCATCAACAAGAATATGCTTAAGGGTATAGTCAAGTCTTAACGCTAAATCACTTGGTTCTTCCAAGCCTCCAAGAGCCGAGAGTGCATCCAAAGTCTGCTGTGTAAAATCAGTTGCCTGACGCTGGGAAAAAATAAGATGCAAGTGAGCAGAAGCCAACTTCACTAGCTCAAAAATATCCTTAAGATCACTTAGTTCATTTTGGATGTTATCGGTTTTCGGCAAAGCTACAATCTGCATAAGTACCTGAATTGCACTTGGAGAATCAGCGATCTCATTAATTGTTTCTCTCCAAAGTTTTTTCATTGGTTTTGTTTCAGAAAATTCTGAAGGAAACCCATTGGAAGCATTCAAATTTTTTCTTAAGGTGTTTGTTTTCGTAAAGATTAATCTTTCGAAAACTTGATGCCATTTCTCTAAGGAAGCTGATTCCGCTTCGGGGAATATTCTCATCAGCTTTGGATTTTTGGGATTTAAATGGGTCTCTGAAAAATTGTACAGCGTCAAAATGTCTTGCTTTTGACTTGGACTAAATAACTTGTCGCAACTTAACAATCTCGAAGTTAACAAATCTGAGAAGCGTTGGCCCATCTGATTCAAGTCTAGTCCAACTCCCACTTCCATGAACAATGTATCCCTCTGCTCTAACACTTCGGCGAGTTGCCTTTCCACTCTCGACCAATCAGAGTCATACTTCGAAAGAACCCTGCCAAGAAATTCTTTATGCTCTTCAGAGGATATCTCCGATAGGGCACGTCGAGCAGCCAAGGTGTATAAACTTTTATAGTCTTCCTCTACTGTTGGGTAGTAAAGGGACTCACTGAATGAAGAGGCCCTTTTGAGTAAACCAGAGCAAAAGGAATCAATAGTCATAATCGACAGGCGAGCCGGATCAGAGTTCAAATTCCAGCCTTTCTCTACATCTTTTATACGAATTTTATTTACTATCTCAGGAAGCTCTGGGTCGATAGATTTCGCCGAATCTTTCGATAATAAAAGGGCCAGAACTCTCTTTCTCATCTCTTCAGCGGCTTTTCGAGTGAAAGTGATAGCAAGAACTTCTTCGGGTTCATTGACTTCCGCCAGAGCCCTTATTAATCGGCTAACCAGCATGGTTGTTTTTCCCGATCCAGCGGGAGCCTTGACAACATAAGAAGACTCTAAGCTATTCGCTTTCTTCCGTTCTGATAAATCATTAATTTGCGTCATCCCAATTCACATCTTTAGTTTTTATTCGGCAGAGGAGTTGCTGCTCGCAGTTTTTACAAGTAGTCTGGTTTCTTTTAGGGCTAGCTAAAGCAAAGCCATCATGCAACTCATTAGCGAGCGCTTCGAGACTCGCCTGCCATTCGGGATATTTCACTCCAAAATCGAAAATGTCCCGACTCAAAAACTTCGAGTTAAAATTATCTACTTTTCCAAAGGCAACACTCGAGACATCCTCAACTGAAGAGTAAACTGCGTAAAGCAGCAATTGGGCAGAATCAGGTCTAGGAGGATTAAGAACCGACAAACTACATTCACCCGTTTTATAATCGACAATTCGTTTAGTGCCATCGTCTAAGACATCTACCCGGTCAACTCGACAGACGAGTTTTAAATCATTGATTTCGACTTTTATTTCCTTCTCCAACATAAAAGCCACAAAAGGTTGTGCATTTTTCTCAAATTTAAGCCAACTAATTAGGAGCTTATTAAGGAGTTGCTCTTCAACCGCCCCGCAGGCTGTCTCCATTTTGGTGGGATCTCTAAATTGCTCTAAATTTTTATTTACCGCCATCTGCACTACTAGCGAAAGTTCACCTTCGCTTTTTACCATCAGACTGGAATGTTTTTTTAGGCCATTCCATATGGTAGCCAGTGCTTTGTGTGTAACTATCCCTCTTGCTTTGCGGCTTACGCCTGGGACTACTTCCTCAGGTGCTATCGAGCTGAGTCGATACCTAGCAAAACCCTTGAACGGGCAAGCAGCTTGGGCCTCCAAAACAGACGCCCCACCTTTTAACACACTTCCCTTTGGCATTTTTGGACCGAAATCGTCTATTGAGGAACTAAACTGTATTCTTTTTGAAGTGCATTCACGATCAAAAACATTTTCCTCTCTTAGAGATGCTTGTTGCAACCCTGGAGCAAAAGCAGAAGGCAAAATTTCAACACCTTTATCCATTTCCGAGTAGCTTAGGTTAATTTCCTGCCGATTGCGGCATAAAGATTCAAAAAGTATTCTGCGATAGGTGAAATCGACGGAAGGATGCGAGCCCGGAATACCAATCATCCGTTGCTCAGCAAAAGGTAGCATCGCTACTGTCTCAGCCTGGAGGGACGGTTTTGTCACCGTACATTCAGTAATCCATAAATGCGTTGGATCGACAGTCACGGCCTCCTCTGCATTAACAACGTAGATATTAGTTGGATCTTGAAGGTTTCTTACTTTTTTTGCGTTAAACGCATTTTTTAAGTACCAAACGACCTCGGCATAAGAAACAAAGCCAAGGACCGCATTTAACTCAGCAACCTGATCTAAAACAGACGCGAAATCATCAAGAAGTTGCGAAGCTATCAAAAGCTTACTATCTCCATCCAACCAATGAACCGACTTCCATCTTTTTTTGAAAAAGGAGAGCCATTCCTGAACGCTTCTTTTACGGCCAATACTCTTATTACTATGCAAAATTTCAATCAATATTGCCTTTAAGATAGGGCATTTTTTTGTGGATTCCAAAACTTCAATTACCCACTTCAACGGCCATTCATAACGACCCCTGCCTCTCAAATCTAAATCAAAAAGGGCCCGTTCTGAGCCTTCACTTTCAGCACCATGGAGGAGCGGATGATTTATTAGACTACTTAGCAAGTCCCAGCGCGGTACATCTTTTAGCTCCAAAGTTAGAAAGGCCAACTTAACAAACGGCTTTTCTGCGAGAGCGGTCTGATGTGAGTAATAGAAAGTACCGTCAAATACGTCCTCACAAACCGACCGAACAACCACAGCGTCTGATGGATTACTATCTACAACCACCGCGACTTTGGCGGAAGAATTAGCACCGGCTGTTCGCCTTGCCCAAATCAGAGATAGTTCTAATTCTCTTATTTTACTGGAAAATTTGTGATGGTGAACAGCTGGTGTCCCCGCTCTAGTCGCTAGAGCATCGCGGCTATTCCTTTTAAGCCAAGATTGTATAACCGGCGCTGGAGAAAAAAGACCATGTGCTGTGACTTTGTCAACGCACTGTTCAGATAACGAGCCTAGCATTAAAATAACCTGATCCAAGGCGCCCAGTTTGACCAGGCTAGATCGGTATTTTTTTAAAAGTTCCAAATAGACTTTTGAGGCATTCGAACCCATGTTCCCAAGTTGGCCACTGTCTAATCGCCAATAGCTTTGTGTCTTCCACGCAACTCTTAGCTCATGGGCGATCTGAACAGTTGAGGACCAATCCAAGCTCATATTCTTCTTTACGATCTTTTGCCAAAGGGCCTGCTCTTGCATTGTCGTCAATACAAATTTTTCATCTGCTGTTATGGAACTGCGCAAGCACGTCAAATAATATTGCTCAGACAAATAGTTCTCTAGAGTCGCAACTTTTGGGAATCTCTCCAAAGACTTAGACGAGTTATGTGCCATCCACTCTATAACCCGGTTCAAAGCGGCTAGATTCCTAGAATTACTTACTACCACATTTGAGCCAGGCTCCTCGGAACAATTGAAAAACCCAAGGTTATTTTGGTTAATCTTAAATTCCAATTCCTTAGGCAAAAATCATACCTCCTATAGCGTAGCCCGGTAGTAAATGTTACGGCTTCGCTTCAAGCTTGGCTTTTATAAAATCACTTTGAGATAAGTATAAAAGATCTTTAATTTTCCTTATGTAGTATTCTTCATATTTATCCAGTTGACCATCCGCGTAAGCGACTTTCCACAAAATAACCAACAGGTTATATTTTTCTTCTCTCGAACAACTATCATTTATGAGGGATGTAAATTCAAAGAAGGATACTGATTCTTCTACCACGGCTATTACTTTTTTGAAAATCTCATTAATCTCGTGGTTGTCTTCATGTAAGATATTTTTTACCCCTTCTATTACTACTTCTTTCTCAAGATCATCTATCTCATCATCAGCACGGGCTATTTCAAGCATGAGGACACCAGCGGCAATACCCAAACCTTCGTCCTCTCCTGTTTCCTTGAGAGTTGATTTGTCTTCAAATAAATTTTTTAAAGCTTCAAGTATCATCAGATTTCCAATTTTTTTACAATAATATCAATTTTTTAAGTTAAAGTTGACTTTACCTGACTAGAAAGAAACTTAGATCCTTAAACAAACCCAAAAAAAGAGAGGTTAAAAAATGAGGTCTAATAAATTGAGATTTTTTGTGGAGGAACTACTTAAACCAGGGGCGGAGCTGAGGCTTACCGAAAGTTCAAGCCACAAGATCCGGTCAGTACTAAGGCTTAAAAAAAGCGATGAAATAGTTGTCTTTAACAATCAACATTTGGAATTTAAAGCTACCATCAAGGAGATCAATAAAAAATACGTGACCATCCTCACCACCGAAGAGATAAGAACCGCTGTTGAGTCGCCCCTTCAAATAAAACTAATTATCGCAATAATAAAGCCGGAAAAAATGGACTATGCTCTCCAAAAGGCAACAGAGCTCGGAGTCGCGTCTATATTGCCTTTCTTCTCGGCCAGGTCTGTTATAAAAATCAATAATGAGAGGAGGGAGAAGCGCCTTATTCATTGGAGGAATATAATACGCAGCGCCGCAGAGCAGTGCGGCCGAAGGACAATTCCAGACCTTTACCCTTTTAGTCCTTTAAGCCAAATCTTGGACCTGACAAAAGACTTCGAATTTCTTATATTGGATCCCCATGCCAAAGAAAAGATGAATGGCCTTCCTCGCAGTCAGAAGCCGATAGCAATTGTTTGCGGACCAGAGGGCGGCCTCAACGAAGAAGAAATTCATAGTTTGATTAATCGAGGGGGCAAAAATGTAAACATAGGGCCTCGAGTCTTACGGTCTGAAACCGCGAGTACCTGTGCTTTAACTATCGCGCAGTCTCTTTGGGGCGATATGTAAGAATAGAAACCCTACTGCTTTTTTTTGAAATCGGAATGCTCTTAAAAATACGAATTAACGTACACCGAATTAAAAGGTAAGTTATACTTAGGCAAAATTCTCTAAGGTATATTTATGGACAATAAATCCGAAAAGAAGCCCTGGGGCGGACGTTTTTCTGAACCCACCAATCAATTTGTTGAGCGATTTACCGCTTCCATCAATTTCGACAAGAGACTTGGTCTTTATGACGTAACAGGCTCTAAGGCCCATGCCCAAATGTTAGAGAAATGCGGGATAATATCCTCCGAAGAGCTGAGACAAATTGATAATGGACTAGAAGAAATTGCTGATACTATCAGAAACGGAACATTCAAGTGGTCAGCGGCACTAGAGGATGTGCACATGAACATTGAGGGCGAGTTGGTCAATCGAATAGGAGAGGTTGGAAAAAAATTACACACGGCCAGATCTCGAAATGACCAAGTCGCTACTGACCTACGCCTCTTCTTGAGAGATAAGACTGATGAATCGGTAGAAGAATTAAAGGATTTAGTGAGGGCCATTGTCCAACTCGCTCACAAAGAATCAGCCACTTTGATGCCCGGTTATACCCACCTTCAAGTAGCCCAACCTGTAACTTTCGGCCACCACCTGCTAGCTTGGGCCGAGATGATACTGCGAGATATATCGAGATTCAAAAACTGCCGATCGAGGATTAACATCCTTCCGCTAGGATCCGGAGCACTTGCTGGAACAACCTTCCCTATAGATCGTCGCATCACTGCAGAAATTTTAGGTTTCGATGACATCTCTGAAAACTCAATGGATAGCGTAGCTGACCGAGATTTCGTAATAGAATTTGTTTCAGCAGCAACTATGACTATGATGCACTTCTCAAGAATTTGTGAAGAACTAGTTCTTTGGTGTTCCCAACCTTTCTCTTTTATTGAGCTGGGAGACGCCTTCTGCACTGGCTCATCAATGATGCCTCAGAAAAAAAATCCTGACGTACCAGAGTTAATCAGAGGAAAATCAGGTAGGGTCTACGGTCATCTAATGGGGCTGATCACATTAATGAAATCTCAGCCATTAACCTACAACAAAGACAACCAAGAGGACAAGGAACCCTTATTTGATACTGTAGACACTCTGATAGATTGTACCATGGCCCTCAATTTATTAATTCCCAGCATCAATCCAAATCCTTCTGCCATGTCTGAAGCCGCGGAAAAGGGCTTTATTTTAGCAACCGACATTGCTGATTATTTGGTGAGAAAAGGTATCTCCTTTAGAGACGCACATGAAACTGTGGGTCAACTGGTCAAATTTGCGGTCGATCAAAATTGCCAGCTCGAAGATCTGAAGTTAGCGGAATTCCAAAAAGCGAACAAGATATTTGATGCAAAGGTGTTTGACATATTAACCCCAGACAAAGCACTAGCATCGAGAAGCCACCAAGGCGGCACAGCTCCCGAGCAAGTCAAGAAAGCGTGTGCAAGAATAGCTATCCGGATCGAGAAAATATAGTGAAATTAAAATATTTAAAAACCTTGAGCTTGATTGTTGCAGGGATACTATTCACAGTCCTCCTGGTTTTAAGTATTTTTCTGGCTGCCGTCGACCCCAATGAATATAAAAACGAAATAGAAAATCAGTTTAGAGCATCGACTGGAAAGACTCTGCGTCTAAATGGTCCTCTCGGACTTTCAATATTGCCAAGATTGGTTCTAGAGGCTTCGGATATCGAGATCGTGAACGAGGACAACTTTCACATTCCTCAATTCCTTCGGTTAAGCTCAATTCGAATAAGTGTCAACATGTTCAGCCTAATAAGGGGTGACATAGAGATGGACGCGCTTACCATCGATCAACTTAAAGTCAATCTTATAAAGGATGAACGTGGAATTGCTAATTGGCTAATGAGCCAAAACGCTGAAGAGGCGAAGAAAGAAGAAACTTCCTCAAAGCTATTAGCTGTTTTCTTGGGCGGCGTAAACATCAATAATTCAGAAATTAAGTTTCATGACGAGACAACCAAAAGAAGAATCAGTGTTTCTGATATCAATATCAAAATTTCCGAGCTTAGCTTTGAAAAACCGATTGAATTAGTTGGATCTATTAAATTCACAGATACTGAACAAGAACTTAGCGGCATCGCTGAAGTACTAGGCACGGTAACCTATGGACTTAAAGAAAATTTCTACGCATTCAATGACCTCAAGTTAGATGGAAAGATAAAAAGTAAAAAAATTGGACTAACAGAGGAAGATTTCTCTCTCTTTTTTAAGGGGAAAATTGAACAGGAAAAGCAATATCTCACAATAGACAAGTTGCAATTATCCGGCTTGAAAACCAATCTAAACGCTTCGGTAAGCAAACTTCCGCTGGGTCGAAACCAAACCAAAACATTAGGGGCGGTCAAATTCAATAGCGAAGATTTGAGTAAGCCGATTGGTATTTTAGCGCCTAATTTAACGAGAACATTAGGCAAAAAGAAGCAGAAGGCAACCCTAGACATCGAATTTGAGGCCGATCTTGAAGCAGGGGATTTTAAAATCACAAATGTAGACGCTCTAGCCCTAGGAGCCGCTATCGAAGGGAATTTCAAAGCTGAGAATATGTTTTCGTCGAAACCGAAGATAAATGGTAGCTTAAAAGCCAACACTCGAGACTTTTTGCCACTACTGAAAATCCATCAGCATTTCAACGACCAAATGAGCGAAGAATTTTTTGAGAATTTAGGTAGGTTAAAAAATCGTAGTTTGAGCTTCGCAACCTCCCTAAAGACTCTTCCTAAAGACAACATGATTGTACTCGAAGAATTACAATTAGATCTTCTAGGTTTCAAGCTAGGCTCTAATTTACTAATTAGCCAACCAAGTGGGAGACAAAATTTAGGCGGAACTTTGACTCTTAATAGTGAAAATTTAAATAGCATTCTTTTGCTTTTTAATCAGCCTGAACTTTCAAGGAGATTGGGGCTAACTAATCTACGTTTGAAATTCGAAGGTGATTCCGAAAAATTATCACTGACATCATCAGGCACTGTTCATGGAGCCTCCTCTAATATCAAGGTCTTTGAAGTAATAGGCGAAGACATATCGATCAACATAGAAGACGGAAACATCTCAGTGCCCGAATTATTTTTGACAGGCCTAGGATCAAAAACCAAACTATCAGGCTTAGTTTCTAACATGTACTCATCACCTACCGGCACCATTCAGATGAATGCGTCTGACTTCAACCCTAAAACGTGGCTAGACTTTTTTGAGATTGATCTCCAATCAAACGATGACGGGGCTTTGCAAAAATTAGAGGCAATGATTTCTGCTGAATTCTCTGAAAAATCTATAGCAGTTAGTCAGCTGGATATTAGACTGGATGACACCTACTTAAATGGGCAGATAAAAATTCAAAGACTTCCAAAAGTCCAAACAGAATTCGATCTTACAGTAGATGAAATTAATTTTGACAAATATCTAACAACCGAAAAAAAAACCACACTCTCCCCTGAAGTGGCAGTTGTCGGAGCCAGTACTCTACCTAACGATCTTTTGAGAAACCTGAACGGAAATGGAAAAATTCAGATTGATAGGCTTAAAATTTCTGGCCTTACGATTGAGAACTTAATTATCAACGGCCAGGCAAACAATGGTCGAATAGAGATTGACCCAATTGAAGCGACTCTTTACGAGGGAAACTACGCCGGCGTGGTCTCAGTAGATGCAACAAAGCAAGATTCGGTTATAAACATAGAAACAAAACTCGACGGAATAGAAATAGGCCCTTTGCTCCACGATAAGACTGGTAGTAACTATTTAAAAGGCAGTGGAAGCGTAGGGTTTCATTTAAAAGCATCGGGGAAGTCAATGGACCAATTGATAAGATCAGCACGAGGAAATAGCGTTATAACCCTAAGCAAAGGCGTTTTTACAGGGATTGATACTCCAGCTTTACTTTCGACAGCTGAGAGAATTTTAGAGTGCAAGTGCCTACAATCACCCCCTAAAGGAGGGGCTACCAAATTCGAGAGACTAAACGCTTCTTTGGCAATCAACAATGGTAGTGTCGTAAGCAAAGATTTTTATGTGGAAGGTGAAGGGTTTGTGATTAAGGGAAGCGGTAGTGCGAATTTAATAAAAGAGCAATTGCAGCTAAATCTAGCTTTAGACGTTCCGCGCTCTAGAGTTCAAAGCGGGGAACAGGCCTACAACCTCGGAGGATATTCGATCCCTTTAAGATGCAATGGTGACTTTCAAAATCCAGGCTGTAAACCAAATCTTCAACCTATATTGAAAAACATTGTGAAGAATAAAGCGAAAAAAAAGATTGAAAAGGTATTAAGCGAGAAGCTTAAAGATACTATTGGTTCTGATGCAGAGAAGGCTTTGAAAAAACTTTTTAATTTTTAGGTCCGTGCAAAACCAATCAAACAAAAAAGTCGCAGTACGCTGGATAATAACTTTAGGACTTCTGATATCCAGCATGATTGTCAGTTCTGCGTCCCTTAAAAAAAGCTCAATAGAATATAAAGATAAAAGATTTTTATATTCTTTTGAAGCGCAGATTAATGCGCGGCACGACAAAGTATTAGACAAGCTACATAACTTTGAACAATGGGATAGATTGAACGGCAACATATCAAAAAGTAAAGTATTGGAAACTCTTCCGGGAAACAAAATAAAAAGGCTCCTCACGCTAACCCAGTGTATTTTTACTTTTTGCTTCAATCTTAAGTTTGTCGAGATCGTAACTTTGTCCAAAGATAGATTGGAAATGAATATTGTTGCTGGAGAGGGAAACTTTTCCGCTGGCCGGGCAATCTGGAAGACTGTTTCAGAGGGGGCAGACAAAACATTAATTAGAGTCAATGCCACACTTACTCCAGACTTCTGGATCCCACCAATAATAGGACCACTTGTTTTAGAAAAAGTGTTCTTAAAGCAAATAAAGAAAACTATAGAGACAATCGAAACGCTCGCAAAATCCAGGAAAGACTAACGTTATAGTGGTTTGAATTTGAAATGGCAAATGAGAAGTTCTCTGATTTACTCCTAAATTGGTTTGACCTCTACGGTCGACATGATCTGCCTTGGCAAAAGAACCCAACACCCTATCGGGTTTGGGTTTCCGAGATAATGCTTCAGCAAACCCAGGTTCAAACTGTAATACCGTTCTTTACAAACTTCGTAAGGTTATTTCCTAGTATAAAAATACTATCAGAGAAAAATCTCGATGAAGTTCTTAATTCGTGGTCTGGGCTGGGATATTACAGTAGAGCGAGAAATTTGCATAAAGCAGCTAGAATGATAGAAGAAGAATACGGAGGAGTGATGCCCGCAACAACTGAGGAACTTGTGGGTTTGCCTGGAATCGGTAAATCGACAGCCGGAGCAATTATTGCTTTAGCTTTAAATCAACCCGCAGCTATTTTAGATGCAAACGTGAAAAGAGTTCTGAGTAGATATCATGCAATAAAAGCAAAACCGGCAACCGCGAGGACAACAAGGCAATTGTGGGCTACTGCGGAGTTACATGTTCCAACAAGTCGTCACCGAGAATACACTCAGGCGCTTATGGACTTGGGAGCAATGGTGTGCAAGAAAGACCCTATTTGTTCCAAATGTCCCTATACTAATTCATGCGCCGCTTATTTATCTAACAGTACACGAATTTTTCCAGGATCGGGGAAAAGGAAACCATCTAAAACCAAATCAACCTATATTGCTATTATCAGAAATAGAAAGCGCGAGATTTTACTGGAAAGGCGACCGAAATCTGGAATTTGGGGAGGACTTTGGAGTTTCCCTGAGTTCGAAAAAAAGAATGGCGCTGAGACAATAATTTTAAATGTTCTGGATCCAGCAAACTACTATTGTGAACAGCTCCCGCCAAAACACCATCACCTCACCCACTGCAAATTAATATTAAAACCCCTACTTTTTACGTTAATCGGAGATGACTCCAGACTTCTCGAAAATAATGATAGAATGTTCTTTGAAAAAAAATCAGCCAAAACAATCGGCACCCCCAAGCCAGTAGTGGATTTGCTGAAAGACCTTTGGCGGAAAAATAAGGAAAATAGCTAGTGGCCAGAAACGTAAAATGCGTTAAACTTGGAAAAGAACTTGAAGGCTTAGAACGGCCTCCTTACCCGGGTGACCTCGGCTCGCGCATACTAGAAAACGTCAGCAAGGAAGGTTGGAATATGTGGCTTCAGCATCAGACGATTCTGATAAACGAGTATAGACTTACTCCGATAGAACCAAAGGATAGAAAATTCCTTGAAGACGAAATGGAAAAGTTCTTTTTTGACGGGGGCTCAGATAGACCGCAAGAATTTGTTGATCCGGATAGCTAAGTTCATATGATTTTAGCCTCTCGATAACGTAGAATTAACGTTAATCAAGGCCAGGTAGCTCAGTTGGTAGAGCAGGGGACTGAAAATCCCTGTGTCGGCAGTTCGATTCTGTCCCTGGCCACCACTAAACCCCTGATTTCATTAAGGAAATCGGGGTTTAGACTCCCTCTCTAACACCCTTCCATTTTTACACCAATTTACACCAAACAGCTGATTTATAATCTATAAAAGTAGGGTTGAACCTAGAGAGAAATAGTCCTCTATCAAAACAATACATTTGTAATGAAATAATAAAACCAATAGGTAAATGACATACACGCAACTATCATTATTATGTCGAAAAAATCGTCATACTTTTTATAGACCAAGAAAATAAGTGCTACGGTTATAACAGCAAGGATTACTCCAGGATCTCCATAGTTTCCCCACATTTCACTTCCCTCTGGTGTTCTTCAGATGTCCAAACTCTCCACGACAAACTTGGTCTAGTGGATTGCGAGCTGAAATCAAACAGGGTTGAATCAACCTTGTTTTGTTTTGAACAATAACAAGGTATTGTGAAGGAATAAAAGGTTATCATTTTTCTAATCTATAAGATAAGTTAGTACTTTGTAAAAACCGTGGGGGCAAGGAATGAGTCATAGGATTACTATAAAAAAGATAATTTTATTAACAATACTGTTTTTGACAAGCACTTCGTTTGCTGCAGTAAGTAAAAATAGTCAGAACAAATTTTCAGATAGTTTAAATCAAATGGGGTTGTCCAATCATTGGGTTCAGAATAATTCTTTGTGGATTCAGAACCCAGGCGGATTCTCTAAAATGGATTTAGAAGGAATAGGAAATTCTTTATGTGGTTATAATCAAGGATTTTTCGTTGTTACCTTCTGGCAGAATATAAGAACACCCAGTGGGAAAATTACAACTGTCACCTGTCGAGATTAAAAATTGATATCTATTTTTTTTACCTCTAATAATCAACCTCATTCACTTATGTGATTTTTAGAGAAGGTGACACCCCAAAATCTGACTAACCCTCAAAGACCTTCCCGCTCCACACCATCCTGTGGTAAAACTTAGACTATGAACCGATATACTTTAATCCTTACTTTCCTGTTGTCGTTGATGTTCTCATCACCTTCTTACAGTGAATGGACGAAGGTGTTTGTGAGTGATTTAGGAGATACCTACTATGTCGATTTTGAGAGAATCAGAAAAGTTGATGGGTATGTTTATTATTGGGATTTGAAGGATAACTTGAAACCAACCCCAAATGGGAGATTGTCTTCCAAAACGTATAAACAAGGCGACTGTAAGTTATTTCGGTTGAAGTATTTGAGTTTTTCTTTTCACAACGAACCAATGGGTAAAGGAGTAGGTGATGGACAGGAACCTATAGGAGAGCATAGAAATTGGAAGTATCCCCCTCCTACCTCTGCAAATGAATATACTCTAAAATCCGCCTGTAGTTATGTCGGTGAGTGAAACTATCTACTCAAAACCGTTTCGTAACGATTGTAAGGACAAAACGATAGTGTCCCTCAATCCACTCTCAATAACTCGCTTTTTAGTGCCTTTTTTACACCAGACTTTACGCCAAAGGAATGATAGGTTGTTGTTTTTTATAGGTTTATTGATTGTGACATAAGGTCTGAAAATCCCTGTGTCGGCAGTTCGATTCTGTCCCTGGCCACCACTCTCTCTTTCAATCAATAACTTAGAAACTCTACCAACGAGTTTCGTCCACTGCGTTAGGCCGAAATGAGCCATCTGACCATGTCTGTCATCGCGATATTGCTGCTCTAACCAGAAGGACTAAAACTGCTCCGCCTTTTGAGACATAATGAGAAATAATATGAATCACTGTGAAATCTACAAACCTACTCCGGCACCACTGTATAGAAGGTCGAAGTATCACACTAACGCAGATAAAAAACTATTTCATCTAATCCGATATACTACTCGATAAAGTGAACTAAAGATGGGGAAAAATTTTGAAGAATTAGACCATAGAGACACCCCTCTTGGTGCACTAACTCTAAGACGCCGTCGCGAACCGATGGCGGAAAACGCCAATGTATTCGAGGTAAAACTAGACGATGATTTTTTAATGTCAAGCCTTTTCACGGCGGGAGAAACCGCGCTTGCCAATATTCCTTTGGACACCCTTAAAAAAAGTGAAATAGACGTGATGATCGGCGGACTCGGACTGGGCTTTACTGCCAACGCCGCACTCGAACATAGTTCCGTCCGCACAGTTGTAGTTATCGAATTCCTTGATGCAGTAATCGAGTGGCACCAACAAGGTCTAATACCCTTAGGGCAGCGGCTAAGTTCGGATCCGCGTTGTCGACTACTTCAAGGCGATTTCTTCGAGTTGGCTTCGTCTTCCACCGGCCAATTAGAGCCGAATCTCAAGGGGCGTCAATTCGATGCCATTCTACTCGATATAGATCATTCCCCTAGTCATTTTTTAAGTTTTAAACACCGACATTTTTACTCAGTTTCTGGCATGCAATTGATCACGAATATGTTACGTACTAAAGGAATTTTCGCCATGTGGTCAAATAATCCTCCGGAGAAGGAATTCAGCGACACTCTCAAAGAGGTTTTCCACAATTCCCGTGCCGAGATCGTAGAGTTTCCCAATCCTTATACTGGAGATTCCTCAACTTGCACAATATATATCGGAGAAAAGCATTAGGCCTAGGGGGAGGCTCTCGATGTTACTTTTAACCTGGCCTTTTAAAATTTAAGACAACTAATCTCACCCTTTAAATATTCAAGCATCTTAATCCCTATACATATAGAGCTTATCTAGCTCCTCAGGCGCTATATCCAGATGATATGCCGAATCAATGAGAAACCAAATTAGTGGTAATTTCCCAACTGGAGTGACCCTCAAAAAAACACTCTTCCTAGCCTCTCCAACCCCAAAAGTAATTTCGCTAGAGCTTTTAAGGGCTAGAAAGGTAAAGCCGAGAGGTAGCTTAACTTCATCGACTGTGGGAAGATTGTAATTTGCTTTAGTCAGGCTTTCGGAAAAAATTGCAGCAACGTTTTTTTTATAATTCTGATGCTGCCAGTAATTCATTATAACAACCGTCACAATGATTACGGTGGGCCATTTTTTCCAGTTATATTTTCGAATCATTTATCTAGCAAAATTTTATAATTGATTAAATCTTAGTAAAACCAAATAGATTTGACCGGCCAACCTTTAGGCCGAGTGAATACCCCCTTAAATATAGGCCCTTCTCCTTCATGAGGATTGTTCACAGGAGAAAATTAAGTAATATAGTCTAAGTCTTTCCTCTAACCAATTTTCCTGGAAGAATGCCAGTAGCTTCACCATTCTTGAAAGTCATTTTACCACCGACAAAGGTCGCCTCATATCCTTCCGCCCTTTGAATTAGGCGTTTCCCAAAAGCAGGCAAGTCATCAACCATTTCTGGAACAGTCAGCTCCAATTTATCAAAATCTACCAAATTCAAATCCGCCCTTTGCCCTTCTTGTATTAGACCTCTATCGGACAATCCATAGAGAGATGCCGTATCATATGTTTGTAGCTTTACGGCTTGCTCCAATCCTATCCGTGGACCGCGGGTCCTGTCTCTTACAAAATGCTGAAGTAAATAAGTAGGAGCACTGGCATCGCATATCATTCCGCAGTGCGCACCGCCATCACTTATACCGACAACTGTATGTTCGTCGAGCATCATTGTTCTAGCATCATCATAATTACCTGACACATAATTGAAAAGTGGCGAGTATAGAAACGCTCGACCTTCATCTTCTAAGAGCAAATCGTAGGCCATTTCCTCGACATCACAACCGGCAATAGCAGCGATCGCCGCGACACTAGAACTAGCTTCTGGTTCGTATTCTGGTGGATTATTTAGGGTAAAAATCCTGTCGTAATCAGTTATTTTTGAACTAATCTCCTTACCCTCTATGAATAATAATCTTAAAAGTGAACTCGCTTTAGTGCCGGCCTCGCCTAATATTTTTCTCTTGATTTCAGGACTTTTTAGCCGATTTATCCGCTCGTTCAATGGTAATTTTTGGAGCTCTATATAGGTCTTCCTTCCAGAAAACGGATGTGTTCCCTCTAAACACATGAGAACCCCTGGCGGCCTTATAGCTACTTGGGGGAAAATTTTCCCTGGAAACCTCTTAGCATGGGAAAGCAATCGCCGCCACTGCTCTGGGTCAAAGTCATTTTGAACGCAAGCGTATGTAATCTTGCATCCGGTATTGAGAATATCTTCCATCCAGCCGAGCTCTTTTGATTCGGGCGCAAGATCAGACGCCACCTCAAAAACAGGATTACCCACGTCTCCCATAGCTTTGGCTATTGTTATTAATTCGGCAGCATCTGCATTGGTACCTGGAACCAACTCACCATCAATTGATCTATGCAAAACAGTTCTGGAGGTAGAAAAACCAAGAGCTCCTTCCCGAATTGCTTCTCTAACTATTGCGGCCATCTTCAACATTTGCTGATCACTTGCGGCGACATTTTGGGCTCCAGCCTCACCCATCACATAAGCCCTCACAGGGCCATGAGGTATTTGGGCAGCCAAATTCATGACCCTAGGTTTAGCTTCTAGGGCATTTAGATACTCCGGAAAACTTTCCCATTCCCACTGGATACCTTCGGCAAGCGCTGTCCCTGGTATATCTTCTACACCTTCCATTAGACCAATTAGCCATTCTCGCTTACCAGGATCTGCGGGCGCAAAACCAACTCCACAGTTACCCATGATGGCGGTCGTAACACCGTGCCAACAGGATGGAGTGAGGTATTCATCCCAAGTAGCTTGACCATCGTAGTGTGTGTGCACATCAACCCAACCAGGTAACAACAATCTGCCCTCAGCATTAACCTCTTGTTTTCCTCTTGCCGCCTTCGCTCCTACAAAAACTATCTTATCGCCTTGAACGCCAACATCACCATAGAAACTTGGGCGTCCACTTCCATCAACTATCTTTGCATCCTTAATAACCAGATCAAGCATTTTTACAACCTCCTGTGTAAAATTAGTTTTCCAACTTATTATAGTTATCTTGGAAAGGGATGTTATCCCAAGTATTGTCACATTTTTAGAAATAAATTTATAAGGTTAACAGGATACCATCTATGTACTTAGGTTTTCTAAAACGAAAAATCTACATTGCGAAAGTCTCGGAGTGTGACTTACACTACGGGGGTTCTATCTCTATTGATTTTCATTACATGGAGAAAATGGGAAGATTTGAAAATAATCGGTCTCAATGGAGCAGCTGCTCATGCTGCGTTGCGCTTACGAAGCCTAGAATTATAATGCTCGAATCAATTTAATGGAGGGAGAACGATGCCCATACAGTATTTCGGACTGGATACAGAATTAGATAAGGTTCTTCAAGCAATCATAGAAGATGGGGCTGCGGTTCTAATTGACGCTGCAGAAAAAAAGGCAATAGAAAAATTCGAATCCGAACTTAGACCTTTTCTTAGCGCTTCTCCCTACGGTAGAGACGATTTCTCGGGAAAGCTGACGCGAAGAGTGGGTGCACTTATAGCGCGAACTCCAAGCAGTCGTAACTTTATAGTAGACAAACGGATTCTCTATTTGGCGAGAAAATTTCTCGCCAAATACACAGAGAAAATCACATTACATCTCACACAAGCAACTACCATATATCCTCACTCTGAGGCCCAATTAATACATCGAGATCGGTTCGCATGGGGAACTCACATACCAAAAGAAATCGAACCTCAATTTAATACGCTATGGGCTATTACAGACTTTAATATCGAAAACGGGGCCACGAAATTGATACCGGGTTCTCAGAACTGGGCTTGGGATAGACAAGCACAGAACGACGAAATTGATACAATAGAGATGTCCAAGGGCTCCGTACTGTTATATACAGGCTCGGTACTGCATGGAGGTGGGAAGAATATATCTGATACACCTCGAACAGGGTTGAATCTCACCTATTGTCTCGCTTGGCTTAGACAACAAGAAAATCAGTTTCTCTCATGCCCTCCACACATTGCCAAAACCCTCGATGAAGAGCTCCAAGAGCTCGTAGGATACACACAAGGCTCCTACGGATTAGGCTATTTTTCAGATCCAGAAAATGTCGCTGAGGAATTCGATATTATGGTGCCCGAGCTAGCGCTCGGGCGAGGCCCTCGCAATAAAGCCCACTTCAATACTGATCAACTGTCGAAGGTTGAAAAAAGAAAAATACCCTAAACAAAATGTTCCGAAGAATAATATTCCGATGTGCGTTAAGTGGTATATTTACTTAGAAAAGGTCATTCAAAGCTAATAATGATATTTCTGATAATCATCATAACAATTTGGCTTTTACTATTCGCTTTTCTTTTTAAATACGAGGTGCGAGGAGCAGTAGCACCTCTACTACTAATTACAGCTCTAGTAATTTGGTTGCTTAGCACTTCAGGCAACTAGAATAAAAACTTAATTTTTTTCAAAACTAGAATGAACCACGACCTACCACAATTCGCCTGATGGAAAATCGTCTAATTTGTAGACAAATGAGAATAATTCGCGTTAAATTCTAAACTGGGGGTCCTAGATTCGGAAAAAATTCAAGATACCATGTGAATCTTCGCAGGTTTGACTTGATTTTCTTAACTGGGAAGTGAGAACGATACAGTTCAAGTCAAATGCTTGAAACAACTACATCTAAGACGAGGAGAATTTAAAATGGCGACCGCTAAATCCAACAGAAAGAATATAATGAAGAACAGAAAAGCAGTTTTTGGACTTGAATGTCAGGTGACTGCGAATAAAGCTAACGCTTATGCGACACGCTCTTCCATCGAAGAAAACAGAGCTCTTATTTTAAAAAATTATACCGCAGCTTTCATGGGAAACAGACAGTTGGCTAACCAAAATACGGACGATATTTTCAGAAATCGGAAAACTATCTTGAGTAGTTTAGACACGCAAACTGATGTGCAACGAAACTATGTGGAATCCTGCATGAACGAAGCCTCAATAGATTATCTAGAACACCGAGCGGCATTAAACGCATCAGTTTTGGAAGTCAACAGGATGATGGCGGAGGTAAATACTAAACTCATTGAGATAAACTCCAAAATTATGAAATCTAACGAAAGCATCGTTTCCTTCAATAGTAAGAATGTCGCCTTAAATTCCAAATTTTTAGCTACTGGTTTATCGCCAAAGGCCGCCACGCCTGCTTCAAATGCCCGAAGAATTGCCCGCAACAAGGAAAGGCTAGGAAAAATCCTAAAAGTTGCCAAGGGAAACGCATCGACGATACTCGGTCTACTCAAAACAGCTGCCAAAAATAGGGCTGCTATTGAGAAGAATTCCGCTGGAATATTGGCTAGGCGCAAAGGTATAGAGGATAATCAGAGAAAGATCGCGTCTAACCAGAGCCGAGTAGAAAAATTGATTTCTTGATTTAAGAAGGCTGACGATTTCTGGTGTTGAAGTCGTCAGCTATTTCTTCGCCGAAACTACTTTATAGAGGTTGCATCACGATATAACGATAAAAACCATAAGGTAAGCCCGCTATAATGTTTCACTATTTGTAGCAGTGTCTTCTCTTCGTTAATCTGTTGACCCGTTTTCTCCAACGGATATAGCCTTTCTTGGAGATAGACGCCCTCATTATTTCTTTGACTTGTTGTTCTTTTATGCCAAAGTGCGCCGTTATACTTCGGAACGGAACGTCGTCGGAAAGCGCCATTTGAATAAATTCATTAGTCTCAGATTCCGAATATGATGGCAAACGAAACCCTTTCTTTAGCATAAGAACACTCCGAAAGCTGATTTCCAGCTAGATAAAATGTTAGTACGAGCCAACTCGCGCCAGCGGTGAATCAAAAACATACCGAAGTTACACGATTGCAATGATATGTAGGTTTAGACTGATTTATACTTTTCAACTAATAATTATTGTTTAATTCGGATTCTCAATGACTGTTGCCATAAAATTATTCGTCGGGCACAACAAACTGATCAAGTCTACAATTATTGTTTTCATAGAACATTAAGAAAGAAGCCAATCAAAAAACTAACACAAAAAAGTTTGGAAAAAGTATTAGACTAATTTTATGATAAGGATTCTGGTGGATCTGGGTATCTCCATCATCGTCTTTAAGCTAATTTTCGGAACTTAACAATGCTGGGTAAATTACGACCCTCTATTTCTTTTAATAACTCGCAGTCACCAAAGTTTGTAGTCTTAGGGTTGCTCTTAATGCTCTCTAATTCCGCTTGCTCTGGCAAAGGCTCATATTATGACTCTTCCAATTTTAACCAAAACACTAAACGCTTCCAAAATTTGAGTGGCATCGAAGACAAGGAAACCTTCAAAGAGTTTTCTAGTTTCGCCTTTGACTACTTCACACGTGATAGGGATGCATCCGAGATCAAGGGTTTTCCAGTAGAGATCAACTCGAGAGACAAACTGAATGATTTCCGAAATAATGTCATTTGGGTTGGTCACTCGACAATTTTGCTGAATTATAATGACTTAACAATATTAACTGACCCTCAATTTTACTATAGAGCATCACCTTTTCGATTTGTTGGGCCGAAACGGGTAACGCCTGTTCCATTTAAAATATCTGACTTACCAGAAGTTGACGTGGTTCTCATCAGTCATAATCATTACGATCATCTTGACGAGAAGAGCATAAAAAAACTAGTCGAACTACAGCCCGGAATAAAATATCTGGTTCCTCTGGGACTAAAAGGCCTTTTAAAAAAATGGGGGGTGCAGTCGGTTGAAGAGCTGGACTGGTGGCAAGCCGTTGATTTCTCCGATGCGAACATTCAACCCACTCCGGTGAAACATTGGTCTAAACGTACGCCGTTTGATCGTAATAAGAGCCTTTGGGCTGGATGGATGGTGAGGTGGTCCGATTTCTCATTTTACTTTGCGGGTGACACCGGCTATTCACAAGACTTCAAGCTAACTGCGCAAAAACTAGGAAGACCTACCCTCTCCGCCATACCAATAGGGGCCTACGAACCACGAGATTTCATGAAATCCTCACATATCAACCCCACCGAGGCAGTCAAGGTCTTTCAAGATCTCGGTTCAGAATATGCCCTAGCTATTCATTGGGGCACTTTTAAACTCACTTTAGAAAAGATGGATGAGCCACCCAGAAAGCTGCAATCTGCATTAGAGAAAGCGGGAGTGTTAACCAATAAATTTAGAGTTCTAAAGCATGGAGCAAGTTGGAAGAAACCATTCCAAATTCCAGGGCATAACTAAGAACGCGAAGAACTCCTGAACTAATCAATACTTGCATCTGCTTATGAAGCGAATATGTCTTTTGCCGGACCTTAATGTTGTTGCTGTTAATGGCACAAATCCTAGACAGTAGCACTTCCATAATCTAATCAAGAAAAAATCTACTGAGTCTAGATTTCCCGAATTCAATGTAAGTGGGATACATGATAGAGTGACTCCTAATTAATGAGCGAAGCTGAGTGTCCTTTGAAAAAAAATATATATCAAGTTGATTCAGCTTACGCGTGGGTCGTTGCCTTTAGTTCTTTGGGATTAGCTACCATTGGCTCGGGGATATTTTATCTCGTTGCCATTGCCATTGTTCCCCAAGTAACCGAGCTAGGAATATCAGCTGAATCGGCCTCTTTACCCTATGGTGCAGCAATGGTGGGAATGGGGATAGGGGGAATACTGATGGGCTGGGTGGCTGATAAAAAAGGACCTTTCGGGCCTGCTATTTTAGGCAGTCTATCGATAGCCGCAGGTTGTTACTTAATTTCAGAAATTAGAGATTTTAATGTAATAGTAATAGTGTATGGGCTTTTGCTAGGTGCTCTTGGTAACGCGGCCTTGGTTGCACCTCTACTCTCAAATACGATGCTTTGGTTCAAGGAGCGCAGAGGTATTGCCTCCGCTGTAGTTGGTGCTGGAAATGCTTTAGGGGGCGCTGTGTGGCCACCAATATTATTCTGGTGGAATGCTCAATACGGTTTCTCTTCTTGCTATCGAGCTTTCGCAATATTCGCTTTAATTACAATGCTCCCAATGTGCTTCCTTCTTAGAGGAAATAGACCTCCCGAAAGCGTAGAATCTGTCACCGCGAATGATGAAAAGGCTCAAATTAAATTATTTGTAGTCCCAGCTCATCTATTTGTTTGTCTTTTATGCATGGCAGTAGTGGGCTGTTGCATAGCGATGTCTATGCCTATGGTCCACCTTCCTAATTATGCTAAGAGTATTGGTTTTAGTATAGAGGAGGGTGCAATTTTGTTATCGGCCCTTATGACCTCTTCAGTGATAGCTCGAATTATATGGGGTTTTATCTGCGATCGCATAGGCGGCCTTAAGACCCTCTTTACTGCATCGTCTCTTCAGGCGATTGGCCTGATTGGTCTTACCATTTCTGACGGTTTAGCATATTTATATTTAGCAGGAATAATATTTGGCATCGGTTTTGGGGGAATACTCCCTTGTTATCCCGTCATACTTCGAGAATATCTTCCCGCAGAGGGGTTAGGTTTCAAAGTAGGATTAGTAGTTTTCTTTGGTGCGGTTGGGATGGCTCTCGGACCGGAAATAGCCGGCAGGATTTATGCGCTATTAAATAATTACAGCACTGGCTTTCTAGCTGGCATCACTGCCAACATAATAAACCTAACTATTATCGGTGGCATAATAAAATTTGGTTTCAAGCGAGGCAGATTAGAACAGGCTTTTAACTGAGCTTAAGGAGTTCTCCCCCACGACATTTTTATTTCTCGCCTGCTATAATTTCTGCATCTTCTGAAAAAAGATAAATTATTGGAGAAACACTATGGACTTTGGAATTACTTTTCCATCCTATATAAGGGCTTATCACGATGCTAAATTAGCTGAAGATTATGGCTTTTCGCATGCTTGGTTTTACGATTCCCAAATGTGCTATAGCGATGTGTATGCAGCAATGGCCCTTGCCGCAGAACATACCCGTTATCTAAAAATAGGAACTCTAGTATCGATTTTGGGAAATCGTATTGCACCCGTAACGGCACATTCCATTGCCACGATAAATGAATTGGCACCTGGCAGAACTATTCTTGGTGTGGGCACAGGATTCACGGGGAGAAATGTAATGGGGATGCCACCTATTAAACTGAAAACCATGAAAGAAGAGGTTGGGGTAATACGCAAACTAATATCCGGCAAGGAAACAAAATACCAAGAGGGTAAAATAGTTCGCAGCATTCGCTTTTTGAACCCAACCGGCGGTTACATAAACGTAAAAGATAATATTCCAATCCATATGGCATCCAATGGTCCAAAAGCATTAGAGCTTGTGGGGGAAATTGCAGACGGATGGGTAACTATTGGCCTGAACGCTGACCATATTTCAAATGGCGTAAAAACTATCAAGAAAGCCGCGAAGTCGTTTGATCGCTCGATCGAGGCAGTATACACGACCAATTTAACTTCTGGCTGTATTTTACGCCCAGGTGAAGACATTATGTCACCTAGGGTAATTCAACAAGTCGGACCATTCGCTATACTGATGCTTCATACCAACTGGTCTTCTGAAAATATGAGTGTAGGACCGTTTTCACCTCCACAATTTGCTAAGAAAGCAAAAAAGTATTTTGACCAACATATAATGAAAATGAAAACACCTATGAAAAAAAGATACCAAGAAATGCACAAGGGCCATTTAACTTTTTTGCAAGAGGGCGAAGAAAAATACTTATCACCGGAGCTCATAAAAGCATCGACTCTAACGGGGGAGGCTGGAGAAGTGAGAGATAGAATCAGGCAATTAGAGGACGCTGGCGTCACAAACATTGCCCTCAATGTATGTGGAACAGATGGACGGCAACTCATACGCGAATTTGGAAACGAAGTAATTAGCAAACTGTAAAAAGGCTGTTCATCGACTGAAAATAGGTCGCTTGACCAACGTGAGCCGGAGAGTACCGTTTAGAAAAGCAGTCGCAACATGTTATCCCTTCAGCTTCGACTTTTTGCAAAGAAGTATTAAAATGGAAGCCACGGCACATATAAGGGCTAAGATCACCAGCACCCGGTCATAGTTACCTGAGCGATCAGCAACTGCACCCGCCCAACTCACGCCATAAAAACCGACTAATCCAGTTATCGCAACACGAAAGCCAGCTATACCAACAAAGGGCTCTCGTCCAAATAAATTCCCAAAAATTACTGGAATAGTAGTAAATGCTGCCCCATAGCCCACCCCCATCAAGGCAACACAAACATACGCGACAAAGCTTGTCTTGGCGAACCAAAACCCTCCGACGCCAGTAGCAGTAAATAGCAACGCAAGCGCCATAATGTACCTAGGAGATACGAAGTCACCCAGAGAACCCATCAAGCGACCAAGCCCACTCATCCCTACTCTCACGCCCAATATTGCTGCCGCTAACGAGGGAGCGAAACCCAAGCTCTCCATATGCAACCTCCCGTGCGCTGTAATAATGCGCCA
The DNA here is from genome assembly GCA_902597385.1 of uncultured Pseudomonadota bacterium. Lineage (GTDB taxonomy): Bacteria > Pseudomonadota > Gammaproteobacteria > TMED69. Next base: position 41,795 of record CACJXQ010000001.1, on the reverse strand, counting down.
CGGAACAGCATTTGCAACATCAGCAAAGGTAGCGAAAAAAAACTGAGGGGTAAAGACGGCTTGTCTTACGGTAATGGAGCTCACTTTGCCTTCAGATTTAATAGGTTCAAAGAGATTTTTGTCCTGTATTGAATCCCCGTCACATTGTTGGCCAACGTCCTCAGGTTTATCGCGCAAAAACAACGCACCAACTATTGCGACTAGAAGTGAGATCAAGGAAATATAAAGCCAAGCCACTCTCCAATCAGCAACAGTCAGAATATAAGCATCTATAGGAGTAACGATGGCTCCAAAAAAGGCTGCCCCAAAAAATATGATCGCAGTAGCTCGCGCGCGATAACGACGAAACCAAAAAACGGCCAAAGTTTGCGCTGGTATCAGAGTAGAGAGACCGATACCCAAACCACCGATAAGCGCATAGCTCATATAAAGCTGGGATACCGAATTCGCCTGACTAACAAGAAGCCAACCAATCGACGCAAGCAAGCCTCCTAATGTTACCGTCACACGGAGACCCAATCGGTTAATTAAGGTGGACGAGGCCAAGCTGCTTATAGATAACATCAAAGCAAATGCACCAAATATCTCTCCTACTTGCTGCCGCGTAAGGTGAAGATCAGCTATTATCTCCGGTGCAAAAAAACCCCAACTATAATACGCCGGAGCAATCCCAAGACCATAGAAAAGGAAGCCTAAGCCAACCATTGGCCACCCATAATATCTGATTGAGAACATTACCCCCCCTAATTCAACAGAAAATCTATTGGGAAATTTCCAAGAAAATCACCCTATTAATTTACCACTTTTAAAATCCTCTATTGCTTCTTTTACTTCATCAAAAGTATTCATTACAAAAGGCCCCCATGATGCTATGGGCTCCCTCAGGGGGAGGGCAGATAAAAATAAAAACTTAGAGCTTACTTCGGTAGTAAACACAACGGAGTCACCACTTGAAAGCACACCCATTTCTTGACTTTTAATATTCTGGCCAGCTACGCCCACACACCCCTCATAAACGTAGATTAGAACCTTTTTTTCCAATTTAGTGGGTATTTCTAATGTATAGGCCTTGATATGCACGTCAAATATATCAGGTTCAACATTAATACCAGATACTGGACCTTTTACACTCTGTCCTTTTGATAAAAAATCACCCGCTAATATTTTTACCGAAAAGTTTTCTCGGTTTTTTATCACCGGAATAAGGTCTTTTGGAATATCCTGATAATTAGGGTCTGTCATTTTTTCCGAAGAAGATAAATTGATCCAAAGTTGAAAACCGTGTAAACGACCAGATTCCTGCATCGGCATTTCGGAGTGAAGGACTCCTCGACCAGCGGTCATCCATTGCATCCCACCAGGCCCTAACATGCCTTCATTCCCAAGATGATCAGAATGACGCATCTTGCCGTCGAGCATATAGGTCACCGTCTCAAATCCTCTGTGCGGATGTTCGGGGAAACCGCCTATATAGTCATCTGGATCATCGGAGTAAATTTCATCCAGCATTAAAAAGGGATCGAAAAACGTAAGGTCCTCACCCACTATGTTTCTATTTATTTTTACCCCTGCCCCATCGGTGGCTACCTTACTCTTCAAAATCCTTTCAATTGATCTCTGCATTAGGGAAAGATTTCCTTTCTATTGTGTGGAACCTCAAAATCGACCAATGGGCCAACAGGAATTACTCGACTTGGGTTGATAGTTTCATGGCTATAGTAGTAGTGTTTTTTAATCTGATCAAAATCGACCGTCTCTGAAACACCTTCATATTGATATAGTTCTCTAACATAGTTAGATAAGTTGAAGTATTCTTCTAGCCGCTTCTTATTTGCCTTAAAATGTGAGTAATAGACCACATCAAACCTAACTAGTGTAGTGAACAATCTCCAATCTGCCTCAGACAACCGCTCCCCTAACAAATACCTTCTAGTCCCTAGCAGTACTTCTAATCTGTCTAGGCAATCAAAGATGTCGTGGTAGGCCTTTTCATATGCCTCTTGAGATGTTGCAAAACCTGCCCTGTAAACACCATTGTTTAGCTGACTATAGATTTCTGCATTAATCCGTTCTATTTCACCCCGATCTTGCTCAGGAAAAAAATCATACCCATTAGAAGAATATTTTTCAAAAGCACTATTTAACATACGAATTATGTCTGATGACTCGTTACTGACTATCCTTGACAGCTTCTTATCCCACAAGATAGGGACAGTTACTCTCCCAGTATAATCCGATTTTGCAGCCGTATATACTTCTCGCAGGTACTTAATACCCTCTATAGGACTCGACTCATATTGTAATTTACGACCAAGTTCATCATCAATCTCCCACCCATTTTCCAACATTTCTGCCGCCACTAAGGAAACACTGATCACATTCTCTAATCCCTTTAGCTTTCTAAATATCAATGCTCTATGCGCCCAGGGACACGCCAAAGAAACATAGAGATGATATCTATCGGACTCCGCCTCTAAGCCGGCATCCACTCCGATCCATTTCCTAAACTGAGTCTCTCCTCTAACGAATTCGCCCCCAGTGCTTTTCGTATCATACCAATCAGTTCTCCAAACACCTTCAACAAGTAATCCCATTTACAACTCCATTAATCTCTTTTCTTTTCCCGTTCTTTCCATTCTTCCAAAGCTTTTTTATATTCGCCCTCACCCAGCGAATGCCATCCTATGCAAAGTCCCGTTGGCGATCGTCCACAGCCACAGTTTCTATTTTCACTCATTTCCTTGCTCCTTATACAAATTCATTAAACTGACGAGCTAAACTAAAGCAAGGTATATATTTTTTCAAGTACCCTTTTTTTTCATACTATTATATAATTTCATACCATGATTGGCACCAAGAAAAAAGATTGTCCAGTGATGAATGCGCTAAGCCTGATTGGTGGAAAATGGAAACTCGTGATTATGCACCTATTAGCAGACAGAAGTATGCGCTTCGGAGAACTGCGTAGAGCAATCGGAGAAATCACTCAACAGATGCTATCCAAACAACTTAAGGAAATGGAACGAGACGGATTAGTTCGTAGAAAAGTTTTTGAAGTCGTCCCCCCACATGTCGAATACTCTCTCACCTCTTTTGGAAAATCAGGAATGCCAATTATTAAAAGCTTAGTTAATTGGGGCACAGAAAAGCAACGTTCTATTGCCAAAGCCCTAGAAAAATAAGGTTCACAACCTCGGAGATATTCAATAGTTTCGAACCTCGGATCACAACTTGAAAGCGTTTCTATACCTACAGGATCATTATCTATACTGCTTTCGTCGACCTCATCAGTTACAATCGATTTATTTCAAGAAGAAAGGCAAATTAAATGGGCACATCACAACTAGTGCTAATAATCGCACTTTTCATTCGGCCTTTTAATTTGCCTTCTCTCCTTCGCCTTAGCTAAAACCCTTAATCCATGCCACTTGGTTTCGTCCCTATTTCCCTTTTTTGGTTTCTTTACATGGCTGGTCTAGGGGTAATATTTCCCTATCAAAGTTTATATTTCCAGGAAAACTTGGGCCTCAGTGGCACCCAACTCGGAATAGCACTAGCCATGCATCCACTGATAGGAATCATCGCAGCTCCAATTTGGGGAACTTGGTCCGATAGAACAGGCAAGCGTAAACTATGCTTGTTGATCTTGGCAATCGGTTCAGCTGTAGGATATTTCTTGGTATCTTCTGCTGAAATTTTTTACACTCTACTGCTTTTTATGTGCATCCTAGCCTTCTTTTCTGCGCCAGCTATGTCGGTAGCAACTTCTTTGTCATTTGCAATTCTTGGAAAGAATCAATCACACCAGTTCGGACATATTAGGGTATGGGGGACGATCGGTTACTTAATTATGATCGTGCTATTTCCTATAATATTCCAGATACCTGGCTCGAAAGCAGAGGGGTCAGAACTGGACATTTTAAAATTGATATTCCCAATCGCCGCGTTCATGTGCGCTTTATCAGCACTAGTTCTATTTTGGATACCGACCTCAACATCGATCTCCGTGAAGGCAAAAAAAGAGGACTTTCAAAAGTTACTAAAACTATCTCCTTATCTCAAACTCTTGGGGCTTGCATTTCTAGCCTTCGGATTACTCGCGGGCCCAATCGTCATTTTTCCGGTTTTTGTTGTCGCAAAAGGAGGCGATGTAGAGATGATCAGCCGACTTTGGATTCCTATGCTATTGCTAGAAATTCCACTTATCTATTTTGCTGGATCTGGCTTGCGTCGTGTTGGCGCGCGCGGCCTAATCGTATTTGGAATATCCTGCGATGGCCTGCGTTGGCTAGTTACCGCTACCGCTTCAAGTTTAACCATTGTTTTTGGAATCCAACTTTTGCATGGAGCTGTCGTGGCTGGATTGATAATCGGAATGCAATTATTTGTTGAAAACGAAGTACCGGATAAAATCAGAGTAACTGGACAGGCCCTACTTGGCGCTACTATGGGTTTGGGCGCCGTAATATCTCATCTTTGGTTTGGTTTTACACTGGAGCATTTAGGTGCCGAGATGCCTTATTTAATTACCGGAACTATGGCTATTCTATTGGGTTTAGTAGCATGGTTTATTTTGGATAGCAGGCCTCGAACAAGGAACCATGTTGATAAAAGTAACAAATTAGAATAGGTTAGACAAAGTTTGTCTCCACTAGGCACTCGGCTCAAAAGTTACGCCAGGCCCCCTAGTGTAATCAAACAAAAGGTTGCATCTAATTCTTAATACGAAGGGCCTTACCCAGCATGAAATTTAAAATCCAACCAACAGACGTAACCTTCGGCGCGATAGTATCCGGAATTCACCTAAGTCAACTAACATCAGACTTATTAGACGACATAAAGGAAGCCTTTTTAAAATATGCATTACTGATCTTCCCTGGACAAAATTTGAGCTCCAAACAACAAATCGAATTTGCAAAAATTTTCGGAGAAATCGAATATCTTGTAGACGATATGGAAACTATTCCTTTGAGCAACCGATCCTCTAACGGAAGGATAATGAGCGACGAAGAGGAACAAATTAAATTGCTAAAAGGCAATGAAATTTGGCACACTGATAGCTCCTACATGCCCCGAGCCTCTAAGGCCTCCGTCCTATCTGCCAAGATAATCCCAGAGTTTGGTGGGCAAACAGAATGGGCAGATGCTAGAGCCGCCTACGACTCTTTAGAAATGCACATTAGGGAAAAAATAGACAAACTCAACGCAACACACAACTACTTCGTTTCTCAAGCAAAGATTGGGCACCAAGTTAAGGTAGGAGCTGCATACGGTTTTTACGAGGGCGAACCTCCAATTTATCCACTGGTGAAAATCCACCCTGAAACTAACAGGCCGGCGTTATATGTTGGAAGGCACGCTTGTAACATACCAGGGATGCCCGAGAAAGAGGCAGAAGAGTTATTGCAATTTCTGAATGCCCAGATTGTGAAAGGTCAATTCGTTTGGCAGCATTCTTGGTCCCCGGGTGATATAGCGATATGGGACAATAGATGCCTACTACACCGAGCAAGACCTTTCGATTCGTCAAAGGAACGCCTAATGATGCACACCAGAATCCGTGGCAATAAGATAAGCGAAACCGCCCTCAACTACAGGTAGGCATAGTTAAACCAAACACTGACACCTTTATGCGTTATAGAATAGAGGAACAACATCTAGAAAACAAAGAACATGCGTCTCAAAATATTGTTGATACGACAGTTGCTCTGACTCTTCTCATAGGAATTATATTTGTCTTTTTAGGTTTAAAAGGATCCCAACGATGGCTAGTAATTTGGGGCATCATCTCCTTTATCATGTGCCTTATTTATTTCTCGTATCGTCTTTTTCATAATTGAAAAGAGTTAGCATATGAACGCCTTGGAAAAAAGACGATTTTTGACCTCACAGGCAACTAAGTGGCAGCATTTCTTTAGGCGTCTACACGCGGAATTCCGTAAGGATAGATGTGCAGAAAAGGCGGCTTCTCTTGCTTACACCTCCTTACTAGCTTTAGTACCTCTCCTTACGGTGATGGAATTCACCTTCAGTTCCTTTCAAGCTTTCGATACATGGAAGACGAGCCTAACCGACCTTATCTTCGAAAATTTAATTCCTGAAATTGGCGATCAACTGAGACACTATTTAAATATTTTTTCTCAAAACGCAACCACTTTAAGAGCTGCCGGCCTAACGATCCTGATTGTGACAGCTTTGTCGCTGATGGGAACCATTGAGGGCAGTTTTAATCTTATTTGGAAAATACAAAACAAGCGTCCTATGGCGATGCGATTTTTACTCTATTGGGCAATTTTGACTTTAGGCCCTTTATTTTTAGGGCTTGGTATATTCGCATCCTCAAATTTACTAGCGCTTATACTGTCAGAGACCCAACATTCTCTAAGTGGCGGTGTTGTCTTAACCATATTACCCCTCGCGTCGACCACTGCAGCTTTTTCTCTTCTTTTTTTTCTGGTTCCCTATCGACCCGTTATCTTTCGCGATGCAATCATTGGTGGATTAGTAGCTGCTATTTTCTTTGAAATTGCTAAGTACTGTTTCACGCTTTTCATAGCGTTCTTCCCCTCCCAGCAGATTATATATGGTGCCTTCGCAGTCATTCCTATTTTTTTTATTTGGGTTTATGTTTCTTGGTTAATAATTCTTGTGGGAGCCGAAATTTCGAAATGCGTAGAGTCCTTCAATATCGATAGTCCTCCTGGTGATTTGGCAAACACAGCGCTTAGGCTCCTATATTGCCAATTAAAATTACTAAGCATTCTTAGTTCAAATCTAATAAGAGGGGAAACAATCAATGAGCAGGAATTAAAAAAGATATTAAAATCCTTTGGAAATAATGTCTTTTTCGAATCACTCAATGGTCTTCTTGAAGTCGGTTGGATAGCCAGGAGTGACAAATATAAATGGGTCTTAGCACGCTCCATGGATACTATCTACTTAAGCAATTTACTCAAAATAACTCCTTGCTATCCTGCGACCCAGGAAGTAGACGATATAATAAATCTAGAAAATGACCCACAGATTTATAAACTCCTTAAGGACCTAGCCACTAGAAAAGATACCGTATTTCAAGAGTCACTTTCCAATTTACTTCAATTAAAAGAATAGCGTAGCCTATGCTAAAGCCCTGCTATTCAACCAACTGAAGCATTAGCTCGTTTCTTCTCAAAAAAGGCAAAGTCCAAGGTGGATTATAAAAAGCATACTTAATAGATCCCAAGACCTTTAAGCGGTGAGCAGTAACATAATCTAAAAGCACAGCTTCATGTTTTTTTAAGTTAGCCTGTGTACTAGTTCCAGAAAATCTGATCGCCACGTATTTAGCAGAGGGTATCTCTCTAACCCACAGATTGTCTATAGACGGTTTTGGTAAGGAGGTTAGAGAATACTTAGAAGGCATTACAAAGCTAACTCTCCATCCGTCTTTCGCCTTCTGCTGCTGCACAGGCGCCGTCATAGCAATCTTTTGCGAAGATGAATTATTTCCAAATATATAATCGGCGATTATCCTAAATCCATCTTTGATAGCCTCTTTACGGCCACCATGTACCATCACTTCAGCCAGAATCATCGAATTGTAATATCTAATTTCAATGTTAGCATCGGAAGCCTCGATAACATAACCTGGCTCTTCTACTTTACTCATTACGGGACCTACTAAACTAAAACCAAAGATTAATAACAGGACAGTTACAACGATCCAGGATCGAGAACTCATGAATGTTTCCTAATCGACAATAATCCCAATATCATCAATAAAAACCACGAAATTATCATAAACACTCCACCGACAGGAGCGAGGGTAGATAAAATATGCATATGGGAAAAGTTCGATGCAAGAACCCCAAGACAAAATAGAAACGTGCCTAAAGCAAGTAACACGCTTATCCAATGGATGAGTCTTTTTGCTGCTTTAAGTCTGGGCCATAAGATGAATAAGCCAAGCACCGAAATTAAAACTGCATTTATTTGGGCATAGTTGAGAGCGATCTTGATAGCATTGAAGTTTTCAATAGGATCAATAGCAGCCGAGTTGTGATGTAGAAATGCTGCAACAAGTAAAGATACTAAGCCAAGCGCCCCACCGAAAAAAAGGATCATAGAATATACCTAAGCTCAAATTTTCAAATAGTTATTGCGGAATTATAGCTACTCTCATTCAAAGGAGAGCATCTCAAAGATATTAACAGAAACGTTTCAAGATGCTGAAATTTTGGGAATAATTTCTGGTATCAAACCCTTTCCGAGACAATAAACTGGGTGCCTACTTCACTGATCGTAAAGAGACATATTGCCGTATAAAAAATATGTAAAAACATGGTGTGAAGATGAATATAGTGAATAAAAGCCATAGTTTTGAGAGTTTTGAAGAAGCCTTTTATAAGGTTCCCGAATTCGCAAAGCGGTTGCAGGTCAATGTTCCAATCACCCTAGAAGAAGACGGGACATTTAGCTTTTTTGGTGAAGGCCAAGAGGTTTATGAATACCGAGTGCTGGACGAAGATCTAGGTTGGGGTAGCTGACTAACTTATACTTCGGTGTACATCATTGATTTAATCAAACTTTACCTTAATCCTTTTAAGATGCTCCAATTGGTAAAATAAAAAGATGAAGCAAGAAATCGGTGAAACTTGCAAAATTTACAGTAAATAGCCATCATTTAGGATTAATCAGAGCCTTCACAAAGGTGTTATACGATTGGCTAAATCATATTATTACCAACCCGCAAATAATGCAGACAAAAAAGTTCCATCACCACATTGCTCGATAGTCTCTTTATTAATTATTTCTTGTTTTAATACCTCAGCAGCTAGCGCAAAACCCTCTGCGTTTTCCGAATGTGCTGAGATTCATCACAAAAACAGCACTCAAGGACCGTTAACGAAAGAGGAAAAGCTCAACACTTTAAGCAGCGACTTCTCTATTGAGCTATCCAAATTTCTACAATGCGACCGTGAAAATGTCGATTCGAGCGGCATAGAACAGCTAAATGATTCCAGTTCTGGCAACCAGTTCGGGCCTTCCACTAGCGAATCTTCTTCAAACCCTAGTGAAGAGGTTAGCCAAGGGGGAAAGTCTAAAACGGTAGTCTCTTCAACCGCAGATGCCACACTTTCCTCCAACATCCTAGAATCAGGAGAGAACTCTGTCGCATTAACCGATAAGGGAGGATTGATGCTCGAGAATTTCAATCAGGACCTAGAAGCGCTCTCTATAGAATCAGACTTAGCGGCGCCACCCCCTTTGCAAGGCCGCGCTCATGAAACCTTAGAGAAATCAAGAAACACGCAAATTTTGAAAGAGCAAATCAAAGCCAGAGCTGAACAGGAAAATGATCCAGATGTAAAAGAGGCGCTTATGCGAAGATACGAGGAATTATGATGACTACTTCTAATCGTTTTTTAGAACCCAGAATTTTACTGGGAATGTGCACCATCGCGATTTTCTTGAGTGGGTGTGTAACAACGACGGGAAAATCTAGTTCTCAAAAAGGGTATTCCGTAGGTCCCAGCTATGGATCGGAACCCAAATCATCCGTTGGGAAATCACAGACAAAGCGAACTGACTTATCGATTCTTGTGCTACCACTTGACCCAAATATTCCTGAAAATTCCGACGAATTCACCAAAAAAAATATATGGCCGGAGTTACGGCGTGCTGAGGCAAATCACTTTGCTGTAAAACTTAGAGATGCCCTCAATAACACGAATGCCTTCGAATCCGCTCGGGTGGTTCCCGATAAAACCGCAACAGGAGACCTTTATTTATCGGGAAAAATAGTAGACTCGAACGGAGAAGATATCGAAATTTCTGTTTCTTTAACCGCCATAAATGGAGAGACCTTGCTCCAGGATAAGTTGTATAAACATCGGGTTAAAAATTACGAGTTGAACAACCCTAGAAATGATTCCAGCTATGATCTTTATGATCCACTTTTCGAAAAAGTCGCAAGTGAGATTGCGAGAATCCTGAGAAAATTACCCTCAGATAAAATGAATACCTTACAAACTATAGAAACATTAAGGTTCGCTGAAAGTTTTTCACCAGAATATTTCTCATCCTACTTAGAAACATCCAAGAGAGGAATTACCCGGCTTACATCCGCACCTGCAGATGAAGACAGGATGCTGAGAAGAACCAAAGAGCTCAGGGTAAGAGATTTGCTTTTTGTAGACAATTTGCAACAGGATTATGACAACTTCTCGCGTCAAATGTGGGAAGAATACAGTTTGTGGCAACGGGAGTCTTACTTCGAAAGTAAAGCCGCCAGAAAAGCAAAATTAAAGGGAATCGGTAAAAAACTTTTGGGAGCCGCAGCAGTCGCGGGTGGAATCGCCCTCGTCGCTACCTCCGACCCCTTCAGCGGAGGGGGCCAAGCACTTGGCGGAACCCTTGTTGCGGCGGCTGGTGTAGCGACAATAGGAAGCGGAATGAGTGATTCCGCAGATGCAAAGATGTACAAAGCGAGCATGAATGAGTTGGGCAGATCATTAAATATCCAACTAGCACCTAAGGTAATTAATTTTGAAGAGCAGACTATACAGCTGAAAGGCGATGCAGCTGAGCAATATCAAATCTGGAAGCGCTTTCTAAAAGATCTGTATGAGCTTGATAAAACGCCCGATATCGCCCTCTAACTAAGAAATGATCGAGAAAAGCAACAAGAATGCGGAAACGGAGGTAGGCGTCTTAGTTGCAGCGGCTAAAAATAAGAACAAGGGTAGAAAGAAACTATTATTAGTTACGGCCTTTGTCAGTGCAGTTGTCTTACTAGCAGTTCTATTTATTAGTTATACAGATACAAGTGAAATTCCTGAATATACAGAACGCCCAAACACTTTCCCTAATAAAACCCAGCGCCATAAACCTCCCGAAAAACTTTCTCTTTTTGAAGAATATAAAAGTATTTTACAACCGAAGCTGACACAAATTGCTTTGTCTGTTAACTCAAACCAAACTGAGAACCCATATGCAGCTGATGCTCAAAGACTAATATCCTGGTTTAAGGATGAGTTAGCCCACTCGCAGCAGAATGATGGGCTGACAGACCCACTTAGCGTGAAGAAAAAACTTCTCGAGGCTGAAGAACTGATTAATAGCGTCGAAAACCTTCTTAGCAGTCATTTCCAAAGAATTGAATCGGCCTACTGGGAAAAAAATTATGCCGAAGCAATCAAATATCTCGAATCTGTAGAAAGTTTAGCTCCCGCAGATGACCGAGTTATTGAATGGAAAGAAAAATTGAACAATAACCGAAAATTATTCTCCAAGTATGAACTTCTACGAGAAGCAATCGCAGCTAACGACATCAATTCGCAATTGAAAGCTCTACAGGAAATCGAAGCACTAGGAAAACTAAACGAAGAACAAATAAAAAGGAAAATTTTCCTAAAGGAATTTTTTAAAAATCAGGAATACAACAAGATTATTGGAGAGGCAGGCGCTCTAAAAGATCTGGGTTATTTCGAAGAAGCTTTAGTGGAAATTCAGAAAGCTCGAGCCTTGACCGGGGACACAGCTTCTACTAAAGCTTTGGAATCAGAAATCACAGTAAAGAGAGATATAAAACTTTCCAAGCAATGGAAAAAAAAAGCGTTAGCAAGCACGCAGATAGACGATTGGAAAAGCGCATTATTATATTTTATTAATGCGCAACAGCTAAACAGTACTGATGAAGAAATAATAGAAGGCATAGGTCTATCGAAAAAAATAATTGAGAGCACTAAGCAACTGACAATGCTACGAGAAGACCCCATACGATTAACTGACCCAGAAGTTGAATCTTTTGCGAGAACTATTCTCGTAGAATCCTCAGAAATAAGGGCTAAAAGTAAAAGACTCTCGGCTATATATGAGGACGTGCGTATCCTAGTTGATACTACTTTACGACCAAGATCATTGTTAATTGAGTCAGATGGAAAAACTAGAATCGAAATAAAAGGTGTAGGATTTATAGAGCCTACACTAGAGAGAACAATTGATTTAAAACCTGGATCTTACCTGCTGTATGGCGCCTGTGTCGGGCATAAAACGAAAATAACTGAGTTGGAAATACCGCTAAGAGGTTCAATTGATCGGAAAAGGATCACCTGTGGTGAACGAATTTATTAACGCAATTAAAGAAGCTAAAAGCACTAGAAAAAGAAAACTTGTTTACATAATAGCAGGGATAACATCCCTGTTGGTTTCCGCGCTTTTCTTCTACGCCTATGCCACCTCCTTCAAAGTACACCTGCAGCCAGTTCCTGAGAAAGCATATAATCTGTCAACAGAAGTAGGTTTTTCAATAACCATCGGCGACCGCGTGCTACTTCCTTTTGGTAGCACAACCATCATAATTAAAGCACCTGGATTCATCGAGGAACGGAAAATTATTTCATCAAAAAATCCAGAAAAAATCGTCAAAATAAAATTAAGCTACGCACCCGTGAGCACATCACTTACCTCTGCGGTAGAATTGAGCAACCCTAAATGGATAGTCAACGGTATAATTTCATCTGAAGACCAAAACCCTATTCTGAAACTAAAACCAGGAGAGTATAAAATAGCGCTTTCCTCTGATTACCATACTGCAGATGAACAGTTGGTTTCTATAAAACCAGTCACGTCTCCCATAATTCGGGTTGACACTCATTTGAAATCTGTCTCTTTTACGATAAAGACAAGGCCGACTAACGCTAAGATTTTTATCGATAATGAGTTAGTAGGGAACAGTCCGTGGAAGGGAATTTTAGAAGCCGGGAAAATTAACTTACGTGTAGAAAAAAATGGATATAAATCCATTTCACAAGCTATAGATACTAAAAATGAAAAAAAACTCGTGGACAGAACATATTCGTTAGCCAAAAAAACCAGACTCGTAAGCGCTAGATTTCACCCTCCGGCTGGTCGATTATTTATCAACAGCATATATCGCAAAATCACCCCAGAAATCAGTATGGATGCAACTGAACAAAGTCTGGTCCGTTATGAGGCTGAAGGCCACCAGGGGGAAACTATAGTGGTTTATCCTAATGACAAAAAAATTAGTTTCAAATTAAAACCTATTTACGGTTCAGTTGAGATACTTTCTTCACCGAAATCGAAAGTTTTCATAGAGGGCGAACTAGTTGGCGAAACCCCAATGAATGCTAAATTACTCGCAAAGCAACATCTCATTACCCTGAAAGCCCCGAATTATATTGAGGATTCTAAAACAATCGCTATCGAAGCTAACAAGAAAATCCATCATGACAGGAAGCTTACTACTGTTAGTGATTATAGACTTGCCAATAGCCAACCTTCTTTAAAGAATTCAATGGGAATTGTAATGAACCGGTTCATCCCTTCAAAAATTGAGATCGGCGCTCCTAGGAATCAAAAAGGTCAACGAGCCAACGAGCACTTACGGAAGATAGATTTCACTCGAGCCTTTTATATAGGAAAGTTTGAAATAACAGAGGAACAATATGCTATCTTTGAAAACGAGAACTCCAATTCTTCTCTTACGCCCAAGGGTAGTCGCTTTCCAGTTCGTTCAATAAGCTGGGAAGAGGCAGCAACTTTCTGTAACTGGCTAAGTTTAAAAGAAGGGTTCGAGCCATTTTACATTAGCAGACAGTCAAGAATAATAGGTTTCGACAAGTCTTCGCTTGGTTATAGGTTACCTACAGAAGCAGAATGGGAATACGTGGCTCGAGCGGCAGGAAAAAAGGCACCTACCATCTTTGTTTGGGGAAACGATTATGAAGTTCCGGAAACCGCCGGAAATATCGCAGACGAATCCGCGAAGGGAACAGTTAAAATATTTTTAGGAGAATATAATGATGGCTTCGCGGGTGTAGCACCATCGGGTAGTTTTGCTGCGGAAATATCTGGCCTACATGATCAGTCTGGGAATGTAAGCGAGTGGACTCACGACTTCTATTTGCTCGACCCACCTGAAGTAACTAAGGTCTATTTTGACTATATGGGGAAACCCAAGGGTGCTAGTCACGTCATCAAAGGTTCAAACTATTTATCTGCCAGTTGGACTGAGTTAAGGGCATCTTACAAAGATACTTCAAATGACGGAAGAATTGACGTAGGATTTCGTATAGCTCGCTATATTAATTAGAGTAGAAAACCAATGAAAACTTTCTGGAAAATGATTGTCCTTTTGTTCTTCCTAATACTTCTGACTCAAACTATTTATTCGAAATCAAACAAAAACATATCGCTCAACGAGCCGACACCATTTCCAAGAAACATGTGAGCATATGAAAAAGACCACAACAAATATTGTCGTTCTAATTGGTATAATTTTAACGGTTCATCTTCTATATACAATGTGGATAATACCAGAAGTAAACCACTTACAAATAATGGCCAAGAGTACCGGCAACCTACTACCAAGGAATTTCTTTATAATAGTAAAAGATATTGAGCAAGAAATCGCGATTATTCTTTTTCTATGGGGCCTATACCTGACCGCCAGCAAGTTCTACGAAACATCCTCTAGGGATTACTTATTCGATGTAGATCTACTTAAAGACATACAAGACAACGAAAACGATACTAAGAATATTTTAAATTCAATAGACGCTCTCCCTCAAGAAATCCGATCAGCACCTTTAGTACAAACCATAGCCTCTTCCCTTCGTCGATACATGATAACTGGAAGCGTGCAAAATGCGTCTGAATCGATCTCTCCAGCCTTAGAAGCGATGGCAGTAAAAAATGAGGCTGAGCTTGCAGTTATTAAATACATAGTCTGGGCAATCCCATCTATCGGCTTTTTAGGCACGGTCAGAGGGATAGGAATGGCGATGAGTCAAGCGCAACATGCTGTAGCAGGTGATATCGGACCAATGACCGAAAGTCTAGGAACCGCCTTCAATTCTACCTTCGTCGCATTATTAGCCAGCGTAGTTATAATGCTATTACTTTCATTCTTACAAAAAACTCAGGACGAGCAACTGGTGAAAGTACAGGAATATTGCGAAAAATACCTGATCGAGCGAATTAGTATTTCCAAATAAATATGTGCGTAACGTGCGACAAAAACGTGAAACAAACATATCTACCTTAGCTTTTATTGACGTGATGGCCTGCGGGCTTGGCGCAGTCATCCTACTCTTTTTCATCCTTGACTTTAATGAAGAACCCGTTCCGCAAACAATTAATGGCCCCGCCATAGAGAACAACATTGTTCACTTAGAGAAAAAGTATGCAGCAATGCTGGACGCAAAAAATTCGAAACTTAATGAAATAAAAACGCTCTCAAAAAAAGTAAGTGACTCAACTGTGAACCTATTAGAGACAGAATTAAAACAGCAAGATATTTATAAGACTGCTGAACCAGAACCCCAAAGAAAAGACATAGATGTGACAAATCAACTCATTGGCTTGGCAGTAACAGGAGCGAAAATACAGATCCTGCTAGATACCAGCGCATCCATGGCTTTCCCCCAGCTTATTGATATTTTAAGTGGGTTAGAGGACATGTCAGGCAAAAGACTTGCATCGGGAAAAAAATGGCGTCAAGCGAAAAACATCACTCGGTGGCTTATAAAAAAAGCTCCGGATTCTAGTCTACTCAAGGTTATCGGGTTTTCAGAGAAAATTACCTTCGAGAGTTCCTCATGGGGGGATAGTGTTTCTACACTCAACCAATTCAATACGAGCATAAAGAATATTTCACCTAAAAATGGAACTAGCTTAGCGACTGTTCTAGAGCATATTCAAAGTAGTCCTTCCGAAGCTACTGATATCTATCTTGTCACTGACGGTCTTCCTACCCTCTCGGGGCAGACCAACCCAATAAGGGCTATTGGGAAGTT
Source organism: uncultured Pseudomonadota bacterium (assembly GCA_902597385.1). GTDB lineage: Bacteria > Pseudomonadota > Gammaproteobacteria > TMED69. The sequence goes on along the minus strand of CACJXQ010000001.1, from coordinate 25,992 downwards.
TATAAAGGGATGCAGAAACTCCAACTCGCAATACGTTAGCGGTGAATGTAGGGAAACATTTTTCTTAGAGGCAATTAACAAATTCGGCAACCAATCCAATGTGAAAGTAAACGTTATCTTATTAGCTCTAGAGGGCGATCCAAGAGCCGCGCACAATTACCTACATTGGGCAAACTCGACCGGTGGCACTCTCTTTTCACCCGCAAGTTATTGGCTAAAATGAAAATAAAACAGCGCTCCAATTTTGATGTAGGTATGTCTTTTTTAGATATCATATCATGCGGGTTTGGTGCTGTGATTATGCTAGTCATTATTGCCAAGGATCCAAAATTTGATCCTGTTGAGGCAGAGTTATTCAAACCGGAAGCAAGAACCTCATCTGAAGCGCTAGTCAAAACAAAAATAAAAGAATTGGAGAACGAAATTAACGATCTAAATCGTAGAAAGCGTGATCTCGAAAAACGCCTAACGACCCTAGTCGAAGAAAAAAAAGACGTGGAAATCTCATCGATCCAGTCGGAAAAAAAAGCTTCAGTTCCGAACCATTCCAATATTAAGCCCATTGAGTCCATCTACGCTGGAGGAATCCCGGTCGAAAGAGAGCATGTTGTTTTTATCCTCGACACTTCTGGGAGCATGAAGAGATTCTGGGCAACAGTCGAAAAACAAATCGATACCATCCTATCAATTCATCCGAAGGTCAAAGGGTTCCAAATAATGAGTGATAATGGAGATTATCTGTTGCAAGGCTATTCTTCCAGATGGATTCCAGACACGCAAATAACCCGGCAAAGAATTTCTGGAAAACTGAAAAGATGGAATTCCTTTTCTAATAGCAATCCCACAAAAGGATTAGAGAAAGCCTTAAGGTTTCACTCCAATGTTCCAGGCGGAATTTCAATCTATGTAATGGGTGATGATTTTACGGGACCTTCTTATGACGACGTCATAAGAAGGATTCAAATACTGAATCAAAAAAAAGACATGAAATATAAAAGCGCTCAGATTCACGGCATTGCCTTTCCGTGGGGCGTAGGAGACAGATTCTCGACTCTCATGCGAGAGCTTGCACAGCGCAATGATGGAGTATTAGTAACTGTCCATTTTCCTTTACAGTATGGCCGTAATTAAATAAAGCCAGACTACAATTCTGAAAAGAAAACAATAAGCAACTTTCTAGATTTTTTATTAATATAAGAATATAAAAAATAAAAAAGGGGCTAGTTGATGGTTCTACATAAGGGAAGTTGCCACTGCAACAAGGTGACGTTCGAATTTAATGGACCAAAAAATCTCAAAGCTTTAGACTGCAACTGTAGTATATGTAGCAGAATCGGCTATTTACACATCATTATTCCAAAAAATGAATTTAGCCTTATCAGGGGCAAGGCAATGCTTACTGAGTATAGTTTTAATACGGGAAAGGCAACTCACTTGTTCTGCAGAAATTGTGGCATCAAGTCCTTTTATATCCCTCGGTCTCACCCTACTTGTTACAGTGTTAATGCTAGGTGCCTACACCCTAAGACTTGGAACTCTATTAAGATAGAACCATTTGATGGTTTAAACTGGGAAGCCGCTAAAGCAAAGCTAGGAGACTAGTGACAATAGAAAGAAGCGGATTATAGATAAAATGATTTTTTAGTAATTTAGGTTTATATTAATGACTCGCTTATTGCGATAATAAAATTTAGTCAGAAAGCGACTATCAAAGGGGGAAATCATGATAAGAATTGAGTTTGCACTGCGGCGAAAAGAAGGCATGAGTCGAGAGGAATTCCAAGATTACTGGCAAAACACGCACGGTCCATTAGTTTCAAGACATTCTACTACTTTAAAAATACATCGCTATATTCAATTACACACTTTGGACGATCCGATAAACGATGGTTTGGCGGAAGCGCGTGGTGGGATGGAACCTATATATGATGGAGTAGCAGAACTCTGGTGGAAATCAGTAGACGATCTAAATGCCTTCACTACAGAGGAAGGAGCAATAGCCGCTCAAGAACTACTAGATGATGAAAAACAATTCATAGACCTTCCTAATTCACCGCTTTGGTTTGCTTACGAATACCCTCAAGTCAATCCTACTGAGTATATGGTAGCTACTCAGCATTCCCCTCTGGTAAAGTTATTCTTTTGTTTGCGTCAGCCTAAAACCCAAAGCATTGAGGAATGTCAGCATTACTGGCGCACCAATCATGGGCCGCTGATAAGAGGGGTTTCAACAGGCTTCAGAATGCAACGATACCTTCAGGTACACCATTGCGAAACCACTATCTCAAAAGCTTTAACGGAGGCCAGAGGAACAGTTATTGAGCCCTACGTTGGTCATGCTGAGGCATGGTTTAATAGGGCTGATCTTATGATGTTAGGAGATGTACCTGAAGCCACCGAAGCTATGCAAATCGCAATCGAAGACGAGAAAAAGTTTATAGATTTTAAAAGGTCCGCGATGTGGATTGGCAAAGAAAGAGTCTTCATAGATAGAAGGTGATTGATTACGCGTAATGTCTTCATAACGCGGTTGCTCTCACTAGCCAAAAGGCTGAGGGTAGAACGACTCCAGAAGCTGATTCGTGTTGTGACAAGACAGCCTCCATAGACTCGCGCGCCTGTTTTTGTAAATTACTTGGCGCTTCTCCGTACGGCTTAGCTGCAGGACCGAGTTGTGTCATGAGTTGGACCGCTTCATTCAAGCTACCTAAATTTAAATTCAATTTATTACTAGCAAATGTAATATCATCGAAGCCCGCTTTAGACAGCATTTCACCAAAGGCGTCAGAGTCACATAGAGAGAACGGACCGGGCTCACCCTCCTTTGGTGGCTCGGGCTTCTCCAAGACCTTAAAAGCTGCAGATGCAGGAACCTTCATCCAAAGGTTGTCATCGAAAGCTTTCCAAACTAGCAAGTTTAGTCGTCCACCTTTCTTCATTGACTTATTGATATTTGTAAACGCCTTGAGAGGATTCTCAAAAAACATCACCCCGAAGCGAGAAATTACTACATCAAACAGATGAGGATCGAAATCGTAGTTTTCTACGTCACACTGAAGAAATCTCAAGTTAGCAGACCTCTGATTTCTCTTGGCTTCATCTAGGATATGCTGAGAAATATCAGAGGCAATCACCTCGCTTCCCTGCCCCAAAAGGCTGGCGGTCTTTGCAGCCAAATCCGCTCCCCCGCAACCAACATCCAAGACCTTCACTTGAGCCTCTTCCTTCATTACCTCAAGCATCTTGCTACCAATAGGTTCAAGTGTCTTTTCAATACGAAGAAGATTGTCCACCCATTTTCTACCTCCAGCCTCATTCCAATATTCGTCCATTTCGGTAGTATATTCTTTCACCTTTTCCCCTTGCGCCTTTATATTTGAAGCTCCGTTATGATTACTCGTAATCTTACGACAATAAGGATAGCAATAATACCTAATTTTATTTAGTGCCTGTGACAAGAATATTTTTGCTTGCCCAAAAAATTTCCGATCAACCCTGCAACAGTATTTTTCTTAAAATTAAGTAGAGGGACTTTAGAGTTCGTCAAAGTTAATTGACTCATTTGGGTAACAAATATGAAAAAAGCGTTTAGCAAAAAGTACATAAATAGTACAATGTAAGTGTAGAAATAATATACATGACATACTTGATTTGAACACCATCACTCGTTGCAAACCTTTGCTGGGAACCTTTGTTGAAATTCTTATTAGCGGCGACTGTGGTAGAGAAGTTCTTTTAGAATATTCAGAGTGCGCCTACGGAATCATTCAGGACATTCACGACAAAATGAGTTTTCATTCCAAAGAGAGCGAACTGTCAAAGATAAATAAATGCGCCTTCAAAGGTCCAGTCAAGATATCGAAAGAACTTTCCGACGTATTAAAAACAGGTGCTAAATATAGTGAATTAAGCAACGGATTGTTTGATATGACAGTAGGCTATCAGTTAGTCCAAAAAGGTAAATTGCCTGATCACGGAATCGCTTGCTCTATCGAGGCCACCTGGCAAGATATAGAAATAGAGGATGATCAGGTTTTTTTTAGAAGACCTTTAATGGTCGACTTGGGGGGTATTGCCAAAGGTTATGCAGTAGACCTCGGCTTTGAGCGTATAGAACGTGAAAACTCACAGAAAAAAAGAATAAGTAAAATTATAGTGAACGCAGGAGGCGACCTAAAAAGCTGGCCTTGGAAAGGAAGTGAAGTAGCTATTCGAATACCCAAAGAGCCTTTTACTGACACGATAAACGTTAAGATGATAAATAGTGCCGTAGCGACAAGCGGACCTTACTTTGGGGGAAGCATAGTGGCCGATAAGGAAATAATTACCAATGCTCCAAGCGTCAGTGTTTTTTGCGAAAACTGTATCGATGCAGACGCCCTCACAAAAATTTACTCGATAAAACCAGAGCAGGACATTTCAGGCATCGATCATGCCCGTTTAAATATTGATGAAAACGGCTTAATGTGCTGGAGTGTGCTGTGAGCCGAATAGGCTTTCGAATACCAAAACTATACAGGTATCTACTGTTTACATTTCTCACGCTCTCCTGGCTTACTGGCTCTGCCTTTTATTACCTGAACACTTGGGGCGAAATCGAAGGACCCTTTGGTCCTGAAAAACATCCAGCCCAGTTTCCTATATTAATGGCACATGGAGCGGGAGCTTTTTTAATCCTTATAAGCTTCGGGGCAATTCTAACGAGTCATGTACCGGCTGGTTGGAAGCTAGGACGTTCAAGATATATGGGTTTAACGTTGGTAGTGTTAGTAACTTTTCAAATAGTCACAGCCTATCTCCTATACTATGTCGCCTGGGCCGAGGGTCGAACAGTTCTTGCAAATCTTCACGCTACCGTGGGGTTTTCACTACCGTTTCTGTTAATGATTCATATTTGGATAGGGAGAAAAAATAGACGTTCCTAAATCCCAGTAAATAATAAGGATAGCTATGAAATTTAAAATAACCCTCATTTTTGGCGCATTGCTTCAATTGGCGCTGTCTTGTTCTTCAACCGCTTATTCCCAAGGGGGTTCAGTTGAAGAAAAGGAGAAAAAGCAGTTCACTTTTAGCTGGCAATTCCAGGATACAGATGCTATGCGGCCCCGCGGAGGAACTACGAAGGGTAGTACTGTAGAGCTGTCAAATGAATCAAATAGTGCTTGGAGGAAGCTTTCGAACGAAGAACATTCAAACTTTGAGAAGGATCGTCACGCAATACTCTCCATGGCTGGAAACCACCGCGTGACCTTTGATTTCATTGAAACAATTGTTCATGATCCAACCTCAAAACCCGACCGACCCTATCAATCCTGGGGTACCGAATATGTTCTTGTCATTGAAGATAGTCCTCAATTCATCAGCCTTCAGCATATATTAGTAATGACCTTTGTCGATAAGGATGGCAAGGCTTCTAAGCCCATGGTAATGAAGCACTGGCGACAGGATTGGCAATATGAACCATCTCAAATTCTAGTGCACAACCTAACGAAAGGATGGCATAGGCAACAGCTTACAGAAGATTTCGCTAATTCTTGGTCTCAAACAGTCTACCAAGTGGATGATTCACCAAGATATGCTTCAACGGGGGAATGGAAACATTTTGAAGACATGTCTGTCTGGGAAAGTAAAGACACATTACGACCTCTACCACGAAGAGAGTTTAGCGTGCGGTCTGACTATGATGTACTCTGGGGTACCAATCGAATTACGGTTTTACCTTCAGGATGGGTTCAGGAAGAAGACAACCTAAAGATGGTCATAACAAATCCGCAAGACACTGAGAGTAATCAATCCTTCAAAGCAAGAGAGGCAGGCATTGCTCGCTATGAACTCATCAGTAATTTAGATATTTCCGCGGCCGAAGACTACTGGAACAAAACAAGGCCATTTTGGCAAGACGTACGAAAAGCATGGACAGATCTAATCAAGGAAAACGACCAGTTCTGGATTCGAGACAAGGTATCAAATAGACCCTTATTTTCACGTATGTTCTCTTATGCCGCCTCACTAGAAAAAGAGAACGGCTACGATGCAGAATCCTCTGCGGAATTTGTCGCTAAAACCCTTAGCTCTTATACGGTTTTTGATCTAACATCTCAATCAGAAAAGTAGTCTGCTAGAGGTACCTCTTTAGCGTCCGATAGACACAAAGAGCCACTTTTCAGTTTAAAGGTGTAAAGGTAAGCTTTATCGCCTATTATTGATAGCCTACAAATACCCTCTGACATAGATACTTTTTCGCTTTCGGGACATTTCATTAAATCGAAATGAGGGACTTCGACCTCAAAGGCCGGATAGTTAAGCACGCACGCTTGGGAGTCAGCAGGCTTATTATCGCTATGGTCAGTTTTGTTATTGCCTTGAGAGGAAGAGCAGAAAGCGAATACCAAAGTTGAGGTAAGTATAATATTTTTTATCACGTTGTAACCACCTATTGAATTCAAAAATTGTTAAGATCGCATCAGCAAAGTTAGACTTTACTGAACACCAATTCCCACATTTTAGTTAGGCGATTGATGCCGTCTGTGATATGGCGACAGGACAAAGTAGCTCCTGATATATTCATGATTTCTTTACCGTGAGTCAACTGTCTAGAAGGATCTTTGCCATAGAATTGAGCCCGCCATCTCGGGTTAACGACAGCGTCTCCATAACCCTCTCGATATACTAATATCTCAATTGCCTTTACAGAACCTTTGTCGGAAAGCGCAACAGCATAGTCTATATATTCATGCTTACCGATTACCGAATCTAAAACAAACCATCCACCGCTTTCCGTTTTCCAAACTGCCATCTTGCTAGCACGGACCGCCACACCTGAGGCTTCTTTGATATCATTTCTTTGCTGCCGAGACAGCCTTAGAGAAATGGGAATAAGCTTCTTATTTCCCCAGAAAAGCTTGGCCGCTTCTCCGGGCGTCATATAAACCCTGGCTTCGGAAGGGGGAACCAGGAGCATGAATCCCCCAGCTACCGAAGCCAGGCCGGTCAGAATGGACCGTGAAAATGTCCTTCTGTCCACAAACTTAGTACCAAATTGCCAAAATTAAATTCAAATTCGGTACCTTCCACTAACTAGAACTGGAATCCGAGTCCTAGGTTAAACCCATCCTGGGTACCTCGCGTATTCGCTGAGGCTTTCTCCCATTGTCCGTCGATTTTGAATACAACGTTCTCAGTAGGCCACCAGTTAGCACCGACATTAATCATTTCATGATCTGCCATCGGCCCGCCTGTGCCTCTTTCATCCCACTCGCTATATCTGAAGAAGAAACCTACTTCGCCAGGTAGGAAGCCAGTGAGGGCTGTCTTATAGGAGGGCTCCACATACCAACCCTGAACGTTGTCCGCGTCTAAGACACCTGGATCGAATCCATTATCAGAACCAAAATCCCATCTTGCATAGAGGGCTCTCATTGCAAACCCCGAACTATGTTGATAATCGATGTGTGCTTCTGTTAACCATGCAGACGCGTCAATGTTGTCAGCGGTGCCGGTGTAGTCAGCTTGGTAATCAACTGTGACTGCTACCTCTAGGCCAGGAATTGCGTTGTAGAGAAGTCTACCTAAAATCGCCAAATCTTGATCATTAGCATTAGCAACCTTTTGTCTAGCACTCCGTACACGCATGTTCGTAGTATCGGTTACCAGAGCTGTGTGAACGAATAAATTATAGTTTAAACCTGGAGCTATACTTCCCCAAAATCCTGCACCAGCCTCTGTCCAAGTAGAAGGTATCACTTCAGCTTCAACATGGTTTCTTTCAACACCATAAAAAGTAGTTGGCTCGTGCGTTAGGTTCAATAAGCCTATTGGTAGGATATCTTGGCCAGCTCGGAAATGATGGTTTGAATTGATGTCCATTTCCAACCAAGCAAGTTCCAAGACCACATCACCATTACAATCCGCACAAATATGGCTGTGTTCAATTTCGATCTCTGACGCGAATCGGACCCAATCATTAAACTCGTGACCTATGAAAAGTACAAGACGATGGAAATCTGTTCGCTCTAGGTCTCCTGCTCCGTCTTCGCCATTCAAGTTATTGTAGTGAAGTTCACCATATCCACCTAGGGACGTGCGCTCTGCCCAGTCTGCGCCGGAACCGAGAGTCTTACCTCCAATCGGCGACCATCTCGAACGTTGAGCTCCAACAGCGTCTGGAGATTGTGGTGTGTTAATGTTACTGAATCCGCCAGCGCTTTCCTCTTCCGCTTTAGCTTCCGCGAGCTCAGCCTTGAGGGCCTCTATTTCCTCCTGTTGCGCTTTTAACATCTTGACAACATCGTCAAGACTCGCTGGTGAATGATCATCAGCTAACGCAAACGCACTTACCAGCCCCATCGGCAGTGCAATAGCTATGGCCTTTAAAAATCTCATTTTAGTTTAACCTCTTATTTAAAATCTTAATAAAGAACGCGAATAATAACCACTATCATTAACAGATGCAAATGATTGACATTCCGCATTTGAGAGGTATAATATTACAAATGATTCTCATTCGCAAGTGCAAATGGGGCGAACAGAAAAAGTTATTGACAGGTGGTGTTTTAGATGGCAACGGTTATTAAAAATTTTTCCACAAGCCGTAGTGAACAAGGCGGGACAGAAAAAGATCAAGTCAGAGAACAAACCTCAAACGCTTTTTCTAACCAAATCATTTTAGCTTTAACAGAACTCTGGTATCGAGAGAGTTGTCAATCCTCTCTTTACATGGCCCACACCTTGGATGAACTTGGTGTGGAAAAGTATCTGCCGGGGGCTGCAGAGGTGTTTTCTGGGACATTATCCCTGTTACGGACGTCACTCCCTCCATGTTCCAAAAACCCCTGCACGCCAACGGCAGTCTTTATTGAACATATAACCAACCTGACAACAACGTTGTTAGCTCTTGAACAATCAAACCGGAAGTTCTTGTGTAATGCGCTGATACTATGTAGCTGGCGTCCACCTGCCAGTGCTCGACTTTCACGAAGAATTCGGGTGCTAGCAAAAGCTTTCGGCTATGCCAATCTAAAAATGTCGCTAGAGGGGCCTCAATGGAGGTTGTTGGAAAACTTCCAACAAAGGTATTACCGAATAAAACCCACTATTCAATAGCTGTAGACGCTCATAATTGCTTCAACTCACCCGACTATTAAATTAATAATAATGAGGATACGAATAATTATTGTTACTGCCTTTATTTATGTTATAAGATGCGTTTGATATTCATTATAATTAGGGAGTAAGAAAGAATTATGATAAATCGAAAAGTACCGTCAGTTGTATTCAAAACTCGTGTTAGAGATGAAGCTACCGGTGGAGACAACCCTTTCAGATGGGAAGATAGGACCACTCAAGATTATTTTTCAAAAAAACGAGTCGCCATTTTCTCGCTTCCTGGTGCTTTTACACCCACATGCTCCACTTTTCAACTTCCCGATTACGACAGCTTGTTTCCCGAATTCAAGAGCAAAGGAATAGATAGCATATATTGTATTTCAGTAAATGATGCTTTTGTAATGAATGCATGGGGTAAATCCCTTGATATAAAGAATATTACCCTCATACCTGATGGTTCAGGTGAATTCACTCGAAAAATGGGGATGTTAATCGCAAAAGATAACCTAGGATTTGGCATGCGCTCCTGGCGTTACGCAGCGATTATTGATGATTTGGTCGTGACTCACTGGTTCGAAGAGCCTGGGTTTTCCGACAACCATAACGAAGATCCATACGGAGTATCAGCACCTCAAAACGTTTTGAAGAGCATTAAAAATTAGAGGTGATTCTTCTTTTTTCCTCTGAAATCCGTCTGTTCTTCCATGACTTTTAGAAGTTGTCCTCTAAACCAACCTTGCGCACGATTTTGACCAAATTCCTTTTGCCATATCAATGCAACTGTGGCGTATGTGCCAGGCGTTTCCACAGGGGATGGTCGTAATTTTATGTCGTAGAGTGGTTCATATGTACGCGCGATTCTCCGAGGAATAGTAGTAATCATGTCGGTCCTCGCTATTAAAGCTGGCACAACGGAGAAATGATTTACCGTCAAGCTGATCCTACGAGATAAACCAGCTCTCGCTAAGGCCTCGTCAACAAAGCCTATTGCGTCCCCACCGGGGGTCACTAGAAGATGTTTCGCCTGAGCAAAGCGTTTTAGGGTAAACTTACCCTCAGCGAGAGGATGGCCTGAACGCATCATACACACAAAGTCCGTATCAGCAATATAAAAAACACCATACCGCTCGGGAACTTCCCCGTAGGCGCCAATCGCTAAATCAATTTCACCGGTGTCTAGAGCTTTATATACCTTCTTGGTGTTCACTCCTCTATCGATCACTCTGACATCAATATTAGGACCCTCCTCCTTAAGCCGAACCATCAACTCTGTGATAGTTGTGGCTACGAGATAATCATTTGCACTAATTCTGAAAACTTTACTGTCCAAAGCCGGGTCAAACTCTCCAGGTTCAAGGGCAGATTGCAAAATCGAGATAACACCGGAAATATGAGGAGCTAGCTCACGAGCTCTAGGGGTTGGCAACATCCCTTCAGGACTTCGCACGAACAAGTCATCTTTTAGGTAGTGCCTTAATCTAGACAATGCGTTACTAAACGCAGGCTGGGACAGGGCCACCCGGTTTGCTGCTTTTGTCACATTCTTCTCATGCATCAAAGCATCAAAAATAACGAGCAGATTTAAATCAACTTTTCTTAAATTCATTCAATGAATATATACTATATGAAGTATCCATTTCAACAATATCTGAATTTGACTAATAATCTCAAGACTTAGATGGCATGCCGGCCTTCCCCCCTCCCTCCTTTTGTCCGGCATGCCATTCCTTCCCATCATTTTAATGCCTCACAAGTAAAACTTTTTAGCAGAAATACCCCTGCGAATCATCAATCAACTTAAATATGCTGTCGAGTCTTCCAGACATCTCAGTAAGCGATTGAGTTGAGACGAAATAAATAAAATGTTGAAAGCCCGCCTCAAAATCGCCAATCAACTCATCTAGTTCTAAAGGAGGGTCCATCGATGTCATAGTTATCTTTGAGTAGTCTCTCCCTATCTCTTCACAAGCATTTTTTAAATCCAGTATTGCATTACCTGGATAAAGTGTTTTTCTAGCTAACCAACCATCAGCATAGCGCGCAACCCGAGCTGGAACCCTTCTAGAATTTGAGCCAATCCAAACAGGTGGGAAAGAGATATTCCTTTTCGAGTTCGACCCTATATCCCATTCTCGCCTAAGTTTCAAAACGCTATTTTCTACAATCTCCCATCTATCTTGAAAAATTGAGCCATGATTCTCCATAGCCTCTCTGATGAAACCGCCCGCCACACCAAAGATGAAGCGCCCACCCGAAATCAACTGGATAGTTTCTAAAGTCTTGGACACAAGCGGTACATCTCTTTGTGTCAAAAGACACACGCTCGTGCCTAATTTTAAGTCTTCAGTCAAAGCCGCTAGAGCACTAAGACAAGGAAATGGGTCATAAAATCCGGCCAACCGCTTTATATCAGGGAAGCTCTTCAGGGTCTTCGGTCTTTGAATTGGCACATGACTGTTTTCGGGTAAAAATACCGCGTAAATTCCCGCCCCTTCCAAAGCAGATACGAAACTTTTAGTGAAGCTGAAATTTGCTAAATCGGTAAAACAAATTGAAATTCTTGGTACCATTAAAAATGCTCATCAAAAATACTTTTATATTTAAGTTTTTCCCTATCTTGTCGCGCATTCTTGTCTATTCTGGAATATACGCGACTAATTCAAATGCTCTAAAGGAAAAGCTTTTAGACAATAAATCGCCAACGGGATAGGCAGACAAGATACTCCCTTAGGATATATCGGCAAAATAGGAAATAATACCCTCCCAAAGTCATTTCTAGAGATCTACGATCCAAAGGTACGATAGCTTTGGGCTGCGCTGAATAAACAAATACAAACTACTATAGTGAGCTTAACTCTGAGTTTTATATACCAAATGGGTAGCAAGCCCTTGTTAAAAAACCATCGGTCTGAGACAAAGGCCCCGATAAAAACACCTCCCAGCCCATTCAGGGCGGCCACTGGCCCTAAAAAAGCAATTATGCACCAGGCCAGCAAACTGGGAATGACACTATATATCAACTGAATAGTGGAAGTAGGATGCTGGGCGCCTTGAATTACCGCACCCCAATGAACCGCCCCCAGAAAAGACGCTACTACTGCAGAATAAAAAATCAGAATTTGAGCCGGAAAAAAGCCTCCGAAGATGGGCTCGTATGAGCATACTGCGCCCAGCATAAACGGAATTACACCGAGCCATCCGAGTATATTTCCTAAAGCACTCAACTAGTCGCACTTAAACTAAATACTTGAACAGATTTGGCGCTTTTTGCAAAATCACCGGTCGGCAGTCATCCTCAAGACCACCCTAAGATGCTGATATTTCCAGTCTGAACCAATCTTAATGTAGTCGTCGTCGTATCTCAGCGCCATCCAATTTTCTTTGTTTTCTTCTCTTAAAGTCCAAGGGCCCATAATGTACCAAATTCCCGTAGCTTGATTACCGTCCACCTCAATAACCGGATTCATCATATTATGCTGAGAAAAGGTAAACATGTTCTTGAAACCTTCGAATAACTCCCTTATTTCTTTATGGCCTTTAGCTTGGCCAAAATCAGGGCTTTCCCAAATTCCATCTTCAGCGAACAACGCTGTTATTTTTTCTGGGTTATGATCATCGTCGCACACATGACTATACCTTGCTTTCAACTGCTTTATTGCCTCTATATCCTCTAGTCTGGCAATTCTTTTCTCTAAATCTGTCATATCTAGACTCCCCTTAGTTTTGCAACCCTTACTCTATTAAATCTTATCTCTTCAGTAAGTAACGTATTTCTTATATTCTTTAATCAACTAAGGTGATCTTTGAGTAAGTAGTAGATAATAGCTACTCCGACAAGACCTGCGAAACCTCCATCGCCAAACTGGTTCAAAACCGCCATCAGATTATAGACAACATCCCCTCCTACAAAAGGTATGACGGACCCGAACACAGCCTGAAACACTACAGAAATGGTTATGAGAATAAGACCCACCTCAATGAGTCCATCTAGAAAATCTTTAGTTTTGCCTAACATTCCTGTGTCCCCCCTTTTTTAAAAATTTAATAAAATATCAGCTTGACCTTAACATACCTAAGAAGCCTCACGGAAGAGTAGAAACTAGACTACTTAAATCATGAACGTCGTTAGGGCTCATTAATACTATCAAATAGATCGAGCAGGTTATCGGTTCCCTCAGAAGTTTTATCTTTTACAGGACTTTCGAAATCACCAAGCTTATCGTTTTTCATGCGTTTAAGAAGCTTTGTCGCTCTCGAAAACGCTATCGAGTGGGACCTCCTATCAAAAAATTGAGCCGTATGATTATCAAACCAATGAAAAGCACCTTTAAGTTCCACAAACTTCAACTTACTGCCATTTTTCGCTGCTCTTTGAACCCTTCGCTTGCACTCTTTTGGATTAGTAATGGCATCTCGCGAACCGTGAAAAACAAAGCCTTGCAAATTAGGCGGGAACTGGCCTGACCAATTTAGGGCTTCTTTACCACACCAAGGGTAATATAAGATGGCTGCTTTTATGTTATCTACCGCCAGCACCGGCAGTTGAGTTAAGTTAGGCAACTGTATTCGACTCTCCAAGCTGACTAGCAGGTCCAATGCGGTCCATCCCCCATGTGACCAGCCCATAATTAACGTTTTGTCTGGCTTTATTCTAGTATTTTTCCAAACTGTTTGAAGAACTGCTATTACATCGCCTGCTCGCTCATCTCCATGTACGATTTGACCAGTACACACCTTTTGCCTTAGCACGGAAGGCCCATTTAAACCTCTCGCCGCGAAACTGTTTATGTGGAGCACAGCAAATTCTCTCTTTAATAGCTCCCTCCGCCACTGATCGTGATGCGGATGCCATCCCATACAACCCGGCAACATAATTGCTAAAGGATACCTACCTTCATTGCCTGGAAACTGCAGATCTGTGTATTCAGCCAATAAGTCTCTGCGGGAAGACGGAGATAACGAACCGTAAGAAAGGTCTAAAGCCGCAGTCGTTAAACTTATAGCCAATCCACCGGCTAGAAACATCTTTCTCAGATAATCACGAACAAAGATCATACTCCTAACCTCTCACATAAATACTTAAAAACCCCCAAGATTATAGAAATCCAACCATATCGACACCCTTCTCGAACCTCGAAGACATGAAACTCTGCCTATTGCAGTTACTTAATTTGTTAAAAATATCACAGAAAACACTAAATATAGCGTTTATCCAGCGAGATTCATACTAAATATAGAATAAGATGGTAAATTGAATGCGGCTAGTTTAATATTAAATCTCGGGAGTGTTTTTTAACTTGAGGAGGAAAGAAAATGCTTGATAATGCAAAGCGCTTTTTGCGAGAAGTTGTGGAAATAGGGCTGTTGTTAATAGCAGTAGCAGTTATCTTACAAGTGATCTTTGGAACTGCCGTTCCTTTTGTTGGAGGAGACGTTGTAAACAATCTCCTTAGCATCGTCACCACACTCGGAGACGGAGGGCTAGTTGGTTTAATTGCTGTTGGAATTATTCTTTACCTAATAAACAAGAATTCCTAGCGCTTATTTTTACCAATTTAATTTAGAGCCCCCGGTACCGGGGGCTTTTTTTTGCTCAAACCTAGCTCTTTAAAATAGACATCAGATAGAGGGGCTACAGGATCTCTTTCCTACGCAGCAGCTTCTCCAAAGAAGAAAGCCAATGTTCATAATATCCAGGCTCCTCTGGTTTAGGGTTGGCAGCTGTCTCTCCGCTCGAATTAATCTCACTAATTAGAATGCTTCTGAATTCTTCCCACTGGTAATATCCACTTTCATGTAGAGCTATCGCCATTGCAAAGGCGCGCTTCTCCCACCCATCATGAAATACTAAATCACCGCTTTTTCTTGGCAAGGAATCTCCACCCCCCATCAATGAGATCTCGGCTTTAACTTGAGAGCCTTTTAGGTTATTCATGAAGATTTCGGAAGACCAACACCTATCATAGAATCTCTAGTAACTAACCCAACGAGCTTATCCTCACTGGCACCTTTAGATTGGTCAGGTTGGCGAGGCAAGACCATATAACGAATCTCTGCACTGCTATCCCACACACGAATTTCTTGATCTTCAGGCAAGAAAGTTCCAAATTCTTCCAATACCTTTCGAGGCTCTAAAACGATTCTGGAACGGTAAGGCGCATCCTTATACCACGAGGGAGGAAGACCCAGAACAGGCCATGGATAACAGGAGCATAAGGTACAAACGACGACGTTATGAAACTCCGGCGTATTTTCAATCACAACCATGTGCTCACCTTGCAATCCGCTAAAACCGAGCTCGCCTATAGCGCTAGTCCCATCTTGCAAGAGCCTGCTTTTAAACTCATCATCAGTCCAAGCCTTAGCTACCACTCTAGCACCGTTCATTGGGCCAAGGTCGTTCTCGTATATCTCAATCATTCTATCCAAAGATTCTTTGGACACTATCCCCTTTGATATCAAAAGAGCCTCGATATCAGAGACCCTTTTTTCTAATTCGCTGGTCTCCTCTCCGTTTCTGCGCTTTTCCAGGTAGGGATTGGCGGGTTCTGAATGTTTATGGTTGCTACTCATTCGATCTTCTCCAAATAACTATCCCATAGGTCTATATATACTGCATCTCGACCTTCTTCCTCACTTCCCCAAAGCTCTGCCGACTCAAAGCGAACAGAGTACAAAGGCTGAGCAGACTCACCTAAATCATGAGCAACTGTGTCAGGAAAGACAAAATTTCCCCTATTAGTTACAATTTCCCCTTCTCTGCCCCGTATGTATCGAGGTAGACGGGTGTGTCCGGCAGGGTTAATATTTTTTGCTCTGACCCTATCACCAATAGCAAAACGGATTTCTGCGTTAGCTACCTCCCTAGAATAGCTTCCGCCCGTAGGGACAATGGCGTCCACGTCTTCAGAGGTCAAAGGCGTATCAGACTTTGCCTTAGAATGTAATTTAGTTTCTTCAATTCTCATCTCCAACGCAGCCAGCCAGTGTTCATAGTAGGTAGTGCTTAAATATCTCTCTGCACCCATTCTCTCGATAGCGTGGCGAAACGCATCAATCGAACCTAATGCTCCAAAAGAAACCATTGTGGCTGCGAAAACACGTTTTTCCCATTCATCATGGAATATCGGTTCATCTTTTTCTATTCTTATTGCGCCGTAGCACTGCATACCACCGAGATCATGTGCACCATTCATAACTATTACACCAAAAATGTTGGAACTATTACTTAAAGTTATCATTTTTTTTTCTGGATACAAAGCTTAGAATAAAGCAAAAGGGAGGAGTGTACATGGCAAACTCATTTGATACATCTGATTTATGCAGCACCAAGTTCGCAGATCTTATTGAAGAATTCAAAAAAAATCCCGTAGGTCATCATAGCCCACAATTACAGAGGCTTCTGAATGTCATGCGAGGTGCGCCGATGGGAAAGAAACATTGCCTGATCGTTTGCGAATCTAACAAGGAATGGATCCTAGCAAAAACATCTGGGAGACCTGGAGAACCAGTGAAACCCACTAAACTGAGGTTTCAAAATTTAGCTGACGCCGAATGGTATGTTTTTAGAGAGCGCTGGAAAAGCCTTACGGGTGAAAGGCTAGCGAAGTAACAAAGTAACGTTGGGAGGGATGGTCTTATGAAAATAACCGCTTACGCAAACAAAATGAGTGCAGCGCCTGGGGAAACTATAGATTTTATGGTGAACTGCGAAAACAAATCTTTCGATGTAGAATTTGTAAAACTCATATGCGGCGATTTGAATCCGGAGGGGCCTGGCTATAGAGAAAAGGTTGTAAAGAGCAAGTCGAGCGGGAAGTACAAAGGGCGGAAGCAGAAAATCTATGCGGGCTCTTACGCGAAAATCCATAGTAACAGCCACTTCAATGATTTAAAAAGCTTTTCCGCTCAGGCTTTTATTTGGCCTACGACTCCGGAAAAAGGGGCGCAAACGATTTTAGGAAATTGGTCTCCTGAAACCAGCAGTGGATTTAATTTTGGACTGGCAGCAAAAAACCAAGGGGTGGTCTTAGAAATCGGATTGAGCCGAAAGAAAGTTTTTAGATTGCAATCCAATGCTCCGCTGTTATCGAATCATTGGTATTTTATCATCGTCAGTTATGATTCAGAAACACAAACTGCCACCATCCGACAAGAGCCTCTGCATAGCCACACTGGCACCGATGATAAGGCTAACATTTCAAGAAAAGTTACGGGAACAGTTTCTTTGAAAACGAATGATGCTCCTTTGACCATAGGAGCTCTTTACTCATCAGACGATAAAAATCGTCTGATCTGCGATCAGCACTTTAATGGAAAGATTGACTCTCCCGCGATTTGCCATTCACCAATTTCTACTAGTCAGGAAGAGGCTTTGAAAAGATTAGAACCCGGTCAGGTTAAAGTAGAAAGTTTAATTGCTAGGTGGGACTTTTCGGCCAACATACAAGGGACAACCGTCTCAGACCGCTCTGCAAATCGACTGGATGGGCATGTGGTAAACATGCCAACCAGAGCGATGACGGGCTGGAACTGGACGGGTGATGAACTCAATTGGAAGAACGCTCAGGACCAGTATGGAGCAATACATTTTCACGATGACGATGTTCACGATGCTGGCTGGGAGGTTGACTTCACCTTGACCGTTCCAAAAACCTTTAGGAGCGGCCTATACGCTGCTCGATTGAGGTGCGGCTCTTCTCTACAAGAAGAAGATTATGTCCCTTTCGCGGTACTTCCGCCTCGGGGAAGGGCTACGGCTAAAATTTGCTTCTTATTACCCACTGCAAGTTACATGGCCTACGCCAATGAACATATGGGAACCGATGTACCGGTTGCTCAGTTGCTAGGCGGAAGACTCGTAGAACACGAAAGGCAAGATCTGTATAGAAACGAACACCGAGAATACGGCGCCAGCTGCTACGACCATCACAGTGACGGCTCTGGAGTGGCGTATTCCTCCAGGTTGAGGCCGATCCTCAATATGCGGCCCAAGTATAGGAGTTGGCTTGGTGGATCAGGGTCAAGTCTATGGCAGTTCAATGCTGACACGCACATCACGAATTGGCTGGAGGCATTGAATTATGACTATGACGTGATAACTGACGAAGAATTACACTACGAGGGTCTGAAGTCGATTGAAAAATACAAGGTAGTTCTCAGTTCATCTCATCCTGAATATCACTCGAAAGATATGTGGGATGCGATGCTGGCTTATCAACAGAATGGTGGACGCCTAATGTACCTAGGGGCCAACGGCTGGTACTGGCGGATCGCATTTAACGAAAGTGAACGGGGGATA
The DNA here is from genome assembly GCA_902597385.1 of uncultured Pseudomonadota bacterium. Lineage (GTDB taxonomy): Bacteria > Pseudomonadota > Gammaproteobacteria > TMED69. The sequence continues at coordinate 7,586 of CACJXQ010000001.1, read as the reverse complement.
ATAGAAGTACGAAGAAATGAGGGCGGAATACGTGGATGGGAACCAAAGACTGGGGAGTACTATCATGCGTTTACCGGAGAGTATGGAGGACTATGGAGAAGAAACGGGCGCCCACCGCAAAAGATCGTGGGCACAGGTTTTACCGCGCAAGGCTTCGATATTTCGTCTTATTACGAAAGAAAACCGGATAGCTACAAAAAGGAAGTTGCTTGGATAATGAAAGGAGTTGGAAAAACCGAAAAAATTGGAGACTTTGGATTAATAGGTGGTGGAGCAGCCGGGCTAGAGTTAGACCGAGTGGATGCGGGCTTAGGGACACCTCCTTCCACATATCTTCTGGCGTCTTCGGTCAACCACACTGATATTTATCTCGTGGTGAATGAAGAAATCTTAATTAATTATCCCGGATTAGGAGGACAGGAAAATCCTCTAGTCAGAGCGGATATGGCTTTTTTCCCCACTCCAAATAATGGCGGCGTTTTTTCTACCAGTTCCATAGCATGGGCGGGTTCTCTGTCTCATAATGATTATAAAAATAACGTGTCCCGCATTACAAAAAATGTATTAGATAGATTCATTTCTAACAAGAAGCTTCTTGATGGAACTCCTTGATTACTTTCTAGAATATCTATATTCCTAACAATTTGTTGCACTGCGGCATGTCTGCGGTATACTGCACTGCACCATAGTTAGGAATACCTCCCCCCCGAGTCCTAATTATAGGTACTTCCCCTCCTCACTCTGCCGAAGCAACTCGCTTCGGCAGAGTATTTAAACTTCTGTTTCCATTCCAATAGGGTGATTGAACTTGTATAAATAGTCGGGAAGAATAGACTTTCTTTTGACAAAAGGGAGAGTAATTTATGAGCAAAAGAATTTTAGGGCCTGTCTCCCATACATTTTTTTCGCAGAGAATGCGATTGCACTACACTGACTGGGGTAATTCCGATGCTCCCCCCTTACTTTTGATCCATGGAGGAAGGGATCACGGAAGAAGTTGGGATTGGATAGCTCAACAGTTTTCCACGGAATGGCATGTGATGGTTCCTGATCTGAGAGGCCATGGAGATAGTGATTGGGTTGAAGATGGAAACTATGAGATGGCAGCCTATTTATACGATCTTGACCAATTAATCCATCAACAAAAACTTGCTCCAGTCACCATCATCTCTCATTCTCTTGGAGGAAATATTGCTCTTCGTTATAGTGGATTATATCCCCGAAATGTTAGAGCAATAGTGGCAATTGAGGGTCTCGGTCTATCGCCCAAAATGCAGGCTGAACTCCGTGAGAAGCCTCTTTCTGAGAGATTGAAATCCTGGATAAGTAAGCGACGAGATCTCGCTGGTAGATTACCCAAAAAATATGCCTCCATGGACAGTGCGGTTAAACGCATGACTGAGGAAAATCAACACCTTTCTGAAGAAATGGCTAGGCATCTAACCGTACACGGAGTAAATCAGAACGAAGACGGGACGTTTTCATGGAAATTTGATAACTATGTTAGATCTTGGCCTGCTTACGACATGCCCGAAAAGGACATTCAAGGACTTTGGTCTGAAATAGAGTGCCCCACACTTCTTGTCCATGGACTCGAAAGCTGGGCTTCAGACCCTTCAAATGATGGTAGAAGTGAATTCTTTAGGAACCCCGAGGTTATCGGCTTCAAAGGCGCTGGCCACTGGGTGCACCATGACTGTCCTGATGAATTTGTTTCTGCAGTAAGAAACTTTTTTAATTCTCATGGGCTCCCTGGATAGAAAGTAAAGTACTCTGCTAATTTTTTTCAGAGCAGTATTAGCACCTTCGATTCATAACATCCAAATCTGCAATCAACTGGTAATAAATAGGGCTAATCCTTAAGATGACTTCCAACTTAGTGGCCATCTCGACGACGTGCCCAAGAGTCTCATGAAGTTCTAGCGGTTTTTTATTTTCTAGGTCTTGTAAAGCAGATATCTTGTGGTTCGGAAAATGGTCCCTAAATTCCTTGCCGATGGCAACAAGTTTGCTCACCGCACCGTCCTGTTTACTCCTAGAGATAGTGAGAACTGGGAGAACCGTATCGTCATGAAGAGTGACACCGCTCTTTTCTGCCAAGACGGCGACTTCTCGAATCAAAAAATATGCTTGCCGTGCAAATTCCTCAGTGCTCAAAAATCGTCCAATCGGACTTCTTGTTAAAATAGACAAAGCAAACAACGAGATCCAACCAGTAAATTTTGACCACTCAGTGGAATCAATACGCTCATCGGCAATACTTTTTAACCCTGTTAAAGAGATTGTTTTTGCTATCGTCTTCCCTTCATTGCAATTACCATCTATGTTGAAAGAAACATTTCGAGTAAAATTGACCACTCCACACTCTAAAAGTTCCCCGCTAAAGTTTGCCATACAACCAAGAATTTTTGAGTGCGGAAACTGAGCTTTAAGTTGCTCATTTTTTTTCAATCCGTTGGCCAAAGAAAAAACCACATCCGGCTCTAATCGATTAGTTGCTTCCATAGCTTGTAGCATTTGGTAAGTCTTTACACAAAATATAAGGACGTCACTATCCATACCCGGCTCGACTCTCTCAAAAACCTCACAAGATTCGGTCAGCTTAATTAGACCATTTACCTTTAAACCGTTTTTCCTGATGTAATCGGCCCTTTTTCCTCTAGCGATTACTCGGACCTGATGCCCTCCTCTAACCAGAAGAGCGGCAACAATTGTCCCCAAGGAGCCAGCTCCGAATATTGTAAATTTCATTTTTATCTTTCCGCCCAGAAGGTAACTCTATATGCGACAACTTGAAATTAGTCTAAGAAATGTACTCAAACGAAACAACCTGCGATCCTGATAATTAAAACTAATCTTTTCTTTTGAATACTCTTGCGCAATTTAAGTTTCCAGTATACTTAACTCACTGCTAATTTTATAGGAATTCAAGATATGCGTTGTGAAGTTATAGCCATCGGGACGGAACTATTGCTGGGTCAAATAATCGACACAAACTCATCCTGGTTGGGGGAGCAACTAGCGCTGAATGGAATAGATTCTCACCTTCAAATAAAGGTGGGAGATAATATCGAGAGAATCGTATCCGCCTTGAGATCCTCTTTAGAAAGAGCCGACGCAGTTATCTGTTGCGGTGGATTAGGCCCCACCCAAGACGACATCACTCGCGAAGCTATCGCCAAAGTCATGGGGACAACTCTTCAGAGCAACAAACATATTGAGAACAAAATAAGAAAAATGTTTGAGTCAAGAGGGCGTAGCATGCCTCGAAATAATCTGAGACAAGCGTTGGTGCCGGTCGGAGCAACGGCTATAGAAGATCAGCCAGGAACAGCTCCCGGTCTTATCTGCCCAATCGGTAATAAAGTAATTTACGCGGTGCCAGGCGTCCCATACGAACTAAAACAAATGATTCAATCCACGATCCTTGCGGATATAGTCAGAAGATCTGGAAGAAAGAATGTAATAGGAAGCAGAGTAATAAAAACATGGGGTCACAGCGAATCAAAACTAGCAGAGATGTTAAGTCAAAGAATAGAGCACCTAAATGAATCTAAAGAGATCACTTTAGCTTTCTTGGCCAGCGGTATAGAAGGATTAAAAGTGAGAATAACCGCTAGAGCTCAAAATCTCCAAGAGTTGGAAGTATTACTCAAAGAAGAAGAATCCGTAATCAGAGGTATACTTGGCGACTGCATTTTCGGTATCGATGATGAAACTATGGAATCCACCATTATAGATATCCTAAGACGACTAAAACTTACTGTAGCAATAGCCGAGCTAACCAGTGCGGGGGTCGCGTCCACGCGCCTAAGTAACGCCGATCCCGACGGCTCTATATTCCTCGGTGGGATTATCCCGCACTCCGGAATTTCAAGGATGGACATTTTAGGCTTGGATCAGGATTCAATTGGGACTAAGGAGTCTGCCACTCATTTAGCCCAGAAGGTTAAATCACTATTTTCTGCTGACATTGGACTCTCAATAACGGGCGCCCATGATCTCACTGGATCAAGCTCCGAAGGGGAGACCTATCTCGGGATAGCCTACGGAGAAACTAATCTTATTGAAAAAGTACTTTTACCAGGAGATAAAGCAAGAATTGGACAATTTAGTGTAATAAGCCTACTGAATGCGTTAAGGTTGCACCTAAGCAAAACACTGAGCTAGAAGTGATGATTGAAATAAAATATTGCGGGGTATGAAATTATCGGCCAGAAGCTCTCCGTGTGAGGGATGAATTATCTTCTCTTGGCCATAAAGAGATTACATTGACTGAAGGATCTGGTGGCGTTTTTGATATTTTTATTAATGGAAGGAAGGTATTTTCAAAGGAAAAAAGCTCATGTGGGGGGTTTCCTACTTCGGAAGACATAATCCGCTTTGGGTAGTGGAAAATGCGCCGGATCGGTCACCCACTAAATAACATAGCTACCCTCAAAACCATTATTTCAAAGCCAGAAAACCAGAGGCCTTTCATTGGATAAGACATCAAAATTGACAGGACAAAAGATGTTGACTGAGAATAATTTGGAGAAATCGATTTGAGTGATCTTTCGGAGCTGCTGACAAAAACCATCCAAGAGCTAGCGCCTTTAATTAGAGGCAAGGAGATTTCACCTACTGAGCTAACAAAGGGGATGCTATCTCGGATTGAGAAGTACGATGATAAGATTCACAGTTATTCCCTTGTTACTGCAGATAAAGCCATTTCGGATGCAGAGATAGCAGAGAAGCAGATTCTAAAAGGAGAATATCTTGGCCCCCTTCACGGCATACCTATTGCGTACAAAGATTTGATATATACCGCTGATATTCCGACAAAATGCGCATCCACGATTATGGAAAATTTTGTACCTAGCTATGATGCAACCGTTGTTGAAAAACTGCAGGCCGCGGGTAGTGTGATGCTCGGCAAGCTTAACTTAACTGAATTTGCGCTATATGGTTACCATCCCAAACTAGGGTTTCCTAGAAACCCCTGGAACACAGAACATTGGGCAGGAGTCTCCTCATCAGGCTCCGGCGCGGCGACTGCCGCCTCTCTTTGCTTCGCTAGCCTTGGGACGGATACCGGGGGTTCCATCCGTTTTCCAGCCGCCGCGTGTGGAATCGTAGGAATTAAACCAACCTTTGGCAAAGTTAGTCGCTATGGTGTTTTTCCTCTTGCTGACACTTTAGATCACATCGGACCAATGGCTCGGAGTGTTTGGGACGCGGCTGCAATGCTACAAATCCTAGAAGGGCGTGATCCAAGAGATGCCTCGACTAGACTAGATAAGGAGACTAACTATCTTCAAGAAATTGGAAAAGAAATAAGTGGATTAAAAATAGGCATCGATAGAGTTTATTGCACAACTGACACCGATCCAGAAATGGCCGCTGCACTTTTCAAATCCACAGAATTATTGGAAGAAAATGGAGCGACTATTTTAGAACTGACGGCGCCTGAACTCTACGATGCGGCAGAACACTGGATGACTATATGTTCTGTCGAAGCCCTGATAAGTCACCAACAATTTTTTCCAAAACATCGAGAGGACTACGGCCCCGTATTTCGCTCACTGCTAGAATATGGTGAAAAAGTGGATTCTGTAACTTATGCGAGAGCCACCAGGCAGCGCCAATCAACCAACGCTCTCATAAACGAGCTACTAAGCGGAATCGATGTAATAGTATGTCCGGGCATGCCGAACCCTGCGCCTTCAATCTCGGTAGTACCCCCACAAGCAATATCTCCCATCGAAGAAATCCCTCCTTTGGTAAGGTTCTCCGCACCCACTAACTTTTCTGGACACCCATCTATCACTTTGTTAAATGGATTCACAGAAAATGGTCTGCCCACGTCCATGCAATTTATCGGCAAAAAAGGAGACGAAAGCACTCTCATAAAAGTTTCTTCAGCCTACGAAAAAATGACCAATTGGCATAAAATGAAACCTCTTTTAGACTGATATCGGCATAAACAGCCTAACCAGCCTCTGTTAAATAGTCGTTCATTAGTGGACTTTTATTTAGCCTCCACAGATACCAACAAGCCGCACTCCTATAAGGTCTCCACCGCTTCGCATATATTTCAAGTTGTTCGCGACTAGACTCATGCTTTTTCTTACCTAACAAGATACCGTGACCTTTTCTCAACGCCAAGTCATCAACCGCTAAGACATCTGATCGGCCAAACTGAAAAATCAGCATCATCTCAGCAGTCCATTTCCCGACTCCTTTTAGTTTTGTAAGGGAATCTACCACCTCCGAGTCGGACATACATTTTAGATCTTCACTAGAGGGTAGTTGCTTATCTCGAGCGTGTTTTGAAAGTTCTTTAAGATACTGAGCTTTGTTTTGAGATAACCCACAGGCTTTTAATTCTTCATGTCCAGCTTTGAAAATGCGTTCGGCATCTAAATTCCCGTTCTTCTTGCCGAATTCTTCAGTCAACTTCCTGCTAATACTTTGGGCGGCTTTTACACTAATTTGTTGGCTAATAATTGCCCTTGAGAGAGGCTCGAAAATTTGCACTTTTCGAGGTATGTTAATACATGGAGGGCCGACAAGCTTGATCAATTTAGCTAGTCTGGAATCTGATTTAGCTAGAAACTCAGATGATTCTAGCGGGTCATAACCTATAAACGGGGATTGAACCTCGCATCCCTCCAGCCGGAGTAGAATTTGCTTTGTCATTATACCGTTAGAGGCAGAGAATCCGCGAAGACTACCGTCTCTACCCAAAACTCGATGACAGGGAATTATTATTGGCACCGGGTTCTTACCTAAAGCAGTACCTACGGCTCTAAAAGCATTGGGATGACCTATAGCGTCTGCCAATAAACCATAAGTGGTCGTCGAACCGGTAGGGATAGACTTAGTGTACTCATATATCTTTTTATTAAAAGGGGACCAATTCGACTTGTTAATCAACACATCATTGAAATCGACCTTGGCACCTGAAATTGCAAGGCTCAATTTCGACACCACCTTTTTCATCCCTTTATTGAGGCTCGTTTCAACTGCCTCAGGAAATTCATTTAAAACTTCATTTTTGGTTTCAGAAGGGCTTTCGAAGGGCAGTAAGTTACGCAGAAGACCCTCCCCATCCCAGACTAAAGCACATTTCCCTAGCACACTCTCATAAAAACTAAATCTTACTTTGGGACTCATAGAAAAACATGTTACGACTAAAATTCACCTCTATCTACCAGTTCTTTAGTGGTTCCGCCAATAACAAATGTTTAAGCTATTTAGTATAGTGTCTCGAAAAGGGATTTAGGAGAAACAAATTGAAATACGATCTAGGGTCCGAAAAACTAGAAACCATTGGCGATTTTTTTATAGCTGACAATGCCAGTGTGATAGGCAAAGTACTTCTTGAAGAAAATGCGAGTGTCTGGTTTGGTGCGGTACTAAGAGGAGACAACGAATTAATCACTGTGGGGAAAGGTTCTAACGTACAGGACTTGGCAATTCTGCACACAGATCCAGGATATCCACTCACGATCGGAGAAAATTGTACGATAGGCCATAAAGCAGTACTTCATGGATGTGAAATAGGTAATAACAGCTTAATCGGTATTGACGCAATAGTACTA